>NZ_GG700527.1:948347-1009644 GCF_000163295.1 Anaerococcus vaginalis ATCC 51170
TATTATAAGTTTACTATACCATAAATTTCATAAATTTACTACAATTACCCCTATTATACCGTTTTTATTGTATAATTTAAAATTATTTGCAAAAATATTTTTTCTATGGTATATTACATTATGTGCCACTTTAGCTCAGTAGGTAGAGCGCATCCATGGTAAGGATGAGGTCCTCAGTTCGATCCTGGGAAGTGGCTCCATTTTTTTGCCCATTTTTAATTTTAAAATTTTAAATTTTATAATTTTTACATTATTAAATAAATTTATTTCTTTTTTTGTTTATCCAATTTTAATAAAGAGACTTTTAAAAAATAAATTTATTTCATTTTTTATTAGTCTCTTTTTGAATTTTTATTACTAAAAAAATCAAGCCATAAATTTACAGCTTGATTTTTATTTTTTATTGATTTATTAAATTTAATTTTCTAAGCAAGGTCATAAAAGCTGATAAGAGGACTGCTACTACTGAAGCTAGTACCATACCTTGTAATTGAATTGAACCAAATTTTATTGATAGGCCTGATAATCCTGCTATAAATATTGTTGATGTTAGGATTAAATTTATTGATTTTGAATAGTCTACTTTTTGATCTACTAATAATCTTATACCGCTTGTTCCTATCATTCCATATAACAAGAAGGTTACTCCTCCTATTACATCTCCTGGTATTGTTTGAATTAAGGCTGCAAGTGGTCCAACAAAGGCCATTAATATTGATATAACTGCTGCAGCTCCTATTACTTGAACTGAATATACTCCTGTTATTGCCATAACTCCTATATTTTCTCCATAGGTTGTTGTTGGTACTCCTCCTACTAATCCTGAAAGGGCTGATGAAAAGTTGTCTGCAAATATTGACCTGTGTAGACCTGGATCTTCTAATAAATTTCTTCCTATAATATTACTTGTTACAACTTGGTGGGAGATGTGTTCGCTTGTTATTACTAATATTACTGGTAGCATTGATAAAATTGCTTCTATTGAAAATTTTGGTGCTGAAAAGTTTGGTAGGGTAAATAATTTTGCTTCTAAGACTGGTGTAAAATCTACCATTCCAAAAAATACTGAACAAATATATCCTACTACTATTGCTATTAGGATTGGAATTGTTGATAAAAATCCTTTGAATGATACTGAACCGATTATGGCTGTAAAAAGTGTAATTCCAAATATTATAAAATCTTTATAACTTGCTGTATCTGTCATCAAGTTTGCTCCGATTGAACCGCCTGTTACTGTATTTCCTGCAAGCTCAAATCCTATTAGGGCAACGACTGAACCCATAGCTGCTGGTGGCAATACTACATCTATCCATCCTATTCCAAATTTATAAATTATATATGCCAAAAAACATCCTAGAGTTCCGACCACAATAAAAGCACCTTGCGCATATTGAAATCCTTGACTTGCAATAATAGCTGTTCCTGGTGCTAAAAATGCAAATGATGATCCCAAATAAGCAGGTGCTTTCTTTTTGGTAATTAATATAAATAATAATGTTCCGATACCATTCATAAAAAGTACTATTCCTGGATTTATTTTAAATAAAATAGGGACCAAGACACTAGCTCCAAACATTGCGAATGTGTGTTGGATTGAAAGTGGTAACAATAATTTAAATGGTAACTTATCTTCTACGTGGTAAATTTTTTTAGAATTTTTCATAATGCCTCCTTGTTTACATCAAAAGATATATTAGCAAAAAATGTAAAAATTGTCAATTATTTTTGTAATTATTAATTTTGTCATTTTTAAAGATTTTAAGCAATATAAAAGACTCAGTATAAACTGAGCCTTACTTTTTATATGTATATATCTTATTCTGCTGGTGAGATTGCTTCTACTGGACATACAGCTGCACATGATCCACAATCGATGCAAGCATCTTCGTCGATTTCGTATGCTGCGTCTCCTTGTTCAATTGCTTGAACTGGACATTCACCTTCGCATGATCCACATGATATACATGTATTTTCATCTATTCTATAAGCCATAATTTTACCTCCTAATTTGTTATATTAATATTATAGTAGTTAAATTAACTAATGTCAAATGATAGTAAATCTCAATATTTTCTCATTTTTATCAATTATTTGTCAACTATTCTTCTTATATCCTTTGGGCAATAAGATTTTTCGATTTCTGTATCGTCTTCTTCTATTCTTACTCTAATTTTACATTTTTCTTTTACATAGTTGTTTTCTACAACAACGCCAATTCCATCTTCTGTTTGAATTTTTTCGCCTACTTTTGGCATTGATTTTTTTGCTATTTTATAGCTTTCATTTTCGTAAGATAGACAACACATTAGCCTTCCACACAAACCTGAAATTTTATTTGGATCTAGGGTTATATCTTGTTCTTTTGCCATTTTTATTGATAAGGGTTGAAAATCGCTCAAAAATCTTGCACAACAACATTTTTGTCCACAAATTCCTACGCTTGAAACCAATTTTGCATGGTCTCTTACTCCGATTTGTCTAAGTTCAATTCTATTTCTATAAATTGATGCAAGTTCTTTTACAAGTTTTCTAAAATCCACTCTATTATTTGATGAAAAATAAATGAGTAATTTTTTTCTATCGAAAGTAAATTCTGCTTCAATAGCATGAAGATTAAGTCCAAGATTGTCTGCCTTTTCTTGGCATATTTCTACAGCCTCCAAGGCATCTTTTCTATTTCTTTCTTCTTCAACTAGATCCTCTTTACTGGCTTTTCTAATAATTTCATTTAATTCACGGTCAAAATCGCTTTTATTTATTTCTTTAATTGGCGTTTTAACTATTCCCATTTCAAGACATGAATTAGAATCAACTATGACCATATCTCCAATATGTAAATCAAAATCTAGTGGATTAAAATAATATATTTTTCCTGCTTTTTTAAAGCTTATCCCTACTACTTTCAATATTTCTCCCCTCTCTATATATAAAAATAAGGAAATTTTCAACTGCCATGTCGAAATTTACATTATTTTTAAATCCTTTTGTTATTTGTTCGGCTTTTCTTATTATCCTATCAATAGAATCAAAAGGTAAATTTTCTATTTTTCTCAAGTAAAATAAAACTTTCTTGTTCTCTTTTGCATTATTCTTGTAATATTTTAATTTTATCAAATTATTGAAAAAATTTAAAATTTCTACAAATAATTCTTCCTTATAATCTTTTGCCTTTGAAAAGAAATCTTTATTTTTGTAATAAAAAGAAAAATTTCCAGAAATTATTTCACTCAATATATAGGATAGTTTTTCCCTATCTACAAATTCATTTTCTATTTGACTTTTAAAACTTATGATTTGACATCTTGATCTTATGGTTTTTAAAAGACTATAAGCATTATTAGTTGTAAAAATTAAAATTATATAATCTTTTGCCTCTTCTATGCTTTTTAAAAGGGCATTTGAACTTTCAATGCTCAAATTTTCGCTATCTTTAATTATATAAATTTTAATTTTACCATTACTAGGTCTTAGATACATATCTTTTATCAAAATTCTAATGGTCTTTATGCTTATATTTTTTTCCTTGTCATCTTTTTTTATTATTTCAAAATCAGGATTTTCTTCAAGCTTGGTACTTATACCAAAATTATTAAAAACGCTCTTAGAAAATTCCAATGCCTTATCTAGATTATAAGAAGAATTTTTTGATTCAAAGATATAGGCATTGGAAAGTTTATCATTTTTTATTTGATTTTCTAAAATTTCTATCATTTCAGATTCTTATATATTGGTCAACATCCAAAATAAATACAGTAGCTCCACCAACATTCACATCAACTGGTGCGCTTGTTGCCAAAAGTGGAGAATCTGCCGTCGGATTAATTACTGATGATTGAGTTGTTCTTTTTTTACAATTATCTTCAATAATTTGCTTTACTTCATCAAGATTTTCCTCTTCAATACCAATAAGAAGAGTAGTATTTCCTTCTCTCAAAAACCCACCTGTTGTTGCAAGCTTTGTTACCCTATATCTTTTGTCTGTCAAAGAATCCATCAAAAAATTTGCATCCGCATCTTGAACTATAGCTATTAAAAGTTTCATTTTTTCTCCTTTAAATATGTTTTTATAGTAGCCAAACAATTATCTACAACCGTATCTATACTTTTGTTAGCATCGATTGAAATAATTTCATCCTTAAACCTTTTGGATAATTCTATATAGCCATCATAAGTTTTTTTGTGAAAAGAATCATCTTCGTTTTCCAAACGATCAGAAATGAAATTTTTCCTTTTTCTATCAATGGCAGTTTTATAGTCAATATTCAAAAACAAAGTTAAATCCGCCCTAATTTCTCCGATGGCAAAATCATTAATATTTTTAACTTCGTCTACACCAAGACCTCTTCCAATTCCTTGATAAAGCATAGAACTAAGAACAAATCTATCACAAAGAATTATTGAACCTTTTTCCAACAAAGGTCTAAGCTTCTCACCTACCAATTGAGCCCTACTTGCTGCATACAACAAGGCCTCACACCTTGGATTCATTTCTATATTTTCATTATCCAAAATAATTTCTCTAATTTTTTCTGAAATATCAGTTCCACCAGGTTCCCTAAACTTATATATATCATACCCATCTTCCAAAAGCTTATTATAAACTTTTTCCAAGACAGTAGTTTTTCCAGAACCATCAGGACCTTCAAATACAATTAATAATCCATTCATAATATTATTATATCAAATACTTCAAACATTTAATAGTTTTATAAAACATTCCTTGATTAAAAAATTTTTATAAATTCAAAAACAAAATTCGTAAGAAAATTTCAAATTTTTTTAAAAAATTCTAATAGAAAAATTTAAAATCAAAAATAATTTTTTGCAAAAAAAAAAGACCAGTAAAGGTCTTTGTTTCTTAGACTTATTCTTCGTCTTCTTTTTCTTCAGTTTCATTAACAGTTGGTACATCAGCTGCAGATTCACCTTCGCCATCTTCATCAACAACAACTTCTTCTTGAGGTTCTTGAAGTGAACAAACAACTTCATCTTCTTCAAGTAGAATATTGATATTTTCATCTTTTGCAATATCAAAATCAGCTACTGTGAAAGAATCACCAATTTGCATATCAGTAACTTCCAATTCTGCATATTGTGGAATATACATTGGTAAACATTCAACTTCAACTGAATCAATATTTTGAACTAATACAGAAGGTTCAACCCTAATGTCATCTCTTCCATTTAAGTAAACTGGAACAGTTACTCTGATAGCTTCCTTAGCATTGATTGCTTGGAAATCTACATGGAAAAATTGAGATTTAAATGGGTGCATTTGATAATCTTTAATAAGTACTGGTACCTTTTCTCCATCAATATCTAAGTCAATAATTGTAGTTGTACCTGCTTGAGACAAAACTTTTTCAAAATCTCTAGAAGTAAATTGTACATTTATATTTTCTTTATCTTTAGCATATACAACACCTGGTACAATAGCTTGTTGTCTAAGTTTATTAACTTTATTTTTTCCGACAGCTTCTCTTTTTTCTGAATTTAAAACTATATCTGCCATTGCTTCCTCCTTATTTTCTAACTTTCATACTGATTAATTATACCTTATTTAAAAGCATTTGACAATAATAATCTAATTATTTAAAATTTCTCCTACAAAATAAAAAAAATGGGTATATTAATATAGAAACAATTATACATTTTAGGAGGTATAAATGACAGAAAGAAAGAAAAAATTCGGTGAAGAAGAAATCACAGTAATAGGCGAAGAACTAAAAGTTGGAGATAGCGCTCCAAACTTTAAGGCAATAAATAACGACTTGTCAGAATATGATTTTTATAAAGAAGAAGAAGGAAAAATAAAAATTATATCAGTAGTACCATCACTTGATACATCAGTTTGCGAAATACAAACAACAAAATTCAACAAGGCTGCTGCAGATATAAGCCCTGATGTTTCAATCGTAACAATATCAAACGACCTACCATTTGCCCAAGCAAGATTTTGCTCAGCAAAAGGAATAGATCAAGTAAAAACAGTATCAGATTACAATTTCTTAGATTTTGCAGACAAATACGCAACCCTAATCAAAGAATTAAAACTACAAAACAGAGCAGTTTTTGTTGTAGATAAAGAAAATAAATTAGTTCATGTTGAATATTTAGAACAAAACACAGAATTACCTGATTATAAAGCTGCATTAGAAGCTGCAAAAAAATTAGTATAAAAATAAAATCTTTAAAATCACAAAAATAGCTAGAGGAATCTAGCTATTTTTTATGTAAAATAAAAAAGCAAACTCAAATTTGAATTTGCCTTTAAAAATAAATTTACAATTATATAATTACAAAAAATTATTTTATACTCTTAATCTAAAAATTTAAAATAAAATTATGCATACCTACATTAAAATCATATGCAATTTATTTAATTAGAAAATTTTTTATAGTATTTAATAGTTGAAAATCTTCTTCTCATATAATTAAGAAATCTTTTAAAATTTTTGTCATTTTTATACCAAGTTGTAAAAACATAGCCTTTTTTTAACATTTTTAAAGCCAAGTCTTTATCTTTTCTATTAACATATTTTTTCAAAACTGATGGATCAACA
Source organism: Anaerococcus vaginalis ATCC 51170 (assembly GCF_000163295.1). Lineage (GTDB taxonomy): Bacteria > Bacillota > Clostridia > Tissierellales > Peptoniphilaceae > Anaerococcus > Anaerococcus vaginalis. The sequence goes on from NZ_GG700527.1 coordinate 954,914, forward strand.
TACAACCATAATCCATTTTCATATTCATAATAGCATGGTTCATCTTTATTAAAAATTAAATCATCTACAAGATATTTAATAAAATTATTATTGGCTGCATTCATATAAAAACTTGACCTGCCTTGTCTTATATTTATTTCGAATACCTTATACTTTCCATCTCTCTTATCATATTTTAAATCAAAATTTGCATAACCTGTATAAGAAATTTCTTCCAAAAATTTCTTATATTGCTTATATATATTGTCATCTCCCATTGTTACCAAAGCATTATAATTTCCGATATTTAAAGGTAAGACTTCATCTAACAAACACTTTCCAAGGCTCATCATTTTTACTTGTGAACTTGTATTTACATAAGCATTTAAAACATACATATCAGAGCTATCTCCCGGAATAAAATCTTGTGCTATCATTTTTCCAGTATATCCAGCATTATAAATTTGATTTAAAGTTTTCACTAATTCTTCATTATTGTGAATTTTATAAGCTTTTTTCTTCCCCTCAAAATGAGTATTATAAAATTCAATTGAATCATTTGCCTTTAATGCTATAGGATAAGACAATTCTGATTCAATTTTTTTAATTGATTCATCTGTATTGTCATTTGTAATAACTGTGTCAGGATAATCTAGACCATATTTTTCGCAAATTTCATAAAAATCAATTTTATTTTCTAATTTCTCTTGCATATATTTATCAACGTAATTAAATAAATAATAGTCTTTTAATTTTTCTTTATTATTAACAAGTAAGGATGAATAACCATCAGAACAAGAAATCAGAATCAATTCATAATCTTTATATTTTTTCTTTAATTTTATCAGCTCTTCTACAAAAACATTATCATCTTCAAAATTTTCATTTGTATGTACTTCACATATTTTAGAATCTCTTGTATCCCTTAAATTTTTTATTCCCATACATATAGATTTTATTCCATAAAGCTCATGCGCACTTCTTGCAACACCATAAGCATTTAAATCTGTACCTAAAATTACTAATTTAAATTTTTTCATATACTTCGCCTTTTATTAAATTTTTGCCATTTTAAATCACTTTATAATTATACCATAAAGAAAAATAAATGCTTTTCAACTATATAAAAGACTTTCTAATAACGATAAGGTTGTAATAGAGCCTACTCCATTTTTACAAGTAACAATTTTTATATCTAAATCTTTTATATATTCATAATCAATATCGCCGTACATATTTCCATCTACAAAACTTACTCCTGCATCAATTATTATTTGTCCATTTCTAAAATAATCTTTATTATAATAATTTGCTTTTCCAATTGCAGATATAAATATATCACAATTCTTAATTTTTTCTTTTTGATTTTTTGTTTTTGAATTAAAGAGTGTTACTGAAGCTTTTTTATAATTTAAATACATAGCTAATGGTTTTCCAATAATATTAGTTGAATTAGCTATTATTATATCCTTTCCCTCCAAGTCTAAATTCATATAATTAATAAATTTTATAATAGACTTTACTGTTTGTGGTAAATTCTCAAATTTTTTACTCATTATTTTTCCTAAAGAATCATACTTAAAGCCATCTAAATCATTAAAAGGAATATTTTCTCTTAAATAATCTAGATCTGTCGACTCTAAGAGAGGTTGGAGAACTATAAAACCATCAATATTTTTTAAATTATTACAATAATTTATTATATCTAAATGATTATCTTCTTTACTAAATTCTTTATCAATATAATCAATATTAAATTCATTACATCTTCTTATAATTGCATTTTTATATTGATTTACAGCTAAATCATTATTTTGAGATATTATTAATAAGCTTTTCTTTTTATTGCAATATTTTATATTTTTTAATATATCATTTTTTATTTCATTTGACTTAATAATCTTCATAATTTAATCCTAAAAAAACACCCCTAAGGGTGTTTTTAATTTATTTAATTAAAATATTCTTCTTGCTCCTGCAAATACTCTTTGACTCCATGAATTATAGATATTTCCAATTTGAACTCCAACTCCTGGACTTACTGCATGAACATAATTACCATTATAATCAACAATCATTCCTACATGGTCTATAGATCCACTTTGATTAAAGAATACAAGATCTCCTGGTTGCAAATTATTGATACCTACTGAATATCCATTAGAGAATTGTGCAGCAGAATTTCTATTTAAATTAACTCCAATTTGTTTATAAGCATAATAAACTAAACCTGAACAATCAAATCCACTTGGAGATGCTCCTCCCCACACGTAAGGATAACCAACAAATTGTCTAGCAATATTTGCAGCAGCTTGCCCACTTGCTGAAGCTTGAGGTGTTTGAGTTGCGGTTTGTTGTCCAATTGCATTATTATTTGATTTATTATTTTCTACAACTTGTTGTGGTTTAGCAACTTCTTTGCTTGAAAGTAGATTTGCACTTATATATCCACTTCTTCCATTATAGTTTACTTTCAACCATCCATTAGCTAATTGTCCACTAACTTTATCTCCCATAGTATAAGAGCCTATTATACTGTATGATGTTGATGCACCTGATCTAACATTTAATGCAGCTGTATTTACCCAACCTGTATAAGCTTGAGATTGAACTGTATTTTCTTGTTTTGCTGGTGTATTATTTTCTTGTTTTTTCTCAACAACTGGCTTTTTAACTTCTGTATTTGATAAACAGTTTGCAGATATATAAGCAACTTGTCCATTATAACTAATTTTTAACCAACCATTTTGAAGTGTTCCTGAAACTTTATCTCCTGTTGACAATGATCCAATAATGCTAGAACTTGTTCCTGCTCCACTTCTTACATTTAATGCACTAACATTTACCCAGCCAGTATAACTTGTTGCTTGGCTAGCTTGTGCTTTTTTAGCTTCTTCAGCTTTTCTTGCTTCCTCAGCTTTTCTTGCTTCTTCAGCTTTTTTAGCTTCCTCAGCTTTTCTTGCCTCTTCTTGGGCTATTAAATCTTCTTGGTTAGTATCTTCTACAGCTTGATCAGATAAAAAGTCTAATTTTATGTATCCTTTATCAGTTTTTAACCAACCATCTTCAACTTGTCCACTTACTTTAGTATTTTTATTTAATACGTCTATTACGTTATTTTCTTGATCATTTTTTGAAGATCTAACATTTAATGATTCTACAGCTACAAACTTTTCAACTACAGGGCTTTGTTCTAAAGCTTGTTCAACTGTATTTTGATTTTTATTTTGATCTTCTTCTTTATTTTCTTGAATTTTTTCATCTACAGCTTTAACTATAGCATCTTCACTTGATGATTCAAAAAGTGTAGGATCAGCCAAATTTCTTGTTTTAGATAATTTTGCATCTTTTTTTGTATCTGTTTTTTCTGCAAATTTAGTATTTTTAACTTCGTTAGAATAATCTTTTTTTACAGAATTAACTTTGGATGCATATTCTTTTTCAATATAAGATACATTATTTTCTAATACCTTTTTTGATTGATCTTCTTTATCTAAATTATTAATCGTAGAAGCATAAGCAGAAGCACCTATTGTAACTGCGGCTAACACTCCTATTGTCGATCCTATATTTTTCTTACTCATTGTTTCCTCCGTTTAAAATTTGTTTTTTTATCTGTTATGAAATCTAGAATTATAATATAACTTTTTAACAAAATAGTCAATAAGAAGTTACAAAAAAATTACACTTTTTGACATATTTTTTATGTTTATTTGTGAAAACACTTGTACAAACCCAATTTATTTAAAATATTTGAAAAATTATTTTTATTTCGTAACTTTTTCTATATTTTTTTCTTATTTGTTACAATTTATTTTTAAATTTTCCAATAAAAAAACTACCCTTTTATATTAGGATAGTTAAATTTAATAAAAATAGAGTAAATCTATAAGCCGTGTTCTGTTAAAAATAATCATCTATCTAGGCTAATTGTCACCAATTAGCTCAAGCGAACTACCATACTGGACTGTTTCGAGTAGAAATCCTAATGTCCCTTTTGTTCTTGCACCGGATGGGGTTTACACAGCATAATTATCACTAATTATCTGGTGAGCTCTTACCTCACCGTTCCACCCTTACCAAAAATTTTTGGCGGTATACTTTCTTTTGCACTTGCCTGAAGGTCACCCTTACTAGACGTTATCTAGCATCCTTACTCTGTGGTGCACGGACTTTCCTCGTCATTGACGCGATTATTCAATTTACTCCGTTATTTATTTTATCATAATTTTTTTATTTGTAAAGATTATATAAATTCTCTATATGAATCTTTTTTTGCGCATGCGTATATTCCTGTTGCAAAATTTTTTTCTAATAAATCTTTTATCATATAAATAATATGATTTTCGCTTGCGAAATGTCCTGGATCGACTATATTTATTTTTTTACAATTATCTATAGCCTCATGATATTTTACATCACTTGTTACAATAAGATCGCAATTTTTATCAATTGCATCATTTATAAAATCACTGCCAGCTCCTCCACAAAGAGCAACTTTTTCTATTTTTTTATCCTTATCTCCATAAAGTATAAGTCCTTTACAATTTAATTTTTCTTTTATATATTTTGAAAAATCATAAGCTGTTATTTCATCTGTATATCCAAATCTTGCCATAGGATTTTCATTATTTGTATCTAAATTTGAAATATCTCTAAGCTCTAAAAGTTTTGCTAAATTATCATTTACTCCGCCTTTACCTATATCAAGATTGGTATGCATGGCAAAAACTGTAATATCATTTTTAATTAAATCTTTAATTATCTTTCCCTTTTCTTCGTTTAAGTCTATTGATTTAATTGAAGAAAATAAAAATGGATGATGATTTATAATCAAATTACAAGATTTCTCTTTTGCTTTTTGTATTGTTTGTTCATCAAGATCCAAAGAAATCATTATGTTTGTTAGGTCATTTTCTATATTTCCAATTTGAAGTCCAGAATTGTCCCAATCTTCTTGTAGTGAAAGTGGAAATCTTTCTTCCAAAAATTTAATTACATCTTTTATTTTCATAATTTTTAACCTCTTCTATAGCTTTTAATCTTTCTTCAATAAGGTCTAATCCTTGTTTATTTTCTGAAAATTTTTCTATATTTTCTTTAAATTTTATATTTTTCTTATAAATTTGATCAAGTCTTTTTTTTAATAATGGATTGATATCTTGGTAGATAAATTTACCAAAATAAATTTCTCCCAAAGAAAGTTTTCTATCTTTTCCATTCTTAAATCTAATTATATCGTAATGTTTTCTACCATCTTTAATAAGAAAATCCTTATCAATAAAAAAATTATTTTCATTTAAAAATTTTCTTAATTTTTCATTTCCTATATTTCCTTCACCAATTACATAATCAAGTTTTCTTATCTTTTCTATATTATTAGAAATAATTTCAATTATAGTAACTGCACCCATTCCTGCAATTATGGCTATTTGATTGTCTTTTATTTCTATATCATTTAGTCCGTCACAAACTTTTGTTTTTATTATTTTTTTTAAATTATCATCTAGCTTTTCTTCTAGTTTTTGAAGGCTTTTTTTTGAAATGTCTGTTGCAAGAATTTCTTTTGATATTTCATTTTTTGCTAAATATAAAGGGACTAATCCATGATCAGTCCCAATATCAATTACTTTTTTACCTTCATCAACTAGCTTTGCTATTTTTTCTAGTCGTTTAGTAATTTTCATTTATAAAAAGTCTTTCAATAATTCACTCTTATTAGGCGATTTTAATTTTCTTAGCGCCTTTGCTTCTATTTGTCTAATTCTCTCGCGTGTAACATCAAATTCTTTGCCAACTTCTTCTAATGTTCTTGGAGTTCCATCTATAAGTCCAAATCTTAATTGTAAAACTCTTTTTTCTCTTGCTCCAAGACAAGATAAGACATCATTTAGTTGATCTCTAAGCATTGAATAATTTGCTGCATCATCAGGATTTATAGCTGTATCATCTTCTATAAAATCTCCCAAATGGCTGTCTTCTTCTTCGCCTATTGGCGTTTCCAAACTAACAGGTTCTTGGGCAATTTTTCTTATCTCTTGAACTTTTTCAACTTCAATTCCCATTTGCTCAGCAATTTCTTCGTTTGATGGATCACGACCTAAATCTTGAACTAATTGTCTTTGAATTCTAACTAATTTATTTATTGTTTCAACCATGTGAACAGGAATTCTAATTGTTCTAGCTTGGTCGGCAATAGCACGAGTTATAGCTTGTCTTATCCACCAAGTTGCATAAGTGGAAAATTTAAATCCTCTGTTGTAATCATACTTATCAACTGCTTTCATAAGTCCCATATTTCCTTCTTGAATCAAATCCAAAAAGCTCATTCCACGACCTACATATTTTTTTGCAATTGATACAACAAGCCTTAAATTTGTCTCTGCTAATTTTTGTTTTGCCCTATTTGCATCAAATATTGCCCTATTCAATCTTTTTACATCGTCTGCATCAAATCCTTGATCTTCAAAAATTTTCTTGCACAGATTTTTGGTTTTTGTAAATCTTTCCAAATCTTTTATACTTGATTCTGAAAGCGGCTTATATTCATAAACTTGCCTGGCTTTGTTTGAAAAATTTATTAAATCGTTAATTATCAGCCTATCATTGGTTTTTAAAATTTCATTTTCAGCTCCCTTTTTGTAAAGGTCTGAAAAAGCTAAATAAATTAGTGAAACTATATCGTCAGATTCTTTTGTTGCAACTAATTTTCCAAAATTATCAAATAAATCACACAAAATATTTGCTTCTTTTTCGCTTAATTCTTTGTCTGCTATAGATTTTTGTGCAATATTGCAAATTAGTATTTTAGATTTTATGGCTTCCAATTGCTCATCTGTTAATTCTTGGTTTAACATATTTTCAAACTGATTTCCAATTTCAATCAATGACTCAAGATTTGTTTTTGTTTCATCATCTAATTCTTTATTTTCTAAAATTGATTGATTTGCACCAAGTATAGTTAATGAAAGATCTCCATAAAATATATCTAAAGCAAGTTTTACTTTATTTTGTTTGGTAAGTTTTTTGCCACTTTTACTCCTGAAAGCAATATCTCCTAGCTCCATTTTTTTCGCCAAAAATATTTCTTCGTGAGCATCTAATAGCTTAACTTTTCCAATTTCTTTTAAATACATTTTTACAGGGTCATCCAACTTTATACCAGTGATAGCTTCATCTTGCATAAACTTTTTTTCTAACTTTTGCTTATTAGAAACTTTTTTCATGTGATCTTCAAGTTTTTCATCTGAAAAATCTTCATCGTCATCATTATCAAGATCTTCTCTGATTTCTTCGTCATCTTCATCTTCGTCCAAAACAGTTCTTTGTTCTTCAACAATCTCTATTCCATTGGATATAATTTGGCCTATAACATATTTTTTGCTTTCATCTTCCATTTCTTTAAAGGTCTCAAAAGTGTAAACTTGTTTGTAAGTTACAACCCCATCTTGAGATTCACTAATAGATTTAAATTCATCTATTATTTCCCTTAGAAGATCATCTTCTAGCATCTTTTCGTTATCACTAGTCATAAGTCTCCCCTCCAGCTTTGAAGTGATTAGTCTCTATTTCTTAACTTTTTTAAAAGTTTTTTTCTATTTTCTAAATTTATTTTTTCTATTAATTCTTTTCCTACAATCTTATTGGACTTATCTTTGATGTAATCTATAATAAATTGGTAGTCATTCGAAAAATTTTCGCTTATCTTATCAAAACCATTTTTGTCAATATATTCTTTTATTTCAAGCAATTTTTCATCCACTATTACTTGATCAAAAAACTCTTTATTTTCATCATACTCATCTTTTTGATTAAGATATAATCTTAATGCTTCAAGCTCATTTGTGGAAACAGAATATTTTTTTCTTTCAATAATTGTGTTTTGATTGGCGTTAAAATTTTTAAAATCATTTTTATTATAAAAACTATCTTTATTTTGATTTTTGTAAGTCTTTTTGTAGTTATCATTATACTTTAAGACAGATTCTTTTAAAGTAGATTTATCTATATCAAAAAGTTTGCTTACATTATTTATGAAAATTTCTCTAGTAAGATCTGATTTTATTGAAGATAAAAATTCTATAAATAAATTTAATTTTTCAAATTTTTCATTGTCCTTACTATCTGCATATAAGTCGAGAATTTTATTATACTTGTAATTGTAAACATCACTAGCCTCATCCATTTTTTTAATAAAAGCATCTCTGCCATATTTTTTTACAAAATCATCTGGATCAAGACCTTTTTCAAGGCTAATTATATTAGGTTTTATTCCTTCATCTAATAAAATTTCAATTGCCCTATCTGTAGCTTTTATTCCAGCATTATCTTCGTCGTAGCAAATATAAACATTTTTCGCATATCTTTTTAAAAGTTTTGCCTGATCATTTGTAAGAGATGTCCCAAGACTTGCAACAGCTTGGTCAATGCCTTGATTATTTAAACCAATTACATCCATATATCCTTCAACCAAGATAATATCTTTATTAGATTGTTTTTTGAAAATATTTAAACCATAGAGGTTGTATCTTTTTTTAAAAACTTGGCTTTCTGGTGAATTTAAATATTTTGGCATAGTAGAATCAATACTTCTTCCACCAAATCCAATAACTTTTCCATAGTGATTTATAATTGGAAAAATCAATCTATTTCTGTACTTATCATAATATTTTCCATTTTGAGATTTTTTAATTAAACCCAAATTTTCAATATCATCCAAAAGATAATCTTTATTTTTTACATAATTTAATAAATCATCCCAAGAATTTTTTGCAAAACCCAGCATAAAAGTATTTACAATATTTGATCTAAATCCTCTGTTTTTTAAATAAATTTGTCCCGCCTTATCAGTCAACAAATTTTTGTAAAAATACATCATTATATCTTTATTAATATCGTAATATCTATTTAAAATTTTATTTTCTTTAGAAGATTTTGTATCATCAAGTTTTATACCAGCTTTTTTAGCCAAATATTTCATAGAATCAATATAGGAAAGTCCTTCTTTGTGCATAATAAAAGAAACAACATCTCCACCTTCGCCACAACCGAAGCAATGAAATAATTGTTTCCTGTCATCAACTGTAAAGGATGGTGTCTTTTCGTTGTGAAAAGGACACAAACCCTTATAAGAGTTTCCAGATTTTTTTAAATCTACATAATCTCCAATAATTGCTACAATATCTGAATTTTCTAAAATTTCATTTTTCTTTTCATCAGATATAAACACCATTAAACCACCCCTTGATATAAAAGCTATTATACTTTTGTAATTTTTTTATTCAATAAATTAAAATAAAATAAAAAATAAGAATCCTAGATAAATTAGGATTCTTATTTGAAAATTTTTTTAATTATTTTTTCTTGACCTTTTGAATATGGTGGATATTTTATTTTTATATCAATATTGTTCGACCTAATCATTATAGATTTTCTGTTTGAAAAATTCATAAAACCAAATTTCCCATGATAACCACCCATTCCACTTTCTCCAACTCCTCCAAATTCTAAATTAGGATTTGTCAAATGCATTATTGTATCATTTATACAAACTCCACCAGATGACAAATCATAAGTTAGTCTATCAATATGTTCTTGGTCTTCACTAAAAATATACATTGAAAGAGGTTTATCCATAAATTTTAATTTTTCTATTACTTTAAAAATATCATCATATTCTATTACTGGAAGAATTGGTCCAAAAATTTCTTCTTGCATAATTTTATTTACAAAATCTACATCATCAATTATTGTAGGCTCAATTTTTAAAGTTTTTGAATTATACAAACCACCAGTGTAAATATTTTGACCTTCCATCAAATTAATTAGTCTTTCAAAAGAATTTTTGTCAATTATTCTTGGATAATCAGGATTTTCCAATGCTCTGTCGCCATAAAATTCTAATATTGTTTGTTTCATCAATCTCAAAAGTTCTTTTTTAACATCTTTATGAACCAACAAATAATCTGGAGCAACGCAAGTTTGTCCGCTGTTTAAAAGCTTTCCCCAAATAATTCTTTTTGCGGCAAATTTTAAATTTGCACTTTCATCAACTATACAAGGAGATTTGCCACCAAGCTCAAGAGTAACTTTTGTCAAATTTTCACTTGCTTTTTTCATAATAATTTTTCCAACTTTTTGAGAGCCAGTAAAAAATATATGGTCGTATTTGTAAGATAAAAGTTCATCATGACTTACTTTTTCATTATCAACGCAATAAATAAACGCCCTATCAAAACTTTCATCCAATAATTTTTTTATTATTTTTGATGTATAAGAAGATTTTTTTGAAGTTTTTAAAATTACAGTATTACCACTTGAAATTGCATTTACAATTGGATTTATTGCAAGCAAAAACGGATAATTCCATGGAGAAATAATTAAAGTCACACCCAAAGGTTCATATCTTGTAAAAGATTTTGCAGGCATTGCCTCCATATTTGTAATCTCTCTTGTATCTTTCATCCAATCTGATAAATTTTTTAAGGAAAAATCTATTTCTGCATAGGCACTTGCAATTTCTGAAATATAAGATTCTGTGCTTGATTTATTTAAATCCATTTTTAAGGCATAAATAATTTCTTCCTTATACTTATCAATAGAATTTTTTAAAGTTATTAAAGCTTTTTTTCTAAAATCTTCTGTATTGGTTAAGCCAGTTCTAAAAAATATTTTTTGTTCATTTATAATTTTTTCTAATTCTTTCATATCTTACCTCGCTTACTTTACCTATACCCAATTTTAAACAATAAAAAAACACCAGCTTAAATTATTAAGCTAGTGAAAAATTATTTTTTTGATTTTTAATCATATAGCTTTATTTCCATTCTTCAACATCAACTTTTTTAAAAATGTCATCTATAAGTTTTTTTTCAGCAATATCAGGACTAAAGGCTGTTGCACTTCCACAAGAGACTGCAAGTTTATATGAATCAAGTTTTGAAAATCCTTTCATATAGCCAAAAATATATCCTGCAACCATGCTATCTCCACTTCCAACAGAATTAATTAATTTTCCTTCAATAGGTCTTGCTTTATAAACTATATTACTATCAATAAACATTGAGCCATCTTTACCAAGTGAAACAATTACATTTTCAGCTCCTTGGTCAATTAATTTTCTTGCATATTTTACAATTTTTTCATCACTATCAATTTTATCTTCAAAAATTTCAGAAAGTTCATCCTTATTTGGCTTTACTAAAAATGGTTTATAAGATGAGAGTTTATATAATTTTTTACCAGAAGTATCTAGAGCAAATCTTACATTATCCATTTCAAGTAAATTTACAATAAACCTATAAAAATCATCTCCCAAAGATTTTGGAATTGAACCAGATATTATTACAAAATCATCTTCTTGTAATTGGTCTAAATAATTTAAAAATTCTTCAATTTCTTCTTCTTTAATTTGAGGACCTTGGGCATTAATTTCAGTTTCCGTTTCATATTTTAATTTCACATTTATTCTAGAATCATCTTCTATTCTCGTAAAATCTTCCTCGATTCCCAACTCATTTAATTTTTTTCTAATAAAATCTCCTGTAAATCCTCCAAGAAAACCAATATTTATTGAATTTTCTCCAAGATTTTTCAAAAGTTTAGAAACCATAATTCCTTTTCCACCAGGATATTTTTCTTCTGCATTACTTCTTAAAGTTTCTCCATCAGAAAACTGATCTATTTTTAAAACATAATCAATAGATGGATTTAAAGTAAGTGTATAAATCATTTCTTCTCCTCAATAATTTCATTTCTTTTTTATTTATTTTAGAAAATAAATATTTTTAATTTAATATCAACTCTTATCCAAAATAATGAGTCAAGATTATTATAGTACATTTCACATAGAAATGGAGCTTTTTACTTTAAATATTGATTTTTTTATTTCAACTTGTAAAGTCATTGTATAATAACTTATTGAATCGAGGTGAAAATAATGACATTTTTAATTCAATGGATTGCAAACGCAATTAGTCTTTATCTTCTTGATATTTTATTTGATGGAATAACTTTTACAGAAAATAAAGCAATAATAATTACTGCTTTAATATTAATGTTTGTAAATGCAATTATAAAACCAATTTTAAAATTATTATCTCTTCCATTAACAATTGTAACTTTTGGTTTATTTTCTTTTATAGTAAACGCAATTGTTTTACAAATTACATTTAATCTTGCAAGTGGTGCAAGCATAAATTCATTTGGAACTGCTTTAATTGCATCAATAATTCTTGCAATAATAAATCCTGCAATAAGCAATTTTTTCGACAAAAAATAAGACTCTTGTATTTTTGCAAGAGCCTTTTTTGTTACAATTTAATTTTTAAGACAATTTAAATTTTTCCTCATTATTTATTAATTCTTTTTCTTTAATTTCTATATCATCAATTCTTATAAATCTATCCATAGCCAATTTTTCCAAAAATAAATCTATTTTTTCTCTATCTCCTTGAATATTTAATTCAACATCTCCATCATATAAATTATTTACATCTCCAGTTAAGCCAAGTTCATTTGCAAGCAAATAAGATTTATATCTAAATCCAACTCCTTGTACTCTCCCTTTAAAAATCATATTATATCTTTTCATTTTTTACTCCTTATTTATTTTCTACCCATCAAAATTAAAAAATATTTCTTTACAAAAATTATTATAAGCATATAATAAAAATAACACCCCCACACGGTGTTAGTTAGGAGGTAAAATGAAAGAACGCTTTGATGTTAGTGGAATGACTTGTGCATCTTGTCAGGCAAATGTTCAAAAAGCTGTCGAAAAACTCGGCGTTGATTTTGTAAATGTAAATCTTATTTCGGAAACCATGACTGTTTCTTATGATGATGGAAAAATTTCTGAAAATGATATTATAAAAGCTGTTGAAAAAATTGGCTATGGAGCAAAGCCAAAAAATAAAAAAAATTTAAAAGAAAATAATAAAACTTTTGATGAAGAAAAAATTGTCAAAAACAGATTAATTATTTCTTTTATATTTTTGATTCCACTTATGTATGTTTCTATGGGACACATGATAAATCTTCCACTTCCTCATTTTTTAATGGGAGCGCGTGGCAGTGTAAACTTTGCTTTTTTGCAATTTTTATTAACCTTGCCAATAGTTTTTGTAAATAGAATTTTTTATATTTCCGGTTTTAAAGCTCTTTTTAACAAAGCATCTAATATGGATACTTTAGTAGGACTTGGATCTTTTGCCGCATTGATTTATGGAATATTTGCCATAATGAGAATGGCTTATGGTCTTGGCTTTGAAAAATTTGAAATTGTAGAAAATTATAGGCATAACCTATATTTTGAATCATCAGCAATGATTTTGACTTTGATTACTTTGGGAAAATATTTCGAAAAAAAATCTAAAGGTCAAACAAAAAAATCTTTGGAATCTTTGATGGATCTTGCTCCAAAAAAAGCTAGAATTTTAAAAGATAAAAATGAAGTAGAAATCTTGGTTGAAGATTTGAAAAAAGGAGATTTGATTTTAGTTAGACCAGGAGAGGCAATTCCTGTTGATGGAATTGTAAAAGAAGGTTCATCTCTTGTTGATGAATCTGCAATAACCGGCGAATCAATTCCTGTAAATAAAAATATTGGAGATGAAGTTATTTCTGCAACTTTAAATAAACAAGGCTCTTTTATATTTGAAGCTACAAAAGTTGGAGAAGATACTACGCTTTCAAAAATAATTGAACTTGTAAATCAAGCAAATGAAACAAAAGCACCGATAGCAAAACTTGCCGATAAAATTTCTGCAATTTTTGTACCAACTGTAATGATAATTTCTTTATTTACTTTTGTAATTTGGATGATTTTAGGATATGGATTCGAATTTTCTTTAAATTTTGCAATTTCTGTTTTAGTAATTTCTTGTCCATGCGCCTTGGGACTTGCAACTCCAATGGCAATTATGGTTGCTACAGGAAAAAGTGCCCAATTTGGACTCTTATTTAAAAATGCAGAAAGCTTAGAAAATCTTCACAAAGTTGATACAATTTTACTAGATAAAACTGGAACCATAACTGAAGGAAAACCACAAGTTACTTATATAATTTCAGAAATTGATGAAAATGAATTTATAAAAATTGCAAGCTCAATCGAAAATAATAGCGAGCATCCCCTATCACACGCCATAAGCGAATATGCAAAAGCTAAAAATATTCAAGCAAAAAATATAGAAGACTTTGAGGCGATTTCTGGTAAAGGAATAAAAGCAAAATATGAAAACAAAATTTATTATGGTGGAAATATTTCCTTGATGAAAGAAAAAAATATAGATTTAAAATCCTATGAGAAAAAAGCTGATAAATTTTCAAATGAGGGAAAAACCTCTATGTATTTTGCTGATGAAAAAAATGTAATCGGAATAATAGCCGTTCAAGATAAACCAAAAAATTTATCAAAAATTGCAATTGATGAAATGAAAAAAATGGGCTATGAAGTTAGGATGATTACAGGCGATAATGAAAAAACTGCTGAGGCAATAAAAAACGCCTTAAATATTGACGAAAAATACGCAGAAGTTTTGCCCCAAGACAAGGAAAAAGAAATTAAAAATTTGCAAAAACTAGGAAAAAAAGTCTTGATGGTTGGAGATGGAATTAATGATGCGCCAGCACTTGCAAGAAGTGATGTGTCAATGGCAATAGGTAATGGAACTGATGTAGCCATAGAATCTGCCGATATTATTTTAATAAACAATAATATTTTGGATATTGTATCAGCATTAAAACTTTCAAAATCAACCATAAAAATCATTAAAGAAAATCTTTTTTGGGCGTTTTTCTATAATATAATTGGAATCCCACTTGCAGCAGGTCTTCTCTATCCTGCTTTTGGGTTAAAACTTTCCCCAATGTTTGGAGCTTTTGCCATGAGTTTTTCATCAATATTTGTCTGTTTAAACTCACTAAGGCTTAGAAAATTTAAAGCAAATTTTGAAAACGAAGAAAAAATAAAAGAAGAAATTCAAAAAGAAAAAAATAAAAATATAAAGGAGAAAAAAATGAACGAATTAAACAAAATGATAGTAAAAGTAAATCAAATGAGCTGTAACCACTGCAAAAATCGTGTAGAAGAAATTCTTAAAAATATTTCTGGAATTGAAAATGCCGAAGTTAATTTAGATGAAAAACTAGCAGAAGTCGATTACTTTGGAGCTATTGATGAAAACGAAATAAAAGAAAAAATAAATGACGCTGGATATGAATTTGTTGGCATAGAGTATAAATAATGCAAGCTGACAAAGATAAAACCCTAAGAAAATTAAAAACAGTCAGAGGACAGTTAGACGGACTTATAAAAATGGTTGAAGATGACAGATATTGTATAGATATTTCAAATCAAATAATGGCATCAATTTCAATTTTGAAAAATATAAATTCCGACGTCCTCTCCTCCCATCTTGAACATTGCGTCTACAAGGCACTTGATAAAAACAATGAAGATGGAATAGAAAAAATCGAAGAAATCGAAAAAATAATAAAAAAATTATCCAAATAATTTTAAATCTTTGTTAAAAATTGTTTATTTTGAAAAACTTCGGGTAAAAATATAAGGTAAACAAGTTAATAAGTTGAATTTTAAAAGGAGAAAATTATGGATAGAATTGAAAACAAAGAAATTCAAGCAGAATACGCAAACGAAGTAAGTGAATATACAATTAACGACAATGTAATAGCAAAAATCGCAAAAAAAGTTTTAACAAAAACAGACGGAATTTTAGAATTGAAAAAAAATGTATTTTCATCAATAGCTGATAACTTTACAGACGGAGAAAATACATCAGGAATTTCAATCGACGTTGACGATGCAAAAAATGCTGTAGTTCACACAAAAATAATTCTTGAATATGGCAAAAAAGCTCAAGAAGTATTCGCCTCATTAGATAGAAATATCAAAAAAGAAGTTTATAGCCTAACAGGAATAAACGTACAAGCAGTTAAAGCAGAAATAGTTGATGTTTTAACAAAAGAAGAATACGAAGAAAAAAATTCAAAAGATAAAGAAGATAAATAAGTAAAAATATTTAAGGGACTGTTGTAGAATTATGATTATTCATAATTTTCGCAACAGTCCCTTTTTCTTAGAAATTTTTAATCATATTCATAAAAGCAGAATTATTTTCTAAAATTTTAAAAATAAAAATGCCAATTACAGATACAACAATAAATTCACTCATCATAAATTGTCCAAGCATAATAATGAAAGCAGTTGATGAATCTAACAAAATATAAGTTCCAATAGCTGGAATAACCATAGATAAAACTGGAAATAAAGATGCTATGAACAAATTTTTTTGTCTAATTATCATCATAAAAGCCAAAAAAGATGCGAAAGTTCCAAAAATCACATCAAATACAGCAATATCAGACGCAAAATTAGCCAAAAAACATCCCAATAAAAGTCCCGGAATGAATCTTTTGTTATAAAAGACCAAAAGAACTAAAATTTCACTAAAACGTAATTGGATAGGTCCGTACGCAAGAGATGGGAACATTAAAGTGATTATTGCATACAAAGCCGCGATCGCAGCTGACTTAACTAAAAAATTTGTATCCTTAAAATTATATCCTTGACTAGACATAAATACCTCCTTGATTTTTTTCGGATGGGTCCCAAGTAAACATCCTTTTCACATTATAGCATATACAAACTTAATAATGAAATTAAAACAAAAAGATTTATAATTTCACTATTAAAAATTTCCCCTTGTTGACAAAAAAATTATAAGATGGTATTATTAATAAGTCAGCAAGTTAGTGCCATTAGCTCAGTTGGTAGAGCACCTGACTCTTAATCAGGGTGTCCAGGGTTCGAATCCCTGATGGCGCACCAATTTTAACGCAGATTTTTATCTGTGTTTTTTTATTTTAATTTTTTCATTTTATTTCTTATTGTTTCAAAAATGATTTTCACAAAATTCTTAGTTAATTTTTAGACATTTTATTTTTTTGGTATATAATAATTATATAATGAACGACATCCGTAAGGAGTTGTATCAGGAGGTAATATGAATAATAAAGAAAAAACTCGTAAAATGGTAACTGTTGCTATGCTTGGAGCAATCACTATGGTTTTAGGATTCACTCCGATGGGATACATTCCCCTAGGTTTAATTAATATTACGACCATGCACATACCAGTTATTATAGCTGCAATTTTGGAAGGACCAATCGTTGGTGGTCTTGTGGGATTTATTTTTGGTCTATCTTCTATAGCAAATGCTATGCTTAGACCTGGTCCAATTTCATTTGTTTTTTACAATCCAATAATTTCAGTTTTGCCAAGAATTTTAATAGGAATTTTTGCAGGACTTACTTTTAAAGGATTAAAAGATAAAAATAATGAAAAAATCAGAAAAATTTCTTTAATTTTGTGGACAATTCTTACAGGATTTTTAATTTATTTGGTATTTTATAATTTAACTCATCAAGCAAAAATATATCAAATTGTAATTTCTATAGTAATAACTATAATTGCTATTTGTATGCTTTATTTAACTTATAAAAATAAAAATTCAAATCTTTCTGTAGCTATTGCATCTTTTGTCGGAACAATGACTAATACTCTTTTTGTTATGGGCTTTATTTATTTGTTTTATGCAGAAAAATATGTAAGAGCCTTGGGTATTTCTGTTGAGGCTGCAAGGAGTACAATTTTTGGTGCAATAATTACAAACGGACTTCCAGAAGCTATTATGTCAATAGTTTTGGTTTCTGCAATTGTAAAAGCTGTTAGAAGATAATAAAATTAAATCCCCTAGCTTTTATATTTTTCTTATTGGCTTTGCCAGTAAAAAATTTAAAAAGCTAGGGGATTTTTTTAATTATTTTTAATTATTTTTGTTGCAAGCTCAAGCATATCAACTGCCAAATAATAATTATCTCCTAATAAATCATAAACTAAATCTTCTGAAAAAATCCCTTGACTAATTTCCGGATCAATTTTTCCTTTATTTGATTCTTCTAAATCTTTCATATATTCTTCTGACGAATAATAATCTGATAATTTTTTATAATCTTTTTGGATGTTTTTAAATTTTTCAAGCGCCTTTCTAAAATCTTCTACTTCTTTGGTGTTTTTGTTTAGAATTTCTTCCATTTCTTTTATTTTATTTATATCTGCCATTTTCTACCTTCCTTATAATAAATTATTCCTTATATTATTACCCTATTTGAATTTTTTAATATAAAAAGGACTGTTGCAAAGTTATAATTATCTATAATTTTACAACAGCTCCTAATTATTATATATTTGATTTATTTATTATTTCTTTTAATGTTTTTGCACTTTCTTTCATTCTTTCATCTTCTATATCAGTAAGTGGCACTTCAAGAACCCATTTTACTCCATTTTTTCCGATAACTGATGGAGCTCCAATAAAAATATCTTCTAAACCATATTCCCCATCAAGATATGATGAAGTAGAAAATACAGAATTTTGATCATTTATAATTGCTTCAACAAGTCTAGCAAGTGCCATGCCAATTCCGTAAAAAGTTGCGCCTTTTTTATCAATTATTTCGTAAGCTGCATTTTTTACTTTTTCAAAAGTATCTAAGAGTTCTTTTTCGTCAGTTTCGCTGTGGCTTTTAACCCATTCATACAAAGGCATACCGCCTACATTTGTGTGTGACCAAACTGCAAATTCGCTATCTCCATGTTCTCCCATTATAAAAGCTTCAACGCTTCTTGGATCAATTCCTATTAAATTTGCAATTTCTTTTTTAAATCTTGAAGAATCAAGAGTAGTTCCTGTGCCTATAACTTTATTTGCTGGAAATTTTGAATATTTCCAAGTTGCATAAGTCAAAATGTCAACTGGATTTGATGCAACTAAAAATATTCCATCAAAACCGCTATCTACAATTTGTCCAATCATATCTTTAAATATTTTAAGATTTTTTTCTATTAAATCAAGTCTAGATTCTCCAGATTTTTGTGGAATTCCAGCTGTAATCACAACTATTTCCGCATCTTTACAATCGCTATAATCTGCCTTGTAAATGTGTTTTGGATTTGTAAAAGAAAGCACATCGGAAAGATCCATCGCATCTCCCTCTGCCTTTTTTTCATTTATATCTATAATTCCCAATTCTCTTCCAATACCAAGAATTGTAGAAGCATAAGCAAAAGAACTTCCAACAGCTCCATCGCCAACTAAAATTATTTTACTATCTTTCATTATTCCTCCTAAAAATTTTATTCCTAGTTTTTTACTCTGATTTATAATAATTATTATACGCTTTTTTGAGGAAAATGATAATAATTATTAATTATTTAATCATTAACAAATAAATTTGAATTGTTTCTTAAATAAAATAGCAAATTAATATAATCTTTTTGATAAGGAACGAATTCTTTTTCGTCAATAATTTTAATTAGCTCATTTAAACTTACAAATTTTGCATCAGAAACTTCTTCTTTTTGCAATTTTAATTTATTTAAATCTATATTTTTATTACTTATTATAAAGACATCATCAATTCTAAATCCAGTATTTACCGAAATATTTGGATAAGATTTTGAAAAATCATATTTTATTCCAAGCTCTTCAAATAATTCTCTAGATGCAGCTAGTTGTGAACTTTCTCCGCTTGATACAGCTCCAGAGACTGTCAAGTCCCATAAATTTGGCCAAGATTTTTTTATTTTGCTTCTTTTTTGAATCAAAAGTCTTCCCTTTCTATCAAAAATTAAAACATGGATGATAAGTCGATAAAGACCTCTTGGCACAATATCTCTTCTTTCTATAATATCTCCAGTTTTATTTCTAAAATTATCGTACAAATCTACATACTCTTTCATCAATTTCTCCTTTATACATTAATTTATTCTTACCCTATTTGACAATTTAAAAGCGACAAATAATTGCCGCATTTAAATAATTTTATTTTAAATTCTATTAAATAAATAAAATCCAAGAAAAATATGTAATCCTATAAAAATTGGAATGCCTATCATAAATTTTTTGTGACGCGTTTTATGATGAATCAATTTCATGGAAATATACATAAAAAACGCTCCACCCATAAAGGCAAATAGCAAAAGAATATTTTCCCTTACTCTTTTCTTTTTAAATTTTTTTGAAGCAATTTTATCATAAATCACAAGAAAAATCGAAATTAAGGAAACAAATATAAAATAAATTATTAAATATTTAATTTTCATTTTTTATCAAATCTTCAAAAATTTCTACAAATTTTTCTTTTTCATCTACAAATACAGCATGACCAGAATTTTCAAATTTTATAAAATTAACCTTATTTGGAAAATATTCAATACTTTCTAAAGCATCGTCAATTGGTATAACCATATCTTTGTTTCCATGAATCCATGTGACTTTTTTATTTATTTTTTCAATCAAGCCACTTCCCTTTTCCTTGGTGTTATTGTAGGTTACCATAGCAAGGAGCGATTCCAAAAAACACCTTTGTTTTAGGAAATCTTCAGCCATTTTCCTTAAATCATCAGGATTTGGATCGTTGACATTATAAATTGTTTGCCTAAATAAATCTTCAAAAAAATCAATATCCTTATCTTTTATTCCATTTAAAATAGGAACAGTAAAAGAATGATCGTGTTTGATGTTAAAATTTTTCAAAAAATTAGGAAGTTTTAATTTTTTATCTTCATCATTTACATCTTTATCTTTTGGCATAACAAAACCCTTAACTCCAACAGAAGCTATCAAAATTAATTGTTTTATTTTTTCAGGAAACATTCCTGCAAAATCCATGGCAACAAGTCCTCCCAAAGACCAGCCTACAAGAGAAAAATTATCTATATTCAAAGAATCAGCAAAATATTTCAAATCCTCTGCCCACTCTTTCATTTCCTTGTGCTTATTTTCATAAGAGCTTTCCCCGTATCCAATTAAATCTGGAGCAAATACTTCAATTTTTTTATCAATATTTTCCAATAAATCTTCAAAAAATTGGGAAGATGATTGAAAACCGTGAATCAAAATAACTTTATTTTCTCCACAGCCCACATGTCTATAAGCCATGGTCTCGTCATTATCCAATTTTATTTTTTTAAATTCAATTTCACTCATTTTTTCCTCTATTTTTATATAATATACTGATATTTTATCAAAAATATGTCTTTGAATCTAATAATTTTTGGTTAAAATTATCAATAAATATTGCACCAATAGGAGCTGTAATTATAATCCCCAAGACTGCCATCGATAAAATTATTTCTCCACTAGAAAGCCCATTTGCAAGTGGAACTGCTCCAATAGCTGCTTGAACGGTTGCCTTTGGCATATAAGAAAAAACTGTAAACAATTTTTCCTTTTTATTTAAATTTGAGCCAGAAATTGAAATCATAGTTCCCAAAGACCTAATAATAAGCGCCAAAAAAATCATAACAATTGAAATAAATCCAAGTTTTGTTATATAAAAAATATTAACCTCAGCTCCAACCAAAACAAATAATAAAACTTCTGCAAAAATCCACAATTTTCCAAATTTTTCTGAAAGTCTTGAAGAAACTTCATAATTCGCTTTAATTTTGAAAATGCAACTCATAGCTATAACTGCCAAAAGAGATGAAAAAGCAATTTTATCTTTTAATAAATTTTCCATTGCAACTAACAAAAATGAAATAGCAAGAATTATTATAAGCTTAGTAGAATTTCTTATCATATCGCCTTTTTTATAAAAAAATTCAAAAACGATATATAAAATATAGCCAATAATAGCTCCTACAATAATTCCTAAAATTATAGAAATTGGAACATTTACCAAAGAAACCAAACTTACATCTTCTCCCTTTGCCATTGACAAAAATGATGAAAACAAAACAAGAACAAATATATCATCACAAGATGCACCAGCAAGAATCATTTGTGGAATTGATTTTTCAACTCCCCTTTTTTCCTCAATTAATTTTACCATTCTTGGCACAACAACAGCTGGCGAAACTGCTGCAAGAACCGAACCCATTAAGAGTGCATCAACACTTCTTATTTTGAAAAATATTCTTGCAAAAATAAAATAGGCTAATATTTCAAAACTTGCAGGCAAAAATGACAATAAAATTGCAGATTTTCCTATTCTTTTTAAATCAGAAATATCCAAAGAAAGACCAGCTTTAATTAAAATTACAATCAAAGCAATTTGCCTAAGCTCTGATGAAATATTCAAAGTCTTTGAATCAATTAAATTTAAAACATTAGGTCCTAAAATAATTCCAGTAAAAAGCATACCAATTAGAGCAGGTATTTTTAATTTTTTACAAAAAAATCCAAATATTAATCCAAAAATAATAATTAGACCAAAAGAAACTAACATAAATCCTCCTTTTTGGGACAAAAAAACTGATGAAATCTGTCCCCTAATAGTAACAGAAGTCATCAGCAAAATGCGGTTTTAGAAATAATCTAAGGGAGAACTTCATTCCCTTTTAGTATTATAAATTTTTTGAAAAAATATGTCAATTTTTAATTTTTATAAATTCCTTGAACTCTTCTAAATTTTTTGCCATAAAAAATGGATTGATTAAAAATTCTTTTTCAACACTTGTTGGAAGGCTAGGAAGAGATCTTGAAAGTTTTTCTTTGGCCTCACTTATTGCATCATCCATAATTTTATCTTTAATAATTCTTTTTGATGATTCTATGCAATCAATAGTGTATTCATGAGCTGGATAAATCAAAATATTTTTATCCAATTGTTTGATTTTTTGAACGGAATCAAAAGAACTTTGATAATCTCCAGTAAAAACTCTTCCACAACCCGAAGAAAATATGGTATCTCCACAAAATAAATTTCCATCTACCAAATAAGAAATATGTTCTTCAGTATGGCCATTAGTTTTTAAAACTATAAATTTATATCCAAAAATTTCAAATTCATCTTTATCTTTTAAAGTAATATCATTTAAATTTTTCGTTTCAGCCGGACCATAAACTCTTATATCTTTAAATTTTTCCTTTAATTTTTTCACTCCACCAACATGGTCCATATGTTTGTGAGTTAATAAAATTGCGTACAAATTTTTATCTTTCAAATAATCAAAACAAGGATTTGCCTCTCCTGGGTCAATTAAAATTACCTCATTTTCTTTTTCTATTGTCCAAATATAATTATCTTCAAAAGCTCTAATAAAATTTATTTTCATAAAAACTCCTCTCAAAAAATTTATACCCAAAAATCAAAATAAAAAAAGTAGGCAAAAGCCTACTAGATCATATACAAAGTCAGTTTAGTAATTCATTATTAATTCAAAAATAAAATTAAGCTAAAACCCATCTCGACTAAGTGAGTGAAGCGAACGCATGGAGAGATCTCATGAGATTTCTCCGCTCACTACGTTCGGTCGAAATGGGAATTTCCTTAGTTTATCAACAGTCTGAGTAGGCAAAAGCCTACTAATTTAATTTATTTATTTTCTTTTGTAGAGTCATTTCCAAGTGCGAAAAATTTCTTTCTAATTTTTCTTCCTGTTTCTGTTCCTGCTATTCCACCTATTCCTGTTTCTCTTAAAGCTTCTGGTAAAGTAGATCCAACTTCTCCTGCTGCTTTACAAACTTCATCAAATGGAACTATGCTTGTGATTCCTGCCATTGCCATATCAGCAGAAATAAATGCGTTTACAACTCCAGATGCGTTTCTAAAAGTACAAGGATATTCTACAAGTCCTGCAATTGGATCACAAACAAGACCTAGCACATGCAAAAATGCAAAACTTGCTGCGTGAAAACAAACTTCTGGGCTTTGATCATAAAGAAAACATGCTGCAGCCGCTCCCATAGCAGCTCCTGATCCTGTTTCTGCTTGGCAACCGCCTTCAGCTCCTGCAAAAGATCCATAATATCCAATTATTTTTCCAATTCCAATAGCTGTTAGCATTGCATCAACCATTTTTTCATCAGAAAATCCTTCACGTTTTTTTAGAGAATATAAAATTGCTGGCAAAATTCCAGAAGATCCCGCTGTAGGACTTGCTACAATTTCTCCCATTGCTGCACTTATTTCTAGAGTTGAAAATGCCATTGCCATTGCCTCTGTAACAAAATTTCCTGTAATGGATTTTCCTTCTTTTGAATAAGCGTTCATTTTTTTTGCAAATCCATCAATCATGCCCATGGCAGTTTTTGTTTCATGGTTTAAATTTCCTGTTGCAGATTCTTCCATAACCTTAAACATTTGTGTCAAATTAAATAAAATATCATCTTTATTAATTTGCGATGATTTTAATTCTTCTTCAAGAACTAAATCTTTGATGTGGACTCCTCTACTTTCACATTCTTCTATAACTTCAGATGCTTTTCTAAACATTATCTAACCCCTTCTATATAATTTGCGTAATCATATCTCTTATTATTTATGATCTCATCAATAATTTCTACTTCTAATTTTTCATTTAATTCAACTATTAATGTTACTTCATCGTCAGCTTTTACTGTTTTCATGCTTTCAATATTGTAATCATTAGTTGCTAAAAGCTTACTTACTTCATAAATTACGCCTTTTTGTTCTTTGTATCTTAAAATAATTGTTGGGAATTTTCCATTATAGGAAATTGACACATCATTAATTTCAATTATTTCTATATTTCCACCACCAATTGATGAGCCAGTAACTGATGATGTTGTTCCATCTGGATAATAAAAAACAATTTTTGCAGTATTTGGATGAACCGGTCCCAAATCATCTTTTATAAAATGATATTCAAGACCTTCCTCATCAGCAATTTTAAATGAATCTCTTAATCTTTTGTCATTTGGTCTAAAACCTAAAACTCCTGCAAGAAGTGCCTTGTCAGTTCCGTGTCCCTTATAAGTTTGAGCAAATGATCCATGAAGATGAAAATCTACCCTAGTAAAACCGTCTTTTACAATTGATATAGCAACTTGTCCAATTCTTGCAGCTCCTGCAGTATGAGAAGACGAAGGTCCTATCATAATTGGTCCAATTATATCAAAAACTCCATACTCTTTCATAATACCTCCATTCAATTATAAAAACCTTTGCATTATATTACAAAAACTTACATCTAATATTATATTACACTTTTTAATAAAAAAATAAAAGCCAATTGATATTATTTTGCTAAAATTTTGCAAAATAATGTCAGTTGACTTCGATTAGTTTTAATTTTTTAAAAATATAAAAATTTAAATAAATAGAAAAATTATATAAAATTGCAGCTATTAAAAAATAAATAATTGGTGGAAGTTTATTTAATAAATTTGTAAAAACTGGGCTATAAGAAAGATAAGCATAATTTAAATTAAATTTTAAATTTATTATTTCTGTTATTAGCAAAAATACATTTACAAGTATAAATAAAAATTTCAAATTTTCTTTTTTTATTTGAATTTTGTCGACTATTAGGAAAAATAGCGAAACCCAAAATACTAAAAAATGTGTCAAAAAGAAATTTACATACATAATATGAGGCCATGAATATGGCATTAAATCTGGAAAAATTAAGCCAATAATTCCACCTATTAGTCCCCAAAAAATTGTAAGAATTTTTAAATTATTTGAATTAAATATAAGTGCAAAAAATCCACTATAAATACTTATCCTACAAGTGTATAAGGGCAAGGCTTCATTTATTGTATCTTTTCTTACAAAACAAATAAAATATAAAAAACTTATCTGCTGAAATGCCAGCAAAAAAATAAATATAAGCCTTACATATTTATATATTTTTTTATTTTCTTTGATTTTTCTTCTGTATTTATATAATAAAATTGCTACAATTACCATAAAGGCAAATAAAATTAAATGCAAAAAACTATATGAATCAAAGACAAAACCATCTTCTTTTCTTCTAAAAAATTCATCCATAAAATTATTCATTACTACTCCTAAATTTTCTAGCTACTATCATATAATAATTTTTATTTTTAGTCTATTAATTTTTATAAATTAATAAAATAAAATCTTAATTTCTCAAAAAAAGCCAAAAGATTTTTCTTTTAGCTAATTTTTATATAAATTTTTAATTGTCCTTGTCAAAAGCTATAAATGCATTAGAAATTCGTCTTCCTAAATTATGCATTGATTCAAATTGTGGACTACCTCCATGACTTACTGGCTCATCAAAATCACTCAAAAATGAAATTGCAAAAACACTATCGCCAACATCGATTATAGCAATATCATTTTCTATTCCACCATCTGGATATTCTCCCGATTTATTTAATCCCTTAGCTTTTTTTGGCAAATCAGCCAATAATTTTATTTTTGATGTTGTAGTATTTTCAGACATTGCTTTCATTGCTATATCGCAATGCTCACGGCTAATAATTTCTCCATCATAAATTACAATCAATGCCTTATTAAGGTCTTTTGCATTTACAAGATTGGCTTTGCCTTTTCCATGCATTTTTGTATATAAGGCACATCTATTTTTTCCAGTTACTTTTTTTATCATTCTTCCTACATTTAAACGTGCAGTCTTCATATCATTATCGCCAATTTTATCTATTAGTCTATCTGTAGATTCATTATTGGAATCTCTTAGCATTAAATAAATATCATCTTCTACATCTTTTTCATCCAAAATTCCTTCTTCAACTTGCCTATAAGTTTCAAGTGCGATAAAAATTTTAATAGTTGATGCCGCAACTTGTGCATCATTTTCATCAGAAGATTTTTTCTCAATAGATATATTAGATTTTCCACTAATTGTATCAACAGCAACTTGCCAATCGCCCTTTAAATTTTCCGTTTCTTCATCAATTATTTTTTCAATTTTTGTATAAAGATAATCATCAGTTACTCTTTTATTTTTGAATTCATTAGAATCATCTTTATCCTTTTCATCAATAAAAGTTTCATTTGAATCATATAATTTTTCTATATCATTTAAATACTTATCAGATTTAAATCCTACTACACTATTTTTGGCAGGATGTGGTTTAATTTCTCCAGATTTTTTGTCTGACTTAGATAATTTAATAATAAGAATTAAAACAAATAAAATTATAATAGCCAAGGCAAAACTAGGAATATTTTTCTTGTTTTTTCTCATAGTTCCCCCAATAAATATGTACTTCTAATTTTATGCTAGCCCATTTGTAAATTAGTGTCAAATTTTTAGTATTTTTTTATAAAATTTATAAATTTAAAATAAAAAATTCTCCTATAAAAATAGAAGAATTAATTATTGTATATTAAATTATAAAATTAAATTCCTAACATTTCATCTGTTATTTGAACTTCTTCACGATAAAATTCTTTATCTGTAAATTTTAATGGTTTACGCAATAAAGTCAAAGGAAATTGATGAATTAAGCTGTTGTAACTCTCAATGCACCTATTTAGTTCAATTTTGCTATTAGATAAATAATTTTCGCTATTAATAATTTCATCTAATAAAATTTTTACATTTTGATTATTGCTAAGTTCTGGAAAATCATTAATAAATTTTCCAAATTCTTGTGAACTTGTTACAAGCACATCTTCATCGCTATAAGTTTTCAAACGATCTTTAGTATTTTTTTCGTGACGTTCTTCTTTTTTTGTATAACTTGCTTTTGCAATATCAATATAAGATTCTTTTTCGTTTTTTTGATGTTTATCTATCAAACGATTTGCCTTATCAACCAAATCACGATTTCTAATTTTTATAGATTCAAGACTGCTTGTATTACTATAAATTCTTTGCTCCAAAGACTTAGCACTGTTATATTGATATATAAAATTTGCAATAAGAGCACATGCAAATCCAAAAGTTACACTTGCACCACTAAAAGGCTCTACTGTCATCTCAGCATCATCTGGAGTAATTGTCATAGAAAAAATCATTAGCCAAACAATTGTCAATAAAAATCCTAATCCGACAAACACACATACAGATTTAAATACACTTTTTGATTTCATAATATCTCCTCAATTTTTTATACTATAAATATACAAAAAATACTTATTATAGTCAATAAAATTATGTATAAATGTAAAAACTAAATCAAAGAAAAAATTCAAAATAAAAACAAGATTTTGAAATGAGAGTAATTATTTCAAAAATCTTGTTTTTAAAAATCGAACAAAAAATAATTTTTAAAATTACTTTTCATTTTACATTTTAATAAGCTATTCATCTAAGGAGAAATCATAATTTTCATTTAATTTCTTGCTTATTTTTTTTAGGAACTTGTATAGCCATAAAAATTGAACCAGCAAAAAGAAGTACGCTTGCAATAATCATAAGATAAAAACCTGTTGTGGCAAATTCCATATATTGTTCAAATGATTGATATTGAAGAATAGCTATAGCTAAATTTAAAACCGAAAATACTATAGTAAGAATTTTTTTCTTCAATAAACATGAAAGAATTGCCAAAAGTGATAGACCAATCAAGATAATTCCAGAGCCAAAGCTATCATCAGGTTTTAATAAATTTATTTCTTGACCCAAAAATTCTGCCGCAGGAATTACAGTAGAAATACAAACAAGAACGCCAAATACAATTACTAAAATTTGGCTAGCATAAATTTTTTTCATAATTTTCTCCTTTTATAATTTTATTTTTCAAATAAATGTACCAAGATAAAAAGCAATACTCATAAAACAATTTTCCCCTTAGATTTTCAGATTAATACACGAAAATTTATAAAATACTTACCAATAAAAACTTTTAAAAAATTTAAAATAAATTCTAATGAAAAATTTTAGATACAAAAAAGCGCCTTCTGCAAAAATCGCAAAAAGGCACTCTAAAAAATATCCTCAAAATTTCGGATAAAATAATTTACTTTAAATTTTCTTATTTTACATAAATTCGCCATGAGCATAATTAACCTCTCAAAAAGCATTAATTTTTTTAATATTATAGCACTTTAATTGACAAAACACAATATAAAAATAAAAATTTTTTATATAAAATTATTTTTATTTTTCCACTTTATAAATTAATATTGTTTTTTAATACCAAAAATTATTGACAATAAAAAAAGACCCAAGTGGGTCTTAAATTACTATTTTCTTCTTTTTTTTCTCTTTGCAGCCTCAGATTTCTTTTTTCTTTTAAGGCTTGGCTTTTCGTAGTGTTCTCTTTTTCTGTATTCTGTTAGAACACCGGATCTTGCGCATTGTCTTTTGAATCTTTTAATTGCACTATCTATTGATTCGTTTTCTCCAACTTTGATCTCTGTCATCTCTATCCCCCCTCTCGTATCACACAATTAAGTTTGAAATCAACCTGGTGGCCATTGCAAGGATCTTTGTGCTAAAACATGAAAATGCATGTGCTTAACACTTTGTCCTCCATCTTCTCCTGTATTGTTGACTATTCTGTAGCCATCTTCTGCTACATTTAGATCTTGTGTTATTTTTTTAATAACCATAAAGATATGAGAAATTATATCCTTATCTTCCTCATCTAATTTAGCCAAACTTTCTATGTGTTTTTTTGGTATAACAAGAAAATGGATAGGTGCTTGTGGATCTAGATCATTAAATGCAATTACTTTTTGATCTTCGTAGATTATATCTGATGGTATTTCCCCATCAGCAATCTTACAAAATACACAGTCCATACTTCACCCCCATTGATAAATATAATATCATATTTTAATAAAAAGGTAAAATTTTTTATAATTTTTACAAATTTATTTCTTTTATCTTTTCTTTTTTTATAATACTTATTAATAATCCTAAAATAATTCCAAATATTGCTGGAATCAACCAGCCAAATCCTAGTTCAAATGCTGGTAAATAATTTTTTGCAAAATCTACAATTCTACTTATAGAATCCGTACTTGAAATATTTTTTGGCAAAGCTTTAAGCAAATCAAAAATTGAAAATATGGCCGTAAACAAAATAGTTAAAGAAAATATTCTCTTATTTTTGCCAATTATTGGATATGCCAATGATAAAAATATTAAAACTATTGCAAGCGGATACAAATACATCAAAACTGGTATTGACAAGCTAATTATTTTTTGAAGTCCCAAATTTGCTATCAAAAATGATATTAAGGTAAAAACTACAGCATAAGCTTTGTATGAAAGTGTATTTGGATACATTTGTATAAAAATTTCAGAGCAGGCAATGATTAGTCCAATAGCTGTTTTTAAACAAGCTACTATTACTATTGCAGCTAATAAAATCTTGCCGAAATTTCCCAAATAATAAAATGAAATATTAGATAAAATTCTTCCACCGTTATTGCCTAATTTCATTATATTTACAGAAGATGATGACATAAAAGATAAAGAAATATAAACTGTGCTCATAGCAATCAAGCAAATCACTCCACTTTTTAAAGTTTCTTTTGCGATTTGATTTGAATCTTTTACTCCAAGTTTTCTAATACTTGAAATAATTATTATTGCAAAAGCAAGACTTGCAAGAGCATCCATTGTATTATATCCATCAAGAATTCCTGTAAATAATGGATTTTTTTGGTAAATTTTAGTAGGTTGATTTTTTGCCAAAGCTCCCATTGGTTTAATGATTGCAAAAATAACCAAAACTGACAATAAAATCAAAAAAGTTGGCGTCAAAATTTTTCCTATATTATCCATAACTTTGCCAGGTTTTAATGCGAAAGCTAAGACAGCAAGGAAAAATATTAATGAAAAAACAAATAAAAATAATTTTATTTTATCTTCAGAAATATTTGGAGCAATTCCAACTTCAAAAGCTACCGTTGACGTTCTTGGAATTGCAAAAAATGGTCCAATCGTCAAATACAAAGCTGTTGTAAAAAAATATGCAAATTTATCACTTACAGTCTTTCCCATTTCAAACAAACTATCATTTTTTGAAATAGCACTTGCAACAACTCCCAAAATTGGAAGTCCAACCCCACTAATTATAAATCCCAAAACAACTTTATAAAGATTAGTTCCAGAATTTTGTCCAAGCTCAATTGGAAAAATTAAATTTCCAGCTCCAAAATACAAGCCAAACAACAAAGAACCAACTAATAAAGTTTGATTAAAACTAAGTTTTCTTTTCATATTATTCCCCTATCTTTTCAAAATTAATATTTATATAAATATTCCTAATTTTATACAAAATATTACTTAGATGAATTATAACACAAGAAAAAAAATTATAAAAGCAAATCTACATATTTCTATCAAATTTCCCAAAAAATTTTAAAAATCAAAAATAAAAAAGAGCTATCAAAAAGCTCTTTTAAATCTTACAAATATTTATGATTTATTTTTTATCATAATCTCAAGAAGAGATTCATATATTGGTTCATTATTGAAATTTTCTGTTAGTAAATAAGCCACAAGACTTACAATTATAATTGGCAAGAAAAAATCAATCCTTCCTCCTGTCATTTCAATTATTAAAAACATTCCTGTCAAAGGCGCTCTAACAATTGATGCAAAATGAGCTGCCATTGCAAGCATTGAAAAAATTATAATTTCATTTTCGCCAACTAAATTTAATTCAAATAAAATACAGCCATAAAAATTTCCAATTAATGAACCCATAGCAAGCAAAGGAAAAAATATTCCGCCTGGAATTCCAGAGCAAAAAGCAATTAACAAGAGCAATAATTTCATAAAATAAAAATATATTAAAGTTGAAATTTCATAATTATCTCCTTGGGCAAGAGAAATAAAATTTTCTCCACTTCCCAATAATCTACTATCAAAAAGTAAAAAAATACTTGTGATAAAAAACGGAATTATAGATTTTATACTTTGAGAAATAGGCAAATTTTTATATAATTTTTTTCCAGACAATATACTCTTATTAAATAAAATTGATGAAAATCCTACTAAAATTCCCAAAAAAATTAAATAAATCCAAAATCTCATAGATAAATTTAGATGATTTTTAATTTTTATTACAGGATCATTTCCTATAATCAAACTTGTTACGATACTTGAAGAAATAATTGTTGATGTTATGTAAATAAAATTAATTCTAGAAGTTTTTTTCATAAGCTCTTCAAGGGCAAAAGCAATAGCAGAAATTGGTGCTGTAAAAGCACTAGTAATTCCAGAAGCAGATGAGCCAATAATCATTATTTTTTTATCATCGTCATCTAATTTGAAAATATTTGCCATAACTTCACCAAGAGAGCCTCCTATTTGAACAGAAGGACCTTCCCTTCCCAAAGTTAAACCAGAACCAATAGCAAGCAAGCCTCCAATAATTTTATTAATCAAACAAGACAAGGCACTATAATCCAATTTATCATGCAATTTCCCTGAAATTTGAGGAATTCCGCTCCCACCAATCATCGGCTCCTTGTTTACACAAATCGAAACCAAAAAACCAATAAATATAAATGTAAAAACAAAAATTATAGCATTTAATAAATTTTTTTGACCAAAAATTATTAAATTAGAAATGACAAACATAACTTTTGGAATTAAAAGTCTAAATAAACTTACTACAAGACCTGCACATAAACCAATTATAATTGAAATCAACAATAATTTATAAGAAATACGTTTTTTCATTCTAACCCCATTTAATAAACTAACCAAATATTTGCAATTTGATCTTTTATGCTATTATATGACCAAGATTTCTCAGAATTTTTCATAGAATTTGGATCATTTATAACAAATCTTCCATTTTTATAAGAATCAATAACCAAAATATGTCCAAACAAAGTAAAATATCCCTTATTCACAGAAACAATAAGACTTCCCCTGTCAAGAGCATTAATCATAGCGTCTTTATCATTTTCAATATTTTCAATATTATGGCCATATTTATTAGCCTCATCAGCAAAAAATTTCCACTCAATGCCTTCACTTCCCATATAAGATTGAGCATCCTGAGCAATATTTAATGGACTAATATCCAAATTTGGATTTAATCTTTTTAAAACCATAGCCATAGAAGTAGGACCACAACCCGCAAATCCAATATTAGAATTTCCCAATTTATTATAGGCCCACCTATTATCCCATTGTAAAAAATAAGGAGTAAGTCTTCCATAATTTACACTTTCACCAGGATAATATTCAAAATCAACTATTCCATTTTTCAAATTATAAACAAACTCACAAGTATCTATATCATTTCCAACAAGATAAATTTCACTGTCAGTTAAGCTATCAAAATTCTCATAAAGCCAATTAATTTTTTCATTATCATCTTTGTGTTTTTCAATATTTTTATATAATTCATCCATATCATCAGTTTTTTCCTTATTAAAAACAAGGCCAATCAAATCATCAACCCCTCCCGTAATCGAACTTGATTTAACTAATGAAAAAAAAATTACAACTAAAAAAATAAGAAAAATAAATTTTAAAAATTTTTTCATATTATTAATATATCATAAGCACATAAAATTTAATAGTAGACATAATAATTGTTTTAATTCTAATTTTTTATTTTTAAAAATTTATATGCCATTTGAAATTTAAAATAAAAAAGAAGGTGTTACCCCTCTTTTTATTAATTACTATTTAAAATTATAAAAATATTTCTAATCTTTATTTATTTGAATCTAATTATTTTTAGGCATATAAATTTCTACGTGTTTTTCTAATATTTCTATTTGGCATGGAAGTTTTTCGTTTATTTCTCCATCCATGTCTAATTCTATTTTTTTATCTTCCAAATTTTTTATTGAAAGCTTTTTGCAGGTAAATGATTTTATATTTTCATTTTCGTCTACTTTACCAAATAGCATATCTTTTGCCGCATCTACTTTTGACATTATTCCTTCGTCTGTCATCACAAATACATTTAAATATCCATCGCTAAGATCCGCATCATCTTTAGAAAATTCTAAATTACCAATTTTATTTACTGTCATAACATATACCAAAGATGCTTTGCACTCAAAAGATTTATCTTCGTATTCAATTTTTATATCTACTGTTTCATCTTTTGGTAATGTTTTTAAAACATTTTTAACGTAAGCAAATCCTCCCAATTTTTCTTTTTCTTTTGAATCTGTTGATGTTGTTGCTTCTATTAATTTTCCAAAACAAACATAATACGAAAAATATGTGTCGTTACATTTTCCTATATCAACTTTTTTTATTTTTTCAAATGATAATTTTTCAATCGCCTCACAAAGATCATTTGAACCACCTATTAATTGCATATAGGTGTTATTTGTTCCACCTGGCAATAAACCGATTTTTGGTCTGTAGTCCATTTTGGAAACTCCATTTATTACTTCATTAAATGTTCCATCTCCTCCTACTACAAATATTGAATCAAATTTTTCTTCGCATGCTGTTTTTGCAAAATTTTCTCCGTCATTTTCTTTTTGTGTTTTTTTATCAATAATTTCATCAAATTCATCTTGTAATTTTTCTTTTAATTTTTCCATAAATTCATCGTTTTTGCCATCGCCTGAATTTGGATTTTCAATTAGCATACATTTTTTCATAATATCTCCTAGTGTGAGTTAATTTAAATTTTTTATTTCTTTCTACTTTTAAAATATACCCAAATTTAAATCAATTAAAAAACAGAATAAAACATTTAAAAATTTTTCAATTTCTAAATATTTTATTCTGCAAATTTAAAATTATATATCTATTGATAAATATATTGGTGTATGATCTTGTCTGTCTCCAGAATCTATCATATTAGATTCTTTTATTTTATCTTTTATTCTGTCTGATACTATAAAATAATCTATTCTCCAGCCAGAATTGTTAATCTTACTTGTCTTTACTCTTTGTGCCCACCAAGTATATTTTCCTTCAACATCTCCATGAATATATCTAAATGTATCTACAAAACCTTTGTTTAATAAATTTGTAAATCCATTTCTTTCTTCATCTGTAAAGCCAGCTGATTCATGATTATTTTCTGGATGTTTCAAATCAATTTCTTTGTGTGCAACATTAAAATCTCCGCAAGCAATTACTGCTTTGTTTTTGTCTAAATTTTCCAAATAATTTGCAAATTTTTCATCCCAAATTTGTCTTAAGCCAAGTCTGTTTAGACCATTTCCTGCATTTGGTGTATAAACTTGTGTCAAATAAAATTTTTCAAACTCTAAAGTAATAATTCTTGCTTCTTGATCCATTGTATCTGGAGCATCCAAAACTGGGAAAGTAATTTTTGTTTGAAGATTTTTTTTATAAAGCGTTAAACATCCTGCGTATGATTTTCTTGCAGGCTCTTGAGAGCTTACCCATGCGTAATCATAAGATGGAAAATATTCTTCTAAAATTTTTTGATGTTTTTTGCTAGGACCAGTTCTTGGTAATTTTGTTTCTTGAAGACAAATCACATCGGCGTCTTCACTAATTATAGTTTTTAAAACATCCCTAGACATAACAGCTCTATTTGAATCACTTGTAAGAGCAGCATTTAGGGAATCTATATTCCATGAAATAAACTTCATTGTATCTCCTTTAATTTATATTATTAAAAATATTTTACCAAAACTTTAAAATATTACCAATTTATTATCAAAAATAAATATTAACTTGTTTAAATTAGGGTATTAATTTAATAGAAAAAAATTGGAGGTTAATATGAAATGGAAAAATAGGAGAAAAAGTTCCAATGTAAATAGAGGCTCTGGTGCACCAGTTGTTTTTGGTGGTGGAATTGGTGGACTTATTTTAGTTCTTATTTTATATTTTCTTGGAGCAGATCCTTCTGTTATAAATAATAAAAATGTAAATGAAACACAAGAAAATAGGTATGAAGAAACTATTTCTGAAAATCAAAAAGAATTGGAAGATTTTCTTTCTGTTGTTCTTGCTGATACAGAAGATATGTGGCATGAAAAATTTTTTGAATATAATTTGACTTATAAAGAACCAAGTATGACTCTTTATACAAAAACAACAAAGTCATCTTGTGGAATAGCTCAATCTGGTATGGGACCATTTTATTGTCCCCTTGATGAAGCGATTTACATTGATGTTTCTTTTTACGATGAATTAAAAAATACATTTGGAGCTGGTGGAGATTTTGCTTTTGCTTATGTCCTTGCTCACGAAGTTGGCCATCACGTTCAAAATGAATTAGGAATATTAAATCAAACTCAACAACTTCAAAAAGAATTATCCGAAAAAGATTACAATAGATATTCAGTAGCTCAAGAATTGCAAGCCGATTATTTTGCGGGAGTTTACGCATATTTTTCAAAAGAGAAAGGATATTTGGAAAAAGGAGATATTGAAGAAGCAATGAAAGCTGCCTCATCAATTGGTGATGATAAAATTCAAAAAATGTCTGGCTCAAGTATAAATCCAGATAGATTTACTCACGGCTCAAGCAAAGATAGAAAAAATGCTTTCGATATGGGATATAAATATCATGACATAGAACATTCCATGGAATTTTACAAAAATTTGGATTATGAAATTAAAATTAATATTTAAAATAAAAAAGATAAGCTTTTGAAGTGAACCTAAAAATCCAGAATACGGAT
This sequence comes from Anaerococcus vaginalis ATCC 51170, assembly GCF_000163295.1. Taxonomy (GTDB): domain Bacteria; phylum Bacillota; class Clostridia; order Tissierellales; family Peptoniphilaceae; genus Anaerococcus; species Anaerococcus vaginalis. The sequence continues at coordinate 991,223 of NZ_GG700527.1, forward strand.
TGAGTAGTTCACTTCATTTTTTAGCTTATCTTTTTTATTCCTATAAATTTTTAGTATCTAAAATTACATTAAACATAAATTCGCTTAGTTTATTGTCGTTTGCCTTATAAAACATTTCTTTGCCTTCTCTTTTTGATGAAATAAGTCCTGCTGTTTTTAAAATTTTTAGGTGATGGCTTATAGCAGGAGATGACATTCCCATAATTGCTGCTATATTTATTACGCATTCTTTTCTATGGCATAAAAGCCAAAAAATTTGTAATCTTTTTGGATCTCCCAAATGTCTGAAAGCTTTAGAAATATCTGATGCCTTTTCTTCTTCTAATAAAAAATCAATTTTGTCATCGTTTTTATAATGTTTATGTGGTAATTTCATTTGTTCCTCTCCTTATTTATACTTTACCACAAAATTATAATTTAATTTAAATTTTTTTGTTGACTTTACATAAATAATCTTGTATTATGAACTTAGATACAATTAAATAATAATTTAATCGTAAATTTTAATTAAAGGAGAATTTTATGAAAAAATCTTACAAAATTGAAGTGGATTGCCCTTCATGTGCAAATAAAATGGAAATTGAAGCTAAAAATACTGATGGTGTAAAAGATTGCACCATAAATTTTATGATGTTAAAAATGAAAGTTACTTTTGAAGATGGTGTAGATGATAAAGAAGTTATGGAAAATGTCTTGAAAAATTGTAGAAAAATTGAAAAAGATTGTGAGATTTATTTTTAAGGATAAATTATGAGTAAAAAACAAAAGAAAAATTTAAGCAGAATTATTTTATCTGCTGTGATTTTAATTATTCTTCAATTTACAAATTTTGATAGAATTGTTAATCTCTTTTTGTATTTAATATCTTATCTTTTGGTAGGTTATGATGTTTTGCTTGAGGCATTTAATGGGATTAAAAATAAACAAGCTTTTGATGAATCTTTATTGATGTCGATTGCAACCATTGGCGCAATTATTCTTGCAATTTATACAAAAAGCAATGATTTTGTAGAGGCTGTTTCTGTTATGCTTTTTTATCAAATCGGCGAATTTTTTCAATCTTATGCTGTTGGCAAAAGTAGAAAATCTATTGCTGATTTAATGGACATTGCTCCTGATTATGCAAATATTGAAGATGAAAATGGAAATATAATTGAAGTTGATCCAGATGAAGTAGAAATCGGATCAATAATTATAATAAAGCCAGGAGAAAAAGTTCCTTTGGACGGAATTGTAATTGATGGAGAATCTTCTCTTGATACAAAAGCTTTGACTGGAGAATCTCTTCCAAAAGATGTTAAAAAAGATTCAGAAATATATTCAGGTTCAATTAATTTAAATGGATTGTTGAAAGTTAAAACTACAAAAGAATTTGGAGAATCTACTGTTACAAAAGTTTTAGAATTAATTGAAGATGCGTCTGAAAGAAAATCAAAATCTGAAAATTTCATTACAAAATTTGCAAGAATTTATACACCAGTAGTTGTTTATCTTGCACTAGCCTTAGCGTTTTTACCAGGAATATTTTTGTTTTTAATAGGTCAAAGTCCAAATTTTTCTTCTTGGATTTATAGAGCCTTGATATTTTTAATAATTTCTTGTCCTTGCGCTTTGGTAATTTCTATTCCCCTATCTTTTTTCGCAGGAATTGGAGCAGCAAGTAAAAAAGGAATTCTTGTTAAAGGCTCAAATTATATGGAAGTTTTGTCAGAAGTTGACCAAATTATTTTTGATAAAACCGGAACCCTAACAAAAGGTTCTTTTGAAGTAACAGCAATTCATCCAGAAAATTTATCAGAAAAAGAACTCCTCCATATAGCAAGTCATGTAGAAAGATATTCAACTCATCCTATTGCAGATTCTTTGAGAAAGGCATACCCAAATGAAAAAGATAATTGCAAAGTCGAAGATATAAAAGAAATTTCAGGATATGGAATTAGTGCAAAAGTAAATGGCGATTTGGTTTATGTTGGAAATACAAAAATGATGGATAAATTTTCTATAGAATGGAAAGCTTGTAAAAAAATCGGAACTATTATCCACGTTGCAATAAATAATGAATATCAAGGTCACATCGTTATTTCAGATACTATTAAAGAAAATTCCAAAAAAGCTATAAAAGATTTGAAAAATAATCATATAAATAAAACTATAATGCTTACAGGAGATTCCAAAAAAGTTGGAGAAAATGTGGCTAATGAATTAGGATTGGACGATTATTATTGTGAACTTCTACCTCAAGACAAGGTTCAAATTATTCAAAATATTTTAGAAAATAAAAATGATGAAAATAAAAAAATTGCCTTTGTTGGAGATGGAATTAATGATGCCCCATCACTTACCAGAGCAGATGTAGGAATTGCTATGGGAGCTATGGGTTCAGATGCAGCAATTGAAGCTGCTGATGTTGTTTTAATGGATGATGATCCAGGAAAAATTCCAACGGCCATAAAAGTTTCAAAAAAATGTCTAAGAATTGTAAAAGAAAATATATATTTTTCAATCGGTGTAAAAATTATAGTTTTAATTCTTGGTGCTTTGGGTCTTACTTCAATGTGGGCTGCAATTTTTGCAGATGTTGGCGTTACAATTATAGCTGTATTAAATGCTATGAGATGTATGTATTTAAAATAGTAAAATGATTAAAGCAGTTTTAATTGATATAGATGATACTATTTTTGATTTTGAAAAATGTTCCAAAAATTCTTTTTTAAAAACTTTAGAAAAATTCAATATAAAATTTAAAGAAGAAGATTTTTCTTATTTTAATAGGGTTAATGATATTTTATGGACCAAGCAAAAATTAGGAGAAATTAATATAAAAGAAGTTTTTATAAAAAGAGATTATTTGATGGGAAAATATTTTAATATCGATATAGAAAAAGGCCTTTTCAATGATTTATTTGTAAAATTTTTATATGATGAAATTGAAATGGTCGATGGAATTGAGGATTTATTATTATATTTATCGGATAAATACAAAATTTTTACTGCAAGCAATGGGATATTTAAAATGCAGGAAAACAGGTTAAAAAAATCAAATCTTGATAAATATTTTGATAAAATTTTTGTATCAGATAAAATCGGTTATGAAAAACCAGATAAGAAATTTTTCCAAAAAATAATGGATCTTACAAAATTTTCAAATGATGATTTAATCATGATTGGAGATAGCATAAAATCAGACATAATTGGTGCAAAAAATTCAAAAATCAAATCTATTTATTTTAATAAAGAAAACAAAAAAATTTCAGATAAAAATTTCACTTACCAAGTAAAAAATTTGTCTGAAATTAAAAAAATACTGTAAAAAAGTGCGAGAATATTTTCGCACTTTTTTTAGTTTTATAATTTTATATCTTTTCCTTCAAGAATTAAATTCATATTTCTTGCTGAGCACATTGCCCCACACATGGTGCAAGTATTTTCTTCTTCTGGACTTGATGAAGCTCTATATCTCCTACATTTTTCAGGATCTATTGCAAGTTCAAACATTCCTTCCCAATCAAGTTTTTGTCTTCTCTTACTCATTTCAAGATCCCATTTGCTTGCGTCTTTTAATTTTGCAATATCTCCAGCATGAGCTGCAATTTTTGCCGCAATAATTCCTTCTTTTACATCATCAACATCTGGAAGTTTTAAATGTTCTGCTGGCGTTACATAGCAAAGAAAATCTGCTCCATGACTTGCTGCAATCGCTCCTCCTATTGCACTTGTAATATGGTCATATCCTGGAGCAACATCGCAAACCAAAGGTCCCAAAACATAAAATGGTGCGTTGTGGCACAATTTTTTTTCAAGTTTCATGTTCATTTCAATATCATTTATTGGAACGTGACCTGGTCCTTCAATTATTACTTGAACATCTTTCTCCCACGCTCTTTTTGTAAGCTCTCCAAGAGTAATTAATTCAGCAATTTGAGCAGGATCTGTTGCATCATGAATTCCACCTGGTCTTAGAGAATCTCCAAGAGAAAGAGTAACATCATATTCTCTTAAAATATCCAAAAGTTCATCATAATATTCATAGAATGGATTTTCTTTATCATTCATTTTCATCCAACCAAATAAAAGCGAACCACCACGAGATACAATTTCATTTACCCTTCTATTTCTCATGAAAATTTCAGCATTTGCCCTATTTATTCCACAGTGAATTGTAACAAAGTCAACTCCATTTTCTGCATGGTTTCTTACAACATCCAAAAATTCTTTTGCTTTTATAAAACTTAAACCCTTATCCAAAAAACCAACTGCATCATACATAGGAACAGTCCCAATCATTGCTGTAGATTTTTCAATTAATCTTTTTCTAAATTCTTGAGTTTTACCATAATTTGATAAATCCATAATTGATTCAGCACCCATTTTTAGTGCCATATCAACTTTTTGCATTTCAAGATCAAGATCGTTTAAGTCTTTTGAAATTCCCAAATTTACATTGATTTTTGTTTTTAATCCTGTGCCAATTCCTTCTGGAGAAATGGAATTGTGATTTTTATTTCTAGGAATTACAATCTCGCCTTTGGCTATTTTTTCTAAAAGAAATTCTTCGCTAACATTTTCTTTTTTGGCAACAATTTTCATCTCTTCAGTTACAAAACCATGTTTTGCAGCTTCCATCTGTGTCTTATATTTCATAAATTAAAAAAACCTCCTAAAATTACTTATAGGAGAATAAATATGCTTCATCCCTTGCAGGCATTATCCTGTCCGGTTTGATGGTCGAAGTCGAACTTCCTCTCAGCACATAGCTCCCATAGATCATTAATTTACAATTATCATTATATTAGAAAAAAGAAATTAAGTAAAATAAAGCTTAAATTTTTGCAAAAAAATAGAGCCATAATAATATGACTCTATACTAATTATTTATTTAAATAATTTTCTAAATTTTTAATAGCTTTTTTTATATTTTCAGCTTTAAATCCCTTATTTTCATTTCCAATGAGAATTTTTATATCATTTTCATCCATTTTACAAATATCTGATAATTGTTCATAACTTAAATTAGAATTTTTTGCTAGTTTTTTAAACTTATCTATACTTTTATAAAAAGATTTTTCATAAAATGCCTTGGACATATTAGATAAAAATAAGCCAAGAAGTCCAGCATAAATATTTATCATTTTATATAGAGCAAAGCAAATTATTATATCACAAATTCCAAAAAGAAAATATTTATAATATAATTTATTCATCCAAAACCTCTTGGGCAAGTTTATAATTTTCTTCAAGATCCTTGCATGATTTATCAAACATTTCTTGTTCCTTTTTAGAAATGTCCATCTCAAGAATTTTTTCACATCCATTTGCCCCAATTACTGCTGGAACTCCTGTGTATAAACCCTTGTTGTTATATTCTCCATCAAGATATGCTGATGTCATTATAATTTTCTTTTCATCAAGTAAAATTGCCCTTGTAAAATCAAGCAAGCAATTTGCAATTCCAAAATGAGTTGCACCTTTTCCTTTTATAATTTGAAAAGCCTTGTCTCTAATTTTTTCAGAAACTTCATCTTTAAATTTATCCTCATCTTCAATATTATTTAAAAATTTATCAATAGAAATTCCCTTAATTCTTGCATTTGACCACAAAGCAACTGATGAATTACCATGCTCTCCTATTACATAAGCTTCAACATCTTTTGGATTACAAGTTACTTCTTTTGCCAAATATTGGATAAATCTTGCAGTATCTAGATTTGTTCCACTTCCTACAATTTTATTATAAGGAAGACCTGAAACTTTTTGTACAACTTTTGAAATAACATCAACCGGATTTGTTGCAAGCAAAATTATTCCATCATAACCATTTTCAATAACTTTTGGAATTGTATCAAGGACCATCCTAGTTGCAATTTTTATATCATTTAGTCTATTTGTAAGATTTTTTTGGCTATTTCCATAACATAAAACAACCAAATCAGCATCTTTACAATCTTCGTAAGAACCTTCCTTAACCAAGGTTGGAGATTCGATTTTACAACTTGCATCCATCAAATCATTAACATCTGCAATCGCCTTATCCTTATCTATATCAATAATTGAAAGAGTACTTGCAAGTCCAGAATTAACCAAAGCAAACGCATAAGAAGATCCTACAAATCCACTACCAATCAAAACTACTTTTCTTCCTAACTTATTCATAAATACCTCCATTTACTTAACTTTACTTTTTGATTATACGATTTTATTTTTTAAATGAAATATTTTTTAAAATTTCTAGCTTATTTTACTTAACATATTTGTTAATATTTTGGAAAAATAAAAAATCCTAGCACAAGCTAAGATTTTTAGAATTTTATATTTTAAAATTTTTATATTCGCCCTCATCAGAATAAAGACTATTATTTTCCTTATCCCAAACAGGCTTTTTGCCTTCTTGTTTTTGTTTTTCATAATCATCTAAAACAGTTTTTACGGATTTAAACAAAAACATTAATGTTATTACATTTATAAATACCAAAATTCCTACAAAAACATCAATCAACCCCCAAACTCTATCAAGGGACATTTTTGTAGAAACTATAAACATAACAGCTGCAAAAATTCTATAAATCCAAAGTGGAATTTTAAAATTTTCTTTGAATATATGAATTACATTAGCTTCTCCATAAAACAAATCTGCAATTAATGTTGTAAAACCAAAAAATGCCATAGCAAAAGCAACAACCCATCTTCCAACTACCCCGATTTGTGCAGAAAAAGCATCTTGAACAAGATTTATTCCGTCAGATCCATTTCCCAAAACACCAGTTAATAAAATAGCGAAAGCTGTAAGTGAACAAATTATACAAGTTGTTACAAAGGTTCCAAACATTCCCAAAAATCCTTGTTCTGCTGGATGGTCAACGTCAGCTGATGAATGCATAATTCCTGCAATTCCATTACCTGCATCGTTTGAAAATAATCCTCTTGCAACTCCATTTCTAAAAGCTTGCATTACACTATGACCAACAATTCCTCCAACAGCTGCTTGTGGACTAAAAGCTGATTTAAAAATTAATGCAATAACAGAAGGAAGTTTACTAATATTTGTAATTATAATTATAAAAACAATTATTACATAAAAAGCTGCCATAATTGGGACCAAAAATCCTGTAACTTTTGTAAGTCTTTTTACTCCACCAATAGTAATTATTCCTGCAAGAATTGTTACAATCACTCCTACTATAATTGGATTAAAATCAATAACATCCTTAAATCCATTTGCTATTGAATTTGTTTGCATAAAGGCTATACATAATCCTACACCAATTATATATAAAAATGCTGTTATAATTGATAAAACTCTTTTGCCCAAACCATTTCTAATATAATATGCTGGACCACCCCTATAAGTTCCATCAGATAATTTAACCCTATAAACTTGACCTAAAACTGTTTCGGCAAATGTGATTACCATACCTAAAATTGAAGTAACCCACATCCAAAAAATCGCACCAGGACCACCGGCTACAAGAGCAGAAGCAACTCCTACCAAAGAACCTGTTCCTACTTGTCCACCAACAGCAGCAGCCAAAGCTCCAAAACCTGAAACATTATCATCACTTTTTAAATTTTTCTTCAAAACATCTTTTATATCTTTAGCATATCTTATCTGAGGAAAACCTAATCTTATTGTATAATAAAGACCTACTCCTAATAAAACATAACCAATAATATTGCTCCACAAAAAATCTGCAATACCAATTATGTTATCTAATAAAAACATAAATCCTCTCTTTCTTAAATATCAATTTTATCCATATTTTTTATGTTAGTTTCTAATTATACTTGACTTAATCTTTAATGTAAAATAATTTATTATTTAATTAATTTTTTCAAAAAATAAATTACAGTAAAAAATCTCTTACAAAATAAAAAATCGCCCCTAATTAGAAATAAATCTTAATTTTTAAAAATTTTTAAGATAAAATTCTAATTAAGGACGATTGTAATTATACTTTTACAAAAATCACAAAATTATTTCTTACTTTTATTTAAATATAGCATGACAATAAAAATTACAATCGCTCCAAAAGCTATTGAAATTAAAGCTGATTGTGTAAAGCCTGCTATTATAAAAGAAACTGTAGCTATTGATGCAACAGTTATTCCATAAGGAAGTTGAGTTCTTACATGATCGACGTGAACGCATCCTGCGCCTGCTGATGACATAATTGTCGTATCAGAAATTGGAGAAATATGATCTCCGCAAACCGCTCCCGATAGACAAGCTGAAATTCCTATAAAAAATATTGGATCAGTTGGATCAAACATTGATGCTACTATAGGAATCAAAATTCCAAAAGTTCCCCAACTTGTTCCAGTTGCAAATGCTAATAAAATTGCTACGACAAATATAACAGCTGGCAAAAATGTGCTAAGTCCACTTGCTGCATTTGTCATAAGATTTCCGACAAATTTTGTTGAGCCTAACAAATCATTTGAAATATTTTTTAAGCTTGTAGCCATTGTCAAAATCAAAATCGCAGGAACCATTGATTGAAAACCTTCTGGGATTGCTTCCATGGATTTTTCAAAACTAATAACTTTTCTTATCAGAAAATAAATTATCGTAATAATTAAAGCTATAATTGCTCCCATTGGAAGAGCAACTGTTGAATCTGTATTTGCAAAAGCATTTACAAAATCCATATAAAATTCACTAGATTTATCAAAAAATCCACCAATATGAACTAAAGACAAAACAGAAATTATAATAAGACTTAAAATTGGAAAAACTAAATCAATAACTTTTCCTTCAGGATTACCATCTTCTGCACTAACTTCTGATTCTACTATATTTCCCAAATCTCCATCATTAATTGCCCTATCTTCAAATTCTTTCATAGGACCATAATCTCTTCCAAAAAGAATAAGAGATATAACAAAAAACAAAGTTAAAATAGAATAAAAATTATAAGGAATTGCCCTTATAAATAATTCAATTCCAGAAAGACCTGTGCCTTGTGCATATCCAGAAACTGCTGCAGCCCATGATGAAATTGGTGCAATCATACAAATTGGAGCTGCTGTTGCATCTATAAGATAAGCAAGTTTTGCTCTAGAAATTCTGTGAGAATCAGTAATTGGTTTCATTACAGAACCTGATGTCAAACAATTAAAATAATCATCAATAAAAAGCATAATGCATAAAAAATATGTTGCAAGTTGTGAGCCTTTTCTTGATTTTATCTTTTTATCAGCCCATTGTCCAAATGCTTTTGACCCTCCAGAATGATTTATTAACACTACCAAAATTCCCAAAACTATCAAGAAAATAAAAATTCCTGAAGTTTGTGAAATAGAATTAGTTAGACCTTTTACAACAATATTATCTAAAAATTTTGCCAAAGATCTTTTTGATGCTAGTATTGCTCCTATTACAATCCCCAAAAATAAAGAAGAATATACTTCTTTTGTCATAAGGGCCATTAAAATTGCCACAACTGGGGGTAATAACGCCCAAATACTAGCATAAGTTTCAATACCACTTTCTACAATAAATATTGAAACAATTATCGGTGCTAAAGAAATTACCAAAAGTAATGGTAATTTTCTTTTTTTGTTCATTTTAAAACTCCTCTCGAATTTAAATTGCAAAAAAAGTCATGACGCATGCCATGACTTAAATATTAAACTATATAAAATAATTATAAACCACGACAGCTCTCCATAAAAATATGGCAGTACGACAGATATTCTCCAATCGTCCCGGCAACTTTAAGCCTTGGGCAGACTCAAAATCCCTCGGTGGATTACCCTTTCAAATATTTTCGATTCCCAAAAAAATATTTTACTAATGTTTTCCGCACCTCTATCACGCTTGTTCAATTGCACTATGAATACTACCATTATTGAGTTGTTTTGTCAAATTGCAACAATCTTTAACAAGCTAATGGTTAAAATTTATTTATTTTTTTGTAATTAATTCCAATAATCAAGTTTTTCTTTCATACCAATATCTTTTGCTTTAAATATTGGATTTTTTCCACTTCTTTTTTGCTTTTCATAATCTTTTAAACAATCAATTGCTTTTTTAGATAAAATTAGAATTGAAGGTAAATTTATTAAAGCCATTATTCCCATCAACAAATCAGAAATATCCCAAGCAAGTTTAACTTTACTCATAGCTCCCAATAAAATTACAATTACTGCAAACAATCTAAAAATTATCATAAAAATTTTTGATGGTGTTTTTTTATTTATATAAGCAAGGTTACTATCTACATAAAATAAATTTCCAATCAAGGTTGTAAAGGTAAATAAAGCTAAGGAAAAAGAAATAAAATAATTTCCAAAGCTACCCAACAAAGTTGAAAGACTTTCTTGAACATAAGGAGCTCCACTTAAAGCCTCGCTTGGTTCAATTCCAGAAGAAAGACACATAAAAGCTGTAGCTGAACAAATTAAAAGCGTATCAATAAAAACTGAAAGCATTTGAACTAATCCTTGTTTTACAGGATGAGAAATATTTGCGCTTGCAGCAGCATTTGGTGCTGAACCAATACCAGCTTCGTTTGAATAAAGCCCTCTTTTTATTCCATACATCATTGAAGAAGATGCAAGTCCTGCAAAAATTGCTCTAAAATTAAAAGCATCCTTAAAAATATTTGAAAAAACAGTTGGAATATAAGAAATATTTACAACTATCATAATAATAGCCACCAAAATATAAATAATTCCCATAAAAGGAACTAAAGTTGATGTGAATTTAATTATTCTATCCCCACCACCAAAAATACAAATTCCAGTAATGATTGCAAGAATTAATCCAATAATAAATGGAGTTTTATTTGGATCATAAAAATCATAAGCAATAAAAGAAGTTTGAAGATTAAAAGATGCAAGCATATTAAAACCAATTGCATAAGTCAAAATCAAACTAATAGCAAAAATAATTCCAAGCGTTCTAGATTTTAAACCTTGTTCAATATAATAAGCAGGTCCACCGTAAGATTTATTATTTTCATCTCTTTTTTTATATATTTGTGCAAGAGTAGATTCAATAAAAGCACTTGCTCCACCAATTATCGCAACAATCCACATCCAAAAAACTGCACCATAACCTCCAAGGCAAATTGCTGTAGAAATTCCTACAATATTTCCAGAACCAACTCTAGATGCAGTAGAAACCATCAAAGCTTGAAAAGATGAAACGGCTCCTTCTTCTTCAGGTTTTTCCATTACAACATTAATTGATTCTTTCAATAATCTAACTTGTAAAAATTTAGTCCTAAATGTAAAATAAAGACCTATCAAAAGCAACAAAATTATTAATATCGGATAATAAAGAATTTCATTTATAGGCCCTATAAAATTACTAATTTTTTCTAACATATTCTCTCCTTTTTAATTTAATACAATAATACTAAGTTGTATTAAAGTTCTATGATTTAGTAAAATTATATCATAAAAAATATTTTAAGTAAATTTACGATAAAATTAATAAATATATTAAAATAGTTCATTTTTTCTTTTCAAATTTAAAAACATTTTTAATTCAATTAATACTTTTCACATAAATTTGGCAAGGATTTTCTTTTGACCAAATTTCTTCAATTACCTCAAATTTTCTAAATCCCAAAGCTTGATAAAATTTATTTGTTTTATCATATCCATCGTCTATTCCTTCTTTTAAAGTTTTTACTTGGACAAATTCATAATTATACTTTTTTAAAATTTCAATAGATTTTTCAAATAAATTTCTTCCTATATTTTCTCTATGATATTTTTTCAAAACTCCCATTACAAATATTTCAATAGTATAATCCGAAGTTTCTTTATAAACGATAAAACCAAAATTTTTTCCATTTTCACTTGCTTTGAAAAAAATATAATCTTTAGATTTTTCTATATAATTTTTTACAGCATCCTCATCTTCAAACCATAAATTTAAATCATTTAATATGTAGGATGAAATATTTTCTTTTTCTAATTTATTTTCAACTAAACTAACTTTCATAAGTTCCTCCTAATTAATTATATATGATTTTAAATTTATTTAACATGGAAAATCTGTTAAAATTAGTAAGAAAGGATGTCTTATGTATATAATTAGAAATATTAAAATTCCATACGATTTGGATAATGATGAAAATTTAAAAAAGGCTATTGAAGAAAAAATTAATAGAAAAATTGATTCTTTTAAAATTTATAAAAAGTCAATCGATGCAAGGCGTGGTATTTTTTATGTTTATCAAGTTTTGATTGATTGTGATATTGATAAAAAAACTAGGAAAAAATTAAAAAATGATATTGGGGAATTTGTTGAAGAGGATTTAGTTTTAGAAAATAAAAATAAAATAAATTCTGCTGTCATTGTTGGATCTGGTCCCAGTGGACTTTTTTGTGCATACGCTCTTTGTAAAAATGGTGTTAAAGTTACTATTATTGAAAGAGGAGAAAAAATTGAAGATAGGGTAAAAACTATCGATAATTTTATTAAAAATTTGAAATTAGATCCCGAATCAAATATTCAATTTGGCGAAGGAGGTGCTGGAACATTTTCTGATGGAAAACTTACTTCAAGGTCAAAGGATAAAAGATCTAGGGAAATTTTTAGAATTTTGGTTGAAAATGGAGCACCAGAAGATATTTTATACACCCAAATGCCACATGTTGGAACAGATCTTTTAAGAAAAGTTATAATAAATATTAGGAAAAAAATTATTGAAATGGGCGGAGGTTTTCATTTTAATGAAGTTTTTACAGATTTAAATATTGAAAATGGTAAAATAAAATCTCTTATTACAAATAAAAATGAATACCAAGCCGACGAATATGTGCTTGCCTTGGGCAATTCTTCCCGCGATACTTTTATAATGTTAGATAAATATATTGACATTAATCAAAAGAATTTTGCAGTTGGATTTAGAATTGAGCATTTGCAAAAAGATATTAATTTTAGCCAATATAAAATTATTGATGATAGACTTCCACAGGCTTCCTACGCCCTTAAATATTTTGATAAAAAGAAAAATATTTCTGTTTATACTTTTTGTATGTGCCCAGGTGGATACGTTGTTCCTGCATCAAGTGAAGAAAATCGTCTTTGTGTAAATGGAATGAGCTATCATGACAGGGGAAATTACAATTCAAATTCTGCTGTTGTTTGTGCTATTGGACCAGAAATTTTGGGAGATGATAATCTTAGTGGTATTAAATTTCAAAGAGAAATAGAAGAAAAAGCTTATATGCTTGGTGGAGGAAATTTTACCGCTCCTGTGCAAAAAGTTTGTGATTATATTAATGGAGTAGTTTCAAAAGATTTGGGAAAAATTAAGCCAACATACAAACCATCTTATAAGTTTGCTGATTTAAATAAAATTTATCCAGAAAAAATAAATGAGGCTATAAAACTTGCCCTAATTGATTTTTCAAAAAAAATGAAAGCTTTCTCCGATGATGATGCAATTCTAACAGGAGTTGAAACAAGAACTTCTTGTCCTATTAGGATTGAGAGAAATAAAAATTATTCAACTTTTAAATTTAAAAATCTAAGACCAATAGGAGAAGGTGCAGGTTATGCTGGCGGAATAATTTCATCAGCTCTTGATGGTTTAAAATGTGCAATAGAAATATTAGAAAATTGAGATGGTTTTTACCATCTTTTTTTGACTTCATTAAATTAAATTGCTAATATTAAATTAGCTTTAAAGAAAGGAGAAGAAAAATGAACAATAATATTAAAAATAAAGAGGAAATTTGTAACTTGTAAGTGAGGAAAAGCTCCTTGACTTACTACAACAAGGAGGATGCCGTTTAGGCTTTTTATGAAAGAATTAAAATATATTTTTAAATCAATGGCTAAGTATGAGCCAAGCATGTATTTATTAATCGTACTTTACTCCATATTTATCGGCTTAAAACCATTTATATGGATTATTTCGCCTGCCTACATATTGAAAAATTATCAAAATGGACTTGATTTTATGTTAGGCTTTTTTATTTTATTATTAGTCCTATCAACGATTATAAGTTTTTTTGAATCTTTTATCATGGGTACTTACCGTATGAAAATGAATAATATCAGATATAAATATATGAATATGGTAACAAAATATGCCCTCTACCTTCCCTATGAAGAAAAAATGAAAAAATCTGAATCTGAAAAAATAAATAGTGCAAATAAGGCTGTCGACAGTCCATATTTAGGAGCAGGTGCTGTAATGATGACTTTGCCAGAATTTTTAGCATCCCTAACTTCTATCGCAGGATTTTTGTGGATTTTTTTAAAAATTGGCGGAATCATTTTATTTTTGATAATTATTTTGACAATAATTTCAACTTATATTGCAAATAAAATTCCTAGAGAATTTTCTAAATTTTGGAATGACCAAAACGAAAACTACAATAAATTTACAAAATTAAACAACGAGCTAAGATCTCCCTTATCAAAACAAGATATACTTATTTTTGATTTTATAAATGTCTTTAAAAGTTTTTACAAAAAAACCAACCAAGATAGAATAGCCTATCTAGTTAGAACAGATAAAAAAACCTTTAAAATTTATAGCCTTGTAAGACTAATTAATTTTATTAGAGATGCTCTTATTATGTATTGGCTTATTAAAAATCTTATGAGCGGAAAGCTTGACCTTGGAGATTTTTATGTTTATTTTACAGCGATTTTAGCCTTTGTTAATTTTAACAATTTGTTTATGTGGATCTTCAATGATTTTTTTGATAATCTTACAAGATTTAAACCGTTTTTTAAAATTATAAATCCTTATCAAAAATCTTTTGAAAATAATAATTTACCAAAAAATTTAAAAATCGACTTAATAAATTTATCATTTAAATATCCAAATTCAGACAAATACGTTCTAAAAAATATAAATTTAACCATAAACAATAATGAATCAATAGCCTTAGTCGGAGAAAATGGAGCTGGAAAATCTACTCTTGCTCTTATTCTAGCAGGTTTTTATAAATCTTATGATGGGGAAATTTTTATTAATGGAGAAAATTTTAAAAATCTGAATTATGATTATAATAGCTTGGTTTCAGCTGTCTTTCAAGATTCTCAAATTTTTCCATTTTCTATTAAAGAAAATATTTTATTAAATGATTCTAATAAAAATCTAGAAAAAACTTATGGGCTTACTCATTTAAATAAAATTATAGAATCTTATGACAAAAAAGATGATCAAACTCTGCTTAGAATTTTAGATGATGATGGAGTTGATCTTTCTGGTGGACAAAAGCAAAAATTATATTTGGCAAGAAGTATTGAGAAAAATTCTTCAAAACTTTTAATTTTAGACGAACCCACTGCTCAACTTGACGCTCTTGCAGAAAGAGAATTATACACTTTGTACAATGATTTGATTAAAGATAAATCTTCAATTTTCATCTCTCATCGACTTGCATCGACAAAATTTTGTAACAGGATAGTCTATCTAAAAGATGGGGAAATAAAATCTACAGGAAGTCATGAAGAACTTATGAGAAATGATTCTGATTACAAAGATTTATACAATCTTCAAGCAAAAAATTATAAGGAGGAAGTATGAAAAATATTTTAAAATTATTAAAAAAAATAAATGAAATACACAAAAATTTCATCAAAAAATTTGTAATATTTTCTCTTCTTATGGGAATACTTCCTCTTTTTTCTATTATTGCACCAAAATTAATAATTGATGAAATATACGGACAAAAAAGATTAAAAATAATTTTTATAATTGCTTTTTTAGTTTTAATTTTTGATTTGATTAGGGGATTAGTTAATAAGTTAAATGCAAATTTGCTCACAGAATCTTTTGAATCTTTTTTTGATGTCTATACTTTTAAATTAAGCGAAAAGGCCATTAAGCTACCAGTAGAAAAATCGGATAGTAAAACAGTTCAAGATGAAATGGAAAAAGCTCATTATGCTATTTTCGAAATTTTTAAAATATATGATTTATTTGCAATAACAATAAACTCTACAATTACAGGTATTTTTTCTTTAATAGTTCTTATGAACTTGTCTGTTTTTGTTGTACTTGTGGTACTTATTTTAATACTTTTAAATAAAAAAATTGTAAAATTAATAAAGAAAAATGAATTAGACTATCAAAAAAATGATATACCAAAACTAAGGGCTTACAGATTTTTTATAAATTTTTCTCAAGACCATAGATATTTTAAAGATATAAAAATTTATAATGGAGAAAATTTTATTTTAAAAAAATCTGAAATTTTTCACCAAAAATTGGTCAAAAATTCCAGCGCATATTATACAAAAAATGGAATTTATGTTGGTCTAATGAATGTATTTTCTAATTTTTCTATACTTGGATCTTTGTTTTTTCTTGTAGTTAAGCTTATAGAAAAAGCTATAAGCCTTGCAGATTTTACTTTATATTTTAACTCATTAATAAGTTTAATAAATGCAAGCAAGGAAATACAAAAAAATTATGCCCAAGTAATTGCCTTTAATGAGCAACTACAAAGTTTATTTGATTTTTTAAATCAAAAAGAAGAAAATTTTGATGAAGGAAAAATCAAAAAAATAAACACAGAAAAAATCACTATTAAATTTGATAATGTATGCTTTAAATATCCAAAATCTAAGGAAAATATTTTGGAAAATTGCTCTTTTGAAATTAAAAATGGAGAAACCGTAGCTCTTGTGGGGAAAAATGGTGCTGGAAAATCTACAATTGTAAAACTTTTGTGTAAATTTTATAAGCCTACAAGCGGAAATATTTATTTGAATGGGATTAATATAAATGATATTGATACAAAAACATATTACAAAATCCTCTCCCCAACTTTTCAAGATTTTAGATTATTTCCTTTTAGAATATCTGAAAATATTTCAGCAAATTTATTAGATGATATTACAAATTATCAAAGAGAAAAAATGGATGAATCTTTTTATCTTTTAAATTTGAAATCTTGGATAGACAAGCTAGTAAATAAAGAAGATACATTCTTAACTTTCCTTTTTTCAAAAAATTCTGTCGAGCCTTCTGGTGGAATTGGACAAAAACTTGCTCTATCAAGATCAATGGTCCATGAGGGGAAATTTTTTATAATGGATGAGCCAACAAGTGCTCTTGATCCAAGAAGTGAACAAGAAATTTTTGAAAAAATGCTGGATATTTCAAAAGGGCAAACTTCACTTTTTATTTCTCACAGGCTTTCATCAACAAAATATGCTGATAGGATTATTGTTTGTGATAATAAAAAAATTACAGAAAATGGGAATCATGAAAAGCTAATGAAAGATGATGGACTTTATAAAAAAATGTATTTAAGCCAAGCAAAACTTTATGATTAATATAATTTATTACAATAAAAGACTATTATGGCATTGTAATTTTGTCGAATTAATGTAGAATATTATTAAAATAAATGAAAGAGGTATGAAAAATGAAAAAGAAAAGCTTTTTCAATTCATTAGTTTTTAAGCTAGTGATGGGAATTATTGTAGGAATTATTATTGGACAAATTGCTAATGAATCTGCAATTTTAGTAGTTAGTTCTATAAAAACAATCCTTGGAGATTTGATTGGATATATTGTTCCTTTGATTATCCTAGGTTTTGTTACACCTGCTATTGTTTCACTAAAAGAAAATGCAGGAAAAATTCTAACTGCAACTTTATTGATTTGCTACCTTTCATCAATTGGTGCAGGAACATTTAGTTTTTTGGCTGGAAAAGCTATTATTCCTCATTTAAATATTGCATCAAATGTGGCAGGAGCAAAAGAAATTCCAGAATCTATTTTTAAATTATCAATAGATCCAATAATGCCAGTTATGACAGCTCTTGTAACATCAATTATTTTTGGTATAGCAGTTATCCTTACCAAATCAAAAACATGGGAAAATTTATTGTTGGAACTTAATAATATTGTTTTAAAAATCGTAGACGTTGTCGTAATTAATATGCTACCTTTTTATATAGCTTCAACTTTTGCAGTTTTAGCTTATGAAGGAGTAGTTTTACAAGAATTGCCTGTATTTTTGAAAATAATTTTAATAGTAATAGTTGGACATTTTATTTGGATGACACTTTTATATTCTTTGGGAGGACTTTTCTCAAAAACAAATCCAAAAGAAGTTTTTGGTCATTATTTACCAGCTTACCTTACAGCCTTAGGAACAATGTCATCAGCAGCAACCCTTTCAGTTGCCTTAAAATGTGCTAGAAAATCAAAAACATTAGATCCAAAAATAAGAGATTTTGTAATTCCACTTTGTGCTAACACACATCTTTGCGGTTCAGTTTTAACAGAAGTATTTTTTGTTATGACAGTTTCACAAATTTTAACAGGACAAGTTCCATCAAATGCAAATATGATTGTATTTATTGCATTACTTGGAATTTTTGCAATAGCAGCTCCAGGAGTTCCTGGAGGAACAGTAGTTGCAAGTTTAGGATTAATTATTTCTGTCTTAGGATTTAATGATACAGGAACAGCTCTTATGCTTTC
>NZ_GG700527.1:1009694-1072733 GCF_000163295.1 Anaerococcus vaginalis ATCC 51170
GCCCTTCAAGATTCATTCGGAACAGCTTGTAACGTAACAGGCGATGGAGCAATAGCTCTTATGGTTACAGGAATTTTTGATAGAGTTCCAAAAGATCATAAAGAAATTGAAGAATAAAAAATAATGCTATACTTTTTGTATAGCATTATTTTTTTGAAAGAAAAGCTTATTTAAATGGAGGATTTTAAAATGAAATTTCAGGAGCTTTTCCCTCTTTTCTTAATTTATTTAATTGATTAATTGCATATTCTTCTACTTCTTTTGGAGCATGAGCCTTCTTTTTCATTTTTGTTTTTCCAAAAACATTTGTGTAAGATCCATCTGCCCAAAATATATTTCTTTTAAAATACGCTGTTAATAGAGCATATATTGGATTTATTAAATTTACAAATGCAAATGGGAAATAATAAAGAGGATTTACTCCCAAAGTTTTCATTTGATAAGCTCCACAAGCTGTCCATGGAAACATAACTGCCCACAAAGTGCCTGCATCTTCTAAAGTTCTTGATAGGAAATTTCTTGAAAGACCCATATCATCATATTTATCTTCATAAAGTGGAGCTGGAACTCCAATGCCTAAAAATTGATCACACATAGTTGCATCGCAAAAAACTGAAGTTGCCATTGTTGTAAAAACAAGTCCACCAACTGAATTAATTTTTTCTTTTAAGTGAGCAAATAATTTTTCAACAACTCCAGATTTTTCTAAAGCCCCTCCAAAAGACACGGCTAATAAAATTAAATTTATAGTCCACATTTGATTATCCATTCCTCCCTTTGCCAATGCTTGATCAACAAAAGCATTTCCTGTTTCAATATCTGGACCATAGTGTAAAATTGAAAAAATTTTAGCAAGAGATCTTGGCTGTTGAAAAATTAAAGAAAAAATAATGCCAACTACAACAGAAATCATTACACCAGCCAAGCCTTCAATTCTTAATACACAAACTAAAATTATAATTGCAATCGGAAGTAAGACCAATGGATTTAAATTAAAATTATTTGCAAGAGAAGTTTTTATGCCTTCTGCAATTGTTGGATCATAATTAACAACATTTGCCCTAAGTCCCAAAATTGTATATAAAATTAAAGAAATTATAAAAACTGGACCAGTTGTAGAAATCATTGCAGTAACGTGATCAAACAAACCAGTTTTTGAAACACCAGCTGCAAGATTTGTAGTATCTGATAAAGGAGAAAATTTATCTCCAATATAAGCACCAGAAATTACCATACCAGCACTAATCGCTGGATTAATTCCCATTCCCTTTCCTATTGTCATAAATGCAATTCCAATTGTTGCTGTTGCAGTCCAAGAAGATCCACAAGCAAGACTTACAATCGCCGTTATGATACAACCAATTGGCAAAAATAATTTTGGATTTAATAAATCAAGCCCATAATAAATAAGAGCTGGAATTGTTCCACTTATCATAAAAGAAGAAACCAAAAGCCCAACAGTAAGTAAAATTAAAATTGCATCAAGAGTTGTGCTAATCCTATTAATCATTCCATTAATCATATCTTTAAAAGAATGACCGCAAATCATTCCAACCAAACAAGCAACAATTATTCCACAAATTAAAGGCATGTGTGCCCCATCATAAATAGATTCAAATTTTCCATCAACTTTTTCTTTTGCAAAAGCAAATACATAAATCATCAAAGACACCATAGTTATAATCGGCAAAATCGCTTCAAAAAAACTAGGTAGCCTAATTGATTTTTCTTTTTTCATATTAATTCCTTTCATAGTAAATTATATTTTATTATAATGCCTTGATAAAATTATATGTTAAATTTTATCGTATAATTATTTTACAATATCAAGAGCTTATTGTCAATTTTGATTTTAATTATTTTATTTTATTATCTAGATAAAGTAAAATAATTAAATCATTTACTCCTCCAAATAAATGACTTAAAAATATTTTTATTTTAACAGGCAAGTTAAATTTTTAATATAAATAAGAATAAATTTTTTTCTCTTAAAAATTTCAGTAAGCTTTAAAAATTTTAAAAATTCTTAAAAGCTTTCAATTTATTTTATTTTTTGACTATTTGCATAAAAAAAGGACTATAGAAAAATTATTAATAATCATAATTTACCTACAGTCCCTTTTAATTTTCATTTGTAATTTTTATTTTGCAATAGATTTTAAAGATTTAAATAAAAAGTAAAATGCTACTGCCATCAATACGTGAAATACTCCTGCAATTCCTGAAATTGACATATTCATTGCTTTTGTCAATTGGCTTGCGTTAACTTGTGTTAGGCCTCTTACAAACATTGTAAGAGTTGTTCCTACTAGAGCAATGTTATAAACTTTATAAAATCTTGAAAAACTTTTTGTTTTTATTAAATCTTCTTTGTTGTAAGCGTAAGCTCCTATTATCAAAAATACTAACATTCCCAAAACTAAAACGTGAGGATGTACTTTTGAAAGACTTGTTAGTCCTGTAAATCCTTTAAATTTTGTATATTCTCTATAAAATACTCCTGCTATCAAGCCATAAATCATATAAAACATTGCTGTGTTAATAATTTTTTTCATTTATTTCTCCTTTTATAGACTAAATTGTGAATTGTAAAGATCAGCGTAGAATCCATTTTTTTCCATCAATTGTTCATGATTTCCTTGTTCAATTATATTTCCCTCATCCATTACCAAAATCAAATCTGCGTTTTTGATTGTTGATAATCTGTGGGCAATTATAAATGATGTTCTTCCTTGTGCTAATTTATCCATTGCTTCTTGAACTAATTCTTCACTTCTTGTATCTACGTTTGATGTTGCTTCATCTAAAATCAAAAATGGTTTGTCATCGATCATAGCTCTTGCAATTGTAAGAAGTTGCCTTTGTCCTTGGGATACTGAATCGTCATCATCAATTTTTGAATCCAATCCTTTTGGTAAAGTTTTTATAAAATGGTCTAAGCTTACAGATTTTATTACATTTTTTAATCTTTTTTCTGAAATATCTTTTCTATTAAATAAAATATTTTCTCTAATTGTTCCTTTAAATAACCAAGTATCTTGCAAAACCATGGTAAATAAATCGTGGATGTTTTCTCTTTTTAAATCATTTATTGATTTTCCATCAATAATAATATCTCCCTTATTTATTTGGTAAAATTTCATTAAAAGATTTACCATAGTTGTTTTACCAGCTCCTGTTGGTCCAACTATTGCAACTTTTTGTCCTTTTTTAATATCAGCTGAAAAATTTGTAATAGTTGGTTTTTTATTTCCATCATAAGTAAATTCAACATTTTTAAATTCAATATTTCCTACAGATTTTTGTGGATCTAAATATTCAGTTTTTTCTTTTTCATCATCCATTTCTTTTTCATCAAGAAATTCAAAAACTCTCTCACTACTTGCTGCTGTTGATTGAATTGATGTCATAGCTTGTCCGATTTGTGAAAGTGGAGATGTAAATAATCTAACGTAAGACATAAAAGCAACAATTACTCCAAAAGTAATTTTCCCCTTTATTGTCAAAACAGCCCCTACAATACAAATTGCAACGTAGCCCAAATTTCCAATAAAAATCATTAAAGGCATCATTAATCCTGACAAAAATTGACTCATCTGATTTGCTTTATAAACATCATAATTAGCCTTATCAAATTTATCTAGAACATAATTTTTGGCATTGTATGATTTTACAATATTTAAACCGGAATAAACTTCTTCAATGTGTCCATTCAATTTTCCAAGTGATTTTTGTCGCATTGAAAAATATTTTTGACTTTTACCAATTATCAAAAACATAAATATAAAACCAAATGTGCTTGAAACAATTGCAGTTACTGCCATTTGCCAATTTGTGTAAAACATCATTATAATTGTTCCTAAAAATTGAACGATTGATGAGAAAAGACTTGCCAACGATTGGTTCATTGATTGGGCAATTGTATCAACATCATTTGTAACTCTTGATAAAATATCTCCAACTGAATTTTTATCAAAAAATGTCAATGGCAGTCTATTAATTTTTTCAGAAATTGAATTTCTTAGTTTTTTTGCAAATCTATTTGCAACTTCTGTCATTGAAATGGACTGGATAAAGGTAAAAAATGAGCTTATAAAATATAAAAGCGCAACTACAATCGCAATATTTTTTATTTTTTCCAAATCCATTTTTGGTTCAATTACTTTTTTTATTGATTTTGGGAATGATTCCAATTTTTTTAGCTCTTTTAGCTGATCTTCTTTGGATAAATTTTTCATATCCATATTTTTTCCTTGGTTTTTTTGCATTATTTTTGCAAATTCCATTTGATCTTCTACACTAATTTCAACTCCATCTATTGTTATTGAGACAAGACCTCTATTTTTCATTCCTTTTTGAATATTTTTAGCTATTGGTTCAATATTTTCTACTCTTGGTCTAATTCCAAGAGAAATTTCATCAACCATATCGGATAATTTATTTGGAGTAATTATTGTTAAAATTGAACCAAGGATAGCAAGCACAATGCTAAGTCCTATTAAAAATTTAAATTCTTTTAATTCTTTTGTTAATCTTTTTATTGATGACTTTAAATCTTTTGGTTTTTCAATTTTCCCTCTTACATTTCCATGTCTAGCCATTATATAATTCCTCCTCACTTAGTTGGGATAAGGCAATTTCCCTATAAACATCACAGTTTTCTAATAATTCTTTGTGGCGTCCTTTTCCAACTATTTTTCCTTGATCTAAAACTATTATTTCATCTGCATTCATAATAGTTCCAATCCTTTGAGCAACTATTAATTTGGTAGAATTTTCTGTAGATTTTTTTAATTCATTTCTCAAAATCGCATCTGTTTTGTAATCAAGCGCTGAGAATGAATCATCGAAGATAAATATTTCAGGATCTTTTGCTATTGCTCTAGCAATAGATAATCTTTGTTTTTGTCCTCCAGAAATATTTGTACCACTTTGAGCTATCATAGATTTTTTGCCATCGTCCATTTTATTTACAAACTCACTTGCTTGAGCAATTTCTAATGCCTTATCTATATCTTTATCACTAATTTCCTTTAATCCTTCTCCAAAATTTATATTATTTTCTATGCTTTCATTGAATAAAAATGCTTTTTGTGAAACATAGCCTAATTTATTATATAAATCTTTTAATGGATAATCTCTAACATCAATCCCATCTACTAAAATTTTTCCGCCACTTACATCGTAAAATCTTGGAATAAGATTTATCAAAGTAGATTTTCCTGACCCAGTTGAGCCGATAAAGGCAACAGTTTCTCCCCTATTTGCTGTAAAAGAAATATTTTCTAAAACTGCTTCTTCTGCATCAGGATATGAGAAATATACATTTTGAAATTCTACCTTACCTCTAATTCCATTATCTTTATAAGATTTTTTCCCATCTTCTATTTGAATTTTTGTATTTAAAACTTCATTAATACGATCTGCTGATACATTTGCTCTTGGTAGCATCATAAAAATAAAGGCTAACATTAAAAATGACATAATAACTTGCATAGCATAAGATGAAAATACAACCATATTTCCAAATAATTCAATTTTTTCTGCAATCATTGCCCCATCAATTAATCTTGAGCCAATAAAATAAATTGCCAAAGCCAAAAAATTCATTACAAAAAACATAATTGGCATCATTAAAGCAAACATTTTTTGGTTAAAAGTTTGTAAATTTGTCAAATCTGCATTTACTTCTTCAAATTTTTCTTCTTGATATTTTTCAGCATTAAAGGCTCTAATAACTCTAATTCCAATTAAATTTTCTCTAGTAACCCTATTTAATTTATCAATTAAATTTTGAACTAATTTAAATTTTGGAACTACAATCGCCATTATTATTCCTACAACAACCAATAAAAATACTACAGCAACGCTTGTAGCAGCTGACCATTGCCAGCTTTTATCAAGAATTTTATTTATAGCCCAAATTGCAGTTATTGGCGATTTAATTAACATTTGTAAGCCCATAGCCAAAAACATTTGTACCTGGGTTATATCATTTGTATTTCTTGTAATAAGGCTTGGCGTAGAAAATTCATTTATTTCCTCACTCGAAAAACTTGTAACCTTATCAAATAATTTTCTTCCAACATTTTTTGAAAATCTGGCAGAAACCGTAGAAATCAAATAACCAGTAATAACAGCACTAAGCATTGAGCCAAAGGCGCAAGCCATCATGTAGCCACCGTATTTTAAAACTTCATCAAGCTCACTTACTTCAGATTGAACCAACACCGTAATCTTTGACATATAATCAGGCATTTTCAAATCTAAATAAACTTGAAAGACAATAAAAATTATGGCTATTAAACCATAAATTATGTCTATTTTTTTCAAATTTTTAAATAATTTTATCATTATTCATATCTCCATTATAATTTTCAATATTAATAATCATCTTATCAATAACATTACTAAATATTTCTAAATCTTTCTTTTCTATATCTTTTGTAGCTATCTTTTCAATATCTCTCAAGTG
This sequence comes from Anaerococcus vaginalis ATCC 51170, assembly GCF_000163295.1. Taxonomy (GTDB): domain Bacteria; phylum Bacillota; class Clostridia; order Tissierellales; family Peptoniphilaceae; genus Anaerococcus; species Anaerococcus vaginalis. The sequence goes on from NZ_GG700527.1 coordinate 1,016,170, forward strand.
ATTTAAACCTTTTTGATACCTTTTTATAGCCAAATCTGTAAGAATAATTTTTTTAGATCTCAAATCCTTTTTATCAGTTTCTCTTACAATATATTTATTTGCTTCCATTTTTTTCAAAATATTCGATATTGTAGCTCGTCTTAGATTGAGAACTTCTTCTAAATCTCTTTGAAAAACATCCCCTTCTTTATTTTCTATCAAATACGAAAAAATTTTTACTTGAGTTGGATTTGCTACATTAGAATGGTCGTGTTCTGCACAGTTTTTTAATTCTGACATTTTTCTAATCATACAAATATCCAAATCTTTTATTTTTTTTAAAATTCCTTCTTGCAAAATTTCCTCCTTGACGAAAAAATTATACTTTGAGAATTTTAATTGTCAACTAGCTAACATTATTTTCATTAAAATATCCACCCATACCTTTTAAATAATTTTCAAAAAATATAGGTGGATTTATTTTACATATTATCTTTTACTTTAACTGCAACCATTTTTGCCTTTGCTCTAATTTCTCCTTTGGCTAACAATTCCATGTTAATAATTGCTTTTCTTTCGCCAATTTCTTCAAGCTTTGCTATTACTTCAATCTCTTCATTCATAGGAGTTGGTTTTTTAAAATCAACTTCAAGTCTTGCTGTTATAAATCTTCCTATTAATGTATTTTCATCAAATTCCAATCCCTTGTTGATATGAGCAAAATAAGCTGCTGAAGCTGTGCCATGACAATCAAAAATCATTGCAATCATTCCACCAAAAAGATTTTGAGGCACTCCACCCGTATACATTTCATTTGGAATAATTTTTGCCCTTACAGTTTTTTTATCATCACTTGGGAAAGATTTTAAATGTAATCCCTTATCATTTTTTGGTCCACAACCCCAACAATGTTGAAATCTTTCGCCATAAGTTTCTTGTATAGAAATTTTTTTTGCATCTTTCATAAAATCTCCTTAATTTAAATTTTCTTTTATAATGCTATATAAACTTATATCTTTTTTACCCTTATTATTTAATTTTTCTTGCCAATTTTCAACTTCAATTTTATCAAAATATTGGCACAAAAGTGCTCCAGATTCGTAAACTATTTTTTCTCCGATTATACTTTGATTAATTTGTCCTTTTTTTATTGTTGGAACTATTTCATCAAATTTTACATTTTTAGTATTATCAAAATACAAAATCCCATAATCATATCCAACAATTTTTGCTGCTTTTATCGATACATAATTTGCAGCTCCTTCCATTGTTTCTTCAAAAATTTCAGCTTGAATTTTTTCAGGATCAGTTTTTTCAAATCGTTCATCCATTACCTTCAAATATTCTTTACCCAAATTTTTTAAAATATTTACATCAGCATTTTCATCAAGAGCATTTTTAATTTTTCCTAAAATTTTATACTCCTTATCCAACAAATCCAATTCCTTATCATTGTAAGAATATCCCCTAAAAGTGATATTATCCCAATCTTTTTGCATATAATAATGCAAAGCCTCATGGCTTAGAAAAGGCAAAAAATGTAATGATGAAAATTTTTTATTTATTGAATCTTTGTCATATTTTACATAAAAAATATTATCCCTTCCCAAAATTTTATAATTTTTATCTTTAGTATTAAAATTTCCAATTAAATACTCAAATCTTTTTGGATACAATTTAGAAATCCTATAAATATTTATTTTATCTTCTTTGGTCTTTATTTTTTTAGCAAAAATTGACTTTATATTTTTATCCTTAGTAAGCAAATAAAAATTTCCTAGTACATTTTTATTGATTACTAATATATCCTTATCTTCAAGCCTATAATCTTTCCATAATTTTTCATCACTTTCTTGAAATTTATTGTATTCTTGTATAACTTCCCTATCCAGTTTTGGCAAATTATCAAAATCAGTTTTCAAAAATTTATTTGTCCCTAAACTTATAATAAAACCTATAAAAACAATTATCAAAATATATTTTAATTTTTTAAATTTTTTTTCTTTCTTTTTCATATTTTCATCCTTTTTTTAAGACTTAGCTTTGTTAAAACCTATTTTATATTACAAAAATTCCACAAAAAAATCAAAATTTTTTAAAATAAAGAAATAAAAAAGCATCTAAATACAGATGCCTTAAAATTACAATTCTATAATATTTACTTCATATCCTATATTATCCAAGTATTTGAACAAATCTTTTGTTTTTAAAAATAAAGTTTTTTCGTTTATATTTGGATGAAAAGTCATTATTTCTTCATCTACAATTTCTTTATCCATAAAAAATTTAATATCATGGTCTTCATTATTTAATAATCCAAAAGGAGAAACTGTTCCTGCTGGAAGTTTCATTTTTTCCATCAAAGAATTTTCAGATGCCATTTTTACTTTTTTTTCTCCAACTATATCTTTAAAACGATCCATATCTAATCTTTTATAATCATCCAATATAACCAAATAAAAATTTTTCTTTTTTCTATCTGTCAAAAACATAGATTTAGTACGAACACCATCATGCCCTTCAATATATTTGTCAGCTTCTTCAGTTGTAAATGCAGGCGGATGATCAACTATTTTGAAATCTATTTCCAATTCCTTTAATTTATTTTCAACCATCTTATATTGATCCATTTTTTCCTCCTAATAATTATTTTCCCTTACACATACTATACCCTTTAAAATTTTAGGCAAACTTTATGAAAATTAATTGAAAATTTAACAGTTATAAATATATTTAAATTTATCAAAATAAAAAACCTTCAAATTAATGAAGGTTTGGTTTTAATGATCGTATTCAATTAATGAAATCACTTTATAATCTTTCAATTCTTCTCTTGCTTTAAGGCTTGTAAGTTCTATCAAAAATTCTAAGCAAACTATTTCGCCACCAAGTGATTCTACCAATTTTGTACAGGCTTTTGCAGAGCCACCTGTTGCTATTAAATCATCAACTATTACAACCTTATCCCCTTTATTCAAAGAGTCTTCGTGAATTTCTATTGTGCTTTGTCCGTATTCCAAATCATAAGACAAAGATTTTATTTCTCCTGGCAATTTTCCAGGTTTTCTAACTGGAATAAATCCTACATTCAATCTGTCAGCAAGTGCTGCTCCAAAAATAAATCCTCTAGATTCTATTCCAATAATATAATCAAAATCTAAATCTTTTAATTTTTCTGCCATAAGGTCAATTGTTTCTTTGTAAGCCTCTTTGTTTTTTAGAAGAGTTGTTATATCTTTAAATGATATTCCTTCTTTTGGGTAATCTTCAATTACTCTTATTGTTGATTTAATGTCCATATTTTCTCCTTTATTCTTCTAATAAATAATTATATAATATTTTATTTCTTATATCTATTGTTTTTTCATTATCTGGTATATAATAAGATATTCCATCAATCATATCTGGGTATCCTGGAATTGTTTGTGTATTTATTTGAGCATCATCAATATTTCTAAATGCCCAAGCAAAAGATAAAATAGTTGACAAACTTATATTTGAATCCATGTTTGAACTTACTTTTGAAATTACACCAGGAATTTTTATTATATTTTTTGGCTTTGTCATATTTTTTATAAATTGTACAACAAAATCTTGTTGGCAAGAAATTCTTCCCAAATCTGCATTTGCATAGCCTTTTCTAAATCTACAATAATCAAGAGCTTGTTTTCCATTAAAATGATGAAGACCAGGTTCAATATTTTGAGCTGTTGCAATTTGGTCTGGAACATTTATATCCACTCCACCAAGTGCATTAACCCCATCTTCTACTGCCTGAAAGCTAACTTCTGCATAATAATCTAAATCGATTGACAAGAAATTTCTTATAGTTTTTATTGTATCGTCCATACCACCATAAGAATGGGCAGCATTTATTTTATCCATATTACCATCTACATTAACTCTTGTATCTCTAGGAATAGAAATTATATCTATGGTTTTGTTTTCTTTGTTCATCAAAACAAGCATAAGTGTATCAGTTCTTGTACCAAATTTTTCCCCAGTTGCATCTACACCTGCAAAAACAAATAACAATTCATCTTTATTTTTTTGCTCAATCTTGTTACCTTCTCCAAGATCACTTCCTGTAAAATTATTTTCATCTTTTATTATTTGTGATCCTATGAATCCTCTTACAAGTTGAATTGCAAATAAAACTGTTAATCCCATTAAGATAATCAGTATTGCTTTTATAATTCTTTTTTTTATATTCATATTACTCCTTAAAAGAAAAAACTAGAAAAAGTATAAATAATTACTCCTGCAATTACATTTCCAACTGCTATTGTAATAAAAGATCTTTTTTTATTTAAGCCAAGAATTGATGCAATCAAAGATCCCATCCAAACTCCTGTTCCCGGCAAAGGAATTGCTACAAATAAAAATAAACCTAAATATTCATATTTTTTTATTTTTCCTTCTTTTTTCTCAGCCTTTTTCAAAGCCCAAGCTGCAATTTTTTTAAGTTTAGCATTATTTTTCATGTATGCAAAAATTGGCATAATCCATAATAGTATAAAAATTGCTGGAATAGTTGAACCAATAATTGAATACAAATAAGCTTTAACTGGTTTAAATCCCATTGCAAGACCAACAGGAATTGAACCTTTTAACTCTATTAAAGGCAGCATGCTAATAATTATTAGGGCTATTTCATTTGAAAAACTTGATCTAATAAAATCTATTAGACTTTGCATTGATTCTCCTTTTTAAATTCTTATGTAGCTATTATATCATATTAATTAAACATGAAAAAACCGAAACCAAGATTTACTTGGTTTCGGAAAATTTTATTTTGAAGCTTCATTAAAATATTTATTTGATTTTGTATCTTGCTTCATTTCATAATAAATTAAGGAATTTAATTTATTATTTCTCTTTATAAATTCTTCATCTTTGCTTACTTCTTGACCTTCATTATTATATATTTGTTTAGTTGAAATAATTGGATAATCCTTGTGCATATCTAACATATATTTTTGATATGCTGATAATTTAATTCCACCAGCTTTTTCTAATAAATATGGCATTAAGTAATTTACTGATATATTTACATCTTTATCCTCTTCAATATCATAATTTGCCCAAATAGTAAGAGGCGTATGGAAAACATCCTTATTTGTATAGTTATCATTTGAGTTTATTAACTTCATAAATACATCGTAGTTTTGTGGTTGATGATCACCAAATATACAAAGTATTGTTGGTTCCTTATAAGATTTGAAGTATTCGATTAGATTTTTTAAATCCTCATCAGATTTTTTTAGCAAGTTTACATAATGGCTTGCCCCTTGATCATCTCCATTATTTTCATTTAAAACTTTGATGCCTCCAGGAATATTTGATGTATAACCACCATGATTTTGCATTGATACAAGATATGCAAAAAGTGGTTTGTCATCAGATTTATTTTCAAATTGCTCTTTTATTTTGTCATAAGCAACTGAATCTTTTAAAAATCCATTAGTTGATTCAAAATTATTTGGGTTTTGGTCATAATCTGGTAAAAATGCAATATTTTTAAATCCTAAATTTGGCCATGCTTCTTGTCTTGAATAATTTGTTGGTTTATTTGGATGAGTTATAAATGTTTCATAACCTTGGTTTTCCAAAATTCTTGCTACTGATGTGTGACCTTCTTTTACATATTGTTGGAATGGATATGCTCCTAGTGGGAAAAATGTCAAAGGAACTGAAGTTAAAGTTTCGTATTCTGAATTTACTGTTCCTCCACCAAGAACTGAAACATAAGCATTTCCTTGAATTGCATTTTCTTCTAAAGATCTTTGGAAAGCAATTGGATTTTCACTTAATTTTAAATTTCCTTTTCCATAATAATCAGCAAGAGCTTCAGATTGAATCATTACAATATTTGGTTTCTTATTATCTTTTGTTCCAATATCTTTGTTGTAATATTCTTCTAATGTATTTTCTACTTCTTTTTCATCATAGCCTTTTGGCGCTGTAAGAATTTGGTTTGCAAAAATTCTATAAAAACTATATGGCGAACCTTCTACATAATAAGTTCTTGATGGTCTCCACAAGTTTACTCCAACTCCATTTTGCTTGATAAAATAATTTACGCTAACTACAGTAATCAATCCAAACATCGCACAATAACCAACAAGTTGTTTTGCATAAGACTTTTTGGAAATTGTAATTTTCCCTTCATTTATAGAAGAAACTACTAAAAGCCACAAGCTTGCAAGTGAAAATGCCATTAATGAATGTCCATTTAGTTGAATAACTGTATCTTTTGCAACATCAGCTGCAACTCCAAGTGATCCCAAAAATGCTGGTATAAGAGGAGAATCTCTCAAAATATACAAGGCATCATTAGCAATACCAAAAGCAATTGATAAAACTAAAATAAAAATCATTGAAAGTCTTTTTTTCCTAATTACAATATATATTAAAACTTGGATTAAGAATAAAATTAAAGCATTTATTAATATATAAATTACTTCCATTGAAGCAAAATTTGGATTGTAAGCTGATTCCAATATATAAAATGACATGAATGGATTTAAGATAAATAAAATCCAATTTGTTATATCAAGTGCTCTTATATTTGATTTTCTCTTGTAAATACTTTTCATTCCAAGAGATGCCAAAAATACAATTGATATAAATCCTACCAAATCATTATAAGTAAATGGTGCACGGAAGAAAGTAAAATAAATTTCATTATTTACATGATCTCTTAGTTTACTCAAACCATAAACAGATACACCAAAAACTAAAAAATTCAAAATATAATCTTTACCTATGTATAAGATTTCTTTTTTCTTATTTTCCGCCTTTTCTATTCTTCTTATTAAGTTATAAATAAAGAATGAAAATAGAACAATTGAGCCGATAAAAATTAATGTTTGCGTAAGAATTGATAAAAAGTCTGTGTAGTTAATATCTACGTATGACCTGTTATCAGATGAGCTAGCATACATTGTCATTGTATGGTCTTTTAAATAAGTCATTACAGCTGTAGAATATTTTGGACTTGTTTCAAAATTTACTGTTAATTTATTAAACATCAATCTTGGACTAGGTTTAATACTTAATTTATTATCCTTGCTATAACCATTTGTTTGAATTGGATAGCCCGTTTTTGTATTTGCCTTTGTCCATCCTTTAATATCAACCTTGTTTAAGTCTAAAAGTTTATCTCCTTGATAAATCGAATTAATTTTAAAATTATTCGAATATTGGCTGCTAGGTTCCAATTGACTAATTTCAATTTTTTCGTTTGTATAAACTTTAAAAGAAAAATCTTCAATAAAGCTTTGAATAAAAAGCATTACAATCAAAGAAATTACAAACGAAGTAATTTTTAATTTTTTATTTTTATTCATTTAATCCTCTCTTTTCTAATTGTGAATTTTTTATATATTTTATGTTAAATTAATGTAAATTTACCAATACAATTATACATTATATCACAGATTATGTAAATAAAATGTCTAATTTCAAAAATTTATTTTTAAATTTTTTTAAGTATAATATTGGATAAAAGAAAGGATTAAAAATGTTAAATGAAAAATTAGATGATTATTTAAAAGAAGATTATTATCCATTTGCTATGCCTGGACACAAAAGAAATAAAAATTTGTTAAATAAAAAAATTTCTTACGATAGAGATATAACGGAAATTAGAAATTTTGATAATTTGAATAATCCCCAAGGGCTCTTCAAAAAAATGGAAAATGAACTTGCTCATATCTATAAAGCTAATGATTTTATAATTTCAACTAACGGTTCAACCTGTGGAATTCTTGCATCATTAAGAGCTTTAACCCAAAAAAATAAAAATATTCTAGTCCAAAGAAATTCTCACAAATCTGTTTTTAATGCAATTGAGCTTTTTGATTTAAATGCAGATTTTTTAAAGGTAAAAATTGATGAAAATGATATGGCTTATGACATTGATTATGAGGATTTGAATGAAAAAATCGAAAAAAATTCTTATTCTTTGATTTTTCTTACTTCTCCTTCTTATGAGGGTTTTATGGTTGATTTAAAAAAGATTAAAGAAATAATAAAGGATAAAAATATTTTATTGCTTGTTGATATGGCGCATGGTTCTCATACAATCTTATCCGATTATGAAAATAATTTTTCCTACGACCTAGCTATTACATCTTTTCACAAAAATTTATCAGCTTTAACTCCAGCTAGTGGCATTATTGTAAAAAATAAAAATATTGATATTAAAAATTTAAGACGAAATATGGCAATATTTCAAACATCTTCCCCATCTTATTTAGTAAGTGGCTCAATTGATGATATGATTTCTAATTTTTCAAATTTTTATGGTCTGTGGGATAACTTATTGGAAAATTTAGCTAATTTGTATAAAACTGATTTGAAAAATTTAAAATTTATCAATTATTCTTCTAAAGATATTTCAAAAATTATTATTTCTTGCAAAAATACAAATATTAACGGAAATGAGCTTTCTGATTTATTATATAAAGAAAAAATTGAAATTGAAATGGCAAGCCCAACTTATGTGATTTTGATTGCAAGTATTTTTGATAGGAAAGATGGATTTTTGAGACTAAAAAATGCCCTAGTTAAAATTGACAAGAATTTAAAATATAAAAAATCAAATTTTTCATTTGAATTTATTGAATGTGAAAAAAAACTTTCAATTAAAGAAGCTTTTTGCAAATATATTTCTTTGATTGATTTAGATAAATCTCAAGGAAAAATTTCTGCATCATATATTTATGCCTATCCACCAGGAATCCCCCTTCTTATTCCTGGAGAAATTATTAATAAAAAAATTATTGACCAAATTAAATATCTTCAAAATATGGGAATTGATTTATCCTTGGAAAATTCTCACATTCCTATTATCAATTGACAAAAATTATCCATTTTGTTATTATGAATCTATAGGAAAAAGGAGATACATATATGAAAAGAATTATTACTTTAAATACAAGAAATCTTCACAAAAGCAAAAAAGATGGTGGCTGTGGCGAATGTCAAACATCTTGCCAATCAGCTTGCAAAACTTCTTGTGGAGTTGCTAACCAAGAATGTGTTAACACAAAAAATAAATAAGGGCAAGCCCCTTATTTTTTTATTGGATTAAATCCCAAGTATTTTACTATAAATTAAGGAGAAAAAATGATACACCAATATAAAGCAAAGGGTTATAATATTGTTTTGGATGTTTATTCCGGATCAGTTCATCTAGTTGATGAAATTTCTTACGATATTATAAGCCTATTAAATAAAAATAAAGAAAAATCTTACATAGAAAAAGAAATTAAAAATTTACATAATATAAATCAAGATCAATTTGACGAAGCTTATGAAGAAGTAAAAAGTTTAGTTAGCGAAAAAGTTTTATTTTCAGATGATGATTTTAAGGATTTAACCATTGATTTAGATAAAAGAAAAACTTATCTAAAGGCAATGTGCTTAAATGTAAGTCATACTTGTAATCTTTCTTGTGAGTATTGTTTTGCAAAAGAAGGACGATACCATGGTCCTGAAGCAATTATGACAGATGAAGTTGCAAAAAGATCAATTGATTTTCTTTTGGAAAATTCAGGATCTCATTTTAATTTGGATATTGATTTTTTTGGTGGAGAACCACTTTTAAATTGGGATTTGGTAAAAAATACCGTCAATTATGCAAGAAGCAAGGAAAAAGAATTTAATAAACATTTTAATTTCACTTTAACCACAAATGGTATGCTTTTAGATGATGAAAAAATCGAATATCTAAATAAAAATATGAAAAATGTCGTTCTTTCTCTTGATGGAAGAAAAGAAAAACATGATGAATTTAGGAAAACTCATGATGGAAAAGGCTCATTTGATAAAATTGTTCCAAAATTTCAAAAATTAGTAAAAAATCGTGGCGACAAAGAATATTATATGAGAGGAACTTTTACAGCGAACAATTTAGATTTTACAGAAGATATAAAAACATATTTAGATTTAGGCTTTAAAAGAACATCACTTGAGCCAGTTGTTGGAAATAATGAAGAGGATTACGCCCTAAAAGAAGAGCATCTTCCAAGAATTTTTGAAGAATATGAAAAACTTGCAGATATGTTAATAGAAGCAATCGACAAAGACGACAAATTTATTTTTTACCATTATATGATTGATTTAAACAATGGGCCTTGCGTTTACAAAAGAATTTCAGGTTGCGGCTCAGGATCAGAATATATGGCAGTAACCCCAACAGGAGATTTATATCCATGCCATCAATTTGTTGGAAATGATGATTTCAAAATAGGAAATGTTTTTGAAGGAATTAAAAAACCAGAAATAATTAAGAATTTCAAAAAAAATAATTTATATAGCCAAGAAAAATGCAAAGACTGCTGGGCACAAATGTATTGTTCAGGAGGCTGTGCAGCAAATAATTATAATGCAGGTGGCGATATAAATAAAATTTACGATTACGGATGTAAAGTTTTCAAAAAAAGAATAGAAATGGCGCTTGCCGTAAAAATACACGAATTTTTAAAAGAAAGTGAAAAAGAAAATGCATAAAAATAAGGTGCCCCCGCACCTTATTTTTTTACCTTATGACTTGATGCAAGGGCAAGAATTTCTATATTTTTTGGATTTGCCTTTTCAATTGTTCTTATAATTTCTTTCATAGTATTGGAACTTGTAATAATATCATCAAAAATCAAAACTTTTTTCCCAGTCAAATCTCCGTCAAATTCAAAAGAATTTTTTAAATTTTTTGCCCTTTCTTCTCTTGACAGTTTATGTTGAGCCTTTGTGTTTTTTATTTTTTTTAAATTTTCTAAATATTTCATATAAGTTTCATCTATAAAATAATCACAAATAAGTTTTATGTGGTCAAATCCCCTATTAATTAAAACAGATTTTGATGAAGGCGTCGTAAGAATATAATCAAAATCATCCATAGATTTTTCCTTAATATAATCATATATCATTTGACCAAAAATTTTATAAAGGGAAGTATTTCTATTAAACTTAAAATCTCCAATCAAATGTGCCATAAAAGGATTATAAAAATACAAAACTCTAGCCTTATAATTTAAAATTTCAAATTCATTGTCAACATAATCAAGCTTTGAAAGACAAGTTTTGCACAAAGAAAATTTTTCTTTTTCTTCATCTTTGCAAAAAAGACACAAATTATCATCCAAAAACAAAAAATCTCCAATCATTTTAACGTCTCTGATAATTCTTTTATCCAAAAACTTAAATTTGTAAGTCTTTTTGATTCGTTATTATTTCTAACCATTTGTTTTAAAATTTTCTTTTCTCCAAGTAAAATCACTAATTTTTTTGCTCTTGTTATGGCAGTATACAATAAATTTCTGTTTAAAAGCATAAAAGATGCTGGCATCATTGGAATTAATATGCAATCAAATTCAGAACCTTGAGATTTGTGAATTGTAATTGCATAAGATAAGTCCAAATCTTTAACATCTTCTTTTTTATAAGAAACAATATTTCCATCATAAAACTCTACTTTTAAACTTTCCATATTTTTATCAATATCAATAATTCTACCAATATCTCCATTATAAACGCCATCATCAAAATCATCCGGATTTAAGCTTTCAAGTTCATAATTATTTCTAACTTGCATAACCTTATCACCTAATTTGAAAATTCTATTGTTAATTTTAATTAAATTAGGATTTTTATTTAATTCTTTTTGGCAAAGATCATTTATATTAACAATTCCCCACAAAGATTTTTTGCTAGGCGCAAGTATTTGAATGTCGTTAATAGGATCAAGCTTATAGTAGTTAGGAAGTCTATTTTTTACCAAATCCAACAAATCGTTTTGAAAATTTTTTGAATTTGAATTAATAAAGAAAAAATCCTTATTTTTTTGATTTAAAATTGGATATAGACCATCATTTATTCTGTGAGCATTTACAACAATATTGCTCTCTTTGGCCTGCCTAAATATTTTTTTAAGTTTTACTGCTTTTATATCCGTATCCAAAATATCTTTCAAAACATTTCCTGCTCCAACACTTGGAAGTTGATTGTGATCTCCAACCAAAATTAAAGCGGTTTTTGATGAAAGAGCTTTCAATAATTTATCCATTAATTTAATATCAATCATACTTGCCTCATCAAGGATTACATAATCGCAATCAAGAGTATTTTCCTCATTAAATTCTGGAATCGGGCTTTCTGGTTTTATTCCTATTAGCCTATGAATTGTAAAAGCTACATTTTCTGTAGACTCTTGCATTCTTTTTGCAGCTCGTCCTGTAGGTGCTGCAAGATTAAATTTCAAATTATTTTCATTTAAAATATTACAAATAGCCTTTATTATTGTAGTTTTTCCAGTTCCAGGACCTCCAGTAATTACTAAAAGCATATTATTAAAAGCTTCTTTTATAGCAATTTCTTGTTCTTTTGAAAAAGCATCAAAGTCTTCATTTATTTTTACATCAAAAATATATTTTTCATTTTGAAGCCTAGAAAGATTTATTGCACATGATTTTTCTGCCTTATAAATATCTTTATCATATACAAATTCATCTTCTCCAATTTTTATAATTTGAATTTTTGATTTTAAAAGATCTTCATTTATCTGTTCATTTATTTTATTTTTATCAACCTTAATCAAATCAAAAGTTTTATTCAATAAATCTTCTTTTTTTAAAGCACAAGACCCACTCATTTCTGCATCATTTTTTAAAATATAAGAAATGGCCGCTGAAATTCTAAATTTAGAATCATTTTTCATTTGCATATTCATAGCAATATTATCAGCCATTACAAAACCAATTCCTGAAATATCTTCAGATAATTTATAAGGATTTGTCTTCACAATAGAAATCGTATTATCTCCATAAGCTTTGTAAATTTTATTTGATAAGTTAAAAGAAATATTTAAACCTTGAAGATATAACAAAGCCTCCCTACTATCTCTAGCATCAATAGTAGATTCTTTTATTTTTTCAAGTTTTTTCTTGCCAATTCCTTGAATAGATAAAAGTTTTTCAGTTTCATTAAAAACAACATCAATAGAATCATCTTTAAATTTTTCATAAATTAATTCAGCAGTTTTTTTGCCAATTGACTCAATATTTCCACTAGAAAGATAAGAAATAATTGCTTTCTTGCCTGAAGGTTTTTTTATCTTAGCACTTTCAACATTTATTTGCTCTCCATATTTGTCATGATAAATTAATTCGCCTTCAACAACAACTTGATCATTTTCATTAAAAAAAGGCATAATTCCAGTACAAGTTATAGGCGAGTCAGAAGTTTCTAAGGATAAAACCGTGTATCCATTTTCTTCATTTCTATAAATTATACTTTTAATTATGCCTTCAAATTTCATTATTAATTTACCTGTTTTCTTTCAATAAGAGCACCAAGTTTTGTAAACTTTTCAATCAAATCACTATATCCTCTATCAATATGATAAATATCAGATATTTTTGTCTCTCCATCAGCTACAAGTCCAGCAAGGATAAGAGCAGCTCCTGCTCTTAGATCTGTAGCTTTTACTTCTGCTCCATGAAGTTTATCAACTCCAACAATTACTGCCCTATTTCCTTCAGTAATTATTGCAGATCCCATTTTTTTAAGCTCATCAACGTGCATAAATCTGTTTTCAAAAACAGTTTCTACAACTGAAGATTCGCCATTGCATACTGTCATTAATGCCATAAATTGAGATTGAACATCTGTAGGAAATCCAGGATATGGTAAAGTTTTAATACTTGTAGCTTTTAATTTTTTACAAGCTTTTACTCTAATCATATCATCATCTTCAATTTCTTCTACCTTAGCACCAATTTCGATTAATTTTGCTATAACTGGTCTTATGTGAGAGCCCAAAACATTTTTAATTAAAATATCTCCGCCAGTAATTGCAGCAGCTAACATATAAGTTGCGGCTTCTATTCTATCTGGAACAATTGTATGTCTTGTTCCTTTTAATTTTTCTACACCCTTAATAATTATATTTGATGTACCTGCTCCAATTATATTTGCTCCCATTTTTGATAAAAACGATGCAAGATCTACAATTTCTGGTTCTTTTGCTGCATTTTCAATTACAGTTTCTCCTTCTGCCATGGTAGCTGCCATCATAATATTTTCTGTTGCACCTACTGAAGGAAAATCCAGATAAATTACATTTCCTGTTAAACCATTTTTTGTTTTTGATGATATTTCTTCGTGATTCATTGTAGTTTGAGCACCTAAAGCTTCAAAACCTTTCAAATGCAAATCAATTGGTCTTTTTCCAATATTACATCCACCAGGAGCTTTTGTTACTGCGTGTCCAAATTTTGCAAGCAATGGACCCATAACTATAAAAGATGCTCTCATTTTATCCATCAATTCAAATGGTGTTTCAAATTTATCTACATTTGAAGAATCAATTCTAAGACTTGTATCTGTAATATATTCAACCTTAGCATTTAAACTTCTTAGTATTTCCACCATAACTTCTATATCTTTTAATTTTGGCACTTCATCTAAAATAACTTCTTCGCTTGCCAAAAGACTTGCAGCAAGAATTGGAAGAGCAGAATTTTTTGCTCCAGAAATATAAACTTCTCCCTTTAATGGTCCATTTTTTCTTACTACTAATATTTCTTCTTTACTCATAGTATCCCCTTATTTAGTACCAAACAACCTATCTCCAGCATCTCCAAGTCCTGGTACTATATAACAATCATCATTTAATTTTTCATCCAATTGAGCAATATAAATATCTACATCTGGATGTTCTTCTTGAACTTTTTTAATTCCTTCAGGTGCTGCAATTATATTTAATAATTTTAAAGAAGTGCATCCTTTTTCTTTTAATCTTTGGATGGCATCACAAGCTGAACCACCAGTTGCAAGCATAGGATCAATTACTAGCATATCTCTTTTGTTAGAGTCTTTAGGAATTTTCAAATAATATTCTATAGGTTTCATTGTTTTTTCATCCCTATACATTCCTATATGACCAACTCTTGCTGCTGGGAAAACTTCAATTAATCCATCAACCATACCAAGACCTGCTCTAAGGATTGGAATAATTCCAAGTTTTTTTCCAGAAAGTCTATAACCTGTTGTTTTACAAATTGGTGTTTCTATATCATATTCTTCTAAAGTAAAATCCTTACTTGCTTCATAAGCTAAAAGAATTGTTATCTCTTTTATAATTGATCTAAATTCATTAGAACCTGTATTCTTATCTCTTAAAATTGAAATTTTATGTTTGATCACTGGGTGATCCAAAATTGTTACTTTGCCCATTATTTCTCCTTTACAAATTAAAAATATTTCCAGATGCGGATTTTTTCATCCTATTCATTATACTCTTTCCAAGCCCAATGTCTTTAACTCCCTCAGCAAGAATTATATCTACATTTTTTCTATCCAAATCTCTTAAAGCTTCAAAAAGAACATGGCTCATTTCTATTAAATTATCTTTATTTCCTAAAGAAAGTGTAGTAAATGATGAAAATTTTTCAGTATCCTTATCAAAAACTAAAATCCCTACTTTTTTTCCTTCATTTTTATATTTTAACGCTAAATCTTTTATTTTTTCTACACTTTTATCTCCAACAAAAACTTTCATTTCTGCTTTTGGCGCATAATGTTTGTATTTTTGACCAGGAGATCTTGGAACTTTTGAATCGTCAACCAATGAATCATCCAAACATACATTTGGAATAAATTTTTTTATGTATTCATAAGTGTAATATCCTGGTCTTAATATACAAGGATTTTCCAAACTCATATCAATTACAGTTGATTCAATTCCAATATCTGAACTTCCTCCATCAATTATCAGAGGAATTCTTCCGTTCATGTCATAATAAACATCTTTTGCATTTGTTGGGGAAGGTCTGCCAGAAATATTTGCTGAAGGTGCTGCAATAGGTGTATTACAATATTTTATAAACTCTCTTGCAAGTTTATCTTTTGGTCTTCTAACAGCAACTGTATCTCCTCCACCTGTAATTATATCAGGAATTATTGAGCTTTTTTTAAGGATTACAGTAAGAGGACCTGGCCACAAATTTTTAATTAAAAATTTTGTCCTATCATCAACCTTTTCAACCAATTCATCAAGCTTATAATCTTCATCTATATGAAGAATCAATGGATTATCTTCTGGTCTATTTTTTGCCTTAAAAATTTTTTTAGCTGCTTTTGGATTTAATCCATCTGCTCCCAAACCATATACTGTTTCTGTGGGAAAAGCAACTAATTCTCCTTTTTTGATTATTTCAGCTGCATGGTTTAGGATATTTTCATCTATATTTTCTCTATCTATTTTCAATATCTCTGTTTGCATTTTTTACTGACTTTCTTAATTTCTCAATTATTTTTTTGTTTTCTTCATTTTCTATTAAGCAATAAGTTGGATCCATGTGTATGGTTATAGAAATATTTAACTCATTTAAAAGTCTAAGTTCAATATTTGTAACTGCTTGATGCATTATTCCTACACTTATATTTGATGGAACTTCTACATCGCAACTTCCTACAAGCTTTCCTCTGCCATATTCATGAATTTTTAAATCGTGATAGCCATGGACAAAGTCACCAGAAAGAATTATTTCTTCAATTTTTTTATGAAGGTCTTTACTGATTCCTTTTCCCAATAACTTATCTATTGTATCTATAAACAAATCTAAACCTGGTTTAAAAACAATAATGGATAAAATTATACCCAAAAGTGCATCGAGGTTAAAACTTATATATTTTTGTATAATTACAGCAAAAATAATAGAAATTGTTGACAATATGTCATTTCTTGCATCTATCATTACTGCGTAATTTAATTTAGAATCTAGTTTTTTGTCTAAGTTTTTATTTAAAAAATAAATGTAAAATTTAAATCCTAAAGAAATAACAAGGATTATTATGCTAAGCTTAGAAAGTTTTGGTAAATTTCCTTCATAAAAGCTTTCTACAGAACTTGTAAATAGCAAAAATCCTACAAACATAATAAGAATTGAAACCAAAAAACTTGCTATGTATTCACTCCTACCATGTCCGTAAGGATGGTTTGTATCTGCAGGTTTGCTACTTGCTTTTGCCCCAACCAAAGTAATTAAACTCGTAAGGGCATCGCTCATATTATTGAAAGCATCTCCCATTACTGCTGAAGAAGATGCAATTATTCCTATACTTATTTTTATTAAAAACAAAAATATATTAATTAATATTCCAACTAAACCAGATAAAGAAATTAATTTTAATCTTACACTTTGTTTTTCAGTTGATTTATAATCTTTTACAAATCTTTTTGCAAGAATTTCAAACAATTAGTCTTCTCCCATTGTCTTTAATTTTCTAGTTTGGTCTTCTGTTATCAAAGATTCTATCATCTCTTCAATATTTCCATCTAAAAAATCATCTAATTGATAAATAGTTTTGTTTATCCTGTGATCTGTTATTCTTCCTTGTGGGTAATTGTAAGTTCTAATTCTTTCAGACCTATCTCCTGTTCCTACTTGAGATTTTCTGTTATCTGAAATTTCTTTTTGCCTTTTTTGCTCTTCTATTTCATATAGTCTTGCTCTTAAAACTCTCATTGCCTTATCTTTATTTTTAATTTGAGATTTTTCATCTTGGCAAGTTACTACAAGTCCTGTTGGAATGTGGGTTAGTCTTACAGCAGAATCTGTTGTATTTACACTTTGTCCACCGTTTCCACTTGACCTATAAACATCTGTTCTTATATCATTTGGATCGATTTTTATATCAACCTCATCAGCTTCTGGCAAAACAGCAACTGTCGCTGTTGAAGTGTGGATTCTTCCACCTGATTCTGTTTCTGGAACTCTTTGTACTCTGTGAACTCCAGATTCATATTTTAATTTTGAATAAGCACCTTCTCCTCTTACGATAAAAGTTGCTTCTTTCATTCCGCCGATTCCTTGACTTGATACATCAATATCTTCTGTTTTATATTTTTGTTTATCGGCATACATATGATACATTCTGTAAAGATTTCCAGCAAAAAGTCCAGCTTCTTCTCCACCAGCTCCTGCTCTAATTTCTACAATTACATCCTTGTGATCGTTAGGGTCAGTTGGTATAAGTAAAACTTTTAAATCTTCATTATATTTTTCAAGATTTTTTTTATTTTCATCAATTTCAGATTTCAAAAGATCAATCATTTCCTTATCATCAGCTTCTTTTAAAAGCTCAGTATTTTCATTAATCATATCTTCTGCAGATCTTATTTGATTGTATTTTTCAACAATTGGTTTTAATTGATTATATTCTCTTGAAACTTTTTTAAACCTTTCAGTATCAGATAAAACTTCAGGATCAGCAAGTTTTTTTTCTAATTCTTTGAAATTTTCTCTCATATGTTCTAGATTTTCTAACATATATCCTCCTTAGATACAAGCTTTAATTATCCTATCAAAATCATTAAAATCCTTGTAGGATTTTATTTGTTTATATCCATATTCTTCTAATAAATTACTTATATAATCTTTTTGATCATAACCTATCTCTAGATATATTTTACCATTTTTATTTAGAAAGTTTTTTGCATTTTTTATTATTTTCTTATAAAAATATAAACCATCTTCTCCACCATAAAGAGCATTTTGGGGTTCATAATATAATTTATTATCAAGTTTTTCAAAATCTTCCTTATTTATATAAGGTGGATTTGAGACTATTATATCGAATTTTTCTTCAATATTTGAAAAAATATCACTTTCTTTAAATTCTACGTTATTAATATTTAACTTAATCTTATTTTCATTTGCAAGGTCTATGGCATTTTTTGATATATCTACTCCAATAATTTTAGAATCTTTTAGATTTTTTGAAAGAGCAAGAGAAATCGCTCCGCTTCCTGTGCCTATATCAAGAATTTTTTTATTATTTGAATTATCATTAATTATAAGATCTACCAAAATTTCTGTTTCATACCTTGGTATTAAAGCTCTTTTATCTACTAATAAATCTAAACCATAAAAATTCCACTTGCCAATTGCATATTGGAGTGGATAACCTTCATTTATTTTATCATTAATTATTTTTAATTCATTTTCTATTTTTTCATCTAAAGCTTCTTCTTTATTAAGAAACAATAAATTTTTGTTTGTATTTAATAAATATGTAAGAGCAATAATCAAATCATTATTGTTTTTTTCTAAAATATCTTTAATTTTCATAAATACATATAAAAAATAAGGTTAGAAACCTAACCTTATTTATTTCTTCCATATTTTTTATTGAATTTTTCTACATTACCACCACGGTCAGAAAATCTTTGTTTTCCTGTATAAAATGGATGGCATTGTGAACATACTTCAACTTTGATTTCTTCTTCTGTTGAACCAACAGTGAATTCATTACCACATGATGTGCAAGTAACTTTTGCTTGGTGGTATTCTGGATGTAGTTCTTTTTTCATATAAACACCTCTTCTTGTCTCTTTCAATAAGCAATAATGATTATACCATAGGAATATTTATCTTTCAAGCAAAACTTTTAAATATTGTTTTAATTCCTAAAACAAGTCCCATCGAATAAATAAATATTGAAGGAGGCTTACAAAAAATAATTATTTTTACAAAAGTTATCAATTTCATATCAGTAAGTCCTGAAAAATAACACAAAAAATCATCAGGAGCTACTGGAAGTAAAATAGCCCAAGCAAAAAATTTATCATATTTTTCGTGATTTAACCACTTATCATATTTTTTAAAATTTTCTTCGCCAAAAATTGCAAGCACAACTTCTTTTCCAAAAAATCTAGAAATTAAAAATACTATAATAGAACCAAGGCAAATGGAAATATAATTGTAAACAAAGCCCCACAAAGGTCCAAACATAACAACTCCAAAAGCTGTAGTAATTCCACCTGGTATAACTGGAATTATGATTTGGATTATTTGTAAAATCATAAAAATTAGTGGAGCCCAAATCCCATATTGTTGCAAAAATTTTTGAAGACTTGCAACTGATGTAAATATTCCTAACTTATAACCCTTGTAGCCTAAGTAAATAGAAATTAAAATTATAAGAATACTTGTAATATTTATTATAGTTTTTGCTTTAACTTTCATAAAAATTCCTAACTCAATTTATTACATCTTCATTATAACTTATATAATAAATTTATGGCTAATTTTTGTAAGTTTTATTTATAAGTTCTACAAATTCATCATTTGATTTGCATTTTGCCATTAAATTAATTAATTCATTTGTGAAATCCATCTTATCTTTCATATCAGAATTTCTAAGTTTATAAACCGCCTCAAGCTCTTTGTTACTCAATAATAAATTATCTTTTCTTGTTGATGATTTTTCTATATCAATGGCTGGGAAAATTCTTCTTTGCGCAAGTTTTCTATCAAGATGCAATTCCATATTACCAGTTCCCTTAAATTCTTCATACACCATATCATCCATTCTTGATCCTGTATCGACAAGAGCTGTTGCAATAATTGTAAGAGATCCACCATTTTCTATATTTCTTGCAGCTCCAAAAAATTTCTTTGGACCAATTAAAGCCAAAGGATCAAGTCCACCAGAAAGAGTTCTTCCTGATTGTGGTGTCATAATATTATAAGCCCTTGCAAGCCTTGTAATTGAATCTAATAAAATTACAACGTCTTTATTATCTTCTACAAGTCTTTTTGCTCTTTCAAGAACCATCTCTTGCATATAAATATGATTTTGAGGAGCCTTATCAAAAGTTGATGCTGCAACTTCTGTTCTTGTAAGCTCATTATCCTTATCTCTGTATTGATTTACAAATCTTTTAAAATCTGTAACTTCTTCTGGTCTTTCATCAATCAATAAAACCAAAATCTTTAAATCATCAAAGTTTTTTTCAAGAGCATATTCAATATCCTTAATCAAAGTAGTCTTACCAGCTTTTGGTTGAGATACAATAAGACCTCTTTGTCCTCTTCCTATAGGCGCAATAATATCTATTATTCTTTGAGAAATTTTATCTTTGCTTGTTTCAAGTTTTAATTTTTGATTTGGGTAAATTGGTGTGAGTGATTCAAAATTTGACCTATTAAAAGCATCTGCTGCCTTTAAGCCATTTACATCTGATACGAAAATTAAGGGAGAAAATTTATCTTTATCTTTTTTTACTCTGGCAATTCCTTTAATAAAATCACCTGTTTTTAATCTAAACATTTTAACTTGTTTAGGAGAAACATATATATCATCATTGCTAGATTCATAAAGCTCAGTTCTTAAAAATCCAAAACCATCTTCGTGAAGATCTAAGAGTCCTTCGCAATTAAATTTTTCTCCAAGATCAAAATTTTCATTTGAATCATCTAAATCATTGCTAGAACTTTCATTATTTTCGAAATTTTTACTATTGCTATATGCCTCTTTAATTATTTCTACAAGCTCATTTTTTCTGTAAGATGAAAGAGATTTAATCGAAAGATTTTTTCCAATTTCTCTTAATTCATCTAACTTTAGCTTATCTAAATCATTTATATTTATATCCATATTATTCCTTTACAAATAAAAATATACGGAGCCAAAAGGCTCCGATTTTATTTTTATTTTTCTGCTGAATTTTCACATTCGAAAAATTCTATTTTTTCTCTAACCTTATCTTTGATTGCTTCAAAACCTGGTTTTAATACTTTTCTTGGGTCAAATCCCTTGCCAACTTTATCTTTACCTTCTTCAAAATATTTTCTTGTAGCTTCTGTAAATACTATTTGGCATTCAGTATTAATATTTATTTTTGAAACTCCTCTTTCGATAGCTTTTTTAACTTGTTCTTCTGGAATTCCTGTACCTCCGTGTAAAACTAGAGGAATTTTTCCAGCTGCTTCTTTGATTTCTTCAAGTCTTTTAAAATTAAGTCCTTGCCAATCTTCTGGATAAACTCCGTGAATATTTCCAATTCCTGCTGCTAAGAAATCAATGCCAAGTGATGCAACTTTTTTACATTCTTCAGGATCTGCTAATTCTCCTGCAGAAACAACTCCATCTTCTTCTCCACCGATTCCACCAACTTCCGCTTCTACAGAAACATTTTTAGAATGACATAACTCAACAATTTCTTTTGTTTTTTCTATATTTTCATCTATTGGTAGGCTTGAACCATCAAACATTATTGATGTAAATCCTGCATCTAGTGCTTTTTTAGCTCCTTCGTATGAACCATGGTCTAAGTGAAGGGCAACTGGTACTGTGATATTTAAATCTTTATCAAGTCCTTCAACCATTTTACTAACTACATTAAATCCACCCATATATTTTGCAGCACCTTCTGATACTCCCAAAATAACTGCTGATTTTTTTTCCTCACAAGCTTCAAGTATTGCCTTAGTCCATTCAAGGTTATTTATATTGAATTGTCCAATTCCATAACCATTTTCATAAGCCTTATCTAACATTTCTTTTGCATTAACTAACATATTTGCTCCTTAAATACTCCTTAATGAATTTATTATAAAATCATTTTCGTTTAGACTATCTTTAGTAATAGAAACTAAAGATGGTATTTGATTAATACCCAATTTTTTGATTAATTCCCTATTTTTATCGATGTCTATAATCATTTTTTTTATATTTTTATATGAGTCTTCTTCTTCTTTTAAAAAGTTTTTTTTCATTAAATTCGAAGAGCTTGACCAATTTGCATGAAATAGGGCTATTATTTTTTTATTATCAACTAATATCTTTTTTAAAAATTCTTTTGAAATTTTATAATCAACTATTTGCATAAATCGTCTTTTATTGAAGATATAATTTTTTCGATAGCTTCATCTGTTGGCATCTTTAAATTTTCCATATCAGATCTTTTTGAAAATTCTACCATATCATCTTTTGCATCTTTTCCTACAGTAATCCTATAAGGAACTCCAACCAAGTCTCTGTCATTAAATTTAACTCCAGCTCTTTCTTTCCTATCATCAAGCATTACTTCAATGCCTGCATCTAATAATTTATTGTAGATTTTTTCTGCTATTTCTTTTTGCTCTTCATTGTTTTTGTTTACAAGAGTTATCCAAGCTTCAAATGGAGCAACTTTTGTTGGCCAAATTATTCCATTTTCATCGTAATGTTGCTCAATAATTGCAGAAATTGATCTTGTAATTCCTATTCCATAAGAGCCCATTATAAATGGTTTTTGTTTTCCATTTTCATCCAAGAAATAAGCCTCAAGGCTTTCAGAATATTTTGTTCCTAATTGGAAGATATTTCCTACTTCAATTCCTCGAGCAAGTTGAAGTTTTTCTTTTCCATCTTGTGAAAGATCTCCTTCTTTTGCTGTCAATAAATCTTCGCAAACTTCCCCATTAAAATCTCTCTTATAATTTGCATTTATATAATGGTGGTCAGTTTTATTTGCTCCAATTACCATATTTTTATATCTTGTAATTGACTTATCAACAATAACTCTCACATCTTCTTTTAAATCTTTTGGACCAGTAAAACCAGGTTCTGCTCCAGTGATTTTTTTTATTGTTTCATCATCCATCATTTCTATTTCATGTTCTGGGACTTGTAAATACGAAATTAATTTTGCCATATTCAATTCCCTATCTCCTGGAACAATAACAAGAACTGGTTCGCCTTTTACCAATAAATCTACAGCTTTGGCACATTTATTTTGTTCTATTTTTAGAAAATTTGAAACTTCTTCAATTGTTTTTGCATCTTTTGTTTCTACTAATTCTAATTCTTTTTCTTCTTCATTTTCGTCAATTTCTAGGAAAAATTTTGCAGATTCATCAGTTGCTGCATAATTTGAATTTTCTGTATAAAAAATTTCGCCTTCTCCTGTTTCTGCAAGTGCCATAAATTCGTGGCTTATATTTCCACCCATAGCTCCAGAATCTCCCTCAACAATTTTATAATCAAGGTCTAAGGCATCAAAAACTTCTACATAAGCATCCCACATTTTTTGGTAAGATTTTTTCAATCCTTCCATATCAACATCAAATGAATAAGCATCTTTCATTATAAAATCTCTTGACCTATTTATTCCAAATCTTGGTCTTTTTTCATCCCTAAATTTTGAAACTATTTGGTACAAATTTAATGGAAGTTGCTTATATGAATTTAATTCGTCTTTAATTAAATTTGTAAATTGTTCTTCGGCAGTTGGTCCAAGGCAAAATTCTCTGTCGTGTCTATCTTTTATTTTAAACATTTCCGGTCCAAAATTTTGCCATCTACCAGATTTTTCCCAAATATCTTTACTTTGTAATACTGATGTACTTACTTCTATAGAATCATATTTTTCCATAGATTTTCTTACAATATTTTCAATTTTATTTATAACTTTCATTCCTAATGGCAAGTAGGAATAAACTCCTGATGAAGTTTTTCTAATAAAAGCTCCTCTTACCAAAAGCTTATGACTTTGTGTTTCTGCATCTTGAGGATCATCTCTTAATGTAGGCATATAATAATTCGATAATCTCATTTATCCTCCACTTTTTAAATTTTTATCCTTAAAAATATTATCACACTTAGTTTTTTTAATCAATTATTCTGCGATAGTAACTGTTTGAACTTCTTTGCCACAATTTGCGTCAAAATTTATTTCTGATAAAATATTTTCTTCCAAATTTGCAACTATACATGGAGTTATAATTGATGGAACTTTATCTTTTATTTTTTCAATATCTACTGACAATACCTTATCGCCTTTTTTAACTATATCTCCAACTTTAACATGAGGAGTAAAGCCTTCGCCTTTTAATTCTACTGTTTCAAGTCCAAAATGTACTAATACTTCTAATCCTTCTTGTGTTTTTATTCCGATCGCATGGTATCCTTCTGGTTGTAAAGTAACTTCTCCACTTACTGGAGCAAAAACTTCGCCATTTTCAGGTTCTACTGCAAATCCATCTCCAACCATTTTTTCTGCAAAAACTGGATCTGGCACTTCTTCTAATTTTACAACTTTTCCTTTTACTGGACTTGCTATAGATACGATTTTTTCTTCCTTTTTTTTCTTTTTAAAAAAATCAAACATTTACTTCTCCTTTAAATTTTTCATTGACAAACCAATTCTTTCTCTTTTTTTGTCAATTTCTATTACTTTTACTTTTATTATATCAGAATTTGTAACAATCTCATTTGGATCTTTTATAAATTTATCGCTCATATTTGATATATGAACAAGTCCATCAATTCCTACTCCAATATCAACAAAACAACCGAACTCTGTTATATTTCTTACAGTTCCTTCCAAAATATCTCCCTCATTCAAATCATCTATTGATAAAATTTCACTTTTTGTAACAACTTCTGGAAGTTCATCTCTTGGATCACGTCCTGGTTTTTTTAATTCTTCAATTATATCTTTTAAGGTTAAAACACCTACTTCAAGTTCGTCAGCACATTTTTCTAAATCAATTTCATCCAAATTATAATCTACAAGTTTTTTTGCAATAACGTAGCTTTCTGGATGAACTGCTGTATTATCTAAAAAGTTTGAAGAGTCAGGAAATCTCAAAAATCCAGCTGCCATCTTATAAGTTTTATCTCCAAGACCTTTAACTTTTTTTAAGTCTTTTCTTTCTTTTATCGCACCATTTTTAAAATCTTCTTCAATTCTTTTTGCAAGATTTAAATTTAATCCAGAAACATAAGATAATAATTTGTAAGATGCATTATTTATATTAACGCCAACTTCATTTACGCTATCTTCTACAACTTTTGAAAGCTCATCGTCTAATTTTTTTTGATTTATATCATGTTGATATTGTCCAACGCCCAAATGTTTTGGATCAATTTTTACAAGCTCTGCCATAGGATCTTGAAGTCTTCTTGCCATTGAAACTGCACCTCTAATTGTAACATCAAGATTTGGAAATTCTTCTTCCCCAAGCTTTGATGCAGAATAAACAGAAGCTCCTGCTTCATTTACAATTGCATAAGAAACACCATCAACTTCTTTTAATAATTTATTTACAACAATTTCAGTTTCCCTACTTGCAGTTGCATTTCCCAAAGCAATTATATCAACATCGTATTTACTAATTAAATTTTTTAAAATCTCAATAGATTCTTTTTCTTTAGAGTGAGGTTTTACTGGATAAATTACAGCTTGATCTAAATATTTTCCGTGCTTATCAATAACAGCAACCTTACAACCTGTCCTAAAACCCGGATCAAGACCAATTATATTTTTATCTTTGATAGGTCTTTGTAAAATATATGGCTTCAGATTTTTTGAAAAAACTTTAATTGATTCATTTTCGGCATTTTCTGTAAGCTTATTTTTTATTTCAGTTGTTATTGTAGGAATTAAAAGCCTTTTGTATGAATCTTCAATAGCTTTTCTTATCAAAGATTCTGTATAATCATTGTTGGATTTGTAAAGATTTTTGATTAAAGTTAGATTGTAATTATCTGTAAATTCTAATTTTACAGTCAAATCATTATTTTTTTCTGCCCTATTTAAGGCTAAAATTTGAAAAGGCTTTAAATTTTTAATTTTTTCATCAAAATCATAATAATTTTCATAAATTAAATCTTCATCTTCTTTTTTTTCTGCCAAAATTCTTGCCCTAACAAGTCCATCTCTTCTAATTATATTTTTCGCCTCAATATTATTTGCAACATCTTCTGCCAAAATATCCAAAGATTTATTTATAGCATCAACTTCATCCTCTACGCCTTCTTTTATGTATTTTTTTGCAAGTTCAAGACCTTCTTCTTCACTTGTTGCATTCATCAAAATCTCATCCAAAAGCTCCATTAGACCAAGCTCTTTTGCCTTATCAGCTCTTGTTTTTCTTTTTTTCTTAAAAGGAGCATATATATCTTCAAGCTCAGTCAATGTTTTTGCCTTTTCAATTTTTTCTTTCAATTCATCATCAAGCTTTTCTTGATTTTCCAAAGAAGTAAGAATTTCTTCTTTTCTTTTTTCAAAATTTCTAAGCCTTGTAAGACCACTTTCAATATCTCTAATTTCAGTATCTTTTAAGCCACCAGTTTTTTCTTTTCTATATCTTGCAATGAAAGCAACAGTAGAGCCTTCATCCAATAATTTTATAACCTCATCGATACTTTTTTGATTAATATTCAATTCATCGGAAAGAATTTTTGATATTTCCATTATTACCTCACTAATTCAATCTAAAATCACAAAAATATAGGAGATTTCCTATATTTTTTAATTAATATATTTCTTTAAATACAAATATACTATACCCTAATAGGTCATTAATTCGAAAAAATAGAATATAATATTTAAGAATTATTAAAATTTGTGAAAGTAGTATAACTTTAAAACTTTTGCATTAGCTTTTAATCCAGTATGGTTAATATATAAATTCCTACAAATTTTTAATATAAAATATAAAAGGAGAAAGATTATGAAGAAAAATAAAAAAATATTTTTATTAATTTCAGCTATTATAATCATTAGTCTTAGTTTGATTTTTAAATATAAAACTAATAATGAAAAAGTAAAGACACCTAAACTTGATGAGATTAGTAGTATTACATTTATTAGAGTTATTAATGATAGAGGAGTTGAGAAAAGAGAAGTTTATAAAAAATCACATATAAATAAATTTTTAAATATAATAAAAGATTCAGAAAAAACAAAAAAGATAAGTATTTCAAATTTCCCTGATAAAGAAGAATTTATTATAGTTACTTTCAAAATTAAAGATGGTGGTTTTATTATAAGCTCAATTTATGAAGAAAATAATAGTATTTATTTTGAACAAGCTTTTAATGATATTTTTAAATTAAATTATAACGATAATTTATATTTACTGTTAGATAATATTTCCCAAGAAAATAATAAAGAAGATATTTCAGTAAATATTGAAGAGTTATTAGACAGTGACTTCTAAATATTATTCTCCCTTTTTATATAGAATTTTTTACAAAATAAAAAAGCTGGTGCAAAACCATTATTGATTAATGATTTTTACCAGCTTTAATTTAATTTTCTGTTATATAATTTATTTTATATTTTGGGAAATTCATAGAAATTGTTCTTCCTTGAAATTCATTTCCAAATGACCTATCAAGCTCATATAGGTTTGATGGATCATAAAATACTACCTTTGAATTTTTTGCTTTTTGTGGAATCAAATCAAGTTGAAATTTATATTTTGACCTATTTTTTGAATAATCTAAAAGCAAATCAATAAATCTTCCATAATCATAATCATTGAAATTTTCAAATTCCAAATCAAGCTTGTATTCATCATCTTGTCTAATATCAGCTTTACACTTGTCTGATTTATAAGATTTTTTCACTCCATCAGCCAAATTTGTAAGAGAAATCATTGTGATAAGTTTGCTGTTTTTGTCATTTATAAGATTGATTAAATCATTTTGATTCATTTTATCTCTAAAATCATATAAATTTATTTCTTCATTCACATTTTCATTTAGTTTTTTATCTATATCCTTCAAATTTAATCTTTTTGTTTGAGTTTTTTCTAAATCATCCTCTACCTGTTCGTTTTCTTCTTTTTTCAAAACTTTTCTATCTGAATTTTTGCTTTTGTTTTGAGAATTTTTTCTAAAAGGAATATTTAAATCATCAAACCTCATTCTGCCTGTATTTCCCTTAAATGTATCAACTCTTTTATATGTATTATATAAAGTTGTAAATACCATAAATAAAAAAGATAGGCTTGTAAGTAAATGTAAAATATTTTTATAAATTCCACCTCCAGGATTAAATACATTTAATAAAAGCATAATCAAAAATGGAAGTGAGCCTGTGTATGCGAAAAAACTTTTTATAGGATTTTTATCAGACTTTTGTTTTTTTACTGGATTTTTATCTTTAAAAAGTTCTTTTTTTCTCTTATTTTTCCTTATTCTTTTTATATTTTTATAGGCAAAAATAAAAAATCCCAAAGCATACAATATATTTATAATAAGCTTAATACTAGGATAATTTTGGTAAATATCTATCGGCAAAACCCTCATAATAAAATCGAAAATAAAGGTCATTACTAATAAAAATAAACCAGCCTTTATTAAAATTTTTGATATTAAAAACAAAATAGCAAGTCCTAAAATTA
Organism: Anaerococcus vaginalis ATCC 51170; assembly: GCF_000163295.1. Taxonomy (GTDB): domain Bacteria; phylum Bacillota; class Clostridia; order Tissierellales; family Peptoniphilaceae; genus Anaerococcus; species Anaerococcus vaginalis. Next base: position 1,045,128 of record NZ_GG700527.1, read on the forward strand.
AAACTATAATTACTAATGGCAAATTCATTTTGTTTAAAATATCATATATTCCATCATAATTTAAATTATTCATATTACCACCTTTGAAATAATTATACCAAATATAAAAAAAAATTGAAATCTATCTATATTGAATAAATTTTAAATTTTCGTATAATAAATTTATATGCTGGAATAGCTCAATCGGTAGAGCAATTGTATCGTAAACAAAAGGTTGCGGGTTCAAGTCCTGTTTCCAGCTCCAAATATAAAAAGGCTATTGCAAAAAATTATTTTTTTATAATTTTGCAATAGCCTTTTAAAATTTTTATAAAATTTTTAATCTACAATATCTCCAATCAAATAATCATCTATTCTTTGAGTTATTTTTACATTTTTTATTTCATTAATTTCTACTCTATCCTTGCTATGAACCCTTAAATAATTTGTAGAATATCCTGACCTATATCCATCAAGTTCTGTTTTTGTTTCAAATAAAACTGAAAGAGTTTTTCCAATTTGCTTATCTAAAAATTCATGAGAAATTTCTTTTTCAATTTCAGATAATTCCTTTGACCTACGTTTTTTAATGTTTCCATCAACTTGATTTTTCATACTAGCAGCCTTAGTTCCATCTCTTTTTGAATATTTGAAAAGATGAGTTTTTGAAAATTTAATATCTTTTACAAAGTTTTTAGTTTCTTCGTGATTTTTTTCGCTCTCATTTGGAAAACCTACAATTATATCAGTTGTAAGTCCTGCATTTGGAAAATATTCCCTAATCAAATCTACTTTTTCTTTAAAAACTTTTGTGGTATATTTTCTATTCATTAATTTTAAAACATCATCAGAACCCGATTGTAGGGATAAATGAAAATGATCACAGGCTTTTTTTGTATCTTTCATTCTTTTTAAAAATTCCCTATCAATATGCCTTGGCTCCATTGATGATAATCTAATTCTTTCTATCCCATCAATTTTTGCAATGTGTTCAATTACATCTATTAATGAAATATCCAAATCAAAATCTTTTCCATAACTTGCAACATGAATTCCTGTAAGGACAATCTCCTTATAACCATTATCCCTAAGTCTTTTTGCCTCATCAATTATTGAAACCAAATCCCTTGATGCAATATTTCCTCTTGCATAAGGAATCAAACAATATGAGCAATACATATTGCAACCGTCTTGGATTTTTATATAAGCACGAGTCATATCAGCTTGATTTGAAATTTCCAAATCTTCAATTGCCTCTCCTATAGAAAATTCTTCTACATCTTCCATTTTTTCATTATTTTTAATGAAATTTTCACAAAGGTCAACCACTTCTTCTTTATTTCTAGATCCCAAAATAATATCAACGCCATCAATTTTTTTTACTTCATCAGCCTTTACTTGTGAATAGCAACCAATAACTGCAATTACTGCATCTTTGTTTTCTTTTCTTGCTTTTGAAATAGTTTGTCTGGATTTTCTATCGCTCATATTTGTTACTGTGCAAGTATTTATAACATAAATATCAGCATTTTCTTCTTTTTTTTCAAATCCTCTTTTTTTGAATAATTCTTCTATAGCCTCTGATTCATATTGGTTTACTTTGCATCCTAAAGTTTTTATATTAAATGTTTTTTTCATTAATCAAACAAATCCTTTAATTTTTCAAAAAAGTTCTTGTCTTCTTTTACCTCATCGCCAGATATTTCAGCAAACTCTTTTAATTTTTCTTTTTGTTCTTTAGATAATTTTGTTGGAGTAATAACTTTTACATAGAAATAAAGATCTCCTTGTCTTTTAAATCTATCAGATTTTATTCCTTCATTTTTAATTCTAAATTTACTTCCTGTTTGAGTTCCTGCTGGGATATGATATTCTTGAGTTGTTGTAAGAGTAGGAACTTCTACATTTCCGCCCAAAGCTGCTGTTGCAAAAGAAATTGGCATCTCATAATAAATATCAAGTCCATCTCTTTTAAAAATTTCGTGTTCTTCAACTTTTAAAATTATATACAAATCTCCATAAGAACCACCATTTTCTCCAGCATTTCCCTTTCCAACAACTCTCATTACAGAATCATTTTCAACACCTGATGGTATATCAATTTTTATTTTTTCATTTTTAATTTTTCTTCCTGTTCCATGGCAATCTGGACATTTTTCTTCAATAATTTCTCCAGATCCATGGCAATTATCACAAGTTGTTTGGCGAGAAACAGTTCCAAATGGAGTTTGGCTAATATTATTTATAACGCCCGTTCCATTACACTTAGGACAAGTTTTTATTTTACTTTCATCTTTTGCGCCTTTGCCGTTACAAGTTTCACATTCAACTTCTCTTCTTACTTGAATTTCTTTAGAAATTCCAAAAGCTGATTCTTTGAAAGTTAGCTTTACTACTTGTTGGATATCAGATCCTTTTCTGGGTCTTTTTCTGCTTTGACTTCTTCCTTGGGAGAATATATCTCCAAATATATCTCCAAATATATCTCCAAATCCACCAAAATCACCAGAAAATCCTCCAGCTCCGCCGTTTTCAAATGCAGCTGATCCGTAGGTATCGTATTGACGTTTTTTTTGTGGATCAGACAAGATTTCGTAAGCTTCAGATATTTCTTTAAATTTTTCTTGAGCCTCTTCGTCATCTGGATTTAAATCTGGATGATATTTTTTTGCAAGTTTCCTATATTTTCTTTTTAATTCAGAATCAGTGACATTTTTGTCAACTTCTAATAATTCATAAGGGTCTTTCATTTATCCTCCAATATAAAAAAAATAAATTATTGCTAATTTATTTGTAGTATCTTAATTTATAATTTTATTTTTTTATCTAAGCTCAACTATTATACCACTTTGATAAAAAAATTAAATTATATTTTAAAATTTAAAATAAAAATAAAGAATAAGAAGCAAGGCTTCCTATTCTTCAAATTTTATTTATTTTTATTCTTCATCGTCATCTACAACTTCATAATCAGCATCTACTACATCATCGTCAGCTTTTCCAGCGTTTTGACCTTCTTGACTTGCTTGAGCGTTTTTATACATTGCTTCACTCATTGAGTAGATTTCTTGTTGTAGCGCTTCTGTTTTTGCTTTGATGTCTTCAGTATTGTCAGCTTTAATGCTAGCTTCAAGATCTTTGATTTTTTCTTCAATCTTATCTTTTTCGCTTCCTTCAACTTTTGCATCTTCAAGAGTTTTTCTTGCTTGGTAAACTAATGATTCAGCATTGTTTTTAACTTCAATACTTTCTTTTTTCTTTTTATCATCTTCAGCAAATTTTTCAGCTTCTTTTACTTTTTTATCTATTTCTTCATCAGTTAAGTTTGTTGATGATGTGATAGTGATTTTTTGTTCTTTTCCACTTCCTTGGTCTTTTGCAGATACATTTACAATACCATTTGCATCGATATCAAATGTAACTTCTATTTGTGGAACTCCACGTCTTGCTGCAGGAATTCCTGTAAGTTGGAATCTTCCAAGTGTGGTATTATCTGCTGCCATTTCTCTTTCACCTTGTACAACGTGAATATCTACATCAGTTTGTCCGTCTGCAGCTGTTGTAAAGATTTGAGATTTTTTAGTTGGAATCGTTGTATTTCTTTCGATTAATTTTGTAGCAACTCCACCAAGAGTTTCAATTCCTAGTGAAAGTGGTGTAACATCAAGAAGTAATAAATCTTTAACTTCTCCTGTTAAAACTCCACCTTGAATTGCAGCACCAAGTGCAACACATTCGTCTGGATTTATATCTCTTTGTGGTTCTTTTCCAATTATATTTTTAACTAAATCTTGAACTGCAGGAATTCTTGATGATCCACCTACAAGTAAAACTTTTTCTATATCGCTTGATGATAATGAAGCATCTTTTAATGCATCTTCAACTGGTTTTCTTGTTGCTTCAACAAGATCGTGAGTTAATTCATCAAATTTTGCTCTTGTAACTGTTAAGTCTAAGTGAACTGGTTGTCCATCTACTGCTGTAATAAATGGTAAGTTTACATTTGTTGTTTTTGTTGATGATAATTCTTTTTTAGCTTTTTCAGCTGCATCTTTTAATCTTTGCATAGCTGTAAGATCTTTTGTTAAATCAACGCCAGTTTCTTTTTTAAATTCAGCTGCTAAATATTCAACTAATCTATTATCGAAGTCATCTCCACCTAATTTATTGTTTCCTCTTGTAGATAAAACTTCAAATACTCCATCGCCAACTTCTAGAATTGATACGTCGAATGTACCACCACCAAGGTCGTAAACCATAATTTTTGCTTGGTCAGTTTCTTTGTCCATTCCATAAGCAAGGGCTGCTGCTGTTGGTTCGTTTATAATTCTTTTTACATTTAAGCCTGCAATTTTTCCAGCATCTTTTGTAGCTTGTCTTTGAGCATCTGTAAAGTAAGCAGGAACTGTTATTACTGCATCTGTTACTGTATCATTTAAATAACTTTCTGCATCTGATTTTAATTTTTGTAAAATCATTGCTGAAACTTCTTCTGGTGTGTAAGAATTTCCATCAATTTCATTTGTTTTAAAATCTGATCCCATTTCTCTTTTGATTGATGAGATTGTTCTATCTGGATTTGTTATTGCTTGTCTTTTTGCAGTTTCTCCTACAAGTCTTTCTCCATCTTTTGTAAATGCTACAACTGATGGTGTTGTTCTGTTTCCTTCAGTATTTGGGATTATTGTTGAATCCCCACCTTCCATAACGGCAACTGCTGAGTTTGTTGTTCCTAAATCAATTCCTATAATTTTTGCCATATTAATTCCTCCTATTTTGCAACTTTAACCATGCTTGGTCTTATAACTCTATCATTTAGTTTGTATCCTTTTTGATAGGTTTCTATAATATAATTTGATTTGAAATCTTCGTTTTCTTCTGTTTGAAAAGCGTGATGGAAGTTTGGATCAAATTCTACTCCATCAGATTCGATTTCTTCAAGTCCTTCTTTTTCCAAAACTTTCCACAAAGAATCTCTTGTCATCATTATTCCTTTTACAAAAGAATCTTCGCTATCTTGATCTTTAAGCGCTCTATCAAAATTATCTAAAACTGGTAAAAGCTCTTCGATTAAATTTGATGAAGCAAACTTTTTAAAATCTGCTCTTGCTTTTTCTTCTCTTTTTTTGAAATTTGTAAAATCCGCCAATAGTCTTTGGTATTTTTCTTTGAATTCATTCTCATCTTCTGATGAATCTTTTTCTACATTACCATCTTCATCAACTATTTCAGCATCAATTTCTTCTAGTTGTTCATCTATATTTTCTTCTTGTTCAACATTTTCATCATGCTTTTTTTCATTGTCCACCTTAAACACCTACCTTATTATTTGCTAAGTAAATCTGATATTAGTTTGATGTCAGAAATAACTTCCTTATAATCAATTCTTGTAAGTCCTATAATTCCAATTTGGCCTACAATGTCTTTGTCATAATTAAAATGTGAAGTTATGATTGTATTATCTTTCAATTCATTTATCTCATTTTCATCACCAATAGTAATTTGTAATTCATTGTTGGAATTTTCAATCAATTCCCAAATCCTTTCCTTACTATCAAATATCTTAATAAACTCTCTAGCCTTAATTGGATCTTCAAATTCTTTGAAATTAAAAATATTGCCTAGTCCCTTTATAATAACTTCTTTTGTCAAATCACTTAAAGAATCATTATTGATTTTTTTCTCCAAAATATCTAACAAGTTTTCATATTTCTTAAAGCCAGAATTTTTGATTTTTTCAAAAATTTTTGCAAGGTCTTTTAAATTTTCACCTTCAATGTTTTGTTTTAAAGTCCTAGAAATTTCTATTAATTTTTCATCATCAATTTCTTCATTAATATAAATTCTATCGCTTATTAAACTTCCGTTATCATAAACAGCTATAAACAAAAGCATGTTAGGATTAATTTTTAAAAGTTCTAAATTTATGACTTTAGTAATATTATTTCTTATAGTGTAAGAAACAGCTGTAAGATTTGTCATTTTTGAAAGAAGTAGTGTTGCAGTCTCCACAATTTTTGAAACATTGCCATATCTTTTATCAAGAATTTTTTCTAAATTTTCATCTTCTTTTTCATTTAATGAATTTTCTAATAAATTATTTACATAAAGTCTGTAACCTTTATCAGATGGGTATCTTCCTCCCGATGTGTGAGCTTTTTCTAAAAGCCCCATTTTTTCAAGAGTGCTCATCTCATTTCTAATTGTTGCAGACGAAATATCTAGAGAATATTCATTAAGTAATGAATTTGAACCAATAGGCTCTCCAAGATTAACGTATGAGTTTATAATGGAAAAGAGTATCATCTTCTTTCTCTCGTTCATTATTTTCACCTCATTTAGCACTCCAATTATCTGACTGCTAATTATAATATACTAGGTAAATTTCTTTTTGCAAGTTATATTATTTCAATAAAAAATTCATTTGATAAATCAAAACCCTTGTGAGTAAATCTAATCCTATCATCAATTTTAAAAAATCCAAGTTTCAAAAATTTTTCAACAGGCTCACTATACTTTTCTAATAAGGATTGCCCAAATATATTTTCAAATTCTTTTAAATTAATTCCAGAAGTTTCTCTTAATTTAAAAATTATATATTCTTTTTCCCTTTCATCTTTTGAAATAAATTCCCTAAATTCTATTGGAAATTTTCCTTCATTAATTAATTTTTCATATTTTACAAAATTTTTTACGTTATTATATCTTACATTTGACAAAAATCCAGAAGCTCCAAGACCAAAGGCAAGGTATCCACCTTCTGACCAATATTTTTTATTGTGGTAAGATTCAAATCCCTTTTTTGAAAAATTAGAAATTTCATATCTATCTAATCCTAAATTTTTTAAATATTTTTCTATATAAGAAAAAATATCTCTTTCCAAATCATCATCCATAAGTTTAAGTTTATCTTTTTTATAAAGACTATAAAAATGTGAACCTTTTTCAAGAATTAAAGAATAATAAGATAAATGTTCTGGATTTATTTTTTTTATTATCTCCAAATCATTCTTTATAGAATCAAAATTTCCACCAGGCAGATTTAAAATCATATCTAAAGAAAGATTATCAAAACCTGCTTTTCTTATATTTTCTATATCTTTTAAGACAATTTCCTTATTATGGTCTCTACCAATTTTTTTTAAAACTTTATCATCAAAAGATTGGACACCAAGAGAAATTCTATTTATTCCCAAGTTCTTGTAGGCTTTTAATTTCTCCAAAGTCAAAGAATTTGGATTTGCCTCAATTGTAAATTCTTTTACATTACTTAAATCAAAATTTTTCAAAATTTCTACAAGCTCATCTATATAATGATAATCTACGTAAGTTGGCGTACCTCCACCAATATAAATAGAATCGACTTCTACGTTCATATTTTTTTGGTACAAGATTATTTCTTTTTTTAAATTTTCAAAATATGAAGCAATCCAAGATTCTAAATTTTGAAAGGCTGTAAAATCGCAGTAAAAGCATTTTTTCTTACAAAAAGGAATGTGAATATAGATTCCAATTTTTTCCATATTTTCTCCTTAAATTTTTGCAAATTAAAAGTTAGGACTTATCCTCACTTCAGATTGATAAAAGTATTCAAAGCCTCACGCTAAGAATATCATACGGAAAAAATTGATTTGATTTCAAATTTTAAAATTCGTCAAAAATCGCACTCTATAAATTAAAGCTATGATTAATTATCAAATATATTAAATTCAATTAAATTTAATTCTTTGTTTTATTCCGAGGGATAAATATTAAAATCGTGCCACTGGCACAATTTTAAGCTATTTATCTATCATCGCTTTAGCGAGTTTGCGATTTTAGAATTTTAAAATTTAGAAATCTTCAATTTTTGAAGTTCGATATTCGTGCTTGAGGCTTTGTTACTATCTGATGTTAAGATTTATCCTAACTTTTATTCATCATCATATTTCAAAACAGCAAGGAAGGCATCTTGTGGAATTTGTACGCTTCCTAATTGTCTCATTCTCTTCTTTCCTTCTTTTTGTTTTTCTAAAAGTTTTTTCTTTCTTGATATATCTCCACCGTAGCATTTTGCAATTACATCTTTTCTCAAAGCTTTTACGGTTTCTCTTGCTATAACTTTTGAATCAATTGTTGCTTGAATTGGAATTGCAAATTGTTGTCTTGGAATTTGATCTTTCAATTTTTCGACAATTGATCTTCCCCTAGCATAGGCAAAATCTTTGTGAACAATTGTAGATAGAGCATCAACTTTATCTTCATTGATTTTTATATCAAGTTTTATTAGATTACTTTCTTCATAATCTACAACTTCATAATCCAGTGATGCATATCCTTTTGATCTTGATTTTAAAGAATCAAAAAAGTTATAAATAACTTCGTTCAAAGGAATTTTATATTTTATTGAAACCCTATTTTCGTCAATATATGACATATCTATAAGATCTCCTCTTCTTGCTTGTGCAAGTTCCATTACAGGTCCTATATATTCTTTTGGAGTCATAATTTCAGAAATTGTAATTGGCTCTTTAACATATTCAATTTCTGATGGTGGAGGAAAATCATTAGGATTTTCTAATTTTTTTTCTTCGTGTCCTTTTGTTTTTACCTTATAAATTACTGATGGTGCTGTTGCGATTATATCTAAATCATATTCTCTTTCAAGTCTTGCTGTAATAATATCCATGTGCAAAAGACCTAAAAATCCACATCTTAATCCAACGCCTAGGGCTTGTGAATTTTCTTGTTCAAAAACTAAAGACGCATCATTTACTTGAAGCTTTTCCAAAGAATCTTTTAATTTGTTAAATGATTCTCCTTCAGCTGGATAAATTCCAGAATAAACCATTGGCAAAACTTCTTTGTAACCAGAAAGTGCTTTTTGTGTTGGATTATTTTTTAAGGTAATTGTATCTCCAACTCTAGCATTTCTAATATCTTTTATGCTTGCTTCAATAAATCCTACATCTCCGCTTTTTAATTCTTTGGTTTCAATTCTATTTTTCATAGTATATCCTACACCAGTTACTTCGTAGGATTTTCCACTTGCCATCATCAAAATTTCATCGCCTGCTTTTACACTGCCTTCAAAAATTCTAACATAGCAAATTACTCCCCTGTATGAATCATAATATGAATCAAAAATCAAAGCCTTTAATGGTTTGTCGTCATGATCTTCTGGGGCTGGAACATTTTCTATAATGTCTTCAAGTACATCTTCAATATTTAAACCAGTTTTTGCAGAAATCAAGGGAATATTTTCTGTATCAAGACCAATTTGATTTTCTATTTCTTCTTTTGTTTCTTCAACTCTTGCACTTTCAAGGTCAATTTTATTTAAAACTGGCAAAATTTCTAAATCTTGTTCAAGTGCAAGGTAAGTGTTTGCCAAAGTTTGAGCTTCAACTCCTTGGGAAGCATCAACAACCAAAATTGCCCCTTCGCAAGCTTTGAGTGATCTTGAAACTTCATAAGTAAAGTCAACATGGCCTGGAGTATCAATCAAATTTAAATCGTAAATTTTTCCATCATTAGCCTTGTATTTTAACTTTACTGATTTTAATTTTATGGTAATTCCTCTTTCTTGCTCAAGCTCCATGCTATCTAGCATTTGATCATTTATATCTCTTTTTGCAACAGACTCAGTTTTTTCTATAAGTCTATCTGCAAGAGTCGATTTTCCATGGTCAATATGAGCAATAATAGAGAAATTTCTAATATTCTCTTTTTTCTTCATTATCTGTTTTCCTTATCTACAAATCCTATATCATAAATCGGGAAAAATCTTAAAAATGCGTGCCCTACAATTTTTTCTTCGGAAATCGGACCAAAATTTCTTGAGTCATTGCTTGCATTTGGAAGTCTATTATCTCCCATAACAAAATATTCTCCTTCGCCAACTTCCCAAGATGAATTTTCATTTGTTGTTAGGGTTTCTTCGTTATTTATATAATTTTCTTCGTAGATTTCTCCGTTTACATACACATTTCCATCTTTTACTTCTATATTATCTCCTGGCATACCAACTATTCTTTTTATATACAAAGTATCTTCTTGGTCTGGAGCATTAATTATTACAATATCTGCCCTATTATATCCCTTAAAATGTTTTGAAACTTTGTCAACAAATAGCATATCGCCACTATGTAATGTATTTAGCATAGAATTTCCTTCAACTTTTGTTGCATCCATTATAAAAATCTTTATAACAAAAGCAATTGCCAATGCCAAAAGTATTGTTTTTATCCAATCAAGAAATTCTAAATCATTAGATTTTTCTGTCATATAACACCTCTCTCATTTTATAATTATAAACGAATATCTCAAAAGTTCCAAATATTTTAATATTTAAAATTTATAAAGATTTGTAATAAATATAGTTTTATGGTAAAATAAATCAGTCGATATAAATTGGGGGTGAAAAAATGGCAAACATTAAATCAGCAATAAAAAGAATTGATGTAACAAGAAAACAAACTGCTAGAAATAAATCAGCAAAATCTGAAATAAAAACTTATGTTAAAAAATTTGAAGAAGCTATTGCAAATAATGATAGCGAAAAAGCTAATGAACTTTTCAAAACTGTTGATAAAAAAGTAAAACAAGCAGCAGCTAAAAACATAATTCACAAAAATCAAGCTAGTAGAACAACTTCAAGATTAGCTAAAAAATTAAATTCATTAAACGCTTAATTTTTAGTCGGTTCATTCAAACTTGCGACTTAGAAAAGTCGCCAAGATTAGAATGAGTCGATTTTTTTATTTTGAGAATTTTTCTATAAAAATTAACATATTTAAATTCATATCAAAATCTTCACTTTTTTGTTTTAAGTCGCAAGTGTATAAAAAATCTTGCAAATCAAATAATTCATCCAAAGTAAAATTCCCAATAAAACTTTTATCTTTTCTAAGTTCAAAATTTGATATGCCCAAAGATTTTTGCATAAAGGAATCATTGTAAGAATCTTTTGATAAAATTTTTATTCCAATTAAATTTCTAATGTGTCTTACTAGCATATAGAAAATTTTAAATATTTCATCAATATCCTTTGCCATAAATAAATATGTATTCATAGCAGTTTTTGTATCCCTTTTTGACAGAGCATCTGTGAGATTAAAAATATTTAAATCTAAAACTTGGTCTAATTGGTCGTGAACATCTTCCAATAAAACCTCGCTTTTATCGGAATTTGCAATAATTTTATCAACTGTATTTATAATTTCATAAAGGTCGATTTGTGAATTTTTATTTAAATATGAAAACCTATCAATTATTTCATTTATATAAGATTTTTTGATTTTTTTATTATTTTTTACAAATCTTTTTCCAATAAAAGAAACAAGTTCATTATTATTTAGCCTATCAATTTCTACAACATTTCCATTTTTCTTGATTGCCTTGTAAAATTTTCCTTTAAATACACTTTCATCAGATATTATTATTAATGTCAAAAAATCAGCTAAATTTTCTATATCTTCAATAATCAAATTACAAATTTCCTCATAATCTTTTATATTATTTTTAGATAAGTCGATATTTCTCCAAATCACAACTTTTTTATCTTCCATTATTGGATATGTATCCATGGCAGTTTTTATGTCCTCAAGGCTTTTTTTGCCCTTAATTTCTATATAATTAAAGTCAGGAAAAGAAATTAAATCCTTAGCTTGATCTATAATTGTTTCTTTTAGATATTCTTCTTTTGAATCGATTAGATAAATTCCCTTGCTTTTTTTTGAAAAAAGTTCAGTCATAAATTCCTTATAATTCATCTAAAAAATCCTCCTTTCACATATTTTTTTACCTTAAATGAATTCTTGTAAAATTCTATCTTACAAAACCCATCTTTTTGAGTATTGTATATTTTAACATTTTTTAAATTATCTAAGACTTCTTTTGATGGGTGTCCATAAGTATTTTTTCTTCCAGCTGAAATTAAAGCGACTTGTGGACTTGTTTTATTTACAAATTCCTTTGAAGTTGAAAATCTTGAGCCATGATGGGAAACTTTTAAAATATCAATATCTCTTGCAACTTTTTGTTCATACTCCATCGGCAAATCTCCCATAGTCAAAATTTTAAAATTATTTATCCTAATTAAAAGAGGCATAGAATTAGAATTTTCATCACCAGAAAAATTTTCTAAACATTCAACGCTAAAATTTTTTCCTTTGTAAATATTACCCTCTTTCATTTCCATAAAATTATATTTTTCCCCTAGATTTTTATTATAAATATTAGAAATTACAGGACCAATTTCAAATTCATTTTTCAATTTTTCCAAAGCACCAGAATGATCCTTATCCTCATGAGATATAAAAACCGCCTTGATTTTTTTTACTCCTTTTGCCTTTAAAAAAGCTATAGCTATTTTTTCAGTTGATGAATAATTTTTGTACGAAACTTCCCCACAATCAAACAAATAAAAATCGCCCTTATCTTCCAAAATAAAAAAATCTCCCTGCCCTATATCAAGCATTTGATAGGAAATCGGCTTATTTTTATCTTTTACAATAGAAAAAATCACTATAATCATAGAAATCGCCAAAAATTTTTTTGCCCTAAGTTTTTTATTTTTAAATTTCACAAGTATAAACAAGAGTATTAAATAATAAAAACTAATTAAGATTGACTCTTTCGGAAAATCCAAGCCAAAAATTGTAAAATTACTCAAAAAATATGCTATATCCATGATAGATTTTATCAAAAAATCCAAAATAAAGAAAAAACCAGCTAAGAATCCGCCAAATATGGGATATAAAATAATTATCCCAAAAATTATGTACATACTTATAGAAAAAATTGGAACAACCAAAAAATTCGCAAAAAAATTAAGCAAATTAAAATATCCATAATAGTAAATCACATGAAAAGCCAAAGTTATTTGCAAGCAAAGAATAAAAATTATGTATTTTTTTAAATAAGAGAAATTTTTCCCCCTTACAAGTTTTGGATAAATCTCATAAATTGCAAATCCTGCCAAAAACGAAAGAATAAATCCAGAATTTAAAATTGCAAAAGGATTTGCAAATAAAATTAATAACATGGCTACAATGAGATTTTTTCCTGTATCCTTGCCTTTTTTTAGTAAAAATGCTAAATAAGATAAAACGTATATAAATAAAACTCTCAAAACCGAAAATGGAAATGAAATTAAATAGGCATAAAATAAAGAAATTCCCAAAGAAATCGGATAAGCGTACTTGTAAGAAATATTTGCTTTTATCAATAAAAATATTAACAAAGCCATCAATAAATCAATGTGAAGACCAGAAACCGCAAAAATATGAGCTAAGCCTAATTTCGAAAGACCTTGCCTATATTCAAATCTATCCGAAAGAATAACAGCTTTTACAAAAGAAAAAGAATCCTTAGACAAATTTTTTTCAAACACCTTATTAATATATTGGTTAAAATTTTTCTTGGTTTTTAAAAAAATAGAAGAAGATTCTCCCAATTTTTCAAAAGATTTTATATCAAGCTTGCTTTTTATTTTTTTAGATAATAAATACTTCCTATAAGAAAATAAATATGGATTGGTGTTTGTAGTAGGCATGGAAATATTGCAATTTGCCCTTAACCTATCACCTATTTCAAAATTTTTATCAGATATAAAAGTCGATTTTTCATCTATTTTTTTATCCATATTTTTTGCTTTTACATAATAAGTATAGAAATTATCGTTTTTAATTTTTTCAACAACAGTTAAATTTAAATCTAAATTATCATATTTTTCAAGCTTATAAAAATGAAAATTAAAAGACGCCAAAAAAATTCCAAGAGAAAATCCAAAAAACAAAAAAGAAAGAGAAGATTTTTTTACAAAAAGAAAAATTCCACATACAAATAAGCCTATAATCACAAACAAAAAATCATAAGCCTCAAAATAAGTGAAAATTCCTATACCAGATATTAAAGAAATAAGTAAAAAAAACAAATTTTTTCTCATAAGATTCTCCCAATATGATTATAACATATGATATAATAATTTAGAGGTAATTTTATGAAGGATTTGTTATATATTAGTCATCCACAAATAAATCAAATAAGCGCCAAAATTGTAAAAAGAAAATACGAAGATGATACAACAAAAATAATTTTGGACAGGAGTATTTTTATGCCTAATTCTTCCTATTTATTAGATGAAAATCCAAAAATTTCGGAAAATGAGCTTTTGGATGTTGAGTTTATAAATGGAAATTTAGTTCATACAATAAAAAATAAACCCCAAAAATCATCTGTAATTCTTTCTTTAGACAAAAATACCAGAGAAAAAAATTTATCGTATAATACAGCTTTTTATATTTTTAAATCTCTGTTTGCTAAATTTTATAATAACAAGGAAGTTTCTTTAAAAATCAAAAATTCTTATGGGCAAATAAAAATTTCCAATTTCTATGATGATTTTATTGCCGATGATTTTTTGAAAATTTTTAATAAAATAATTGATTTGGGATTAAAAATAAATAAGGATAAAGATTTTGTTTGGATAAATGGTTTTGAACGAGAAAATAATTTTGGAGTTTATTTAAATAATACAAAAGATTTAGAAGGAATTTTTATTCTTTCTATAGAAAAAATCGAAAAAAATCTCTTTATTGATTTTATAACAGGATCTGACTACAAAAATTTTACAAATAATAATATAGAAATAATTAATAATATTAAAAAAATATCTTTTGATGACTTAAATTCTTCTGAAAAAATCAGAAAAATAATTTCACTTATTCAAAAATCTAGGTATAAATAAAAGCTCTTGCATTAATTTTTTTGCAAGAGCCTTTTTTTTATTTTACAAGCAAGTTTAATATTTTTCCTGGTACATATATTACCTTAAATATTTCCTTACCATCTATATTTTTTTGAATATTTTGATCATTTTCTGCAATTGTTACAGCTTCTTCTTGGTCTGCATCTTTTGCAATTTTTATTGTAGCCCTAACTTTTCCATTTACTTGAACAGGAAGTTCGATTGAATCATATTCAAGTTTACTTTCATCATAAGTTGGCCAGCTTGTTTCATTTAATTCGCCTTCAAAACCAATTTCTTCCCACAATTCTTCAGTTAAGTGAGGAGCAACTGGATTTAATAAAATCAAATAAGTTTTGAAATCTTTTTTTGTAATTTTTCCAATATTTCTCATTTCATTCAATAAGGTCATAAGTGAAGCTATTGCTGTATTATATTTTAATGATTCATAATCCTCAGAAACTTTTTTAATAGTTTGGTTAATTAAAATTTCAATTTCTTTTGTGTAAGAATCTCCATCTTCTACTAAATCGTAAAGATTAAATACTCTTTCCAAATATTTTCTACAACCCTTAACCCCTTCATCTGACCATGGAGCTGTTGATCTAAAATCTCCAATGAACATTTCATAGCATCTTAGAGTATCTGCTCCATAATCTCTTACAATATCATCAGGATTTACAACATTGCCTCTTGATTTTGACATTTTTTGATGGTCTTCTCCCAAAATCATTCCGTGAGAAGTTCTTTTTTGATATGGTTCTTTTGTTGGAACTTTTCCTATATCATATAAAAATTTGTGCCAAAATCTTGAATATAATAAGTGAAGAGTTGTGTGTTCCATTCCACCATTGTACCAATCAACTGGTGTGTAATAATCTAAACTTTCTTTGCTTGAAAGATCTTCATTATTATTTGGATCTGTATATCTTAAATAATACCAAGAAGATCCAGCCCATTGCGGCATGGTGTCAGTTTCTCTTTTTGCTGGCTTTCCACAAATTGGACAAGTCGTATTTACAAATTCATCAATTTTTGAAAGTGGGCTTTCGCCATCATCTGTTACTTCGTAAGATTCAACATCTGGTAATTTTATTGGAAGATTTTCTTCCTTTTCTGGAACCCATCCATGTTCCTCACAATAAATCATAGGGATTGGTTCTCCCCAATATCTTTGTCTAGAAAATACCCAATCTCTCAATTTATAATTTACCTTAGCAGATCCTAGATTTTTTTCTTCAACAAATTCTATCATTTTATTTTTAGCTTCTTCTACAGATAGACCATTTAGAAAATCGGAATTTATTAAAATCCCCTTATCAATTGAAGTTGTTGGTAAATTTTCATCGCCTGTATCAATTACTGGAACAATAGGCATATCAAATTTTTGTGCAAATTCAAAATCCCTATCATCGTGAGCAGGTACTGCCATTATAGCTCCTGTTCCATAAGAAATTAATACATAATCAGAAATCCAAATTGGAATTTCTTTTCCATTTATAGGATTTATTGCAGAAATTCCATCAAGCATTACGCCAGTTTTTTCTTTTGTAAGCTCACTTCTTTCAAAATCTGATTTTTTCTTTGCAAAATCTTGATATTCTTTTACATCATCCAAATTTTTAATTTCATCTTTAAATTCTTCAAGCATTGGATGTTCAGGAGCTATTACCATATAAGTTGCCCCAAAAATTGTATCAGGTCTTGTTGTGTAGACATTTAATTTGTAATCTTTATCTTTTAAAGAAAAATTAATTTCTGCCCCGTGGCTTCTTCCAATCCAATTTTTTTGTTGAGTTTTTATTTTTTCTTCATAATCAACTTCATCCAAATCATCAATAAGTCTATCGGCATATTCTGTGATTTTTAGCATCCATTGATTTTTAACCTTGTGAGTAACTTCAGACCCACATCTTTCACATTTTCCATCTACAACTTCTTCATTAGCAAGACCAACCTTACAAGAAGGACACCAGTTTACTGGCATTTCTTTTTTGTAAGCTAGACCATGTTTATATAATTGAATGAAAATCCATTGAGTCCATTTGTAATAATTTGGATCTGTTGTATTTACTTCTTTGGACCAATCAAATGAAAATCCAATAGATTTCATTTGCGCTTTGAAATTTTCGATATTATTTTTTGTTACAATTGAAGGATGAATGTGATTTTTTATAGCATAATTTTCTGTAGGAAGTCCAAAAGCATCCCAGCCCATAGGATAAATTACATTTTCTCCTTGAAGTCTTCTTTTTCTTGCAACAATATCTAAAGCTGTGTATGGTCTTGGGTGGCCAACATGAAGACCTTGACCTGAAGGATAAGGAAATTCTACGAGTGGATAGAATTTTTTCTTATTTTTATCAATTACTGATTTAAAAGTTTCATTTTCATCCCATTTTTTTTGCCATTTTTTTTCGATGGCATTTGGATTATATTCTCTCATTTTTTCTCCTTAGTTTTTTGTTGCAAAAGATTTTACTGTTCTTGGGTAAGGGATTACGTCACGAATATTTTTCATTCCTGTAAGATACATTACTGCTCTTTCAAATCCAAGACCATAACCTGAGTGAACTACTGTTCCATATTTTCTTAAATCTAAATAATTTTGATAATCTTCAAGTTTTAGTCCATTATCTTCCATAGATTTTACAAGCTCATCATATCTTTCTTCCCTTTGACTTCCACCAATTAATTCTCCTACAGCAGGAACTAACATATCAAAAGCTGCAACAGTTTTTCCATCTTCATTTCTTCTCATATAAAATGCCTTTATATCTTTTGGATAATCTGTAACAAAAACTGGACCATCAACTATTTTTTCTGATAAATATCTTTCATGCTCAGTTTGAAGATCCATTCCCCATTTTACAGGATATTCAAAATCAACATCAGCTTCTTGTAATTTTTCTATAGCCTCAGTATAAGTAATTCTTGCAAATTTTGCATCTTTAACTTTTGTAAGTCTTTCAATCAAAGTATCATCAACTCTTTCGTTGAAAAATTCAATTTCATCCTTACAATTTTCTAAAACAAAACTTATCATATATTTCATCATATCTTCAGCCACATCCATGCACACATTATAATCTGCAAAAGCAATTTCTGGTTCAATCATCCAAAATTCCGCAGCGTGTCTTGGTGTGTTTGATTCTTCAGCCCTAAAAGTTGGACCAAAAGTATAAATATTAGATAAGGCAAGAGCATAATCTTCTGCCTCAAGTTGTCCTGAAACTGTTAAATAAGATTTTTTTCCAAAGAAATCTTTAGAATAATCAACTTTTCCATCCTTATTTAAATCTAATTTATCTAAATTTTGAGTGGTAACTTGGAACATTTCTCCAGCACCTTCTGTATCAGATGCAGTAATTAATGGAGCATTTAAATAAATAAATCCTCTTTCTTGGAAAAATTTATGAAGAGCATAAGCAAGTTTTGATCTTAATCTAAAAACCGCCCTATAAGTATTAGTTCTAGCTCTTAAATGAGGAATAGTTCTCATATATTCAAGAGATTGTTTTTGTTTTTGAATAGGAAATTTCTCATCACTGTGACCTAAAACTTCTACAGATTTTGCTTGAAGTTCGTAGGCTTGTTTGGCATTATTTGTTTTTACAAGAATTCCTTTGATTTTTAATGAAGCTGAAAGATGTTCTTTTTGTAAATCTTCAAAATTTTCTAATTCTTTTCCAACAACAATTTGAAGGTTTTTAAAAATTGTTCCATCATTTAATTCTATAAAGCCGACATTTTTTGTAAATCGCGCCTGTCTAATCCATCCTTCAACTATAATTTCTTGGTCGATGTATTTTTCAACATCTTTTTTAATCTCTCTTAATTTCATCCTTATTTCCTCTCTTAATTTTTTCTAAACTTTCATTAAGTATTTTTTCGTAACCTATATTTTTTGGATTATAAAATTTTTCATCTACAAAGCCATCTGGAAGATAATCTTGTTTTACATATCCATCATAATCATGAGGGTATAAATAAGTATCTTTAACTAAATTTTTACTTCCTTTATAATGGGTATCTTTTAATTTATTTGGTACTTCCAAATCTTTTTCATTTTTTACAAAATCCATAGCCTTATTTACAGCAAGGTATGTAGAATTATTTTTCTTTGCTAAAGATAAATATATACAAGTCTCTGCCAAAATAATTCTTGCCTCTGGCATACCTACAGTATTAATTGCTGTAAAAGTATTTGTAGCAAGGCTTAAAGCGTATGGATCTGCAAGTGAAATATCTTCTGATGCAAATATAATCATTCTTCTTGATATGAATTTTATATCTTCCCCGCTATTTAACATTTTTGCCAAATAATAAACCGCTGCATCAGGATCTGAGCCACGCATAGATTTTATAAAAGCAGAAATAGTATCATAATGTCTATCTCCATCCCTATCATAAATAGAAATTTTCTTTTGGATAGAATTTATAATACTTTTTCGATCAACTACTATTATACCTTCTTTATCTTCTTGTGAAAATATTGCAATTTCTAATGCATTCAACAAGGCTCTACAATCCCCGTTAGAATATTTAACCAAAGTATTTCTGGCATCATCATCAATTTTTATATTTTTATTTTGTAAAAGCCTATCTCGACTTAAAGCCATATCTATTAATTTTTTTAAATCATCATCTGTATGTGCTTTTAATTCAAATACATACATTCTAGAAATTAAAGCTTTATTTACTTCAAAATATGGATTTTCTGTTGTAGCTCCTATCAAAATAATTGTAGAATCTTCAACAAAAGGCAGTAAATAATCTTGTTGACTTTTATTAAATCTATGAATTTCGTCAATAAACAAAATAGTTTTTTTATTTTCAAATTTCAAATTATCTTTTGCAATTTGAATTTTTTTCTTTAAGTCGTTAATTCCACTAGCTACCGCAGAAACTTTTTCAAAAGCCATATTAGTTGAATTTGAAATAATTTTTGCAAGAGTAGTTTTGCCAACTCCTGGTGGTCCATAAAAAATAGAAGAATATATTCTATCAGATTTTATCATTCTTCTTAAAATTTTTCCTTCTCCTAGAAGATGATCTTGTCCTAAAAAATCTTCAATTTTTTCAGGTCTCATCCTGTCAGCTAATGGCGCAGACTTTTCTAGTTCTCTTAATTTATTTAATTCAAATAAGTCCATTTTATCCAATCTTTCAAAAAAAGGACTGTTGCAAAATGAATTTGTTTTTTGTCATTTTCATCTTGCAATAGCCCCTTAAATTTTCTAATTTTTTTCTTTTAAATTTTTAATCTCTCTATAGAAACTCTCAACATCTTTAAATTCCCTATATACTGATGCAAATCTCACATAAGCTACAGGATCTAATTGTTTTAGATGCTCCATGACAAATTTTCCTATGGTAGTGGATGATACTTCCTTTTTACCAATATGATTTATAGAAACTTCTATATCATCTGCTATTTTTTCAATGTCTTCCATGCTTACAGGTCTTTTTTCGCAAGATTTTACAATTCCACTTATAAGTTTTGACCTATCAAAAGATTCTCTAGTATTATCTTTTTTTACAACCATTAAAGTTTGGTCTTCGTATCTTTCATAAGTTGAAAATCTTTTATTACAAGTTTGGCATAGTCTTCTTCTTCTAATAGCATGATTATCTTCTGTTGCTCTAGAGTCTATAACTTTTGTATCATTTGAGTCACAATATGGACACTTCATTTTATTTTAAGAAATCTGGAAGATCTATATCGTCAAATGGATTTGAAGAACTTTGTTTTTTTGGTGTTTGTCTTTGGCTAACACCTTGTGAAGATCTTCTGTTTTCTAAAACTTCTCTTCTTGTTTGATTGTCTTGATCAAATCCTGTGGCAATTACAGTAATTTTAATGTCATCGCCCAATGATTCATCGCTTCCTACACCAAAAATTATATTTGCATCCGAATCAATGTGTTCTCTAATTAATTCTGCTGCTTCGTTTGCTTCCATTAAACCAACTTCTGCTGCAGTTACATTTAATAATACTGCGTTAGCTCCTTCAATTGATGTTTCAAGTAATGGAGAATTTACAGCTGCTTTTGCTGCATCTACCGCTCTGTTTTCTCCGCTTGCTCTACCAATTCCCATGTGAGCTATTCCTTGATCTGACATAATTGATTTAACATCGGCAAAATCAAGGTTGATTACATTTGGTACAGCTATAAGTTCTGAAATACCACTTACAGCATCCATAAGTACTTGGTCAGCCATTTTAAATGCGTCTACCATTGATGTTCTTTTTTCTACAATTTGTAAAAGTCTATCATTTGGTATTGTAATTAATGTATCTACACATTCTTTTAAAGCTTCGATTCCACCTTCTGCAGATGTTTGTCTTTTTCTTCCTTCAAATGTGAAAGGACGAGTTACAACACCTACTGTAAGTATTCCTTGTTCTTTTGCTTTTCTTGCTACAACAGGGGCTGCTCCAGTACCAGTTCCACCGCCCATTCCAGCAGTGATAAATACCATGTCTGCTCCCTTTAGTGATTCATCAATTTCAGATTCACTTTCTTCAGCAGCTTTTTCACCAATTTCAGGATTAGCTCCAGCTCCAAGTCCTCTTGTAAGCTTTGCTCCTATTTGTAATTTGATGTCAGCATTCGCTTCATTTAAAGTTTGAAGGTCTGTATTTAATGCAATAAATTCTACTCCAGAAAGGCCACCCTCTCTCATTCTACTTATAGCATTATTTCCGCCACCACCAACTCCTATTACTTTTATTTTGGCTAAGGCGTTATTTTCTACTTCCATGTTAATATTTGCCATCTTCATCCCCCGTTTCATTAAGATTAATATTTTTAATTATTTTCATCTTTTTCGTCAAGACTTTTTTCTTCAACTTCAACTACTGGATTCTTACCCTTATCTAGGCTAATTGAATAAGCTTTTATTTTTTTATTTTCTATATCCTTTAAAACTGAATCAAGTAGTTTAAGTTTATAATTATAATTTTTTAAATCTCCGAAATTAATCTGAATATCATTTATTATTATACCAATTTCATTATAGTTTTCCAAGTCTATTTCTTTTATGTCTTTAGCATATTTTAGCTTTTGAATAGAATCGATAAATTTTATTAGATTTTTATTATCTGTAAAATTTTTTCCAATCTCTGGTTTGTTTTTTATTCCTTTGATTTTTAGTAAATTATTATTATTTTCTTCATTTACTGTTTTATCTAAAACTTTTCCTGTATTTGCAATAACATAGCTATCCTTTTTGTATCTTGCAATCATATAAGGATATTCTTCTTTTACTCTTACAATAATTTTATCTGGAAGTTCTTTTTCTATTTTGGCACTTTTTATTATTTTTTCTTTTTTTAGATTTTCTATACTTTCTTTCTCATCGTATAAAATTATATTTGTTCCCATTGGATTATTTAATTTTGATAAAATTTGATCATTTGATAAAATTTTATTTCCCTTTATATATACTTGAGAGATTTTATAATAGTCATGCCTAAATAAATTAACAATTAATATTGCTGCGATTACTATTATTAAAAAAATCACAAAAAAAGGAGTAAATAATTTTTGTTTTCTTTTTAATTTTTTTCTTCCTTTATTTTTTTGTCTATTTTTTTTGCTCATTTCACATACCCATAACTTTTTTTATCAAATCAAAAATTTCATCACTCGCATTAGGATTTTGTAATAAGCTTGCCTTCTCGCCCATTTCTTTTATTTTTTCTTTATCTTCTACAATATCAAGTATATTTTCATAGAGGATTTTGCCATTTAATTCTTTTTCCAAAATCATTGAGCAAGCACCTTTTTTCAAATATGACCTTGCGTTATATTCTTGATGGTTTTCTGTTGTGTAGGCTTTTGGTATTAAAATTGATGCTTTTTTTAGATTTGATATTTCGCTTAAACTCATAGCCCCAGATGATGCTATTACTAAATCACTTACTGCATAAAATAAATCTATATTATCTATATAAGAAAATGCCTTTATATATTCATTTTCTTTTGTGTTTTTAATAAATTCATCATAATTTTTTAATCCAGTTTGATGGAGCAAATAAAATTTTCCATCCATAAATTCACTCATTTGTTTAACAGCATCATTTAAATATTTTGAACCATTAGAACCTCCAAAAGAAAAAACTACTGGTCTATCTTTTTTTATTCCTAACTTGTTCAAATCTTCTTGACTATATGATGTATTAAAATTAGTTCTTACTGGATTTCCTGTTACATAAACATTTTTTTTATTTTTCAAATGTTTTTTTGCTTCTTCAAATGATATACAAACAAGGTCAACTTTGTTTGACAAAAATCTTGTAGTAACTCCTGGAAAAGAATTTGATTCATGTATCAAAGTTTTTATATTTTTCTTGCTTGCTTGATAGAGAATTGGAGCACAAACATAACCACCTGTTCCTATGACAAGATCTGGTTTAAATTCTTTGATTATTTTTTTTGCTTCTTTGAAACCTCTTAAATTTGTCAAAAGAGATTTAAAAAGTCTTTTGGAAATTTTTCTTGGTAGACCCATTGCCTCAATAGCTCTAAATTTGTAACCATATTTATTTACAATTCTTTTTTCTGGACCATCATTTAATCCCACATAAAGAATTTCCAAATCATCTATTTCTTCTTCTAATTTTTGGCACATGGCTATGGCTGGATAAATATGTCCGCCAGTTCCACCGCCAGATACTATTACTCTCATCTAATCTTCCTTTTCTAAAACTCTATTTTTGAAGTCATCTCCTCTTTGCATGTAATTGTCATACATTCCCCAACTAGCACTTGCAGGAGAGAGCAAAACCGTATCAAAATCTTTCATTATTTCAAAAGATTTATTCACAGCTTCTTTCATGTCATTTACTAAATAATAATTAATTTTATACTTCTCGCAAAGATTTTGTAAAATTTCTTTTGTTTGACCCATTAAAATCATAGTTTTTATTTTTTTCTTTGTATTTTTAAATAAAGGTGTATAATCAATTTTTTTATCATAGCCACCTGCAATCAAAATAACATTTTTATCAAAACTATTTATTGCTTTTATTGCAGAATCTACATTAGTAGCCTTGGAATCATTGTAAAAAGATACATTTCTAATTTTTTTTACAAATTCAAGTCTATGATCAATAGCCTTAAAAGTTTTTGTATATTTTATAATTTCATCAAGATCAAGTCCAAATAAATACAAGCAAAGTATAGCACAAGATACATTTAAAAGATTGTGATCTCCTACAATTTTTAAATCATCTCTTTTTAATAAATAAATTTCTTTTTCATCTTTTAAATAAAGAGAGTCATCTTTCAAATATATTCCTCTTTGAACTTCTTCTTTTATAGAAAATTCGTATATTTTCGCTTTGAATTTATTTTTGTTTTTCATTAAAATTTCATCATCATGATTAATGATAAGATAATCACTTTCATTTTGATTTATAGCAATTTTTAACTTATCTTCTATATAATTTTCAAAAGATCCGTGCCAATCTATGTGATCTGGCGTAATATTTAAAATCCCTGCTATATGTGGCTTAAAAAATTTGGTATTGTGAAGTTGAAATGAAGAAATTTCTTCAACAAAAATCTCATCATTCTTATACATTTGCCACAAGATGCCTTCGCCAATATTTCCTACCCCAATAGCTTTTTTACCACTTTGATTTAAAATATGGCTAATAAGAGATGTGGTTGTTGTTTTGCCATTTGTTCCTGTAATTGCTATATTTTTTTTATCTTTAAAAAGTCTATATGATAATTCAATATCAGTAATTATCTCATTATTTTTTTCTAAATTTTTTATAATATCATCATCCGGTCTAATTCCAGGAGATTTTACTACAAAATCATATTTTTCTTCAATTTTAATATCAGAAATAGGGCTATAATTATAGCCCTCTAATCTTTCATCAGTATTTTTATTTTTATCGAAAGTAAAAACTTCATAACCTAATTTGTCCAAAGTTTTTACTGTAGATATGCCTGTAATTCCTAAACCGTAAACTAAAACTTTTTTCATAATACTATCAATAAAGTAATCAAAGATAAAATTACTGATACTATTGTAAAACCAGTAACTATTTTTGGTTCTTTGTATCCTTTCAATTCATAATGATGGTGGATTGGAGTCATCAAAAATATTCTCTTTTTATTTCTAAATTTGTATGAGGCAACTTGAATTATTACACTTAAAGCCTCAGCCACATAAACTCCCCCAAGAATAATCAAAAATAAAGTCATTCCCATATTTATGGCAAGTCCAACTACAGCTCCACCGATTGCCATAGAACCTGTATCTCCCATAAATACACTTGCTGGATTTGAGTTATAAAATAAAAATCCTAAAACAGAACCAAGCATAATACTTGCAAACAATTCGTCTTCTATATTTTGACTTAAAATTATAAATGTTAAAAATACTGGAATAGAAACTTGAGTAGATAAACCATCTAGTCCATCAGTTAAATTTACAGCATTTGAAGTTCCAATCATAATAAACATCATTATAGGAATTCCTAAAATTGAAACATTTAATCTAATATCTGTAAAAGGAATCCACAATTTTGTTATTGTATCATTTTGGAAAATAAAACATAAAATTGCAATTAAAAATGATAAAGCAACTTGAAGAATTATTTTTTGCTTAGCTGTTAATCCTAATGATCTTTTTAAAATTAATTTTCTAAAATCATCAATAAAACCTATAGCTCCAAATCCAAAAGTTGCTAACAATAATATAAAAGTTTTCATAGAAAAAGGAACAAATATCAATGTCAAAACAAGTGCTGATATTAAAAATATAATACCACCCATAGTTGGCGTACCTGCTTTTCCATAATGACTTTTTGGTCCTTCTTGTCTAATATTTTGTCCAATATGACTTGATCTTAAAATTGGAATTATAATTTTTCCCAAAATCAAAGTTAATATTAAACTTATTAAAATAATTAAAATCGTATTTTTCATCTCTCCTACCTATCAATATTAAGATATACAACATTACCTTCATTTTCATAAATCATGCCAAGATTTTCCATCGCATATCTTTGAATTTCTTTCAAACTAACTGAATCTTCAAGATCACTATTTAATCTATCCCTTGTTAATTGATAAGATGTATATTGACTTTGTAATTTATTATACTCTTTTATTCTATTATTCAATTTAATATAATTATGTAAAGAAATAAAACCCATAAAAATAAAAGATAAAAATAATAAAGCTAATATATTTCTCTTAAACTTCCTATCTTTTTTTTGAAGTTTATTATATCTAAACTTGATATCATAAGAAGTTTGATCGTGCAAACTTAGCTTTAATTTTTTATTTAAATTTTTATTTATTTTTCTTTTTTTCAAAGCACTTGACATATCAAATCCTCTCACAAACTCTAAGCTTAGCACTATGAGACCTATTATTATTTTTCAATTCATCTTTGCTTGGCAAAATAGGTTTTTTGCTAATTAATTTAACCTTTTTTTCATGATTGCAAACACAAACAGGAAAATCAGGTGGACAAATACATTTTTTACTCATCTCTTTAAATTTATTTTTAACGATCCTGTCTTCCAAAGAATGAAAAGTTATTACACATAATCTTCCATTTTTATTTAGACGATCAACTATTTTTTCTAAAGTATTTTCCAAAACTTCAAGCTCTCTATTAACTTCAATTCTTAAAGCTTGGAATACTCTTTTTTCAGGATGAGCTTCACTAGTATTTACAGATTTCATAACAATATTTCGGAGTTGTAAAGTTGTATTAATTTCGTGCATTTTTCTGTAATCTACTATTGCTTTAGCAATTGTTTTGGAATATCTTTCCTCTCCATATTCAGAAAAAATTTTCCAAAGCTCATCCAAAGAGTAATCATTGACAATTTGTTTTGCTGTTAACTCATTATCTTTGTTCATCCTCATATCCAATGGACCGTCTTTCATATAAGAAAAACCTCTGTCACCATTATCAATTTGGTAAGAACTTACGCCAATATCCATCAAAGCGCCATCTATCCTATTAAAACCAGCTTCATCAAGAACATTTTCAATATTTTCAAAATTCTCATTAAAATATAAGACATTAGAAAAATCTTTCAAATTTTCTCTAGCTGCTTTGATAGCATCCTTATCTTGATCTAAGCCAATCAAAAGACCATTTGGTGATAATTTTTTTAAAATTTCTTTAGAATGGCCTCCCTTACCCAAAGTTAGGTCAGCATATATTCCATCTTCTTTTATATTTAAGTTTTCAATAGTTTCATTTAACAAAACTGATTTATGAGAAAATTCCATATTACTGATCCATAATTTCTGATAAGTTCACTTCAACATCACCAATATAATCATTCCAATTATTCAAATCCCATATTTCTATGTTTGAATTATTTCCGATTATAATAGCCTCTTTGCCTAAATTAGCATAGTCGCGTAATTGCTTATTTAATAAAACTCGCCCTTGTTTATCCAAATAAGCCTTGATAGTGGAAGAAAAAAACAATCTTTTTATCGCCCTGTTGTTTTTGTTTTGGTAGGATAATTCTTCGTACTTTTTAGCACGTTTTTCAAATTCCTCAATAGTATACAAAACTAATGAGCGTTCTGGGCCCTTGGTTACATAAAATTCATTACCAAGATCATCTCTAAATTCACTTGGCATCATTATTCTATTTTTAGAATCTAATTTGTGAATGAATTCTCCTAAAAACATGACCCACCTTCTACCACTTATTTCCACTTCACATATATTTTATACCAAAATCTGTAAATTGTAAAGGATTAAAAATTTATTTTTTTAAAATTTTTTTGAAATTTTTAATTTTTTTTATATTTTTTAAAAAAAGTGGTTTGAATTCCCAAAATAAAAATTTTAAATAAAAAAAACAGCCGAAGCTGTTTCAGAATATCGAC
>NZ_GG700527.1:1072910-1185453 GCF_000163295.1 Anaerococcus vaginalis ATCC 51170
CGCTATGAAACAGCCTAAGCTGTTTATTTTTTTATATATGGTTTCAAATTTATATTTTTATATTTTACAAACAAATAAATTCCTACGATTAAATAAATCACACTTGTAAGTTGTGCCATTCTTATTGACCCTATCATTAGAGAATCTGTTCTAAGTCCTTCTACAAAAAATCTCAAAATTCCGTAAGCAATAAAATATATTCCTGTTTGAATTCCTTTTTTTGGATTTTTTTTCCTATAATTTATTAAAAATAAAAATATTAAAAAATCTCCAATTGATTCATACAAAAATGTAGGATGGACTTTTACTCCATCAACTATTATTGCCCATGGTAAATTTGTAGGAGTCCCATGTGCTTCTCCATTTACAAAATTACCCCACCTTCCGATAGCTTGACCAAAGGCTAAAGATGGTGCCATTACATCTAAAATATCTATCAACGGAATTTCTTTTTTCTTGGCGTAAAAATAAATACCAATTATTGCAAATAAAATTCCGCCGTGGATAGCAAGTCCTCCTGCTCTGAAATTTAAAATTTGAATTGGATTATTTTTGTACATATCCCATTCAAAAATTACATACCAAGCTCTTGCTCCAATAATTGCAAGTGGCAAAATCACAAAAAGTAAATCGTAAATAAAATCTTCTTTAAATCCTCTTTTTACAAATTCTTTTTGGGCAAATTTTGCTCCAATTAAAACTCCGGTAATAATTAATATTGCATACCAATATATATCAATTCCAAAAAGAGAAAATGCTACTCTATCTATATTAAAATTTAACATATTATTCTTCTATATTATCTGGCACATTCCAATTTGTATAAACTTCTTGAACGTCATCGTTATCTTCAAGAGCATCAATCAATTTCATTATTTGTTTATTATTTGATTCTTGTGCATCAATCAAATTATCTGCTATATATGAAATATCTGCTTTTGCAAGTTTATAATTTTCTTTTTTTATTCCATCAAGAACTGTTTGAAAATCTTCAACGCTTGTTATTATTTGATAAACATCTCCTTCGTCTGTTACGTCTTCTGCTCCAAAATCAATAACTTCTAACATCAATTCATCAAAATCAATTTCATCTTTTTCGATTTCAATAAGTCCTTTTCTGTTAAACATAAACATAACTGAACCATCTGTTCCAAGATTTCCACCGTTTTTATCAAAAATGTGTCTAATATCTGGAGCTGTTCTATTTTTATTGTCTGTAAGACAATCTACAATTACAGCTACTCCATCTTTGGCATAGCCTTCGTAAATTATTCTTTCAAAATTTGCCCCGCTTGTGTCGCCGCTTGCTTTTTTTATTGCTCTTTCTATATTATCATTTGGCATATTTTCTGCTTTTGCCTTGTCGATTGCTGCTTTTAAAGCTGGATTATATTCTGGATTATCTCCGCCTTCTCTTACTGCAACTGAAATATTTCTACCAAGTTTTGTAAAAATTTTTCCACGTCTTGCATCTTCACTACCTTTTTTATTTTTAATTTTGCTCCACTTATTATGTCCTGACATATTTCCTCCTATTTTTAATCTTCGTATAACATTATTTCATCAATTTTTTCTATTTTAATATTTGATGATGTCATATCAATAAGTTTTTTTTCAAATTTTTCAAAATTTTCCTTTTTAATATATAAATTTATTCTAACATTTTCAAGAAAGTCCTTTTCTATAATAATATATTTTTCCTCATTTAGGAAGTTTTCTATTATTCCTAGTAAATTATAATCGAAAATTATTTTACTTTCTACAAAAATTTTTCGACAAATAATATTTCCATCAAGGCAATCCGAAACTCCTCTTGTGTAGGCTCTTACTAGACCGCCTTTTCCAAGTTTTTTGCCACCAAAATACCTAGTTACAATTGCAACTACATTAAAAAGATTTTCTTTTTCCAAAGCTGAAAGCATGGGAAGACCTGCTGAGCCTTGTGGCTCTCCATCATCAGAATATCTTTTTATTTCTGGTTTTTCATTTATTATATATGCATGGCAATTGTGGTTGGCATCTTTGTATTTTTCTTTGATTTTTTCAATAAAAGAAAGGGCGTCTTCTTCACTTTCCACATATTTCATATTCGTGATAAAAATTGATTTTTCTATTTCAAATTCATCTTTAATTTCGCCTTTGATGGTTTTATAATTTTCGCTAATTTTTCTCGATATATCTTTCATATTTATTGTAGTCTTTCTTTGAAATATCAAATTCTAATATTGATGAACTCTCATCATAATCTTTATTGTCAATGTCGTAATTTGTCATTATATAATCTAAAACTTTCCCATCTTCGTATGGTATTTTCATTTTTACTTTTATATAATCATCTTTTATTACATCAACAATTTTTTCTTTTAATTTTATAATATCATCTTGATTTTTTGCTGATATATAAATTTTTTCTTCTTTTCTCTTATATCCTAAAAGAAGAGTATCATTTTCTATTTTGTCTATTTTATTAAAAACATAAAGAATTTTTTTATTTCCAACGTCAATATCATCCAAAGCCTTATCTATTGTTTTCAACTGAGTTTCAATATCGTATGATGAATCTATGACAACTAAAAGCATATCTGAAAATTTTATTTCCTCAAGCGTTGTAAGAAAAGAATCATTTAATTCTTTTGACAAATTATCAATAAATCCTACTGTATCAGTCAAAGTAACCTTGGTATTTGAAAAATCTAGTCTTCTTGTTGATGTATCCAAAGTTGCAAACAACAAATCATCAGAATATACATATTTTTCTTTACCAAAAATTTTTAGCATATTATTTAATATTGTAGATTTTCCTGCGTTGGTGTAGCCCAAAAGTGAAATATTTAAAATCTTATCTCTTGATTTTCTATTTACACTTTTTGTTTTTTCCAAATCTTTTAGTTTTTCTTCAAGACTTCTTATATCACGAACTATAGCTCTCTTATCAGTTTCAAGCATTGTTTCGCCTGGTCCTCTTGTTCCAATTCCACCTGATTGACGAGAAAGATAAGCAAACCATTTGTTAATTCTTGGCAACTGATATTTTAATTGAGCAAGTTTAATTTTTAATTTTGCTTCTTTTGTATTTGCTCTTTGAGCAAAAATATCCAAAATTAAAGTTGTCCAATCAACGACGTGAAGTTTCATTTTCTCTTCAAGATTTCTAAGTTGAGATGCCGAAAGCTCCACATCAAAAACTACAGTTTTTACATCTAATTTTTTTGCTATATCTTCAATTTCAGAAACTTTTCCAGAACCTATGTAGTAGGCAGGATTTACTTTCGAAATAACTTGACTGATTTTTGCAACAGATTTTCCGCCTGCTGTGTTAATTAATGATTCAAGCTCAAACTCTTTATTTGGATTTTCATTTTTTTCAAAAACATTTACTTGTATAACTTCTTGCATAAACTTCCTTTCTATTAAGATTATACAATTTATTGAATCAAATTAAAGAATCTAAAAATAATCTCCAATATTTATTTGAATAAAATAGATTAAATTTTTAAAAAATGATAAAATAATAATAAGTTTAAATTTATGATTAATTTGAAATAAAAAATAAAGACTTTAAGCAAGGAGGTCAAAATGAATAAAAAAATTTCCTCTATAGTTTTAAAAGTTTTACTTATAGCGTTTTTTGCCTTAGGCATATTAGCAACTATATTTGCAGGATTAGTTGGCGGAGGAATAATTGAGGTTATGAAAAAATCTCCAAAGGTTAATCCCGATAATATAAAATATGAAATGAGTGAAAATTCAACTATAGTAGATAAAGATGGAAATGAAATTGATTCTATTAGGACTAGCGAAAATAGGGAAATTGTTGATTACGATAAAATTCCTGAAAATATGAAAAATGCTTTTGTAGCAGTTGAAGACAGAAGATTTTACAAACACGGTGGAATTGATCCAATGTCAATAATTGGTTCTGCTTTTCAAAATTTAAAAAGCGGATCAATAGTAAGAGGCGGATCAACTCTAACTCAACAGCTTGCAAGAAACACTTATCTTTCAAACGACCAAACTTATGAAAGAAAAATTAAGGAAATATTTCTTGCCCTAGAAATCGAAAAAAATTTAAACAAAGATGAAATACTCGAAGCTTATATGAATAGAGTTTTTCTAGGACAAAATGTTTATGGAGTTCAAGCTGCAGCTCAAACATATTTTTCAAAAGACGTAGGAGAATTAACACTTGCCGAATGTGCAGCCATTGCAGGAATCGTTCAATCCCCTACAGAATTTGCTTTATTTAAATCAATCCCAACATCTGAAGTTACAAATCAAAAAGTTTTAGGAGAATTTTCAATAGATGGACAAAAATATTCAGCTATTTATAATCCAAAACCATTTGAAAGACAAAAAGATGTTCTTTTAAAAATGAAAGAAGAAGGATATATTTCTCAAAAAGAATATCAACAAGCTTTAAACGAAGATGTAGCTAGCAATATTAAGCCACCAAAAGACAAAAAACCATTAATGGCTTCTTATTTTAATACACTTTTAGAAAAACAAGTAGTAGAAAAACTACAAGAACTTTATGATATTGATGAAAAACAAGCTTATAACAAGTTGTATTATGGTGGTTTAAAAATTACAACTACTATAGATACAAAAATGCAAGAACAACTTGAAAATATATATGATGATTTTTCAGAATATATAATGGGAAACACTCAAGGCTGGTATAATGCCCCATTACTTTCTCTACTATATGATAATTTTGGAAATATTATTAACGAACAAGGAGAAGTTTTATACTATGCAAAATCAAATGTTATTAATGATAACAATGATTTTACTTTGTCAGCTGATGAAGCCTACTTTGATGAAAATGAAAATTTCATAATAAATTCAAACAAAGTTCGTTTAGATCAAACTAATATAATTTTGAAAAAATTTTATACATTAGATGACAAAAATTCAAATCTAAGAACTCATAAAACAGGCTTAATACAATTAACTTCAAATGAAAATATCAAAAAAGGAAATGATGGCTCAATTATAATTACATCAAAATATTTAAAAGCACACAAAGATTTAATTACAAAAAACGAATCAGGATCTTATTCTCTTAATAAATCTTATTATGATATTGATCTTGAAGGAGTTATTCAACCACAATCATCCACTGTTGTAATTGACCATAAAAATGGAGAAGTAAAAGCTGTTGTTGGTGGACGTGATCAAAAAGGTCTAAAAACACTAAATAGAGCCATAGATCAGCCAAGACAACCTGGCTCCTCAATTAAACCTCTAGCTACCTATACCCCAGCTTTAGACAACGGATATAATTTGGCAACAGGGATTGATGACGTTCCATTTATGAGAAATGAACAAGGAGAAATTTGGCCAGAAAACGTATATAAATATTACAAAGGTATTGTAACTTTAAGAGATTCTTTGGTATATTCAATTAATACTAACGCAGTTAGAACCCTTAAAGATATAGGGATAGATAAATCAAAAGAATATCTCGAAAACTTTGGTTTAATAAAAAAAGATAAAAAAGATAATTTTATTACTAAAGAAGAAGATAGTGCTCATAACGATGAAAATTTAGCAGCACTAGGACTTGGAGCAATGACAAGAGGTCTATCAGTTTTAGATATGACTGCAGCATACGCAGCTCTTGCAAATGGCGGAGAGTATATTGAACCTCTTACTTTTTCTAAAATTGAAGATAATAGAAATAAAGTAATTTTTGATTCAAATAAAGTTAATAAAAATAAAGTTACTAGTCCAGAAACCGCTTATCAAATAACATCTGCTTTACAATCTACTGGAGAAAGTTACCAGACTATCTACTTAGATGGTACAGATTATGCTACCAAAACTGGTACTAGTGATGATAGTGTTGATTTTTGGTGTGTAGGATATAGTCCTTATTATACAGTTGGAGTTTGGATGGGATCAGACGATCAAAATTTATCTTTAAATGGCTATTCATATAATAGAGCAGCTAGTATGTGGAATGTAGTTAATAGAAATCTTTTAGAGGAATATGAAACTGCAAAATTCGAAGAGCCAGAAGGAATAATCCATGCAAAAGTTGACACAATAAGTGGAAAACTTCCGACTCAAGCATCCTATTCAGATCCTAGAGGCACTGTCAAAGATGAAATATTTACAAAAGATAATCTTCCAAAAGATGAAGATGATATGCACGTTTGGATCACAGTTGATAAAAGAAACAATTTACTTGCAACAAATAAAACCCCCAAATCCTTACAAGCAACTAGAGCCTTTGTTGATAGAAAAAAATCTTATGATCCTAACAAATGGGATGGAATAATACCAGAAGATTGGAAATATAATATTCCTTATATGTATTCTCCTTTAGGAGCTGAAAAGCCTAAATCAGATGACAATTCTAATGAAAAGGATAAAAAAGATAAGGATGAAAAATCTAAAGATAATAAAGAAAATAAAAATAAGATAAACAATACAAATAATGGTCAATAATATAAAAATAATTTACATTAAAAAAAGAGCTTAAAGCTCTTTTTTTATGCAATAGATTGTAAAAACAAATCTTTTTTATTGTCATTGTCTATTATTACAATCTTTTTTTCTAATTTTAACTTATTTAATTTTTCTAGGATTTTATCTCTTTCGTTTTTATCAAAATTTAATAGCCAAGAGATATAATCTTTATTTAATTTTTCAGTCCTATCTAGGCTTGGATCGTCTTCATTATTTTTTTCAGTTAATGATCTTTTTACTGATCTTTTTAAATTTGTTACTGGTGGAAAATCTAAAAAAATAATCGTATCACTAGCTTTTAATCTTAAATCCAAAGTGTCTGGATAGTAGCCGTCAAAAATAAATGATTTTTTGTTTTCTATTATATTTTTTTGAATTTCTAAGAATTTCTCATCGCTAATGTGGTCTTTATCGTTTATCCACCATATTTTATTTAAGTAAAAAACTTCTATATTAAGCTTTTCTCCTAGCTGTTTGGCAAGAGTTGATTTTCCAGAACCTCCTGATCCAATTATAGTTATTTTTTCCATAATTCCTCCATACCGATTGACTATACTTAAAAAATATTTCTTTGCAACAAGCTATAAAGCAATATCTATGTCGTATTTTGTTTGGTCTGGATAATAGTCTATTAATTTAAAATCATCTATTGTAAAGTCTTTAAATTCTTTTATATCTGGATTTATTTCAAGCCTTGGCTTACTTTTTTCATCGACTTTTATTTCTAATATTTTTTTAACGCTTGGTATGTGTTTTTTGTAGATGTGATAATTTTGTATAAAGTGAACAAAATCTCCAGCTTTATATCCTGTAACTTGGGCAACCATTCTTAATAAGACATAATATTGGAAAGCATTTATTCCTCCTGGTGCTGCGGCCGCCAAAAAATCTCCGCTTCTTTGTACCAAAGTAAGATTTAAATATTCTCCGCTTACTGTCCACATTGTCAAAAATGCACATGGTATCAAAGTCATATCTGCCATGTCGTCTACATCAATCAAATTCATAATCAATCTTCTGTTTAGAGGATTATTTTTTATTTGGTCAATTAAACGTTCGATTTGATTTGTCATTTGTCCTGTTTCTGGCGATTTAAATTTTTTATTTATTTGATAACCGTAGGCTGTTCCTAGATTGCCATCTTCATTTTTCCATGAATCCCAATAATTTACTTTGTATTTTTCTTTTAATAAATTTACATCGTTTGACCTATCTTGATAAATCCACAAAATTTCTTTTATAGCTGATTTCCAAGCAATTTTTCTTAAACTTATTAGAGGCAATTCTCCTTTCTCATATCTTACGACTTGTTGGGGTAAATATTTTGTGTAAGCACTTTCTCCATCATCCCAAACAGGTCTTACCTCTTTGTTTAATTCTTCTTCGTCATAGCCTTTTTCTAAAATTTCTTTTGCGATTTTTATATATTTTTCATTTACATCCATATTTATATTATAGCAAACCCTCATAATATTTGATAGCTATTTAAAATATTTAAATTTTTTTACAAAAAAAGACTGGATAAACCAGCCTAAAAACATAATAAATTTATTTTTTCTTTGTTATTAAATTATAAATATAAATTAAAATTACAGAACCTAGGATTCCTGAAATTAAACTTCCTACAAATCCTGATACGCTTATGTTTACCATTCCAAGTATCCATGAACCGATTGCTCCTCCGATAACTCCTACTACTATATTTGCTATAGCTCCCATTTGAGCATCTGTTTTCATTATCATACTTGCAATCCATCCGCACAATGCGCCTATTATAATTGAACTAATCATATTTCTCTCCTTCATATATTTTTTAATTTTTGTAATTATCTTACATATTATTTATACCCAGCTTATTTAAAATCTATCATTTTTTTAAATTTTTCACATAATATAAACTAATTAATAGGATATATTAATTTTAACAATTTTAATAAGGTATAATAAAACAGAGGTGAAACAGATGAATGATATAAATATTTTAATTATTGAAGATGAACAAGGTATTTCAAAAATTATTAAATCTTATCTTGAAAAAGAAGGCTACAATGTCTTTCAAGCTTTTGATGGCAAGGAAGGTTTAGATTTTTTTGAAAATGAACAAATCGATTTGATCTTGCTTGATTTGATGATTCCAAAAATTTCTGGCGAAGATCTTATTAAAGAGATTAGAAACAAGTCTAATGTTCCTGTTATCATGGTTACTGCCAAAGTAAGTGAGGAAAATATTATAAATGGTTTAAAACTTGGCGCTGATGATTACGTTACTAAACCATTTTCTCCAAAGGAACTTATGCAAAGAATCAAAACTGTTCTTAGAAGAATTGAAAAATATAATATTCCAAGAGCTGACATTATAAAAACAACTGATGGCAGACTTGAAATGGATCTTGAATATAATAGATTTTTCAAAGATGGAGAGGAAATTTTCCTTACAAAAAATGAATTTCAAATAATTAAAACTCTATTTTCAAATCCTAATAAAATTTTTACTAGAGAAGAAATTATAGAAATCACTTTTGGTTTTGACTATGACGCCTACGACAGAGCTATTGATACTCACATTAAAAATATCAGACAAAAAATTGAAGATAATCCAAAAAAACCTGACTATATAAAAACAATTTATGGTATGGGTTATAAATCTGGTGGTGTCGATGACGTCTCTTCGAAATAAAATAATTAGAAACTTTGTTGGAGGAATTTTTGCCTGCATCTTAGTTTTTTCTATTGCAATTTCTTATTTATTAAGTATCTATACAAAAAATTTCCTTGCAACGACTGAGGATAATATGCCTTTGAATATTAAAAAGCAATTTGAAAGTCTTTTGACTGATAATGATGTTTATACTATGAAAGAAAGACTTGGCAAATATTCTAAGGCTTTAAATATTGATATAGAAATTTTAGATAAAGACAATGAGCCAGTAATGCGTTTTAAGGGGAGAAATGACAATGAAAATCCTCTTACTACTACAAAAAGTTACGATATTATAAATCCTAATCTCAATGATTATAGGGGTCAATTAATTATAACTTATGACACTGGCGAAATGGCAGCTAATGAACTTTTAAATAATTTTAGAAATTCAATCATAATTGCCATTGTTATGTCTCTTACTATTGGGATAATTATTGCCTTAGTGCTTTCTACAAATATAACTAATCCTATAAAGCAAATTTCTGATGCAACTTTAAAAATTAAAGATGGTGATTATGATATAAATTTAAAGGAAAGCAAAATTATTGAGCTTGAAAATTTACAAAATAATATAAGGTATCTTTCAAGGAATTTAAAAAATCAAAAATATGTAAGAAAACAATACGCTCAAGATATTTCTCATGAACTTAGAACTCCAATTACAAATCTACAACTTTATATTGAAGCGATAAAAGATGGAGTTATTGATGTTGATGAGCAAACTCTTTCGTCTTTGTTGGAAGAAACTCACAGACTTGAAGGGCTTGTAGTAAATTTAAATAAATCTTTCAATGATAATTCTGAATATTTAAAAATAAATAAAAAAGAATTCGACTTATCTCAACACATAAAACTTATTCTTGATACAATAAAACCAAGACTAGCTAAACTTGATATTTCTTTGATTGAAGAAATAAAATATGGAGTTATGATTTATTCTGATAAGGATAAGATAAGCCAAATAATACAAAATTTAATTTCAAATGCTATAAAAGCTATAAAAGAAGATGGCTTGATTAGAGTAAGCCTTTACGAAGATAAAAACAATATTTACATTGACATAAAGGATAATGGTGTTGGAATATCTGATGAGAAAAAAGAAGTTATTTTTGAGAGATTTTATAGAATTGATGATGCAAGAAATACAAAAACAAACGGACATGGTCTAGGTCTTTCAATTACAAAAAATTTCGTTGAAAGTCTTGGAGGAAAAATAAAATTAAAATCCAAGCTTGGAAAAGGCTCAACCTTTTCAGTTATTTTCCCAAAATAATTTTATATATTCCAAAAAATTTTGTATATAAATTATTTTTTGATATATTATAATACAGGTGAATTATGAAAAGTAAAAATAATAAAAGAAATAAAAAAGATCAGTCCGCATCAAGACATACGAAAAAAAAAGTAAGAAAAAAAGATATAAAAATAAAATCAAAAAATACAAATATTAAAAATAGGTCTAAAAAAAGATTAAAAGCAAAAAAAAGAAAATATATGAGAAGAAGGTTTGCCCTTCTTCTTATCTTGATTTTTTTAATATTTTTTATTGTAAAAGCTATTTTTTCTTCAAAAAATAAATTCGAAACATATACATATCCAAAATTTAGAGATAAGGTAATGAATTCTGTACAAAAAGAAATTTTTATCGGAAATACTGAAGAAAGAACACTTACAAGTGCAGAAAAAATTGCAGATTTTGATAAACTTACCTATTATGTAAGTAGAAATTACGCTATTGATAAGGAAAACAAAGAAAATTTTAAATCTTTAATGAATCAAACCGACGCTTACAAAAAAAGAATTAAAAATTCAAAATCAGACCAAGAATTTTTTGATGCAATTCAATCATATCTTTCAATCCTTGATGATAATAGAACAAATGTAATTGATATTAAAACTTATAGAAGCATATTTGGATATTACAAAGAAAATAAAGATTCTCCTAGGGGAAAAATTTTAGGGGATGCTCAAGTTGTAAATAGGTACAAAAGACTTCTTGGAAGAAAAGATGATTTAGAAAAAATAGAAATTAAGGAAAATAAAAATATTTTAGAGATAAATATGCCAAGTTTTAATTCAAATGATTTAAAAAAAGACAAAGAAAATTTGAAAAAAATATTGCAAAATAATCAAGAAATTCAAAATATTTTTATTAACTTATCAAACAACGAATCAATCGATGACAAATATGCAAACGAAATTCTTCCCTTGCTAATTCATAAAGATTATTCATACGAAAAAGTTATTTTTTATAGGGGAAATTTATTAAAGCAAAGTCTATCCTACATGAAAAATAACAAGGATAAGGTCAATACTTACTCCTCATTTATGAAAAATCAGGCGATAAAATTTCCTGAAAAATCACAAGGCATAAATAAAAATGACTTTATGTATTATGATCAAATAAAAACTGAAATCAAAAAAGATTCCGATTTGCCAGATAAAAAAATATATATATTGACAAATGATAATACAAAAAATGACGCCATTAGATTTGCAAATATTTTAAAAAACACTTCAGATGCTTATGTTGTAAAAAATGGATTTGAAGGAGATAAGTCCAAAAGCGATATTATTTATCACATGAGAACTGAAATTATAAAATTAGATCATTGCGGAATTTTAGTTTCCATCGATTGTGCAAAAAGTTTAGATGAAGATGATAAATATTTAAAATATAGCCAAATTATAAATGCACAAAATCCTTACAAGCAAGTTTTGTCTATGATAAAATAATAAAAACTTAATTTTTCCACCTGCGTAGTAGGTGGTTTTTTTCTATTTTATGATCGCTTAGCTAACTTAGATTTACAAAAAAATCCTAAAGGAAATTTCCTTTAGGATTTTTGAATTTATTTTTAAAGATTATTTACGTATTGTTCTCCCATTTTTGCTGTATAAACTTCAATTGCAAGTCCAACAATTAAGAATAAAAATACTAAAACAGCTCCAGCTGATGCTTTATTTGTTGCAGATTCTGCCCCATCTTTTGCTTTTTCAACTGTTTTATCTACATCTTTTTTAGCTTTTTCTAAAGAATCTTTTGCATTTTCAATTTGTTTGCTTGCTTCTTTTGATGCCTTATCCATTCCATCATAAATATTATTTACAGCTTCTTCACTTTCTTTTTCAGAAAGATCTGAATTTTTGTAAACTTCTTCTTGGATTGTTTTTTTATCAACAGAATCAGTAATATTTTTAGCCTTTTTCTCTAAAGATTTTGCTAAATCATCAATTATTTGATCAGAATTTTCTGGATTTGTTAAAAGTTCTTTTCCAGCTTTTGCAATTTCGTCTTTTGAGTCATCAAGTTGAGATTTTAAATATCCAGGTTGAAGTTCTTTAACATCAGTTTCTTTTAAAGCATCTTCTATATTTTTTTCAAGCTCTTTTGTATCAACTTCAGAAATTGAATCTCCAACACTTGATAGAACATTTCCTGCCCCATCAGCTGCTGTGCTTGCCACGCTTCCTGCAACATTTCCTGCAGTGTTTGCTACAGATTTTGCAGCAGAACTTGCAAGTCCAAAAGCAGATGATAAAATGCTAGTTACCAAACCAAATAATAACATTATTGATAAAGCCCAGCTCATAAATCCATGAAGCAAAGATTGTCCTTTTGAAAAAGCTCCAGAAATAAATCCAGAAATTGCAAAAGAAATTATCAAAATAATTATTGTAGCAATTCCTACCCCAATTCCCATAGATTGAAATGGATTTTCATTATTTGGTGAAAAAATTCCAAGACCTAAAGCTCCAACAAGTAAACTCAATACTGTAAAAACAGCCGCAAATGAAATTGCACCAGCGATAATTGAACCCCAAGAAATACTATTATCTCTAGAATAATCATCATTGTATCTAGCTCTTCTGTGCTCCCTCATTTCGGAAGTTCTTTTCTTCCTATTATTTTCATTATAATTTTCAGTCATAATTCCTCCTTTAAAATTTTATAAAATATAAATAATTTATATATGCAAATTATACTGGAAATATTTCAATAATCAATTTCAAATTTTGAAATAATTAATTTTTCTAAAGAATTACTAAATAAAATTAAAATATCCGTTAATATTTTTGTAATTTTTATTTATTTTTATATAAAAAATTTAATATCCATTTTTATTTTTTATATTTGTATAAACTTTGAGCATCTTCAATTTCTCTTATCATATCTCTGCCCTTTAACATTTTTTTGATATTTTTTACATCCAAAATCAATACATCTGCTGCAATTAATTCATTTTTTGATTCCTCTTGCAAAAAAGATGTATTTATTACAAGAACAGGTCTTACTCTTTCATTTTTTAATTTTTCAAAATTATCTGCAAGCTTTCTTGCAAATCCTTTATCAATATCTCTTTGAGATTTATAATTTCTAATTTCAACTGCATATCTTCTCTCGTTTTTCTTGGCATATAAATCAAATTTATTGCTTCTTTCAAAGCCTTCTTGATAAGGCTCAACCCAATAAGAAGTATTTTTTAAAGCTTTTGAAATTAATTTTTGATTTGTCAAATCTTCATTTAACATTTTTAGAGCATTCAAAAGATTTTTTGGTTTTATTTTAAAAATTGCTGTAGTTTTCGCCTCATCTTTGCTAATTATTTTTTCATCAAAACCAACCATCAAATCATCAACAATATTAAAAGAGCCATGTGCTATTGCATTTCTAATATGTCTTAACAAGGATTCAGTTTTTGTTTCCCCATCTGATTGAGTCAAAATTAATTTTTGAGAATTTGTACAAATTCTTCTTTTATATTCAGATGCAATTTTTTCGTCAATTTGATTTGTGAACAAACAATCCTCATCTCTTAAATCCATATAAGTCATTATTTCTACAAAAGTATAATAATCATATTCCTTATTTGAAATCAATTCATTTGATTTTGATTGGATTGATGAAATATCTGGCACATACCACAGCAAATACGCAAGAGCAGCCCACATATCGCTTGATAATTTTATGGGAATTTCTTTATGTATTAGTGAATATTCTCTAGGATTTTTACAATTGTCTTTTTCAAATTTTTCTGTTAATTCCATTTTTACTTCCTTTTTTTATTTTCATTATAATTTTACCCATTAAAAAATTAAAATAAGAAGAATATAAAAAAACTCATATCAATAAAATTTTATTAATATGAGTTTTTTATATTTATATATTTTGTATTTTTTTATTTGAAAAATTTATTTGTAATTTTTTCTTTTATTTTTTCTACACAAAATCCTAATTCATCTTGGACTTCTTCGCCTTTGCCGGAAATTCCAAACCTATCTATGCCAATATTTAATCCATCATCTCCAGTAAATTCGCTCCAGCCAAATGTTGATGCCATTTCTATTGAAACTTTTTTTACTTCTTTTGGTAAAATTTCATTTTTGTATGAATCATCTTGCATCCTAAATAATTCCATTGATGGCATTGAAACAACTCTTACCTTTTTATTTTCTTCTTCAAATTTATTTGA
Organism: Anaerococcus vaginalis ATCC 51170; assembly: GCF_000163295.1. Taxonomy (GTDB): domain Bacteria; phylum Bacillota; class Clostridia; order Tissierellales; family Peptoniphilaceae; genus Anaerococcus; species Anaerococcus vaginalis. The sequence goes on from NZ_GG700527.1 coordinate 1,087,563, forward strand.
AACTTCTAGGGCAAGGGAAACTTCTGAGCCTGTAGCTATTAAAATTAATTCTGGATTTTCGCAATCTTTTATTACGTAAGCTCCCCTATTAATATCTTCTAAATTTTCTGTTTGTTTTAAATTTGGAAGATTTTGTCTTGTCAAAGAAAGTATTACTGGTGTATTTTGACTTTCTAAGGCAATTTTCCAAGCAAGTCTTGTTTCATTTGCATCTGCTGGTCTTATAACTATAGTATTTGGAATTGATCTTAGCATCGCTAATTGTTCAATCGGTTCGTGAGTTGGTCCATCTTCTCCAACAGCAATTGAATCATGTGTAAAAACATAAGTTAAAGCATGGCCCGATAAAGCTGATAGTCTAATTGCAGCTTTCAAATAATCTGCAAAAACAAAGAAAGTTGACACATGATGAAAACTTCCGCCGTGAGCTATGATTCCATTTCCAATTGCTGCCATAGCAAATTCACGAACTCCATAAAAAATATTTCTTCCACAAGAATTTTCATCACTAAAACTTTTCTCATCTTTTATATCAGTCTTGTTTGATGCAAATAAATCAGCTGAACCACCCCAGAAATTCCTTGTTATTTTTGAAAGATCTTGAATTATTTCTCCGCTTGATGCTCTTGTTGCAAGAGCTTTCATTGATGAATCATATTTTTTTACATCTTTCATAAAATCTTTAGGAAGTTTTCTATTAATTCCTATCATTAATTCCTTATAATCTTCTGGATATTTTTCCTCATATTTTTTAAGAATTTCATCCCATTTTTTATTTTCTTCTTTTCCATTTTTTAAAATGCCAACTTCAAAAGTATTATAAACTTCATCTGGCACTTCAAAATCTTCAAATTCCCAGCCATAATTTTTTTTAGCTAAAGAAAAATCTTCCTTTCCTATTGGAGCACCATGAACTTTATTTGTTCCTTGATTTTTTGAACCATATCCTATAATAGTTTTTACTTCAATTAAAGTTGGACCATTTTTATTTTCTTTTGCTTTTTTTATAGCCTTATAAATTTCTTCTAAATTATTTCCATCTTCTACTTTTAAATAATTCCAATTTTGTGCACTAACTCTTTTTTCAACATTTTCAGAAAATGATGAAGAAAGACTACCGTCTAAACAAATATCGTTTGAATCGTATAAAACAATTAATTTATTTAGGTTAAGATGTCCTGCAAGGCTCATTGCCTCATAAGAAACGCCTTCCATAAGATCTCCATCTCCACAAAGAGCAAAGGTATAATGGTCTATAATTTTAAAATCATCTTTATTGTAAAGAGCTTGCATGTGTTTTTCTGCAATAGCAAGACCTACAGCTTGACCTATGCCTTGTCCAAGTGGACCTGTTGTAACTTCTACTCCCTTGGTGTGTGAGTATTCTGGATGTCCTGGAGTTTTTGAACCTTTTTGCCTAAATTGTTTTAAATCATCAATTGATAAATCATATCCTGACAAATGCAAAAGTGAATAAAGCATAGCAGAACCATGGCCTGCTGATAAAACAAACCTATCTCTATCAAACCAATTTTCATTTTTTGGATTTGTTTTTAAAATTTTATTAAACAAAACATAAGCCATAGGACTTGCTCCCATAGGGAGTCCTGGATGGCCACTATTTGCTTTTTCTATTTGAGCAAGGGACAAACATCTTATAGCATTAACTGCTAGCTGATCATTTTTTGTAAACATTGATTCTCCTTATATATTTTTATTTTTTTAATTTTATTTTTGAATAAGAAAAAGGCTTTGCAAAATATTTTAAACATTGTGCAAAGCCATTTTTTAATTAACGATTTTCGAAAGCTTCCCAATCTTTTTTAAATGATTCTATGCCTGCATCTGTCAATGGATGAGACCATAGTTTTTCGAATAAAGTTCCTGGGATTGTTGCTATGTGAGCTCCCGCTAAAGCAGCTTCTTCTAGATGACCAATATGTCTTATGCTTGCTGCAATTATTTGTGAATCATATCCGTAAATATCTATAACATCTCTTAATTCACTTACTAATTTTGCTCCAGATTCTCCCATATCATCTATTCTTCCCATAAAAGGAGAAATATATGTTGCTCCAGCTTTCATAGCCATTAATCCTTGAGATACAGAAAATATTAGTGTACAGTTAGTTTTTATTTTTTCTTTTGACAAAATATTTATTGCTTTCAATCCTTCTTCTGTCATAGGAATTTTTACAACAATATTTTCTGCCCATTTTGATAAAGCTCTTGCTTGTTCAACCATTCCCTCACATTCATAGCTTGTTACTTCTGCTGATACAGGACCATCTACAAGCTTACAAATTTCTTTTACAACCTCTTCAAAATCTCTACCTTCTTTTTTTATAATAGATGGATTTGTTGTTACTCCGTCGCAAAGTCCAAGGTCGTTTACTCTTTTTATTTCTTCAATATTTGCTGTGTCTAAGAAAAATTTCATTTTAACTCCTAACTTTTTTCTAACAATTAAAATATTTCGTTTATTTTATTTTTAAAATCAATGGCAGCTTGTTTAGGATTTTCCGCTTCTGCTATAGATCTACCTGCTATAAAAGCATTAACATCTATCCCCTTAAATAATTCAAGAGTATATACATCAAGCCCACCTGTAACTGAAACCTTAAAGCCCATTTCTACCAATTTTTTAATTTTATCTAAATCTTTATCTCCCCAGCTTTGTCCACTAAGAAGAGCATCTCTTGATTGATGATAAACAACTTGTTCTATTCCAATATTTTTCCAATCTTTTGCTTGATCGAATGTCCAATCTCCATATAATTCTACTTGAAGTTCGTCTATTTCTTTATTAGCCGCTTGCATTGTTTGTATAGTTGCACAACAGATAACAGTCATCCAATCAGCACCTGCATCTTTGCAATTTTTAGCAACAGTTTTTCCAGCATCTGCACATTTTGTATCTGCAAGAATTGTTTTTTCTGGATACAATGCTCTTATTGCTCTTACAGGTTCCATACCATCTTGCAAGCAAAGTACAGTACCAACTTCTAAAATATCTACTACATCTCCAACTTCTCTAACTGTAACTAGAGCTTCACTTAAAGATTGACTGTCAAGCGCTATTTGTAGTTTTGGTTTTGCCATAACTTTCTCCTTATTTTAGTTTTTCACTTAAAAATTCGTAAGAATTTTTTATTATTTCCTTATAATTTTCTTCTCCATGATCCCAAAATTCACCAGTGTAAATTTGAACTTTTTGATTTTTTAATTCTTTTATACATCTTTCATATTCTGTATGACCACCAGATCCAAATTGCATATCCCTATAAATTCCAGGATTTGTTTCTTTAAGGTGTGCTGCAAAAATATGTCCCTTGCCTTTTTTTAAATCTTTAACAACATCCTCATTATATTTTACAGATGCGTTTTTTAAGTTGCCAATATCTGGATATATTCCAAGATAAGGGCTATCAACAAGATTAACATATTCCATAGCTTTTTCTACAGTATCCATAAATTCTGTTTCCATGGTTTCAAAAGCAAGTATAACTCCATATTTTGATGCAAAGTCCACCGCTTTAAACAAATTTTCTATAAAATATTTTTTTGTTTCATTATTTGATTTTTCGTAATAAACATCATAGCCTGCAAGCTGAATTATTTTTATAGAATTAATGTCAGCAAACTCTAAAGCTTTTTGCATAATATCAAGGCTTTTTTTTCTGATTTGTTCGTCATTTGAACCAAAAGGATACTTTCTATGACCTGATAAACACATTGTTCTTACTCTCATGTCATTATCAATTTGTGCCTTGAGAAGTTTTTTGGAAAAACCATTTGTAAGCCTATTTAATTTTTCATCTGACTCATCTATACTAATTTCTAACTGATTAAATCCTATTTTTTTTGCAAGTTTTAACTTTTCATTTATATCTAATCTATTTGGCAGAGCCTTTTCATATATTCCAAGATTAATTTTGTCCATAATAAGCATCTTTTCCATGTTTTCTTAGGTAATGTTTATCAAGAAGATTATCGCTCATTGATTCATTTTTTCCAAGAGAAACTAAGTGCCAATTCATAAAAGCAACTTCTTCTAAAACTACTGAATGAAATACTGAATCATTTGCATCTTTTCCAAATACAAATGGGCCATGATTTGCTACCAACACAGCTGGCACATCTTTTGGAGAAATATTTTTCTCTTCAAAACATTCTATTATTACAAGACCAGTATTTTTTTCGTAGTCATTTTCGATTTCTTCTTTTTTCATATCTCTTGTTACAGGAATACTTCCATAAAAATAATCTGCATGAGTTGTTCCCATAGCTTTTATATCAAGCTTTGCTTGTGACATAATTGTTGCCCATCTTGAATGAGTATGAGTTATACCACCAATTTCTTTATACTTTTTATAAAGTTCAAGATGTGTTGGAGTATCGCTAGAAGGTTTTAATTTACCTTCTACGATATTTCCATCAAGATCAACAACAACCATATCACTTGCTTTCATGCTATCATAATCAACGCCAGATGGTTTTATTACAACATATTTTCTATCTGGAGTGATTTCTGAAACATTTCCCCAAGTAAATTTAACTAGATCATATTTTGGCAATAATAAATTTGCCTTGTAGACCCTTTCTTTTATATCTTCTAACATTTTAACCAACTTATTTTTCTAAAAGATTGTGTTCTTTAATCTTTTCAATAGCTTCATCTTTAGAAAGAATATTTTTCATTCCAATTATTTCAACACCTTTTGATTTTAACGCATCAAAATCTTTGGTAAAATTAATAGCACAGAATATAACATCAGCATTTCTACCTGTAGATTTTCCTTCTGACAAGGAGCAATGAGATATATCAAGTTTTCCTTTATAATCCAACTCTTTAAATGCTTGTTTGATTTTATTCATCATCATTAAAGAAGTTCCAGCTCCATTTGCACATGCTACTATTACTTTCATTTTTTCCTCCTATTTGTTTTCAATTGTTTCTTTGTACTTTTCATAATCTTCAGTTATCATGAAATAACCTTTTTTGTTCTTTTTGTATTGAAGTTGAGGTATAACTATCAAGAAAATTGCTACTATTGCTACACCAACATATTGGATATTATTAATCAATACTGTAAATGCTGGCCATACTGTTGCCCAGTCAAACATTCCTAAGTATCCACCATATTGAGCAAGTCCTGTATATGTTGCTATAAATGCAGAACCAAATACTTGAATTAGTCCAGATATAAATGGCATCAAGAAAGCTGCTTTATATCCTCCTCTATTATTAGCATATACCCCAATTACGGCATTATCAAAAAATAATGGTACAAATCCTGCAATTATTAATGTAGGAGATTTTAGTAAAAATAGGATTGCTATTGCTAAAAATTGACCTAAAGCACCAAACATAAATCCAATTGTAACAGCATTTGCTGCACCAAATCCGAAAACTGCAGCACAGTCTATTCCTGGAAGAGCTCCTGGTAAAAGTTTATTTTGAATTCCATCAAATGATGCAGTCAACTCTCCAACGAAAGTTCTAACACCTAATTGTAAAATTGCTAAATTTACAGCAAAACTAAATGATGATTGAAGTATATAGAAGAAGAAATTATCTTCCATTGTTAAAGCTTCTTGAGCTACTAAATATTCTTTTCCCAAAACACCTTGGATTATTCCAAAGAATAAAGTCATTAGTATAGCAGTTGCTACCATATTTTCATTGAAAATTGACAAAAATCCTGGAAGTTCAATATCATCAATATCTTTACTTTGATCTTTTTTATTTGCAAATAATTTATCACTTAACCAGCAAGCAAGTCTAATACCAAACATTTGTTGGTGAGCTATACAAAAACCAGCCCCATCAGTTAAGCGTTGTGTATCTTCAACAGTTAAGTTACTACCAACAGCCCAATAAAGTCCTAAAAGAATTGCCATTATAACAAGTATAGGAGTTTGTCCTAACTTTGGAAAACAAAAAACTATTAACCAAAAAGCTGTTGCAGCTTGTTGCATTTGTACGTGTCCTGTTGTAAAAACAGCTCTCATTTTTGTAATATTTTTTAATCTTACCAAAATAATATTTACAATAAAGGCAACCAATAACAAAATCATTACTTGAGAAAATGATTTACCTAAGTGTTCCATACCTTCAGTAACTGCGTTTTGTCCAAAATAAGGATCTATTACAGTTGCAGAAATATTAAATCTGTCCTTTAGTCCTGTAAGAATCGGTCTAAATGTTGAAACAAGTCCACCAGAACCCACCATCAAAATCATATATCCTACAGTAGCTTTAATAAAACCAGCTAAAGCTTCATACCATTTTTTTCCATCCAATAAATAACCAATCAAAACCAAAAATCCTATGAAAAACGCTGGTTTTGTGAGAATATTTTTTACAAATCCATTTAAAATACTTAAAATTATATCCATATTTTTCTCCTAAATATTATATTTTTTTGAAATTTTTATTAAATCATCTACGTTCTTAGCCTGATTAAAAGCTTCTACTATTTCTTCATCACACAAAATATCAGAAAGTTGTGCTATATTTTCCAAATGTTTTTCATTATTTTCACTTGCTATTGTAAAAAATATTTTCGCATCCTTATCCCTATCATTTTCGTCAAATACAACTGGCTTTTCTACTTTCATAAAAGCCACAGCGGTATCTTTTACTCCATCGGCACATTCTTGACAATGTGGCATGGCAACTCCAGGAATTAAAACTATGTATGGACCATATTTTTCAACTGTTTCTATAACTTGTTTAGCATAAGAATCATCCACAATATCCTTTTCCACTAGCTTATCACAAGATTTTATAATAGCATCTTGCCAGGTATCGATTTTATCATAAAAATCAAATAAACCCTTTTCAATAATTTCACTAATCATTATTATCCTCACTTATATGTAGGCGCTGCCAAAAATTTGACAGCACTTATTATTTTATAAAATAGATTTAAAAGGAACATTCCTTTCATTATCAAACGCATCTTCAAATCCAGGTCTATATCTAAATTCTAATTCATCTTTCATCTTAGGCCATACGTATTTGCCACCTACATCCCAAATATATGGATGGAATTTATATTTTGACCTATCTTTTCTATATTGCCATAAATATTTTATTTCTTTAGGATCAGCTTTGAAGTTAGTCCAAACATCATAGTGAATTGGAATTACAACTTCACATCCTACTGATTCAGCCATTCTTAAAATATCAATCGAAGTCATCTTATCTTGATTTCCAACAGGATTATCTCCATAAGAACCAAACGCAATATCTACATCATATTTCTTTCCAACTTCTGCAAAACCAATTGAAAAATGAGAATCACCTGTATGATATACGCTACCAGCTGGCATCTTAATTAAATAATTTACAGCCTTTTGATCCATATTTGTAGGACAAACTCCTTCAATATCTTCTCCTACTTCAGTAGTAACTAAACAAGTTCTATCAAAACTGTCCAAAACAACTATAGTAGTATCTTTAATTTTAATTTCATCTCCTGGTTTAACCATTTTGCATCTTTCTTCTGGAACTCCATAAGATAACCATTTTTTTACAGATTCTTCAGGGCCTATAAAAGGAACATCTTCTGGACAATTTTTCAAAACTGCTGCAGCAAAGAAAGGATCAATATGATCATTATGATAATGAGTAGATAAAACTGCATCAACATTTTTAACTGCAAAAGGATCAAAGACAATTGGATTTGCTCTTAAATTTGGTTGAAGAGCTTTTCCACCAGTCATATTTCTCATTTGATGATATGGTTGCATCTCTTTAACTTTTTTTGTTCTCTTTCCATTACCAAACCAAAGATCCACAGCTATGTTAGTATTATTTTCAGTTTTAAACCAAATACCAGTACATCCTATCCACCACATAGCAAATGTGCCTTTTTCTACAACTTCTTCATCAATTTCTTCATTTAGCCACGTTCCCCATTCTGGAAAAGCATTTAAAATCCAATTTTCTCTTGTGATTTCGTCAACTTTGCTCATTAATACCTCCAATTTTTCATTTTCTTTTTTTCTTTGATATTATAATATAATAATTATTTTGAACGGTCAAGCATAAAAAACACATTTTTGCATATATTTTACGATTGTTTCTTTCGTTATTTGATTTTTTTATAATTTAGAAAGGTTTTTTTAAAAATTTTAATTAAATTAATGGATTCTTTTGATTTTTTTCTAAGTATAGGTTATCATTTAAAGAGAGGTAGTTATGAAAATAAAAAAAACAATCGTAAATAACAGAAGAAATAATATATTAAAATTTATAAAAGATAATAAACAAGCAAAAACAAATGAGCTTGTCGAAATATTTAAAGTTTCAGAAATAACTATAAGAAGAGATTTGGATTATCTTCAATCAATAGGAAAAATAGAAAGATTTTATGGAGGAGCAGAATATAACGAATCAAACAGCTGCAAAAATCTAACTATTGAAAATAATAAAGAAAAAATCGCAAAAAAATGTGCCGATTTTATAAAAGAAAATGATGATATTTTTATAAATTCATCATCGACAGCCCTAGGAGTTTTAAAATATCTCAAAAATAAAAGGATAAATGTTATAACAAATAACGCAAAAGCATCTTATATTGATATAGACCCTTTAGTTAATGTAATTTTAACTGGTGGCAGGGTTTCTTATCCAAAAAACGCCCTTACCGGTACTTTTGCTTTAAATAATCTTAAAACTGTAGCATCAGATATTTCAATCCTAGGAATTTCCGGTGTATCCGAAAGTGGAGAATTAACTACGTCAGTTATAGATGAAGTTGAAATAAACCAATATATGATAAACGAATCTACAAGCAAAAATATTTTAGTGTGCGATTCAAGTAAATTTTCAAAAACAGCAAATTTTAAAATTGGAACAATAGAAAATATAGATATTCTGATAACAGATAGCTCTATGCCAAGAAGTATTTTAGAATATGCTGAAAGTTTAGGAATTAAAGTTATACTTGTATAATACAAGTTTTAAATCACGATTTTATGATTGAATTGAATGTTATAAACAAAAAAAGAATTAGCTATTAGGCAAAAGGCTAATTCTTTTTTTGTAAAAATATTTAATTTTATCGGCTTTTTTTATTTTTTAAAAGTAAAATAAATTACTTTTCTTATCCCATAATTAAAGATAAAATATTTTTTCCATAAGTTGATAGGTAAACTTCCATTTCATAATTTTTTAAAAATTCATCAATTGTATTTTTTGCAATCATAAAGGCATCTTTGTCAGGATAGCCATAAATTCCTGATGAAATCAAGGGAAAAGCTATAGACTTTATTCCTTTTTTCTTGGCAATTTTTAAAGAATTTTTGTAGGCGTCTTGAAGAATTTTTTGACAAGCTTCTTTATACATTTCATTATAAACAGGGCCTACTGCATGGATTATATATTTTTGATAAAGATTAAATCCATCTGTAATTACAGCCTCGCCTGGTTTAATTGGGGATAATTTTAGGCACGCTTTTTTTAACTTTTCTCTTCCTGCTTTTTCAAAAATTTGCCCACAAATCCCTCCACCTTCAATCAAGTCCACGTTCGCAGCATTTACAATTGCATCTACATTTAATTTCAAAATATCTATATCAATAACTTTTAATGTCATATTTACTCCTTTTATATATTATAACTTGAAATTTAAAAAAATCATAATATACTATTCTTGTAGGATTTTTTTAAATTTCAAAATTAATATAATTAATTTACAAGTGTAAAATTTAAAGTATAATTAAAATGAAAATAAGAATACTTTAAATTTTATTTTAAAAAGAAAGTAAGGGATAAATAATGATAAACAAATTTTTAAAAATCAAAAATTTCATACCAGTCTATTTTAAGGCAATGAGAAATAAAGAAACTCCAAAACTTGCAAAAATTTTGGGACTTGGAGCAATTTTATATGCAGTCATGCCCGCTGATTTTGTAAATGATATGATTCCATTTTTGGGAATTTTGGATGATGCTATTGTTCTTCCATTTTTAATATATGTAACAAGCAAAATGATTCCTGATTATGTAATGGAAAAAGAAAAAATTGAATATGTAGAAGAAAATAAATAAAAAAGACACAGTTGAAATGAATCCCTCAATCCGTATTCCGGATTTGGGGTTCACTTCATGCTGGGTCTTTTTTATTGTTTTATTTTAAAGGTTTTTGGGGCAAATTTATATATTAAAAAACTTGCAAGTCCTACAAATCCTATAATAAAAATTGAAATAATTAACATAAATTTAATCTCTCCAATTTTAGTTGCCAAAGCTGGAAGCCCAAATATAAAAATATAATACAAAAACATATTCATCAAAACTAAAACTACAGATTTTTGTTTTCCTTCCTTGTCAAAGGGTTGGATTATATAGTATTGAAACAAGGGCAAAACTGTAAAAAATATTGCATTTAATAAAATATAAAAAATCGGCAATAATAAATTTAAATCAGTTTTAATCAAAAATTTTATTGCAAAACCTATATAAATTATAAACATGGCACCCATAGGAATAAGCATAAGTTTAAAAATCGAATTTAATCTTAGCCAAAACATTTTCAATAAATTCTTATCTTCCCTATAAAAATTGTAGTACAAAAGCGATGAGTCACAATTTTTATAGAAAGCCATCAAAATTTTATCTTGTTTGAATAAAATATAGGAAATTATTGGTATTGCATATATTAAAATTTTATAAACCTCATTACCCTTAATTGTAAGTCTGGATAAAAGAAAAAATCCACAAATTCCAAGGACAAAAAAGATGCCTGTTTTTATTAAAGTTGGTTTTAAAAGGTGTCTTTTGTGTCTTTTAAAAAACAAATTATTCAAATATACAAAGCCTTCGCCTTTAATCTTTTCCTTTTTATTTATATCTTTATTTTCAATTTTTACTACACCATCTTGAATATTTTTCGCATCTTTAACCGCAATTTTATATACATTTATTGTTTTTTCGATTATTTTGTCATATCCCTTAAAATTTTTAAAATATTTCACTGTAAATGGAAATAAAATTATATTTATAAAGAAAAATCCAAGGCTTAAAACTTTAAAATCAAGTTTTATTATTAAAACTAACAAACTTATCGCCAAATCCAAAATTAAAATCAAAATAATTTGTAAAAATGGTCTATCTTCAAAAAATGATTTTTCTCTTTTTTCATATATTTTTGTCCAAAAACAAGTCATATTTATATTGTAAAAATAAAGTCCTAGGCTAAAGGCAAAAGTGTAAATCGGATTTATATTTGCAAAAATTTTTCCAAAAATCACAAATCCCAAAGTTCTTCCAATAAAAATTAAAAATGGCTGTAAATACAAAAATATGCGCGCCAAATCATTTGGAAAAAAATTAAAATTTTTACTCAAATCTGAAAATACATTTCCATTATCTGTTAGCATTGATGATGTAATCATATTTGTTATATAAAAAACAAAAGGAATACAAGTTAGAAGAACTGCTCCCAGACTTAAATCAAAATTTTCCCTAAAAAATAAGGGAGATTTATCAGAAATTTCAAATAAAAATTTTAACATAGTCCTTGAAATTATTATTGCAAATCCAAAAGTTAAAATCGATTTGATAAATTGCCAAATTATAGAAAAAATTGGAACAAATGTATTTACAATTTCTTTTAAATCATAAAAATAATACTTATCTCCCAAGTGTTTCCCAATTAAAGGAACTTTTCTTATCCCATAAACCATTCCATTAAAAACTTTGGTGATTTTTATTCTTTCAATTAAAAGAAATTTTGAAAAATATCTACTCATCTTTATCACCCAAATTTTTATCATCTAAATTTATTTCAATATTTTCAATATTTTTGCTTGTCAAAAGCTTTATTATTTTATCTTCAAAATCCTTGTCTTCTGAAACCATCTTATCAACTTTTTGTAAATTTTTATCATGGAGAAGGACAATGTCATCACAAATATCTTTTGCAAGTTGTAAAATATGGGTTGAAAAAATAATTATATGGTCCTTGTGAATATCTCTAATTATTTTTTTCATTTCAAGTTGAACAACTACATCAAGACTTGTAAGCGGCTCATCCATCAAAATTACCTTTGGTCTTAAAATCAAAAACATAAGCATTTGAAGTTTGTTTTTCATTCCTGTTGAATAATCTTGAATTAATCTATCAGCATCTTCCATGTCAAAATCCACAAGAGAAAAATATTCTTCGACGGACTTAAAATCTTTTATAATTTCTTTGTTTGCCTCTACAAAAAATTTTATAAATTCTCGCCCTGTAAGAAATTTGGGAAGATCTGGCTCTGCCACCATAAAAAATACATCCCTAAAATCAAGTTCTTTCTTTTCATTTTCATCAAGAAGATAAATATTTCCAGAATCTTTTTTGATTTGCTCACTAATTAAAGAAAAAAGTGTAGTTTTTCCAGCACCGTTTCTTCCCAAAAGAGCATAAACGACTCCTTGGTCAAAAGTGTAATCTATATTTTTTAAAACTTCTTTTTTGCCAAATTTTTTGGAAAGATTTTTTATTTCAAGTTTCATAAAAGCTCCTTTAAGAAAATTTATATTTATTTTATTAATAATATTATTTATTTTATCACTAATCTTTTTCATTATAACAAAAAAATAAGCAAGTACAAAACTTGCTTTTTTAAAAAAATTATGAAATTTTTCCACCAGAAATTTTTAAATCTTCTCCATTATGATTTATTATTGTTTTTATGGCAATATTTATTGCCCTTAAAGAATTTTCCAAATCCATTGAAGGTGTATTCGCTTTATTTAAAACTTGTTCTGGCAAATATGGAATATGGATAAAGCCTGCTCTTATATTTTTATATTTTTCTGCCAAATACAAGGCTTCATACATCAAATGATTACATACAAAAGTTCCTGCTGAATTTGAAATTTCTGCTGGAATTTTTTCTTTTTTTATCTCTTCCACAATTTTTTTAATTGGAAGATTTGAAAAATAAGCATTTTCTCCGTCAATTCTTATTTTTTCATCAATCGGTTTTTTACCATCATTATCAGCTATTCTTGCATCATCAATGTTAATTGCAATTCTTTCAACAGAAATCGCACTTCTTCCACCAGCTTGCCCAATACATAAAATTACATCTGGTTTAATTTTTTTTATATTTTCTTCTAAAATTTCTCCTGATTTTTTGAAAACTGTTGGAATTTCTATTTTAAAAATTTGGGCGCCCTCAATTTTTTCGTTTAATTTTTTTACAAGTTCAATTGATGGATTTATTTTTTCTTTATCAAAAGGATCAAATCCTGTAAGCAATATTTTCATTTTCTATCCTTTCATAATCAATCTTATCAATTTTTTCAATATATTTTACAAAATCTACCATTAGGTCGACTCCTCTTAGCATATCTTTTTCGTTAATATCAAATTCTTCGCTGTGATGGCTGTCTTTTAAATTTGAGCCTAAAATAAAATGAACTGTCTTACCACCAGCTTTTCTAACTTCATTTAATAAATATGCAATATCTTCTGAGCCTTTCAAATTTGCATCTACAAGTTTGTAGGATTTTTCTTTATAATAATTTCTAAGATTTTTTATAAATTCTTCATCATAAGAAATAAGTGATGGAGCTTGTCCCTTTATTTCTATTTCATAAGAACAACCATAAGAAATTGCAGAGCCTTCAACGATTCTATTTACTCCATCGTATAAATAAGAAATTATATGATCATTTTCTCCCCTAATTTCCATTTCTATTTTTGCAATGTTTGCAATAATATTTCTTCCGCTTCCTGCATTTAATTTTCCAACATTGATTCTTGCCTCTCCCATTGAATGTTGAGCAAGACTATTAAAATTTAAAACTGCACTTGATGCAGCCAAAAGTGCATTGTGACCTTTTTCGGGACTTGCTCCAGCATGAGATGCCTTGCCTTTAAAAATAATATCAATTTTTTTTGTAGCAAGAAAGCCATGACTTCCCACACCAATTTCTCCACTTTTTACGTCCATTCCAATATGCATGCCAGCCAAATAATCAAGTTTATCTATAATCGGATTATTCATTAAAGAATAGGCTCCTCTTACTCCTTCTTCTGCTGGTTGAAAAATAAAAATAATTTTTCCTTTTAATTTTTTTATATTTGATGCAAGAATTTTTGCAAGCTCAATCCCAATTGACATGTGAGCATCGTGACCGCAAGCGTGCATGGCAAAAGAATTTTTTGATGAAAAATTTAAAATATTTGGCAAATGTCCAAGTGAATTACTTTCGCAAAGTTCATTTGCATCTATATCAAATCTAAAGCCAATATTTGGTCCAATTTTTTTCGTATCCAAAACAGCGATAAGACCTGTGTAAGAATCCAAAATTTCTTCTTTTTTTTCAATATTTGAAATAGAAATTGAATTTTTATAAGACTCTAGGATTGATTTTTCTGGAAGTCCCATTCTTTTATTGAAATAAATTTCTTTTCCATAATAAAGGTCAAGATTATAATTTTTCAACTCTTCAATAATTTTTGCAGTAGTCAAAAATTCCATCCAAGCAGGCTCAGCATATTTGTGAAAATGTCTTCTTAATCTAATAAGCTCTTCTTCAATCATTTTATTTCCTTATTTAAAAATCATTTTTTTGTATCACATTAAAAAAATGAGCCTAGACTCATTTTTTAAAAAACATATCTATATCTTCAAAAACTTCAAATCTTTCATCTTCATTTAAAACTTCATGTTTCATGTGATCGTAAGTTTTGAAATATAAATTTTCGTAACCAATAGAAGATAAAATATTTTTTGTATTCAATAGTCCCTTATCTCCACCAGTAACGTCATCATCAACTCCATTAAATGAAGCTATTTGTAAATTTTTATTTTTTAGCTTAAATTTATTTTTCTTGTTTAAATTATTTACAAGAGTAAACAAACATACATTACTTCTTGCCAAAAATCCATCAAGGCGCATTGGATCATTGTTTTTAATCCTTACATTTTCTTCATTATAAGAAATCCAAGATGGATCTTTTGAGGAAATTCCAGAAAGTTTATCAAGAATTTTAGATTTTCTTTTCTCTCCCAAATAAAATGTGACAATATTTCCAATAAAAATTCCAAGACTTGCTATTGGAATATAAGCTACAGTTCCTGTCAAAACTAATTTATCAATTGTATCATCATATTTTTGCAAATAATTTCTACAAATCAAAGACCCCATAGAATGACCTATCATATAAATTTTTTTGTCCTTGTAATACATTCTAATATATTTATTTATAACAAATTGATCGTCAACAAGCTCATCTTTTTCCTTTATAAATCCAGAAGGATGATTTTCAGAAATAGATTTTCCATGTCCCCTATTATCAGAAATGATAACAGCGTATCCTCTTTCATTCAAAAACTTAATAAAATGTAAATAATTAAGTGAATGTTCAAGCATACCATGGACAATTTGCACAACAGCTTTTGGATTTTCAACATCAAAACGATTAGCATAAATATCAAAACCATCTGAATTTGTCAAAATAACTTTGCATCTATTATCATTTATCATGCTTTCTTCTTTGATAAAAAATCTTGAACCATTTTTTAAATCAAGGTAAGTTTTTTTCCTATACAAATAATAAATTTGAGGAAGAAAAATCAAAAACAAAATCAAAATAAAATATTTCATCTTAACTCCTTTTTTTCACATTAAAAGCAGTATCTCCCCTGCCAAAATCTTTCACATCAAATTCAACCCTTGCACCGTTTTCTATAGTTTTATAAACCTTGTCAGAAATTATTTCAGAATAATGGAAAAAATAGTCGCCACTTTCTGATTCTATAAAACCAAATCCTTTTTTGTTATCAAAAAATTTAACTTTTCCTTCCATTTTCACTCCTTTTTAGCCTTAAACAAAATTCTCAAAGTATCATCTTTGATTTCTTGCATTGTATCTTCATCAAAAATTTCAATTTCAGAAAAATTATTTTCTTTTAAAATTTTTTTCATAAAATCTACAGAATAAATTCTTTCAACTTGATTTTCAATTATTCTTTGGTAAGTTCCGCCCTCATTTTCGACAAAAAAGTTTAATTCCATATCAATTATATCGCCATCTTTAATATTATCCCAAGTATAAAAAATATCTTCATACTCATAAACATAAGATTTTGAGCCAAAAACTTCTTTCATTTTATATTCTGAATTTATATCAAAAATCAAAAGTCCACCCTTTTTCAAATTTTTGTAAGAATTTTCTATTAATTTTTTCAAATCTTTTTCATCCAAAATATAATTTATAGAGTCAAGCAAGATTACAATTAAATCATAGGAATTTTCATTTTGAAAATCAACCATATCATAATTATATAAAGACACATTTTCTTTTTGAAATTTTTTCGAAAAAACTTCAAGCATAGATTTTGATAAGTCTAAGGCATCAATTTTTTCAAAAAAATCAAAAAAATGATTAGTTAGCATGCCAGTTCCGCATGCTAACTCTAACATTTTTTCTTTTTTTATATTATTTTGTCCGACTAAATTCTTGATATTATTTGCATATTTTTCATAATCAAGGTCAAAGGATAATTTATCATAAATATAAGCAAAATCTTTATACATTATTTATCTTCTACTTCCTTGTAAGATTCTTGAGTTTTTACAAGTAAGTCTTTATATTTTTCTAATTTTTCACGTTCTTCATTTACAACAGCCTCTGGTGCTTTTGAAACAAAACCTTGATTGTTAAGTTTTCCTTCTGCTCTTTTTATTTCGGATTCTAATTTTTTGATTTCATCTTTTAATCTTTTTCTTTCCTTGTCATAATCAATTAGATTTTCCAAAGGAATATAAATTTTAAAATCATTAAAAATTAAACTAACTGCATCTTCAACTTCTTTGTCCTCATCTATTATTGTAATTTCTCCAGATTTTGAAAGATTTACAAATTGGCCCTTCAAAATTTCTAGGAAATTTCTTGTATTTTCATCAGATGAATAGATTATTAAATCTTGTCTTATTTTTGATCCAAGATTTAAAGTTTGTCTTTGATTTCTGATAGCTTTTATAGCCTCAATTGCTCCATCAACAACTCTTGCCTCATCATCAAAATTAAAATCATCCCTAACTTGTGGCCAAGTCTCAACTATAAGCATATCTTTTTTATTTGGTAATTGCTTATAAATTTCTTCAGTAATAAATGGCATAAATGGATGAAGAAGTGAAATCATATCTTTTAAAACATAAAGCAAAACTTTTTTAACTGTAGCTTTTTTATTATCATCATCAGAATTTAATCTTTCCTTGGCAAATTCAATATACCAATCACAAAATTCTTCCCAAATAAAATCTTCAATCCTACTTGCAGCAAGACCAATTTCATATTTATCAAGATTTTTAGAAACTTCCTCAACTACATTGTTTAATCTTTTTAAAATCCACTTATCTTCAAGACTTAAATCTAAATTTTTAAATTCAATATCATCATTTTCATCAACATTCATCAAGACAAATCTTGTAGCATTCCACAATTTATTGGCAAAATTTCTGCTTGCTACAATTCTTTTTTCATCATAGCGCATATCATTTCCAGGAGAATTGCCAGTAATTATTGTAAATCTAAGAGCATCTGCTCCATATTTATTTACAACATCAATTGGATCAACTCCATTTCCAAGAGATTTACTCATCTTTCTTCCTTGTGGATCTCTAATTAATCCTGTGAAAAGTACATGGTCAAAAGGAGTTTTATTTGTATTGTAAAGTGAAGAAAATACCATTCTTATAACCCAGAAAAATATAATATCATAACCTGTTACAAGAATATCTGTTGGGAAGAAATATTTATAATCTTCAGTTTCTTCGGGCCAACCCAAAGTTGCAAAAGGCCAAAGAGCTGATGAAAACCAAGTATCAAGAGTATCTTCTTCTTGTGTTACTTTTTTTCCATCCAAATATCCATTTTCATCTGGATCATCTTCTGAAACAATAATTTCTCCATCTTCTGTATAGAAAACTGGAAGTCTATGTCCCCACCATAATTGTCTAGAAATACACCAATCTCTAATATTTTCTAGCCAATTCATGTAGGTTTTTCCTAAAGAATCTGGAATTAAATTTAAATCTCCATTTTTATAAACTTCGATTGCATCTTTTGCTAAATCTTCCATTTTAACAAACCATTGTTTTGAAATTAATGGTTCAATTACAACATTTGTTCTTTCACTGTATCCTACTGCATGCTCAATTTTTTCAGTTTTTACCAAAAGATTTTCTTTTTCCAAATCTTCAATCATTAATTTACGAGCATCATACCTATCAAGCCCAGAATATTTTCCATATCCTTCTTTTATTTTTGCGCCTTCATCAATAACTACGCATTGACCAAGCTTATGCCTTTTTCCAACTTCAAAATCGTTAGGGTCATGAGATGGAGTGATTTTTACACAACCTGTACCAAATTCCATATCAACATAAGAATCTTCAATCAAAGGAATTTTACGACCTACAAGTGGTAAGATTAAATTTTTTCCAATTTTATCTTTAAACCTTTCGTCTTCTGGATTTACAGCAACAGCCAAATCTCCAAGCATAGTTTCAGGCCTTGTTGTAGCTATTGTTATAAATTCATCGCTATCTTCAAAGAAATATTTTATATACCACAAATGTCCTTCTTGGTCTTTGTGATAAACTTCTGCATCAGAAAGTGCAGTTTTTGCCTCAGGATCCCAATTTACAATTCTATTTCCCCTATAAATCAATCCCTCATCATACATTTTTTTGAAAACTTTTCTTACAGCTCTTGTTAGATTTTTATCCATAGTAAAAGAATCACGATCCCAATCGCAAGAAACTCCTACAGTTCTTAATTGTCTTTTGATTGTTCCACCGTATTCTTCTGTCCAATCCCAACATTCTTCCAAAAATTTATCACGACCTAAATCATCTTTAGATTTACCTTCATTTTTGATTTTTTCTACAACTTTTGCCTCAGTCGAAATAGATGCGTGATCTGTTCCTGGAATCCAACAAGCTTCATAGCCTTGCATTCTTTTATATCTAATAATAATATCTTGAATTGTATTGTTTAAGGCATGGCCCAAGTGTAATTTTCCTGTAATATTTGGTGGTGGCATAACAATAGTAAATGGTTTTTTATTTTCATTAACTCTTGCTTTAAAATATCCACCTTCTTCCCATTTTTTATAAATTTCTTTTTCAAATTTTTGTGGTTCGTATTTTGTTTGCATATTTTCTCCTTATTTTCAAAATAAAAAATTAAAAATAAATAATAAAAAAAGTAACACAATTCTCAAGGACGAGATTATCGCGTTACCACCTATCTTCCTTTTTTATAAAAAAGGCTCTTATTTGCATTCATGCATGCTACATTAAACTATTTCAAAACAACCTTCATAGTTTCAATTTAAAGACTTTCACCATCCGTCTCCTCTCTAAAAAATTTCCCCTACTACTCCTTTTTGTCAAAGTTTTATATTCAATTCTTTTTCTTATTATATTTTAAAATATTTTTTTGTCAATTTCACTTGTAAAAGTTAATGTTGAAAATTCAAATGATATATTTGTAAAAAATTAATAATTATTAGTTTTAACGATTGAAAAATGTTTTCAGCTCTTGGATTTTTGATTAAAAATGCTATAATATTAATAGAATCTTATATTAAAGAGGTGACAGGATGAAGCTTAGTGTAAACATTATCTCTGATACAAGTGGATACGCTACAGAAAAAATTGTAAAAGTATCTCTTAGTCAATTTAATGTTGAATCAATTACAAATATATATCCAGATGTAAGAGATATAGATTCTCTTAAAGATATATTAAATTTTATAATTGAAACTTGCGATAATTTCATTATCTATCACTCATTTCAAGATTCAAGGATGAACGTTTATATCAATGATTTTTGTGAGCTAAATAATATTACTTATGTTGATATAACCGGCTATTCCATAAGGACTATTTCTAAAAAACTTGATTTAGAACCAAAATATGCTTTTTCTGAAGAGTCCCTTTATGAAACTGACCGATTTAAAACATTAAATTCATTAGATTTTGCAATCAAATATGACGATGGCAAAGATTTTAGGTCACTTAAAGCTTGTGATATAGCAATAATTGGAGTATCTCGTTCTTCTAAAACTCCATTATCAATTTATATGGCAAGTAAAGGCTATAAAGTTTGTAATATTCCTATACTTTTAAATACTAGCCTGCCCGATGAACTTTTTGAAATTGATAGCAAGAAAATTTTCGGTCTAACTATCGATAAAAACATTTTAAAGTCTTTTAGGGAAGAAAGACTTAAAAGTTTGGGTTTATCTGGAAAAAGTCAATATTCAGATATAAGAGCCATTCAAAAAGAATTGGACTATGCCAAAGAGATTATGGAAGATTTAGATTGTGTCATGATTGATGTTACATATAAATCTATAGAAGAAACGTCTGATATAATAATTAATCATATTAACAGTAGGAAAGGGGAAAAAAATGACTGAAAAATATGTTTACAATTTTAACGAAGGAGACAAGGACATGCGCTCTTTGCTCGGTGGTAAAGGCGCAAATCTAGCAGAAATGACAAATATGGGAATCAATGTCCCATACGGTTTTACGGTTACAACAGAAGCATGTGCAAGATTTTACAAAGAAGATAAAAAAATTTGGGAAGATCTTAAAAAAGAAATAACAAATCACATCAAAGATTTAGAAGAACATAATGGAAAAACATTTGGTTCAACAGAAGATCCTCTCCTTGTATCTGTAAGAAGTGGTGCTCCAATTTCTATGCCAGGTATGATGGATACAATTTTAAATCTTGGTTTAAATGATGATGCTGTTATAGGTCTTAGCAAAAAAACAAACAACGAAAGATTCGCTTACGATTCTTACAGAAGATTTATTCAAATGTTTGCTGATGTAGCAATGGGAATCAATAAAAATAATTTTGAAAAGGTTCTTAGTGCTAAAAAGGATGAAAAGGGCGTAACAGAAGATACTGAGCTTGATGCTAACGACTTAAAAGATGTTGTAGAAAAATATAAAAAAGTTTATAAAGATATTGAAGGAGAAGATTTCCCACAAGAACCAAGAGAACAATTAGACAAAGCTATTACTGCTGTATTTGCGTCTTGGAATAATGAACGTGCAATTTTATATAGAAGATTAAATGATATAGATGATTCTATGGGAACTGCTGTAAATGTTCAATCAATGGTATTTGGAAATATGGGAGAAACTTCTGGAACAGGTGTAGCTTTCTCAAGAAACCCTGCAACCGGTGAGAATAAATTATTTGGTGAATATTTAATGAACGCTCAAGGCGAAGACGTTGTAGCTGGAGTTAGAACACCAAAAGAAATTGCAACATTAAAGGATTCATTACCAGAAGTTTTTAATCAATTCCATGATACTGCAGAAAAACTTGAACAACATTACAAAGATATGCAAGATATGGAATTTACAATCCAAGAAGGACAATTATTCCTACTTCAAACAAGAAATGGTAAAAGAACTGCTCATGCTGCAGTAAAAGTTGCAGTTGATATGGTTCATGAAGGACTTCTTAATGAAAAAGAAGCTGTTTTAAGAATTGATCCTAAAGATCTTGATGGTTTACTCCATCCTACACTTTCTCAAAAATCTATAAAAGAAAATGAACCTGTTGCTAAAGGTCTTGCAGCAAGTCCAGGAGCTGCTGTAGGTTACATTGCATTTACTGCAAAAGAAGCTAAAAAAAGAGCTGCAAAAGGAATAGATGTAATCTTAGTTCGTGAAGAAACTTCTCCAGAAGATCTTGAAGGAATGGTTTCAGCAGTTGGAATCCTTACAGCAAGAGGCGGTATGACAAGCCACGCTGCTGTAGTTGCTAGAGGAATGGGAAAATGTTGTGTATCTGGTGCTCATGAAATATATGTAAATGAAGATGAAAGATTCGTAAGAATTGATGGCAAAAAATATTCAGACCAAGACGTACTTTCAATAGATGGTTCTACTGGAAATATTTACGTTGGAGCTCTTGAAACTGAAAATCCAAAACTTGAAGGTACATTTGGAGAATTTATGAGCTGGGTTGACAAATATCGTGATATGAAAGTAAGAACTAATGCAGATACACCTCACGATGCTAAACAAGCTTTAGAATTTGGTGCTGAAGGAATTGGTTTATGTAGAACTGAACACATGTTCTTTAAGGCTGATAGAATTTTCCAAGTTAGAAAAATGATTTTAGCTCACAATTTCGAAACAAGAAAAGAAGCTTTAGATAAAATTCTTCCAATGCAAGAAGATGATTTCTATCAAATTTATTCTCTAATGGGCGAAAGACCTGTTACTGTAAGACTTCTTGATCCACCTCTTCACGAATTTTTACCAAGAGGACAAGAAGAAATTAGAACTCTTGCTGAAGATTTAAATATGGAAATATCTGAAGTTAAAAAGAGAATCCTAGATCTTGAAGAAGTAAACCCAATGCTTGGATTTAGAGGACTAAGACTTGGTGTAAGATATCCAGAAATTTCAAAAATGCAAGCTCGTGCTATAATTCAAGCTGCAATGCATTGTCATGAAGATGGAATTAATGTTGTTCCAGAAATAATGATTCCACTTTCATCTGATGTTAAAGAACTTGCTTATGTAAAAGCTCAAGTAAAAGAAGAAATTGAAAAAGTATTTGAAGAAAAAGGAAAGAAAATTGACTACTTATTAGGAACAATGATTGAAATTCCTAGAGCTGCTATAACAGCTGATCAAATTGGAGAAATTACTGACTTCTTCTCATTTGGTACAAACGACTTAACACAAATGACTTTTGGTCTTTCAAGAGATGACGCTGGTAAATTCTTGGATCTTTACTTAGACAAAGATATTTTCGCAAAAGATCCATTCCAAGTTCTAGACCAAAAAGGTGTTGGTTTCTTAGTTGAAACTGCTGTTGAACGTGGTAAAAAAGCAAATCCAAATCTTCACTTAGGAATTTGCGGAGAACACGGTGGAGAACCTACTACTGTTAAATATTTATATAATGTAGGACTTGATTATGTATCATGTTCTCCATTTAGAGTTCCAATTGCAAAACTTGCAGCAGCTCAAGAAGCAATTGAACATCCAAGAAATAAATAATTTAAAATTAATACAAAAATACCAGAGTTTTAAAACTCTGGTATTTTTGATTCATCAAGAAGGATAATATAAATCTAAATTCGAAAATTTTCATTTTCTACATTTTGTCTTTTATTATTTTTTCTATCATTTCTTTTACTTCTTTGTATTTATCTTCTTTGTCTATTGCTCCTACTATTGGATCTCCAACTATATTTCCTTCGCTATCTACAAGGATTGATGTCGGATATGACATTATTGTTTCTGTGTATTTTTCAAGTTCGCTACCTTTGTCGATAGTAATATTTTTGTATTTTGCTCCTTGTTTTTCTAGGATTTTTTTAGCTTCTTTTATTGTATCTTCCTCGCCTACTTTGGCTTCTGAATTTATTCCTATTACTTGTCCACCTATTTTTTCTATTTCATCGTTTAATTGTTGTAATTTTGGAAGCTCTCCTACGCATGGTGCACAACCGTTAAACCAGAAATTTACTAATGTTAATTTTTTATCTTTGAATATGTCTTTTGTAACATCATTTCCATCAAAATCTTTTGAATTAAATGTTGGGAATTTTTTTAATTCTTTTGTTGAAACTGCTCCATCATCTTTTTTGTTTGATGCACTTTCGTTTCCTGCTTTTAATTTTGTTATTTCTTCTTCTAGTTTTGCAATTTCTTCTACGTCTTTTGTCAAAAGCTCATAGTCTTCTTTGGATAATTCATCTTTTGCTTTTTCTACTAAATCTTTTAAATATGCATCGTATCCTTTATCTTTATTATCTTCTGCGCTTGACTTATCTGCTTTTGAAAATGCTACTTGCCATTGCTTATCGTGTGAAGCTAAGATGTCATTTTGTTTTTTCATCAATTCGTCAATTTTAGCTTTATTATCGTCCATCTTGTTTGAGTTATTTGAATTGCTTTCAACTTTTTCTACTGATGAAGGATTTGAGTTCATATTGTCTTTGTTTTCTTGTTTTGAACAAGCTGTTAATGCTAATACTAATGTTGCTGATAATGCTAATACTTTTACTTTTTTAAATTTCATTTTTTTCTCCTTTAATATCTTCTTTTAAATTTTCTTTTTTATTTTCATCTTTTTTCTTATCAAGTCCAAATTGATATTTTAGGGCACAGGTTGGACATGATGTGATACACATTCCACACCTTATACATTCGGTATGGTTTTGGTCTTTTCTAACGTCTACATCCATTTTACAGGCTTTTACACATTTTTTGCAGGATATGCACTTGTTGTTGTCAAAATTTATTTTGAATAGGGATATTTTATTAAATAGGGCATAAAATGCTCCCAATGGGCAAATCCATTTGCAAAATGGTCTAAAAAATATTATTGATAGGATTACTGTTATTATCAAAATTGTAAGTTTTAGATTAAATAATGAGCCTAAGCTTGCTCTTATTGATGTGTCTACTAAGGAAAGTGGTATTGCTCCTTCTAAGACTCCTGCTGGGCAAATATACTTACAAAAATATGGATTACCCATTCCCAATTCGTTTACTACAAGAACTGGCAAAATAATAACGGCAACTATGAGTATCAAATATTTTATGTATCTTAATGGTTTTAATTTTTTTGTTGAAAATTTTTTGCATGGAATCTTGTGTAAAATTTCTTGGATAAAACCAAATGGACACAAAAATCCGCAAACTAATCTTCCTACCATTACTCCCACAAAAATCAAAAATCCGCTTATATAATAGGAAAATTTGAATTTTGATGAGCCAACTACTGCCTGATATGCTCCTATTGGACAAGCTCCTGTTGCTGCTGGGCAAGAATAGCAATTAAGTCCAGGAACGCAAATCTTTTTTATATTCCCCCTATAAATTACTCCTTTTAAAAAATTGGGAAGGTGAATATTTGTCATAAGACTTGCTAAAATTTGGATTAGCCACCTAAATTTTGCTATAGTTTTTGATCTAATCTTATCCAATTCCAACACACTCCAGACATAATTTTATCGCCTTGCTAAAAACCGTATCTACTTCTCCACGGAAGGCTCCATAAGAAATAAAACCTATTGCAAGGATCAAAAATCCTATTTGTATATTTTTCTTTTTTTTAATTTCTATATCAATCACCTCTTTACAAATTAATAATAACAGATTAGATATAAATTTTCTGTTAAGATTTTCTTAACATATATTTTATTATGATTTGATATAATACTTATAAAGGAGAGAACATGAAAATATTAATAGTAGAAGATGAAAAAATATTAAATAACACAATAAATAAATCTTTAAAAGATGCAGGTTATGAAGTCGAATCCGCTTTTGACGGCTTTGATGCTATGGAAATGATAGAAATTGAATCTTATGATCTTATAGTTTTAGATTTAAATCTTCCAAATATGGATGGAATGGAAATTTTGAAAAATTTGAGAAAAGAAGATGTTGAAACAAAAGTTTTAATTCTATCTGCAAGAAGTCAAATCCAAGATAAGGTCGAAGGTCTTGATGCTGGAGCAAATGATTTTTTGCAAAAGCCATTTCACTTGGACGAATTAAAAGCAAGAGTTAGATCTCTTACTAGAAGAAACTTTATACAAAATAATACAGAGCTTTCTTTTGATAAGATAAAATTTGATAGTAAAAATAGGACGATTTTTATTGAAGACAAAGAATTAAAATTGACAAGAAAAGAATCTGGGATTTTGGAATACTTGCTTTTAAATCAAGGAAGACCAGTAAGCCAAGAAGAATTAATTGACCACGTTTGGGATTCTAGCGTTGATTTATTAAGCAATTCCATAAGAGTGCATATATCTGCTCTTAGAAAAAAATTAAAACAAGAACTTGGCTATGATCCCATTGAAAATAGGATTGGAATAGGATATTTGTTGAGGAAAATAAAATGAAAAAAATGTCATTAAGGCTTCGAATCGCCATTTTAACAAGTATTTTGATAGCTCTTACAAGTTTAACCATGAATTTTTTTATGAATAAAACCGCATATTTTTATATAGATTCTTTGGGTGGATATGTCGATAAAATGGAAAACAAAGAAGATTTGTATATAAACATTGACAAGGATAAAATTGGCGATTTTGATACAAATTTTTCAGACCAAGTCACAATTACAAAAAATAATTTTTCAAAAAAATCTTGGATAATAACAAGTTTAGTTACAATTTTTGGCGGAATAATTTCATATTTTCTAAGTGGCAAATTTCTAGAACCCCTTGATAAATTCTCAAATCAAATTGAACAAATCCAGCTTAAAAATATAACCGATTACGAAGTAAAAGAAAATCCAATAAAAGAATTTCAAAAACTAACCAAATCTTTTAACCAAATGCTAGAAAGATTAAACGAATCCTACAAAAACGAAAGAGAATTTACAGCAAGAGCAGCCCACGAGTTGAGAACTCCCCTTACCATAATAAATTCACAAATCGACCTATTCGAAGAAGAAAATATGGATGAGGATGAAATAAAAAATCTTGTAACAATGATAAAAAACGAATCAGATAGACTTTCAAAACTTGTAACAAGCCTTTTAGATTTAAGCGAATTAAGATCAGTTACAAGAAACGAAAAAATTGAACTATCCTCTTTAATTGAAGAGGCAATTCAAGATTTATCATTTATATCCGACAAAAAAAATATAAACATAGAAAATCTTTGCCAAGAAATATATATAGAAGGAAGTGATTTACTAATCTATAGAGTATTTTATAATTTGATAGAAAACGCAATAAAATACAACAATAATAATGGATTCGTAAAAATTTATTCCAAAAAAAATAAAGACTTTGCAGAAATTTATGTAGAAGATAGTGGAATAGGAATAGCAAATAGCGAAAAAGAAAATATCTTCAAAGCCTTTTATAGAATAAAAGCAAACGAAGAAATAGGCTCAGGACTAGGACTTTCTCTAGTAAAAGAAACAATAAAACTTCATAGAGGAAAAATTAAAGTTTTAGACAAAGAAAAAGGAAGCCTAATAAAAGTTTCCCTACCGATTTCTAATTTATAAAATAATTTTAAGCACAAAAAAACTAGGCGCAAAGCCTAGTTTTTTAATTAAATTTCTTCAGCATTTATAATTTCTTCATTGAAACCGTCTTTGTAGTCATCATTTTTAACTATATGTTTATTAAATATTTTATCTATACCAACTGAGATTGCTGTATCTCCTGATATATTTGCAGCGGTTCCAAATGAATCTTGAGTTAGATATAGTGTAATTAACAATGATGCAAGCTCTCCTTCTGAAGGAATTCCTACAACTGGTAAAAATGGTAGGGCACTCATTACAGCTCCACCTGGTGCTCCAGGGGCTGCAACCATAGCTATTCCCAAAATTGCCATATATCTTAACATTAATAAATAAGAATGATCCATGCCATACATGGTTAAAATTGTAAATGTGCAAGCTGTGATTGTAATCATTGAGCCTGGCATGTGAACTGTAGCTCCAAGAGGAATTACAAAATCTCTTATTCCCTTGCTAACACTATTTGACTTAGCACATTCTAAGTTTACAGGAATTGTAGCAACAGATGATTGTGTACCAACTGCTGTTAAATATCCTTTGATTTGGTTTTTGATTAAAACTAGAGGATTTTTCTTTGTATAAAGACCATTTATTATAAATAAAGCAGATATATATAATAAGTGAAGAGCAATTACACACAAGAATATTTTCCAGAAAATTGAAAGAACTGCAAATACAGAACCTGTAAATGCCATTTTTGAGAAATTACCAAAAATAAAAAATGGTAATAATGGAACAATTGCTGTTGATAAAACTTTTGTAATTATCTCATTAAATTCTCCAATTAAACCGTAAGAATATTCTCCCTTACCATGTTTTCTTAACCAAGAAATTGAAATTCCCATCATAAAGGCAAAAATAATTGCTGATGTAACATCAAAAAATGGTGTGATAGGCACTTCAAAAAATGGATTAACTTCAATTTCACTTGAAGCTTGGATTTTAGCAACTTGATCTTGACTTATAAAAGCTGGGAAAATATTTGAACTCATTAAATAAGATAATGAACCACCAACTATAGTTGATGTATAAGCAATAAGAACAGTTACAGCAAGTAACCTTCCAGCTCCTTCTCCAAGATCTGCTATTCCTTTAGTAACAAAAGCGATTATCATAAGTGGGATAACAAAGTTTAAAAATGCACCGAAAATTGATGAGAATGTAACTGCAATTCTTACAAACCATTCAGGCAAATATAAACCAGCTAAAGTACCTAAGGCAATCGCTATCAATAATTTAGGTATTAAACCAAGTTTTTTCTTTTCAGATTTACTCATAAAATTTAAACACTCCTTTTTTAGCTATATTTTTATGTAAAATATATAGCTCGTAACGTGACTACCTATCCATTATAGGACATAAAGAAAAAAAGTGCAAATAAAATTGCACTTTTTTTAACAAATTATTATCAATTTATCTTATTTTTGGTCATATTTTATTTGAAGTTCAGAAATTAAATTATTATCATCAAAATAATTTATGCCCATAGCATCTTTTACTTGCTCAAGTTTCATTTTTCCATAAGCACTTGCTTCTTTCGAACCATTTTCCATAATTTTAAATAATTTGGAAATATCTTTTTCATAATAAGCTCTTTTTTCTCTAACCGGAACAAGAAAATCTTCCAAAACTTTATTTAAGAATTTTTTAATTTTTACGTCGCCAAGACCACCACGTCTATAATGATCTTTTAATTCATCTAAATTTTTATATTCTGGCAAATATTTTTCAAAATGATAATCTTCACAAAAAGCATCAAGATAAGTAAATACAGAATTTCCCTCAACCTTTCCTGGATCTGTAATTTTTATATGTCCTGGATCTGTAAACATTGACATTACTTTTTTCTTTACTTCTTCTTTTGAATCTGATAAGTAAATACAATTATCCAAAGACTTACTCATTTTTGCATTTCCATCAATTCCCGGAAGTCTTCTACAAACTTTATTTTCTGGAATTACAGCTTTAGGTTCTCTAAAAATTTCTTTGTAAGTACTATTAAATGAACGAACCAATTCTCTAGCTTGTTCAAGCATTGGCTCTTGGTCTTCTCCAACTGGAACAATATTTGAATCAAACAAAATAATATCTGAAGTTTGGCTAACAGGATAAATTAAAAATCCAGTTGGAAGACTTGTTTCAAAATTTTTAGATTTTATTTCGCTTTTTACTGTAGGATTTCTTTCAAGCCTTGATAGGGTAACTAAATTTAATAAATAAAAAGTTAATTCTGTAAGCTCTTTTACATAAGATTGAACAAAAAATGTCACCTTATTTGGATCAAGTCCAACTGATAAATAATCAAGCATAACTTCTGTAATATTTTCTCTGATTTTTTTTGGATTATCAAAATTATCTGTTAGGGCTTGAGCATCGGCAATCATAACATACATTTTGTCATAATTTCCTTCATTTTGCATTTTAACCCTATTTTTTAATGAGCCAACATAATGGCCCAAGTGAAGTTTTCCTGTTGGTCTATCTCCAGTTAAAATTATATTTTTCATTTTTTCTCCTTTTTAATAAAAAATAAGGGAAAGATTATTCCCTTCCCTTATTAGCTAAATATTCATCTATAAATCCGTCAATATCTCCATCCATTACGCTTTCAACATTTCCAACTTCAAAATTTGTTCTATGATCTTTAACCAAAGTGTATGGATGAAATACATAAGATCTTATTTGATTTCCCCAAGCTATTTGGGTGTAATTTCCTTGAATATCTTCAATTTTTTCCCTGTGTTCTTCTTCTTTAATTTGAGTAAGTTTTGCCAAAAGAAGTTTCATTGCTGTTTCTTTATTTTGAGTTTGGCTTCTTTCAGCCTGACTTGATGCTATAACTCCTGTTGGGATGTGAGTAATTCTTACAGCAGAATCAGTTTTATTAACGTGTTGTCCACCTGCTCCACTTGCCCTATAAGTATCAATCCTCAAATCTTTTGGATCAATTTCTACACTCATATCATCATTTAATTCAGGAAAAATATCAACTGATGCAAAAGAAGTGTGGCGTCTTTTTGAAGAATCAAAAGGAGAAATCCTAACAAGCCTGTGAACGCCTTTTTCTCCTTTTAAATATCCATAAGCAAAAGAACCTTTCACATGAATTGTTGCAGATTTTATACCACCAGCTTCTTCGTTATTTAAATCTGTTACATCAAATTTAAAATTTCTTTTTTCGAAAAATCTTGTGTACATTCTCATAAGCATTTCTGCCCAATCAGTAGCCTCAAGTCCACCAGCTCCAGCATGTATTACAAGATAGGCGTTATTTTTGTCATATTCTCCATCAAGCTCAGTTTTTATTTTAAAAGATCCAATTTCTTTTTTTAAAGAATTTAAAATTTCTTCAATTTCATTTAAACTTTCTAAATCTTCATTGCTTTCTTCAATTATATCCAAAAGATCAGATTGGTCTTTTAATTCTTCTTTAAAGCTTGTAAAAGTTTTAAAATTATCTTTTTTATCTGACAAATCTGCCATTATTTCTTGAGCTTTTTGGCTGTCATCCCAAAAATTTTCTTCTAGAGTTTGTTTTTCAATTTCTTTTATTTCTGTATTTAGCTTTTCTGGGTTAAGATGAGAGCCAATCATATCTAGATTTTTATCAAGTTCTTTAATGATTTCTCTTAGCTCATAAATTTCTGCCATCTAATTACCCTTGATGTGTCCTTTTTTAGCTTCTCTTTTTAATCTTCTTCTTTCAGCCCTATTTGTTGCTTCTTCTGGATTTTCAGGATTTTCAAATCCTTCTTCATCAGGTTTTAAAACTTGTTTTCTTTCAATATTTTGTCTGATTTCAACACCCATCATAAGTCTTACAGTTTCTTCTTGGATGGCATTAGTCATTTCTTCATACATATCAAAACCAGTATTTGTGTAAGCTCTTACAGGATCATCATTTCCCATTGCCCTTACACCAATTTCTTTTCTCATTTGATCCATTGAATCGATATGTTCCATCCATTTTGTATCAATTACTCTAAGTAAAACAACTCTTTCAACTTCTCTCATGTTTTCTTCGCCAAATTGTTTTTCCTTATTTTCATATTTTTCTAAGCTTGTTTGGTAAATATAATCTATAAGTTTTTCTTGAGTAAAATCATTTATATTTTCAAACTTCAATAATTCAACAGGAATTGCAATTGATTTTAAATGGTTTAATAAAGCTACCATTTCCCAATTTTCTGGTTTTACTTGTGGATTTGTAAATGAATATACGGATTGTGAGATTGAATCTTTTATCATTCCAAGAATTGAATCTCTCATATTTTCTCCGTAAAGAACTTGTTTTCTTTCGTTGTAGATTATTGTTCTTTGTTTGTTCATTACATCGTCGTATTGAAGAACTCTTTTTCTTGTTGCAAAGTTATTTGCTTCAACTCTTGTTTGAGCTTTTTCAATTGACCTTGTAACCATTTTTGAAACAATTGGTTCATCTTCTGGATAATTATAGTTTTCTACAAATTTTGAAATTTGTTCTCCAACATTAAGTCTAATCAAATCATCTTTTAATGAAATGAAAAATCTTGATTTTCCTGGATCTCCTTGCCTTCCAGAACGACCTCTCAACTGATTATCTATTCTTCGTGATTCGTGTCTTTCTGAACCAATTATATAAAGTCCACCAACTTCTCTAACTTTTTTAGCTTCTTCGTCAATTCCTGGTTTTACAAGAGATTTATAATGTTTATATTTTTTTCTTGCTTCTAATATTTCTTGGTTATCTGTTTCTTGGAAGGAGTCAACTTGTTCAAGCAATTCTTCTGAAATTCCTTCTCTTTTCAATCTTTGCTTTGCCATGTGATCGGCATTTCCACCAAGCATAATATCAGTACCACGGCCTGCCATATTTGTTGCTATTGTTACAGAATTTAATCTTCCTGCTTGAGCAACTATATCAGCTTCTCTTTCGTGATTTTTTGCATTTAATACAACGTGTTTTATTTTTTCTTTTTTAAGAGCGTTTGATAATTTTTCAGAATTTTCTATTGAAATTGTACCTACAAGGATTGGTTGACCTGTTGCATGTACTCTTTTAATTTCTTCAATTATCGCATTATATTTTCCATTTTCATTTATATAAACATAATCTACATCATCAACTCTTTGAATTGGTTTATTTGTTGGAATTTCTACAACGTCTAGATTATAAATTTCTGAAAATTCTTCTTCCTCTGTTTTTGCAGTACCAGTCATTCCTGATAATTTATCATACATTCTAAAGTAATTTTGGAAGGTAATTGTTGCAAGAGTTTTTGATTCTGATTGAACTTCAACTCCTTCTTTTGCTTCAATTGCTTGATGAAGACCATCTGAATATCTTCTTCCTTGCATGATACGTCCAGTAAATTCATCTACAATCATAACTTCGCCATTATTTACTACATAATCAATATCTCTTGTCATTGTAGTGTTTGCTTTCAAAGCATTGTTGATGTAGTGAGCAAGTTCAAGATGTTCTGGATCTGATAAATTTTCAATTCCAAAGAATTTTTCTGCCTTTGCTGTACCTTGTTCTGTAAGGTTTGATGATTTTCTTTTTTCATCAACTAAGAAATCTACTTTTTCTACAACAAATTCTCTATCAAATGGATCTTGATCTAAATCTTCATTTGGATCTAAAATTCTTCCTTCAAGTCCTTTTATAAATTCATCTGCTTTTACATAAGTATCAGTTGATTCATCGCCTTCTCCAGAAATAATAAGTGGAGTTCTTGCCTCATCTATTAAAATTGAGTCAACCTCATCGACTATTGCATAGTGAAGTCCTCTTTGAACCATATTGTCCTTATAAATAACCATGTTATCTCTTAGATAATCAAAACCAAATTGGTTGTTTGTTCCGTAAGTTATATCACAGTTATAATTTTTTTGTCTTTCTGAATTTGTAAGTCCATAAATTATACAACCTACTGTAAGACCTAAAAATGAATAAACTTTTCCCATCCACTCTTGGTCACGCTTTGCAAGATAATCATTTACTGTAACTATGTGAACGCCTTTTCCATCAAGGGCATTTAAATAAGCAGGAAGAGTTTCAACCAAAGTTTTTCCTTCTCCTGTTTTCATCTCTGCAATTTGTCCATTATGTAGAACAATTCCACCGAGCAATTGAACTGGATAGTGTTTCATTCCCAAAACCCTATCACTTGCTTCTCTTACTGTTGCAAATGCCTCTACCAATAAATCATCAAGACTTTCTCCCTTGTTTAATCTTTCTTTAAATTCATTAGTTTTATCTTGTAACTGTTTATCTGTTAGTTTTTGCATATCTTCATCTAGTGCCAAAATTTTATCAACCAATTTTTGGTTGTTATCAATTTCTTTTTGACTAAATGATTTAAATATATTTAATAACGCCAAATCTTTCACCTCTAATTCTCTGTATATCCTACCCTTTTTATAAGCTTTTGGCAATAAGTTAGGATTAAACTATCACAAATATAATATTAAATGAAAATCAACAAATTGTAAAATAAATTTACATATTTATTTATCATAATTTTCTTTTAAAAAATCTATCGCTTCTATATAACCATCAAAGCCCTTGCCTTTAATAGTTTTTTTGGCAAAATATGAAACATAAGATATTTTTCTAAAATCTTCTCTTTTATTTACATCTGTCAAATGCACTTCAACTGTTGGAATATTTACAGCTTTTAGTGCATCCAAAATTGCAATTGATGTATGGGTATAAGCTGCTGGATTTATTACAATTCCATCATACAAATTATAAGCTTCTTGAATTTTATTTATAATTTGTCCTTCAGAATTTGATTGGTAAATTTCAATTTCAATGTCCTTTTCTTTAGTGTATTCTTTTATATATTTTATTAAATCTTTATAATTTTTTGAGCCATAAATATTTTTTTCTCTAATTCCAAGCATATTTATATTTGGTCCGTTAATTATCAATATTCTCATAAAATTTCACCTCAATTTCCTTAGCACATTCCAGCAAATTATTATTTTCCACCTCAACATCTTTAAAACTGTCATATAATTTTTTTCTCTTTTTATATAAATCAAATAAATTATATTTTTTTGAAATAGGTCTTCCCTCTGTTTCTAGATTTTCTAAATTTCTTTTTACTTCTACTATCAGAGAATTTTCTTTTAGGAAATAATAATTTTCTTTTCTTTCAACAACACCTCCGCCACAACTTATAATAAGAGAAGTTTTTTTTGAAATTTCTTTTATTATTTGGCTTTCTTTTTTTCTAAATTCGTCTTCCCCATATTTATTGAAGAACTCTTCAATATTTCCATATTTTTTTACAAATTCTAAATCAATATCGACAAGTTTTCTATTCATATTTTTTGCTAAAATTTTTCCAAGACTGGTTTTGCCTACTGCTGGCATACCTATTAGGGCAATATTTATTTTTTCTCTGTAAATAGATTTTTTTATTTTTTCAATAACTGATTCATCAATCTTTTTATCTAAAAATAATTCGCTTGCCTTAACTGCTTGGGCAAGCAACATATCAAAACCTGTTGCATATTTTATATTTTTTTCTTTGGCACAAGCTATAATTTTTGTCATATATGGATTGTAAATCAAATCTACAACTGCCTCTAAATTTATAAAATCATCAAGGTCAATTTCTTTTAAATATTTTTCGTTGTTAGGATACATTCCAACAGGAGTTGTATTTACTATAATTTCAAAATCAAAATAATCTTTTGCATCTTTAAGAAATGGTTTATATTTTCTTGACAAAAATACTATTTTTTTTGCCCCCTCATCTTTTAAAACCTCACTTACAGTTTTTGATGAGGCGCCTTTACCTAAAATTAAGCATTTTTTATCTTTTACATTTATTTTATTTTTTCTCAAATTATAAGAAAATCCATAATAATCAGTATTGTAGCCGTAAAGTTTTCCATTTTTATTTACAATTGTATTTACTGCTCCAATTTTTTCTGCTTTTTTTGAAACAAAGTCTAGGTACTTCATTACTGTTTTTTTATAAGGAATTGTTACATTTATTCCTTTAAAATCTTTTCTTTCAAAAAAATAATCTAATTCTTCTTCGTTTTTTTCAAAATATTGGTAATTATAAAAGGCTATTTTTTCGTGAATTATTTTTGAATAAGAATGAGCTAAACTTTTTCCTAAAAGTCCATATTTTTCTTCTTCTTTTTGTAAATTCTTCGATTGATCCATAATTTCTTGAAAAATAGGAAGAAAATATTCGCCATATTCAGGACTTTCCTCTTTTATTTTTTTTAAAATTTCTCGCTCTCTTTTTGGATCGTAAATTTTTTTATTGTGGGAAATTTTGTAGGCTCTAACTTTTTTTGAAAGGTCAAATCTTTTTTCCAATAAATTTATAATTTCTTCATCAATTTTATTAATTTGATTTCTAATCTCTTTTAAATCTTCCATTTAAGCTCCTAAATACTCAATTTTTCCTCCTAATTTTTCAAAAGTTTTAAAAAATGAAGGATAGGATTTGTTTACTGCCTTATAATTTTTTATAATAATATCATCTTTTGCCATTAAGGAAGCGATGCTTGCTGCCATTACAATTCTGTGATCGTTAAAAGAGTCGACTTCTCCTCCTATAATTTTTCCAGAAATTTTTAGATTATCTCCAATAATTTCGCATTTAGCTCCCAAATCATTCAGCATTTTTGAAGTTGATTCAAGCCTATCGCTTTCTTTAAGCCTCAATCTTTTTCCATTTGTAATATAAGACGTTTTATCTAAATATGTTAAAAGAAGAGCAAGTATTGGACAAAGATCTGGAATTTGAGAAATATCTATTTCAAGTGTCTTATTTTCATTTTTGCAAAGTTTTATTTTTTTTATAATATCTATAATTTCCCTATCTTTTTGCAAGGAATCTTCTTTCAAATTTTTAATTTTTATTTGAGAATTTATAAGATTTGCCCCATAAAAAAAGGCAGCATTTGACCAATCGCCTTCAACATAATAATTATTAGGCGATTTTATTTGTGAATTTTCTATAAAATAAGAATTATTTTCTTCTTTTACATCTACATTAAAATCTTTTAAAACTTCTCTGCTTATGTCAATATAGCCAAGCGATTCGGGTTTTTCTTTTAATTTTATCGATGTTTTCCCTGATAATTTGCTTGACGCAAGCATAATTGCGGTAATATATTGACTGGATTTATTTTCAAAAAATTCAAAATCTCCACCAAATAAATTTCCCTTTATCGTATAAGGAATTTTATCAGATGAAATTTCAAGACCATGCTTTCTCAAATTTTTTATTAATTCATAATTTGGTCTTTGACTTAATCTTTCCTTTCCCATTATTTTTACTTCTTTTGCAAAATGATTTGCTACAGCTGTAAAAAACCTTAGTGAAGAACCCGACTCGTACATATCTATTGTGGCTTTTTCTATTTTTACTTTTGGAGGAGTAACTTTTACAAAATTTTCAAATTTTTCAATTCCAACTCCCAAATTTTTTAAAGATTCTATTGTAACATTTATATCTTTTGAAAATTCATTTATATAAATATTTGTAGGCTCTTCACAAAGTCCAGCCAAAATCAAAGCTCTATGGGCAAATGATTTTGAAGAAATAGCATCAATTTCGCCTTTTAGTTTTGATGGATGAATTAAAATATTATCTGTTTTCATAAATTTTCCTCAAATCCTTTAAATCTATATTTAAAATTTCGCAAGTTCCAAGATTTCTCACAACAATTATATTTATCCTGTCATTTCTTGATTTTTTATCAACCATGCAAACTTTTAATATTTTTTCTGTATCAAAATCAATTTCTTTATCAAGATTATATTTTTTCAACACTTTTATAAAATCATCGTAAAAACTTTCGTAAAAATTTTTAACCATAATTTTCATACCAAGAGCAACCGCATGGCCATGGCTTATTTCAAAATTTGAATTTTTCTCTATAGCATGAGCAAATGTGTGACCATAATTTAAAATTTGCCTAATACCAAAATCTTTTTCATCATCTTTAACCACATCTTTTTTTATATCCAAACATTTTTTTATAATTGATGGGAGATTTTCGTAAGTTTTACTTACATTTTCTTTTGAAATTTCATCAAAAATAGACTTATCTTTTATCATTCCATATTTTATTGCCTCAGCCAAACCATCATTAAAATAATAATCAGACAAAGTTTTTAAAAAATCTGTATCTATAAAAACTTTTTTGGGTTGGTAAAAAGTTCCACACAAATTTTTCCCTGCCTTTAAATTTACGGCTGTTTTTCCACCAACTGATGAATCAATTGCTGATAAAAAAGTAGTTGGAATTGAAATATAATCAACTCCTCTAAGATATAAAGATGCAACAAGTCCAGAAATATCTCCTACAACTCCTCCACCAAAGGCAATTATTAAATCATTTCTCTTGTATTGATTTTCAGCAGCAAATTCTAAAATTTTTATCAAATTTTCTGTTGATTTAGAATTTTCTCCGTTTTTTATTATAAATTCTTTATAAAAAAATCCATCAAGCTCTTTAATTAATTTTTCTTTATGAATTTTATAAACTAAGTCATCGCTTATAATTAAAATTTTTGAATTTTTATAATTTTCTTTTAAATATGTATTTAATTTTTTTATAATATTTGAGCCTATTTCTATTTCATAGGGATTTATTAAATCTACACTTAATTTCATTACCACATCTTCTTTCTTGTGTCATTTCCTTTTTTTAGTTGGGCTTTTAATTTATCTACGTCGTTATTTTTCAAATCATTTTTTAATTCTTCCAAGTTTTCCATCATTGTATTTATGTCCTCAATCAAAAAATCCTTGTTTAATAAAAATAATTCTGACCATAAGTTTTCATCAATCTTTGAAACTCTTGTCATATCTTTTAAACTCCCAGCAGAAAATCCATCATGGTAAATGCTTTTTTGATTTAATACATAAGCATTAGAAATCACATGACATAGTTGAGATGTAAAAGAAATCATTTCATCGTGTTTTTTGGGACTTGCCTTTACAAATTTGTCAAATCCAATTTTTTTAAATAAAGAAATTTCCTCATCATCTAAATCATCAACATAAATCATAGAAGCATTAATGTATAAATCTTTTAAAGAAGATTCAAAGCCATAAACTTCTCTACCAGCCATAGGATGAATTGATTTATATACGAAAGAATATTTTTCTGATAATTTTTTTATATATGGATACAAATTATTTTTTACTCCCGAAATTTCCATAACAGTTTTGGATAGATATTTATAATTTTCTCCAACAAATTTTTTTATGGTTAATGGATTTAAACAAATAATTGTAAGATCCATATTTTTTAATTCATTCTTATCTTCAATTATTTTTATACCAAAATTCTTAGCCGATTTTTTCGTTTTTTCATCAATATCATAGCCATAAACTATATTATCACTATACTCTATAAAAGCCTTAGCAAAAGAACCGCCCATTAATCCTAAACCAACTATAGCAATTTTTTTCATTATTTATCCCTCATATTTAAATATTTTTATTTATATTATATCAAAAAAAATTTTAGTAAACACAAAAATACTGCTGCAAAATATTTTGCAGCAGTTAATTTATTTTATTCGGGAATAATTAATCCGTAATGTCCATCTTTTCTTTTATATACAAGTCTTGTTTTCATTTCCTCATCATCTAAGTATATGAAGAAATCATGATTTAATAATTCCATTTGCATACAAGCTTCTTCATCGCTCATAGGTCTTAGAACTATTTCTTTTTGTCTTTTAATTTTTGGAATATTTTCCTCTTTTCCTTCTTCAATGTTATCAAAGGATTCAAATTTAATTGATTCACCATTTCTTCTATTTCTTTGAAGTTTTGTTTTTTGTTTTCTAATTTGACGAACCAAAGCATCTATTACCTTATCAATTCCAGTTGAGAAATTATCATTTACTTCCTCAGCTCTTAAAATTGTTCCGCCTTTAAGAAAAATGGTTGATTCAACTTTTTTTAAATTACCTTCGGTAGAAAATTTGAGGTCCATTTCTTCTTCCTTGTTGAAATATTTGTCAAGCCTATCAAATTTTTCCTTAGCTTCTTCTTTTAAGCTTTCATAAACATTGATGTTTTTACCTTTAATATTTAATTTCATATTGAACCTCCGTCATTTTGATATTATATATATACCCCCGTAAGTTTAATGTAAACCTTTAGTTTTTTCTTTATTAAAATTTATTGTATAATGAGATAAATGCAAGGAGGAGAAATGGAAAAAACAAAAATTAATGATATTTTAACTTATGATTTTTATTCAAGTCTTGAAATATCTAATGACGAAAAATATTTGGCTTTTTTAAAAACAAATGCCGATTTAGACGAAAATAAATACAATTCTTATCTTTATCTTTTTGATATAGAAAAAAATAAAAAATATAAAGTTTCTGATAATAAAAATATTGGAATCTTTATTTTTGATGAAAATGATAATTTAATTTACAAGGAAAAATCCGACGATAAATTTGATTATTTTTATAAAAAAGATAAGTCAATGGGAGTTGGAAGTTTAGAATTTAAAATTGATAAAAATGTTTCATATATCAAAGATTTAAAAAATGGATATTATTTGATAAAAGCTTCTGACAAATTAAGTGAGGACGAAAGGAAAAAACAAAAGGAAAATTCTTTTTATAAGGAAGTTACCAAATTACCTTTTTGGTTTAATGGCACAGGTTATATAAATAATCAAAAACAAAGTCTTTACCTTTTCAAAAAAGAAGATAAAAGTCTTCAAAAAATTAGAAATTTTGAAAATGAAAGTCTAAATGCTTTTGCAATAAATAAAAACGCAAATAAATTAGCTCTAGTTTTGGGAAAAAATGATAATAAAGTTTCAAGGCTTAGAGATGATTTAGTAATTTTAGATTTAGAAAATAAGGAAGAAAAAATTATAATCGAAAATGAATTTTCATATTATGATTTATTTTTTAATGACAAAGATGAAATTATTTTTGTGGCAAGTGATATGAGAAAAGGCGGAATAAATGAAGACGCCTTTATCTATAAAACCAATTTAACTGGCGAATATAAAAAAATAAGTCCTGATGATTTTGACAAATCTTTTGGCAATTCTATTGGAAGCGATGCAAGATATGAAGCTTATAGGACTTTTTTTTACAAAAACAATAAATTTTATTTTGTAGTTACAGAAAAAGAAGAATCAAAACTTTATTCTTTAGATGAAAATGAAAATATAAAGCTAGAAATTTCTGGTTGCGTTGAAGATTTTGCAATAGCAAATGACAATATTTATTATTTTGCCATGACAGAAAATAGAATTTCCCACTTAAAAGAAAAGAAAAATAACAAAATTTTACTTGATAATAAAATAAATTCATCACTTGGAAAAATCGAAGAATTTTTCTATGAATCAAACGGCGATAAAATTAGAGGATTTGTTCTTTTGCCAGTAGATTTTGATAAAAACAAAAAATATCCTACCATTTTATCAATCCACGGCGGACCAAAAACAGAATTTTCAAATATTTTCCACCACGAGCATCAAGTTTTTGCAAATGATGGATATATAATTATTTATACAAATCCACACGGTTCAAGTGGAAATGGCATAAAATATTCTGATATTAGAGGAAAATATGGAACTATTGACTATGAAGATTTGATGAATTTTACAGATTTGGCTATAAAAAAATATCCACAAATTGATGAAAATAATATGGGAGTTTATGGCGGATCTTATGGTGGATTTATGACAAATTGGATTGTTTCACACACAAACAGATTTAAGGCTGCAAATTCTCAAAGATCAATTTCAAATTGGACTTCATTCTATGGAGTTTCTGATATAGGATATTATTTTGCACCTGATCAAACAGGGGCAAATCCTTGGGATAATTTAGAAAAAATGTGGGAGCAATCTCCTATTAAGCATGCAAAAAATGTAAAAACTCCAACAATGTTTATTCATTCTGACGAAGATTATAGATGTCCATTAGAGCAAGGTCTTCAAATGTATACAAGAATAAAAGAAAATGGCGTTGATACAAAAATGTATATTTTTCATGGAGAAAATCACGAATTGTCAAGATCTGGAAAGCCAAAAGCAAGAATAAAAAGACTAGAAAAAATTAAAGAATGGTTTGATGGGTACTTGAAATGAAAGGAAAAATAAAATCAAAAAAAACTAAAAAATTTATTTTTACCCTAATCGAAAGAGCAAAGTCCCACGATATTATGACCTTGGCGTCTTCTCTTTCATATTATTTTTTGTCAGCTGCAATTCCCATGCTTTTGGTTTTGTTAAATCTTGTCACAAAATATATGAAAGGTAACGAAGATGTAATTGTAGAATTTATTGAGCTTTTGCCAGAAACAATAAGAGGTGTAATTTTGATGCTTGTAAAATCAATTATTAATTCATCATCAGTTTCAACACTTTCTACAATCACATTGATATTTGCCCTTTGGTCAGCATCAAAAGGAGTTTCAAAAATAATTCTTGCAATAAATGTAGCCTACGGACTTGAAGACGATCATTCCATGATAAAAAATAAAATATTTGGATTCTTATATACCTTTATCCTTATTTTTATCCTAATATTTTTATTTTTGCTAAGAATTTATTCAAATGGAATTTTAAATTTAATAGAAAATGTATTGCAACTTGTAAATTCTTCATTTTCTCTTGAAGAATTTACTTGGCTAATTAATTTGGTTTCAGGAATACTTCCACCAATAATTTTAATTCTTGGTCTAAGCCTTTTATACAAGTGTGCGCCTTACAATAATTCAATAAAAATAAGCTTCAAAGACGCCTTTGTCGGCTCAATTTCTACAACAATTATGATTACCATAACAAGCTTTGCCTATTCATTTTTCTTAAATAATATGAGCAATATGTCCGTTATTTACGGAGCCTTGGCAGGAATTATAGCCTTATTAGTTTGGATGCTTTTATTTTCATTGACAATAATTTTGGGAGCAGAAATCATTGCAGCCTATATGAAAACAAAAAATAAATTTACAGGATTAAATTAAGAAAAAATAAAAATTTTAAAATTATTGAGTCAAAAAACAAGAGCTTTTGG
Source organism: Anaerococcus vaginalis ATCC 51170 (assembly GCF_000163295.1). GTDB lineage: Bacteria > Bacillota > Clostridia > Tissierellales > Peptoniphilaceae > Anaerococcus > Anaerococcus vaginalis. Next base: position 1,129,686 of record NZ_GG700527.1, read on the forward strand.
AGTGATTTAATGAAAAAAGACCTAAGACGTTATTTTATAAATAACAGAAAAAAAATCCCAAAAACCGATAAAAAAAATTGGGATGAAAAAATAAAAAATAAACTTATATCAAGCGATTATTATAAAAATGCCAAGTCGATTTTTATTTATTATTCAACAGAAGATGAAATTGATACAAAAAAAATAATAAAACAAGCATTTTTAGATAAAAAGGAAGTTTATATACCAAAAATTATAAAAAAATCTGAAATGATTCCAGTTTTGCTCACTTCATTTGACGATCTTATTGATGGAGCATATAAAATAAAAACATCAAAACTTGAAAAAAGTTTGGAAAAAATAGATCTTACCATAGTCCCAGGACTTTCCTTTGACAAAAATAAATTTAGACTTGGCTACGGCGGAGGATATTATGATTATTACATAAAAAATCATAAGTCCTTTTACATCGGTTTATTTTATCAAATAAATAAATCTTATAAATTAAATTTCGATGATTTTGATCAAAAATTAGATTTAATAATTACAGATAAAAAAATATTTTAAAATCCTAGCCAATTGGCTAGGATTTTTTGAGTGTTTATAAATGAGTTTCTTTAATTTCTATTTATTTTTTGGAACAAGTTTTTCTATTCCACCCATATACATTTGAAGTGGTTTTGGAATTTTAACTGATCCGTCTTCTTGTAATAGGTTTTCTAAAAATGCAATTAACATTCTTGGAGGAGCTACTACTGTGTTATTTAATGTGTGAGCAAAATAATTTCCTTTTTCTCCTCTTAATCTTATTTTAAGTCTTCTTGCTTGAGCATCTCCAAGGTTTGAACATGAACCTACTTCAAAATATTTTCCTTGTCTTGGGCTCCATGCTTCAACATCGCATGATTTTACTTTTAAATCTGCCAAATCTCCTGAGCAACATTCAAGTGTTCTTACAGGAATTTCTAATGATCTAAAAAATTCTACTGTATTTTTCCATAATTCATCGTAAAATTTCTTTGAATCTTCTGGTTTACAAATTATAACCATTTCTTGTTTTTCAAATTGGTGGATTCTATAAACTCCACGTTCTTCAATTCCGTGAGCTCCAACTTCTTTTCTAAAACAAGGAGAATATGATGTCATTCTTAGTGGCATTTCGTTTTCATCTGTGATTGAGTTTATAAATTTACCAATCATTGAGTGCTCACTTGTTCCGATTAAATATAAATCTTCGCCTTCGATTTTATACATCATATCTTCCATTTCAGCAAAGCTCATAACGCCTGTAACAACGTCAGATCTAATCATAAATGGTGGAATGTGATATTCATATCCCTTGTCAATCATAAAATCTCTTGCATAAGAAAGAATTGCTGAGTGAAGTCTTGCAATATCTCCTTTTAAATAATAAAAACCTGCTCCTGATGTATCTCTTGCAGAATCTAAATCAATTCCATTAAAGCTTTCCATAATATCAACGTGATAAGGAACTTCAAAATCTGGAGTTACATTTTCTCCAAATCTTTCAATTTCTACATTTTCGCTGTCATCTTTTCCTATTGGAACTGAATCATCAATTATTTGTGGGATAACTTGCATTTTTTCTTTTAATTGGTCTTGGAATTTTCTTGTATCTTCTTCGATTTGAACAAGTCTATCATTTATATCTGAAACTTCTTCTTTTACTTTTTCAGCTTCATCTTTTTTTCCTTGACCCATAAGAGCACCAATTTGTTTTGAAGTTTTATTTCTTTTTGCCCTTAAATTGTCTCCCTCTGTTTTTACATCTCTTAATTTTTCATCAAGCTTAATTACTTCATCAACCAAAACTAATTTTTCATCTTGAAATTTTTTCTTGATATTTTCTTTTACAAAATCTGGGTTTTCTCTTACAAATTTTATGTCTAACATATTTCCTCCTAAATTTTTTACAATAAAAAAATCTCATCCCAAAAGGGACGAGATTATCGCGGTACCACCCAATTTAATGAAATAAATTCATTCACTTTAAATTTATAAGCTCAAAGACGGATTCATTAACTTTCGCCAAAGATTTTCACCAACCATCTTCTCTCTAAAGGCTATTTTTAATTACTACTTCTCATCACAGCTTTATTCAATTAATTCTAATATACTTTTATTTTTGCTTTTTTCAAATATTTATAAATTTTTCGATTGCAATTTGAGGAAGACCTATATCACAAACTACAGTTTTATCTTTAAAATAATTATCTTCATAAAGACCTTTTTTTAAAATTTGCATACAAACAATTAAGTCGCTGTCAACGTATGTGCCATAATTATTTTCCCCATTTGCATCAAAACCTGATGGCAAATCAATAGAAATTGTGTAGATATTTTTTTCATTTATCAAATCAATTATATTTGCATAAATTCCAGAAACAGGTCTATTCAAACCAGTTCCAAATATTCCATCAACAATCGTATTTACCCTATCAAGATTTTTTCTCAAAAAATTCATATCTTCAATTGTTTCAATCGAATAAATATTTTTTGTAAGATTTTTGCAAGCATTATAATTTATTATAAAATCTTTGCTTGCCTTGTTTTTATTTCCAATAATATAAATATCGCAATCCTTAGAAAGAGCAAGCAAATTTCTTGCAAGAGCAAGTCCATCAGCTCCATTGTTTCCACAAGAAACAATAAGAGCAAAAGAGTGTCTTATATCAAGATTAATATTTTCCATCACAGAAAGTGCTGCTCTTTCAACCAAACACAAAGACGGAATTTTAATTTCATTTATAGCGTAACTATCAATATTTTGCATGGTTTCACGATCTACTAAAAGCATATTTTACTCCTAAAATAAAAGTCTTAAATCTTCTCCAAAAATTTCCATTACATGGCTAGAACCAATAATTCTTGAAAAAATCCTATCTCCATAAAACTCCATTAGCTCATCTTCAGAATAATTTGATGAAAAAATAATTGGTTTTTTGTTAATCATCCTATCATTAACAATTTCAAAAAGATTTGATTCATTAGAATTTCTGTCATTTTCGCTTCCCAAATCATCAATAATTAAAAGGTCAGACTCAAAAATCAAATCATATCTTTCTTTTAATTCCTCTTTTCTTTCAGAAAAAGCATACAAATAATCATTCATAAATGAAAATAATTTTGTAGCTGTAAGATAAATAACAGAATAATTTCTATCCAAAATTTCCTTGGCAATAGAATTTATCAAAAAAGTTTTGCCCCTTCCAACATCTCCAAATATATAAAGATTTTTATAATTTTTTGAGAAATTTTCAACATACATTTTTGCATCATTTTGAATTCTAATTATATTTTCGTAGGGACTAATTGGATAATCTTTGTAAAGATTTTTAGAATATAAATTTGCGTTAAATGTTCTAAAATTTTCTCTTTGAACAAGCCTACTAATATTTGATTGGGAATATTTTTTCTCTATTATAAGTTTTTTTCTACACCTACAAATTTGTGTATTTACAAAACCTGTATCCTTACATATATCACAATGATAATGGATTTTTAAATAGTCTTTTGGGTAAGAATTTTCAAGTAAAATTTCTTCCTTTTGCCTATCAAGCTCTTTCAATTTTTTCTTTAATTCATCTACATTAATTCCTTCTTGAGCCTTTGTTATTGCCATTTGCCCAATCGATGCAATAGTTTTGTCAATGACTTTAATTCTTGGAAATTTTTCATAGATTTCTTTTTTTCTTTTTTCTTGTTCTTCTTTATTTTTTATTCTTCTTTTTTCAATTATTCTTGAAATATTGTCATTGGGACTCATCTTATATCCCCTCCTTCAAGAATTTTTTTAAATCTTTCTTCCCTTGCCTTTTGAGCATAAGATTTTTCATTTGGATTTTTATTTTTTGACCTATAAACTTTTTTTGCACTCTTATATTTTCTTGGAGATTTTTCTCTCATTAATTTCGCTCTTTCTTCTTTTATTTTTAAGTCATTTAAGGAAAAAATACTTTGATCTCTCCAAGTTTTTAAAAATCCCATTACATATTTTACATCAACATTATTTACTTCTTTTGCTTGCCTAAAAGCTTCTGTAACAAGCTCAGGATCTTGTTTATATTCATCTAAAGTTTCGTGAATCCTTCTAATATCTTGTGGAGTAAGCTGTCTTTGAATAATTCTTTCAACCTGATTAAACATTACAGATTTTCTTTTTGAAGTATCAAGCATATTTTCGCTTGCATTTGCCTTTGAATTTCCAAAATAAGCTTGTCTTAGAGAAATTATTTCAAGATAAAAAGTACCATCGCCCCTATCTTTTTTTCTAAATACTCCCATATTTGTCCAATATGAAATTATTTCGTTCATTTTTTCATCATCAAAGGCAAGTTGTCTTTTTATTTTTTCTAAATCAACTTCTCCGCTAGATTTTAAATCCTTATATAAAAGCAAAAAAACTTTTAGGCTATCTCCGTCTGCCATGGGTACGTATGTATTTAAAAACATATTTTCAAATGATGTTTCTCCCATATCCAAACTTAAATTTTGAATTTTAAATTCCAAATTATTACCTTCCATCTTTTCTTATTTTCATTTTTGTAATAAAACTATAAATTTTGCCATTTTTCATTAAAAAATATTTATCGTCAGGATATATTTCTTGGTTTTCAAAAATTTCTATTGTATCGCCACATTTTTTAAATCCTAATTTTTCATACAAAGAAATCGCTCTTTTATTAAAATTATTTACATCAAGATAAAGTTCATTAAATTTTAAATCCTCAAAATAATAATCAAGTAAGATTTTCATAGCCTTAAAACCATAACCTCTTGAAGTATATTGTGGATCAAAAACAATTCCCAATTCACTTTTTCTTAAAATCGGATTATAATTTTTTAGACCAATAAAGGCAATAAAACTATCATCGTCAATTTTTCTTACCGCAAAATATCTTTTCCTATAAATATTTACATTCATAAACCAAACTTCGCAATCAATTTGAGAAAAATTTCCATAATTATAGCCTTTTAATCTTTCATCCTCATTCATTGACCATTTTCTTAAATCATAAGCATCATCTAAGTCTAATTTTTTTAAATATATCTTATCGTCTTTACCAATTATTTTCATTTTATTTTTCATCATGACTTAGGTCTTTAAAAGTTGTACATTGTTTGTGGAAAAATAACTCCATAAGACCAGTTGGTCCATTTCTGTGTTTTGCCAAAATTACTTTTGCCACATTAGGATTATCATCTACGTCATAATAATCTTCCCTATACAAAAGCATAACAACATCTGCATCTTGCTCGATTGCTCCTGATTCACGAAGATCTGATAAAATTGGCTTGTGATCAGATCTTTTATCTGCCTCACGAGATAGTTGGGCAAGTGATAAAACCGGGCAATTTATTTCTTTTGACAAAGATTTTAAACCTCTAGAAATTTGTGCAATTTCTTGTTGCCTATTATCAAATCTTCCTTCCCCAGTCATAAGTTGCAAATAATCAATTACAATTAAATCAAGTCCTTCTTCTGCCTTTAATCTTTTACATTTACTTCTAAGCTCTGACAAAGTAATTCCTGCAGTTTCATCGACGTAAATTTCTTTTTCTTTTATCTTTGTAATTGCATTTATAATTTCAATCCACTCATCAGCTTCCAAATTTCCTGTAATAATTTTTTCAAGATCAATCATAGAAACCATAGAAATTAATCTTTGATTTAATTGATAAGTTGACATTTCTAATGAAAAAAACGCAACTGATTTGCCAGCGTTTGCTGCATTCCATGCCATAGTAAGACCAAGAGCAGTTTTTCCCATTGCAGGTCTTGCTGCAAGTAAAATTAATTGGGAATTTTGAAGTCCTGACAGTTTATCATCAACGCTTGAAATTCCTGTCGTAACGCCAGTTATTTTTCCTTCATTTAAACTTAAAAGTTCAAGTTGTTTTATTGTTTCATCCATAGTTTCAGAAACTCTTACAAGACCCTTTTCAAGATTTTTTTGGCTTATTTCGAAAATTTTTGATTCTGCCATTTCTATAACTTCTTTAGCATCTTTTTTTTGTTCGTAAGATTTTCCAACTATTTCGTCGCACGCACTTATTAATGCTCTAAGGAGAGCTTTTTCTTTGACATTCTCACAGTATTGATCCATATTTGGAGTATAAAATGAGGAGAGTGTTATCTCTGCAATAAACTGCTCTCCTCCAACTTCCTCCAAGATGTTTTCTGATTTTAATTTTGATATAAGACTTACTTCATCTATTTTTATATCTTTTTGATACATATTAACTAAAGTCTTATAAATTCTTTGGCATCTTGAATCATAAAACTCATAAGGCTTTACTAATTGTATAGCCTGATCTATGGTTTCACTTTTTGTAATTATACAACCAATTATGGCCATCTCTGAAGAAATATCACTAGGCATTTGCCTAAGATTTTCTTCCATTATTCTGCCTCAACCTTCACTTTTAATTTTGCAGAAACCTGTTGGTAAAGCTTAATTGTAACTTCATAATCTCCAAGTGAATCAATGTCAGCCTTGTCGATTTTTTTCTTATCTACTTCAATATTTTTTTCATCAAGAGCTTTTTTAATATCCATATTTGTAATAGAGCCAAATAATTTTCCATTTTCTCCAGCTTTTACCTTGATTATAACTTCTGTTTTTTCAATTTTTTCTTTATTTTCCATTGCAGCTTTTATATTTTCATCTTCTTCTTTTTTTAATTTTTTAAGATGTTCATCAAGCTTTGCTAAATTTTCTTTATTTGCTTCTACTCCAAGATTATTTGGTAAAATATAATTTCTAAAATAACCTTGTTTTACATTTACAACTTCGCCTTTTTTGCCGATTTTTTTAACATCTTCAGTTAATATTATCTTCATTTTTTTCAACTTCCTCCTCTAAATATTCTTTTATAGCTTTTTTAAGCATAATTTCTGCTTCTTCTATACTCATATCAAGTTGGGTTGCAGCTGAAGTTAAATGTCCACCTCCACCAATTCTTTCCAAAATTAATTGAACCGAAATATCTCCCAAACTTCTTCCTGATATATGGATTTTATCATTTGCTCTTGTCAAAACAAAACTTGCTTTAACACCTTTTATATTTAATAAATCATCAGCAGCTTGACTTGCTATTAAAGTTGAGCCATCCATTTCTCTATTAAAATGACCTATTGCAATAAAATCATTTATCACTGTCGAATCAGCTATTACTTCTGATTTGTATTTTACTATTTCAAAATCATCTTTGAACATTCTTTTTATTATAATTGAATCTGCTCCCCATCTTTTTAAAATTGATGCAGCTTCAAAAGTTCTTACTCCTGTTTGATAAACGAAATTTTTTGTATCAACAGTAAGTCCTGCAAGAAGGGCTTCCGCAACTGGAACTCTTGCCTTAAACGATTCATCAAAATAATTTAAAATTTCTGTTACAAGCTCGCTTGCACTTGATGCATAAGGCTCAATATAAGAAATTGTTGCATTTCTTATATAGTCATTTCCCCTTCTGTGATGATCAATTATTACAATTTGTTCTGTCCTATCTATTAATGATGGAGCTTCTGTAGAATTTTTTCTGTGATTGTCTGTTACTATTACCAAAGAGCCTTGATCCATTAGTTCCAAAGCTTTTATTTCTGTAACAACATTTTCTCTAAATCCTTCCAAGTCTTCAACAGTTCTATTGTAAATATTTTCTATTGGTTTGTTTACTTCATTTAAAACAAAATAACATTCCTTGCCAATACTTTTTATTCCTTCATAAATTCCAAGAGCTGATCCAAAAGAATCCATATCTGGATTGTTATGTCCCATTACAAAAACTTTTGATGATGTTTCTACCATTCTTTTTAAAGCTTGTGATATAACACGACTTCTTACTTTTGAAATTTTTTCTGTTGCTTTTGATTTGCCACCAAAATACTCGTAATTATCGCCTTCTTTTATTACAACTTGATCGCCACCACGCGAAAGAGCAATATCTATTGAAATTCTAGATTCCTCATAAACATCAATAGGCTTTGAACCTGATAAACCTACACCAACAGAAAGAGTTGGTTGGATAGAATTTCCTTTTTTTACATCTCTTACCAAATCTAAAATTTTAAATTTACTATCATAAATTTTTTTGTAATCATCATAATGAATCATTACCATGTACCTATCATTTTCGTATTTTCTTACCATGGCACCAAATTTTTCAAAATAATTCATTATAATTCTATCAATTTCTCCAGTTAGAGATGATCTGTCACTTGCCTTTGTAGATTGTCTTAAATCATCAAAGTTGTCAATATACATTGTCAAAACAACAAGGCGTCTGTCTTTAAATATTTTTTTAATATTCTCATCAGATGTATTATCAATTCCATAAATAAAAGTAAGCTCGTCATCAAACTTTTCTCTTTTTATTGTGGAATAATAAAATTCATAAACCTTATCGTAAATATCAACAGATATAGGATCCGTTGATTGTTTAGAAAAATCTATTTGGCTAAAATCTGTTATAAAATTATTTACACTTTTTCCTATTAAATTTTTCGCCTCAAACAATTCCTTAAAATTAGAATTATGCCACTTAATTGTTTTTCCATCTTCCAAAATAACAATCGGAAACGGCATTTGAAATACAACGTTTTTAGTTATTTCATCAAAAGAATAATCCAACTCATCAATATATGCTTGGAAAAAATCTTCATTATTATCATCTATTTTTTTAATATAAAAATATAATAAAACTACAAGGATAAGTCCTATAGTTGCAAAAATTTTCTCATAAAAAAACAAGATTATCGAAATAATTAGAGGTAAGATTAGTATAAAAATATAATTTTCTTTCGTAAAATACCTTAATTTTTCCTTCATGCTATCCTCGCTTTTCTTCTTAAATTCAAAAATATATCAATAAAACCTATTGTTGCTATAATATCTGATATGTAAGCAAACAATATAAATAATAAAAACCAATTAATTATTCTTGCTGCTTTGCTTTTCCTTAGCGATACAAAATAATCAATCAACAAAACCCCATTTACACAAAATAATAATTTTAAAGCCATAATTGAATTTAACAAAATAAATTCATTTGAAAAAGATAAAATTTTACATAATATTGCTGAAATAATTAGGCAAATAAAAATATATCTTAAATCTTTTATATCAATTCTAATTCTGTTAATTCTTCTTAAATCCCTTATATTTTCATTTTTATAATTCAAATAATTTCTAACAAGTTTTAGTGAAATCATGCTATAAATTAAAGAAAAGAAAATAAAAACTAAAGGTATTGTTTTAAGACTTTTTCTAATTATTTCCTTATCAATTTTAAAATTTTGATCTTTAAATATTTTTTCTGTTGCATCTACTAAAAAATTCAAATTAATATCTGACTTAGAGTAAAGATACCCAATAATTGTCAAAGATAAAACCGAAAAAATTATAGTAAGTACTTTCAAACTATACTTATCAGTTTTATTTTTCTTAATTAAATCATATAAAACATTTCCATAAATTATCATAGGAGACATTAGAAAAATAGTTATCCTAATATTTAAAATTGCAGAAAATAAACCTGTCGTAAACAAAAATATCATTTTATTTTTATCATTTAATTCCCACAATTTTATGGCAGTAAAAATTGGAATAAAAAATGCAAATACCAAAAAACGCGTTGATAAAAATGCTAAAACAACATTTATTAAACCAAAAATTATTGCTCCTAATTTTTTATTTTTCTTTAAATAATCATTCATAAAAATCCTTTCTATTTTTTAGGATGTTTATCACATAGATTATACGATTTTTGAAAAAAAAAGCTAACATCAAAAATCAAATAACCCCTAAAAATACAAAATGAAAATTTTGAATTTCAGGGGTTAATTTATGATTTTAATTAATTATTTTTATTTTATTTAAAGTAAATATGGATCGTCTTCTGGTTTTATAAATTTTTTAGGATCATAGTCTGTTTTTATTTCTTCCCATTCTTTCATAGACAAATCTTTGCTAGGTTTATCCAATTCTTTATGAGCATTGTTTGCTTTATAATTTGCTTGTCTTGAATCCCTTTTACTTAATTCTAAATCAACATCATTAATGTCAATTTCTAAAACCTTAGCAAGTCTTTCTCCATAATCTTTATCTGCTTGATAGCAATGATTTATCCATCTATGTTTAATTTGTAGCGTCGTATCTTTCATGTGTCTTGCAGTATTTTCACATAAAACTTCTTTTTGATCGTCTGTCATTGCTCTATAAAGCATTCCTGGTTGAGTGTAATAATCTTGATCTTCTTTTCTATAATCATATCTATAAACATCTCCACCATTTTGTTTTGGCTCATATCCTTTAGGATCTTCTTCCCAATTTCCATAAGAATTTGGTTCATAATGATTTTCTCCACCAAGATTTCCATCAATTCTCATAAGACCATCTCTATGCCAAGGATGATAATCTTTTTTATTCATTCCCTTTGGAGAATTTACTGGAATTTGATTATGATTAACTCCAAGTCTATATCTTTGAGCATCTCCATACATCAAAATTCTTGATTGCAGCATCCTATCTGGAGAAAATGAAATTCCTGGAACATTATTTCCTGGACTAAATGCAGATTGTTCTACATCTTGAAAATAATTTTCCGGATTTTTATTTAATTCAAATTCTCCAACTTCGATGAATGGATGATCTTTTTTTAACCACATCTTTGTCAAATCAAATGGATTTACTTCCATATTATTAGCTTCATCTTCACTCATAACTTGAATATACATCTTCCACTTAGGATATTTCTTTTTTTCTATAGCCTCAAAAAGATCTCTTTGATGTGAATCAGGATCCATTCCTTTTACTTTTTCAGCTTCTTGGTCTGTAAGATTTTGAATTCCTTGTTGGGATCTAAAATGAAATTTTACCCAAGTTCTTTCATTATCTTCATTAATTAAAGAATAAGTGTGAGAACCAAACCCATGCATATATCTATAAGATGATGGAATTCCTCTGTCACTCATTGTAATTGTTACTTGAAGAAGAGATTCTGGCAACGAAGACCAAAAATCCCAATTGCTATTAGGACTTCTCATGTTATTTTTTGGATCTCTTTTTACAACGCGATTTAAATCTATAAATTTCATAGGATCTCTAAAGAAAAATACTGGAGTATTATTTCCAACTAAATCCCAGTTACCTTCTTCTGTATAAAATTTTAGAGCAAATCCTCTAATATCTCTATCTGCATCTGCAAATCCTCTTTCTCCTGCAACAAGAGAAAATCTTGCAAACATTTCTGTTTTCTTTCCTACTTTAGAAAAAATTTTTGCCTTAGTATATTTGCTTATATCATTTGTAACTGTAAATGTTCCAAAAGCTCCTGAACCTTTTGCGTGCATTCTTCTTTCAGGAATAACTTCTCTATTAAAATGAGCATTTTTTTCAAAAAGCCAAGTATCTTCAAAAACTATTGGACCTCTTCTTCCTGCTGTCATTGAATCTTGATTATTTTCTACTGGAGCTCCAGAAGCTCTTGTAATTTTAGGATTTTCGCCCTTAGTATTATTTCTACTAGGTAAGTTGTCTCCTAAATTATTCTTATCCATTGGATTTTTTTTCATATTCCCTCCTTCTTAATAAAATATTTTCATCTATTTTAAATATACCCTAAGAAGAATCTTTGAAACTTAGAAGATTAGAAGAAATATCTTTTAATAATTTAAAATATTTAAAATTTTATTTCTGTATTCAATAAATTTATCACTTGTCCTATCTCTTGGATAGTCCAAATTTATATCTACAACTTCTTTTACCTACAGGCCTTGGCTCCATTATTATAATTTTTGTAGACATATAAACAGCTTCTTCTACATCGTGAGTTACCATAATCATTAAATTTTTAATTTCTTGCCACAAATTTAAAATTTCATCTTGCAAATTCATTCTTGTAAAAGCATCAAGGCTTCCCAAAGGCTCATCAAGTAAAAATATTTCTGGTTTTGAAATCATAGTTCTAATCAACGAAACTCTTTGTGCCATTTTTCCTGACAATTCTTTTGGATAAGAATTTTTAAATTCTATAAGTCCAACTTTTTTTAGCATTTTATCAATTTCTTTCTCATCAATTTTCTCTTCGTTTTTTAATGATCCAGAAAATCCTACATTTTCTCCAACGCTTAGCCAAGGAAAAAGCCTAGGTTTTTGAAAGACCATGCCCTTTCTTGATGACGGTTTATCAATAATTTTTTTATCTAATAAAATTTCCCCTTGGCTTGGTTTTATTAAACCAGAAATTAATTGTTTTTTTTATTATGAAATCAATTATGCGAATTCCTATTAATTTAGTAAAAATTAATTTTAAATTTTTTTCCAAATAAAATTAATAATTGTAAATCAATAAAACTCTAAAATTTATAATTCAATATTTCTCCTTATTTTTATTTTTTACTTATGGTATATTAAAATTAAGAAAAAGGAAATGATAGTATGGAAAATAATAAAAAAATAAGCCTCAGCATTCTTTCTGATATTCATATTTTGGCAAGATCTTTGATGGCTAATAACAAAGAATTTAATATGGCTATCAAATATGACAGAAAATTTTTGGTTGAAGGCGAAGGGCTTTTGAAAAGAGCATTAGAGCTTGCAAGTCTTAATGATAGCAAATATATAATAATTCCTGGCGATTTGACAAAAGATGGAGAAAAAAAATCTCATCTAGAAGTTATGGAAACTTTAAAATCTTGGACCTATGAAAATCCACAAAGAAAAATATTTTTAATTCCAGGAAATCATGATATAAATAACAAGCAGGCTTTTGATTATAAAAATCTCAAAAAAACTGATGGAATTGAACCTAGAGAATTTTTTGAAATATATGATTTTTTGTACAAAGATAAGGTTTTGGAATTTTATAAAAATTCTAATATTTTTAAATCTCATCTTGATTTTATAAACAAAAAATTTAATAGAGATTTTAAATATTCTTATTATTGCCAAGGATATGGCTCTTATCTTGCAAGAATTGATAATAATTTAGAAAATAAAAATTCTCTAACTTTACTTTTTATTGACACTTCAATTTATTCTTGTGATTATGAACAAAATCATAAGGATGGCAAAACAAATGTGGTTGGAGCCCTTGATAAAAATGTTATGAAATGGGCGATTGAAAAAATCGATGAGGCTAAAGGTAGAAAAGATATGATTTTTGTAATATCTCATCATGCTTTAATTCCAAATTTTAGAGATCAAAGACTCGTCTTGGGACCTTTTATAATAAAAAATTGGAATGAAAAATATATTGACGATGATCCTAGAATAAATGATAGGCTTCCAATTGAGGTTTTGGCAGATATGGGAGTAAAATTTTTATTTACAGGTCACCTGCATGAAAATGGAACTGCAAAATATAAATCTGTTTTGGGAAATGAAATATTTAATATTCAAACTGGTTCAACCGTAACCTATCCTCTTCCAATAAGACACATTAATGTTTTGGATGATATAGAAGAATTTAATGGATTTTCTGTTGATTTAAAAACTCAATTAATCAAATCTTTTTCTTACGAAAATTTATCAGGAGAAACAATAAAAATAGAAAATTCAATTGCCTACGCTCTAGAAAATCAATTATCACTAAAGGATGTTTTGTTTAATTACGTTCATTCCATGGCAAAAAATCCTATGATTTCTGAAATGAATATTAAAAAATTTTTAATTGATAGGATAAACACAGCTTTAAAAATAAATCTTCCAAAAAAAGGATATATAGGAGAAATTTTAAAATTTTACAAGGATAAATTCCCAATTCATATTGAAAAATTAGGTTTTATAAATATTTTTGATGCAGATGGGGAAATGTTTATAAAAATAGATTCATACAGGTCTCATGCCATAATAAAAGCAAAAGATTTGGAAGAATGCCTAGAGATTTTGATTGAGCAATTTGAAGAAAAAATAATGACAACAGACAATATAATTTATTATTACGATAAGCTTATGAAAAAAGGTATTTCTATGCCAATTTCAAAAGACGGTCATAGCTTATATGATTTTTCAAATTATATTTACCAATACAAGGCGCTTGATGAAAAGACAACTCCATCTTATGTAGTTGAATTTATGGCAAAATTAAATAATCCAAATTATTCAATCACAGACCAAATAATTGATTATTGCCAAGATGAAATTAATGAAATTTTTGAATTTTTAACAAAAAATATAAGATTTGAAATTGATGGTTCAAAAGATAAATTTTTTAATAAATTAGTTTCTATAAAGGGAATATTTTTTAATAGTTTAATTAAATATTTAAAAAGAAAATCAAATAATTTGTTCGACCTTCTAACTTTTATTTCCAAATTTATTTTGAAAAAAAGAAGAGTTGAAGGAGTCGACCTTGCAAAATATATAGTAAATTATAAAAAAATCACAAATATAAAACAAAATTTAGGTAAAAAAATGCTAGGAAGAGCAAATCTTAGATCATATATAATAGATTTAGTAAAATCAATCAACAACGAAGTAATTGAAACTTACGAAAATGAAGATTTAAATGAAAGAGATCATTATTTTTCTTATGTAGAATACGAAGATGAATAAAAAATGGGGCTTTTGTAGAAATAATTTAATCCTACAAAAGCCCCTAATTTTTTTAATTAAAAATCAGATAAATCTGCTTTTCTTTTTTCAAGGAAAGCTGTCATGCCTTCTTTTTTGTCGTGAGTCTCAAAAGTTGATGCGAAAGTATTTGCTTCTAATTGAATTCCTGTGTGAAGATCAGATTCTACTCCAAGATTTATAACTTGTTTTGCAAGTGTTACTGCATAAGATGCTTTTGAAATAATTTTTTCTGCCATTTTTGTACAATAATCAATTAATTCTTCTTTTTCAACAACGTGATTTACAAGACCAATTCTGTAAGCTTCGTCAGCTTTTATAGAATCTGTTGTAAAAATTAATTCTTTTGCAATTCCTTTTCCAACAAGTCTTGGAAGTCTTTGAGTTCCACCAAATCCTGGAATTATTCCAAGACCAACTTCTGGTTGACCAAATAAAGCATTTTTAGATGCAACTCTAATATCACAAGCCATAGAAATTTCACAACCGCCACCAAGAGCAAATCCATTTACAGCTGCAATTGTAACTTGTGGCATTTCTTCAAGCATATTAAAAGTTTCATAAGCAAGCATACTCATTGCTCTTCCTTCTTGAGGTGTAGCATTTACCATTTCAGAAATATCAGCACCAGCTACGAAAGATTTTTCTCCTCCACCAGTAAGAATTAAAACTTTTACATCTTTTCTATCTCTTATATCTGAAAAAGTTTCATTTAATTCTTTTAAAGTTTCTGAATTTAAAGCATTTAAAGCTTTTGGTCTATCAATAGTTACATAAGCAATTTCATTTTTTACATCTACTTTTACGTTATTCATATTTTCTCCTTTAAGATTTTTTTAAAAACGCTTTCTATAAATTAATCTTATAACATTGATTAATTTTTGTCAAGCAAATATAGTAAATAGAATTATAAATTAATTCGAATTTTTTTAAAAATTTGCAAATAAAAAATCCCCTCATCGGGGAATTAAGACTATTTACAATGTATACAAACCCTCACGCTAAGAATATCATACGGAAAAAATTAATTTGATTTCAAATTTTAAAATTCGTCAAAAATCGCACTGTTTGAGAGCGTAGCTCGAGTTTGCGATTTTAGAATTTTGGAATTTAGAAATCAACAATTTTTGGAGTCCGATATTCGTGCTTGAGGGTTTGTCTATGCTATCAATCCCCTATGGGGAATTTCTTAAATATTTAAATATCCTTGTGATAAAACTGGATCTTGGGTGAAATTAAAGTGCATTTTTAAAAGAGTCTTTTTGTCGCTGTCGTTTAAAATTATTGTTGAGTGAGCATCAAGTCCTTTTAACTTATTTAAATTTTCTAATGCCAAATGACTTACTGGATTTGTTGTTGCTGATATTGAAAGAGCTATCAATACATCGTCAACTGATAAGGACTCCTCTTTTTGTTTTAAAATGTCTTCTTTTAATTTCAAAACTGGCTCTAATATATGTGGAGATATTAATGGAATTTCGTCATTTATTCCAGAAATTTCTTTTAAGGCATTTAAAATACATGCTGCTGGAGATGACATTAATTTTGATTTTTTGCCTGTAACAATTTTTCCGCAGTCAAGTTCAATTGCAAAAATTTCTGAATTTTTTTCTTTTTGTTTTTCTCTAGCTTTTATGGCAACTATCCTATCTGATGATTCTAAATTTAGTCCACTCATCAAAATTTCTATTTTTTCTACAGGTTTAAAGTCGGATTTTGCAAGTTTAAAATCTACTAGGGCACTGTAATATCTTCTTATTATTTCATTTTCACAAGCCTTTATTGTTTCTTTCTCATCGTCGATACAAAAACCAACCATATTTACTCCCATATCAGTTGGAGATTTGTAAGGGCAAACTCCTGAAATTTTTTCAAACATTTGCTTTAAAATAGGAAAAGCTTCAACGTCCCTATTATAATTTACTGTTGTTTTTCCATAAGCTTCAAGATGATATGGATCGATCATATTTACATCGTTTAAATCGGCTGTAGCTGCTTCATAGGCTATATTTACTGGGTGTTTTAAAGGAAGGTTCCACACTGGAAAAGTTTCAAATTTTGCATAGCCTGCGTTTATTCCTCTTTCATTTTCCAAATACATTTGTGAAAGACATGTTGCAAGTTTTCCACTTCCAGGTCCTGGTCCTGTTATAACTACCAAGTCCCTACTTGTTTGTATATAATCATTTTTTCCAAAACCATCTTTGCTTATAATATGAGGAATATTATTTGGATAACCTTCAATGTCATAAGTCTTATAATTTTTTATATTTAAACTATCAAGATATTTTCCATATTTTATAGCTGATGGTTGGTTATCGAATTGAGTTATCACTATTGAATTTACAAAAAATCCCAAATCCTCAAAAGAAGTTTTTAGTCTTAAAACTTCTGTGTCATAACCTATATCAAGATCTGATCTGATTTTATTTGATTCAATATCATTTGCGTTTATTACGATTACAATTTCAGTAATATCTTTTAATTTTTTTAACATTTGTAATTTAGAATCAGGCAAAAATCCTGGCAAAACTCTTGATGCGTGAGAATCATCAAATAATTTTCCGCCAAATTCAAGATACAACTTATCAAATTCTTTTATTCTTTCCTCTATTTTTTCCGACTGGATTTTTATATATTTATCATTATTAAAAGCTTTTTTTATCATTCCTACCTCCTAAATACAGATTATATTATATACTAGATGAAAAAATTTTTGAATATTTTTATAAAAAAAGATGCGAAATATCGCATCAAATTTTTTAAAAAATTTTATTTTTCTTTTACTTCGTATTTGTCCCAATTTTCAGTTTTAAATGTATTGCCATCTTTGTCAATCCAATAAGCTTCTGCATTAAATTTTTTGACTAATTTTTTTCCTTCTTCCAAATCTTTTATAAAAAGAGCTGTTGAAAGGGCATCTGCATAGGCAATATTATCTGTTATTACTGAAACAGATTTAAATTTTGTTGATGGATAATTTGTATCTGGATCTATAATGTGATGATATTTTTTTCCATCAATTTCAAAATATCTTTCATAATCTCCACTTGTTACAACTGATGTCTTATTTACAGAAACTACTGAAGCATAAGGATGATCTTCTGATAGTGATGGATCTTTTATTGCAATTTTAAATTTCCCCGATGGTCTTGTAGGATTTTTTCCAATTATTGCAACGTCGCCACCAACTGATAAAATTCCAGTTTGAAGTCCTTTTTCCATCAATTCTTTTTTTATTAATTCAGTTGCGTAGCCTTTTCCAATTCCACCAATATCAATTTGAACATTTTTATCATTAATGTATGCTGTTTGATTTTTTTCATCTATTTCTATGGCATCTATATTTCTATATTTTCCTGCTTCTTCGAGCTGTTTGTCTGATGGAAGTTTTATATTTTCTGGATCTTTTTCACTTTTTTCTCTTAAATCAAGCCATATTTTTAAAACTCTGCCGTATGCAATGTTTATATCGCCATCAGTTTCCTTGTACCATTTTTTTCCTTCTTTTAAAATATCAATTATTTTTTTGTCAACTTTGACTTTTTCTTTTCCAGCATTTTCGTTTATTGTGGAAAAATTATTTACCTTATCAAATTTATCATAATTATTAAATAATTTATGATATTCTGCCATTCTTTGTTCAACTAAATCTTTGTATTTGTTAAATTCTTCTTCATTTTTGCAATAAGCAGTAAAAGTTGTTATTGTGTCAAAGTATTCATAAATTGTTGCCTCAAATTTTTTCAATTGATTTTCGTCAACATTATTTGAATTGTTTGAAGAAATTTTCTTATCATCACTCAATTCACTTTTAATATTGCTTTTTGCTTCCGGTTTAACTTTTTCAATTTTTTTATTACATGATGAAAGTGCTAAACATAAGCCTAGCACCACACAAGTCATTTTTATTTTTTTATTTTTCAAAATCTAATCCCTATTATATAAATCTATTACTACCATATCTTTATTTACTTTAATATCTTCTTCATTTGCCCAATTTAATAAAATAGCTCCAGCAATTTTTTCTCTAAATTCTTGGAGTTTATTTTCAAGTCCTAGCTCATAAATCAAATCCAAAAATTCCTCGTCAGCTGAGTATTCATTATAATTTTCAAAAAGCCTATCCCTATCGACGCTTCCCAAATAATCCATAAAAACTTCTCTTGCAAGTTTTTTATTTACAGCTTCGCGACCTGGCATACAAACAAATTCGTCCATATTATTTTCAATATCAATATAAGATTCTTCTATATCGTCATTGTTATCCATATCATCATTTATTCTTATCAAATCCAAAGTATCAAGATTTAACCAAATATTTTTTAAATATGAATTATCCCAAATTGTCCATTTTTCTACCAACCAAGAAAGATTGATAGCCTCTTTGTTTCTACTCATTTTATTTTATTTCAAAAACTACAGCCTCATATTCCCAAAGCTCTAGCTCAAGATTTTCCCCCTTATTAATTTTTATATTTTCTCTTTTATATTTATCTCCACCATATTTTTCAGAAAGACTATTAATTTTCTCAACAAAAATTAAATTTTCATCATAAAAAATCGGATAAGATTTTTTGTAAGTATTAGTCATATTTAATACTACCAAAAATCTTTTATCATCTGCAAGTCTTTCGTAGGCAAAAACAGAATTTATATTGTCATCAACAACTTTCCACAAAAATCCTTTTTCATCAAAATCATTTTTGTAAAAACTTGGATTGTCCTTGTAAAGATAATTTAAATCTTTTACAAAATTTTTAAAATCTGAATGTATTGGGAATTTTAAAATATCCCAATTTAAAGATTCATTTTCATTCCATTCATCAAAAGTTGCAAATTCATTGCCCATAAAATTTAATTTTTTGCCAGGATGAGTCATTTGATAAGTATTTAATAATTTTAATTGTTTAAACCTATCTTCATAAAAACCGTTCATTTTATTTATCATAGGCTTTTTAAGATGAACTACCTCGTCATGGCTTAAAGGCAAAAGAAAATTTTCTCTGTAAAAATAAAACATAGAAAAATTAATTTTTCCTTGATATATATGTCTGTTTATTGAATCAACTTCAAAATATTTGCAAGTATCATTCATCCATCCCAAATCCCACTTGTAATCAAAACCAAGACTATCTTGTGAATTTTTTTCTGTTACAAATTCATAAGATGATGAATCTTCTGCAATTTTCATGAAATTTGGATAATCTTTTGAAAGATCTCTGTTTAATTCTTTTAAAAATTTAATATTATTAGGATTTACTCCCCTATTTTTATTTCCATCATAATAAATCATATTAGAAACTGCATCAATTCTTATTCCATCGAAATGACAATTTTCTATCCAAAAATTAATAGCAGATTTCATAAAACTTCTCACATGGCCTTTGGAATAATCAAAATTCAAACTTCCCCATTCAGAATATTGCAAATCTTTATAATCAGATTCGTAAAGACTAGTTCCATCAAAATATTTAAGGGCATAATAATCTTTAGCAAAATGAACAATTACAAAATCAAAAATTACTCCAATATCATTTTGGTGGCAAATATCTACAAATTTTTGCAAATCTTTTATAGAACCATATCTTGATGACATAGCAAAAAATCCTGAAACTTGATAGCCCCAAGAAGGATAATAAGGGTGTTCTGTAATTGGCATAAGTTCTATGTGAGTGTAGCCCATATCTTTTACATAAGAAATTAATTTATCAACTATATCCAAAATATTTGGCATAGAATTATACCTTAACCAGCTTCCAGGATGAATTTCATAAATATTTACTGGTTTATCAAAATTTTTTTCTCTTTTTTCCATCCATTTTTTATCAGAAAAATCATAAGATGTATCAATAATTTTTGTAGCAAATTCTGGAGACATATCAAAATATTTTCCATAAGGGTCAAATTTTTCAAATCTACTTCCTTGACTTTCTATAACATATTTGTAATAATCGCCCTCTTTTGCTTTTATAAATTTATAAAAATATCCATACTTTTCATTTTTAAACATAGGAATTTCTTGCCAGTTTGAAAAATCCCCTTTGATTAAAACCCTATCAGCCTTTGGAGCATACAATCTAAAAACATATCCATCATCTTTTTTTATTGATCCAAAAATTTTATGACCCAACTTGGAATCGCCATTTAAGTAGGATTCTATTTTTTTATAATCTACATCAAGT
Organism: Anaerococcus vaginalis ATCC 51170; assembly: GCF_000163295.1. GTDB lineage: Bacteria > Bacillota > Clostridia > Tissierellales > Peptoniphilaceae > Anaerococcus > Anaerococcus vaginalis. The sequence continues at coordinate 1,150,447 of NZ_GG700527.1, forward strand.
AACTTAACTTCCATTTTATTCCTCAATCAAATCTTCGATATGTTTAATTAAAATATCTATTCCTCTAGTATTTTTTGCTCCTCTTGGAATTATTATATCTGCATATTTTTTTGTTGGCTCAACATATTTTTCGTGCATTGGCTTTACTTGTTTTATATATTGAGTCAAAACCGATTCCAAACTCCTAGATCTTTCTTTAGTATCTCTTAAAATTCTTCTTTGAAGTCTTACGTCACTATCCGCATCAATAAAAACGCAAGTATCCAAAATATTTCTTATTCTCTCATCATACAAAACCAAAATTCCTTCAATAAGAATTATTTTTTTTGGAACTACATGAATAGTTTCTTTGCTTCTAGTATGAATATTATAATCGTAGGTTGGCATATCAATTTCTTTTCCAGCCTTTAAATCCAAAAGATCCCTCAAAAACATTTCATTATCAAAAGATTCCGGTTTATCATAATTTAATTTTTCCCTATCTTCAAAACTAAGATCATCATGTGATTTATAATAATTGTCATGTCCAATTACATACAAATCTTTAGAAAAATAATTTTTTATATATTCAACAATAGAAGATTTTCCACTAGCAGATCCGCCTGCTATCGCTATAATTTTTGTATCCATAATTAACTTACTTTATTTACGATTTTGCCATCAAGAAACTTATATAAATTATCAAAAACAATTTCGCATCTAATATCCATAGCTTCTTGAGTTAAAAATCCTACATGATTTGTAAGCACTGTGTTTTTTGCATTTCTAAGAGGATAATTTTTATCAATCGGAGGTTCCATATCAAAAACATCAATGCCAGCTCTTAACTTGTCTTCATTTAATAATTTTGCCAAATAATCATTGTCAACAATCGGTCCCCTTGCACAATTTATCAAAATCGCCTTATCTTTCATAAGATCAAGCTCATTTTGTCCAATAAAACCACAAGTTTCTTTGTTTTGAGGAAGATGAATTGTAACAATATCAGAATTTTTCAAAAGCTCATCAAGGCTAACATACTTTGCACCAAGATTTTTCACTTCATCTTTTTCACTTCGACTATATGCCAAAATATTTGCACCAAAAGCCTTAAATAATTCAATAACTCTTATTCCAATTTTTCCTGTGCCAACAACTCCAACAGTTTTTCCTTTTATAATTTGACCAATGACCTTAAAAGATTCATCTTCATACATATTTTTTCTGTTTTCATTAAATTTTCTCATAAGAGAAATTGTAAGACCAATCACAAGCTCAGCAACAGAATCATCAGAATATCCGCTGGCATTTTCTACAATAATATTTTTTTCATTGCAAGCTTCAATATCAACATGATTAAAGCCAGTAAATGCTACATCAATTAATTTTAAATTTGTATTTTCAATTACATTTTTTGAAAATTTATTATTTGTAATTATAGCCACATCGCTGTCTTTTAATCTTTCAATTATTTTTTCATCATCAGATGCGCTTTTTTTGAAATATTGAAATTCATGACCAAGTTTTTCTATTTTTTCCTTATGACTTTCAATTATTTTATCATCAACGAGCAAAGGATCTATTAAAGAAATCTTCATTTACGCCCCCTTTATATTTTATTAATAATTTTTTATCTTGATATTATTATACTATTATGTTAAATTTAATTAAAGAAAGGAATTTAATATGGCAGTTGGTATATCATTTAAAAATGGAAAATGCTTGGAGGCTATTGAATATTATTGCGATATGTTTGACCTTGATCTACCCGAAAAAATAATCAGATATTCTGACTTTGAACAGTATAACTTTCCCGAAGAAATCCGAGATCGAATTTATAATTCAAAATTAGAAATTTATGGAAATAATGTATATTTATTTGACACAACTGATGATAAGCATTGGACAAGTGGAAATAATGGAAGGGTTGTTATTGAAACAAACAGCGAAAATTTATATAAGGCTTATTCAAAACTTGAAAAGGAATCAAAGGTATTAATGCAACCCCAAACAATTAATAAGAAATTATTTACAACCTTGATTGATAAATACAAGGTATTTTGGCAAATTATTGCTACAATTTAATTTATTTTAAAAAAGATTCTTACCCTTATTGGCAAGAATCTTTTTTCTTTTTATTTCTCAATTTTTTAAAAAAATTTTGCAAAAGCTCTAGGCTTTCTTCTTTCATCAAACCAAATTCTGCATCTAAATAATGCAGTTGGCTTCTGTCTCCTGTAATATTTGTGTTTGAACCGCAAGCTCCTCTTTTTACATCGGCAAGACCTATAACTAATCTTTTTATTCTTGAATTTATTATTGCTCCAGCACACATGGAACAAGGCTCCATTGTTACATACATTGTGCAATCTTCTAATCTAAAATCTCCAACATACTTACTCGCCTTATCAATCGCAAGAATTTCTGCGTGTTTCAATGCAGATTTTCCTTTGTATGTATAGTTGTGACTTCTTGCAATTATTTTTTCATCTTTTACAATCACACAACCAATCGGAACTTCGTCTTCTAATCTTGCAAGCTTTGCCTCATTTATGGCTTCTTTCATATAAAAAATATCATCCATTTATTTCTCCACGATTTTAAAATATTTTAAAGTTTTATTCAACAAAAAAAGCTATCGCTCATTTTTTTAAAATTTGCAATAGCTAAAAATATTTGGCGTCCTGAAGAGGATTCGAACCTCCGACACCCGCCTTAGGAGGGCGGTGCTCTATCCAGCTGAGCTACCAGGACCTACCTCAATAGTATAGCAGAAAAGATAGAAAAAGTAAAACTTTTTCTATCTGGCTATAATGCATTCTACCAAAAAATTACAAGCATCTGATACTGTTCTTTTTACTCTAGTAAAGTTAGATGCCTTTTGTTGATCTTTTTTGCTTATCAAATTAACTTCGTATTCTTTGTCCTTATATTTTATGTAAGCCTTGCCGAGTTTTTCATTTTTTTTGATTGGTGCTTTTATGTCTTTATTAATTTTAATTTTCACACTTGGCATTGCTTTGTCTTTAATTATAAAGCCAACTGTTTTTTCTGGATATAATTCTACATATCCTTCTTTTACAGAATTAACTTTTATTGAATCGCTAGGTAAATCTTTATCTGTAAGTTTTTTATAATTAAAATATCTTGAAACGTAATAGATTAAATCGGTCATAGCTGAATTTCTAAATTCATTTTCTTCAGCTCCCATCACAATTCCTATTGCCCTAAATTCATTTTTTGGATCAAATTTATTCATATCGATGGTTGTTGTAAGACAATGACCTGCTTCTTCTGTTGTTCCTGTTTTTAATCCATCAACTCCTTTTATTTCATCCCTAAGTGGAATGGTTGATTTTTTATGAATATCTTTTTTGTCATCATCAATGCCATTTATTTTTGAATATTCTAAAATATCTGGATACTTGTCAACAATTATTCTTGTAAGTTCGAATAAATCTTTTGCAGATGATGAATTTTGTTTATCATCTTCCGTATTTATTCCTGATGCATTGTAATATTTTTGACTTTTCAAATTTAATTCTTGGGCTTTTTTATTCATTTCATTGGCAAAATTAGCTTCACTTCCTGAAATTGTACTTGCCAAAAGATTTGCACAATCATTGCCACTAACTACCATAAGACCTGTAAGCAATTCTTTTATTGTGTATTGTTCGCCTTCTTTAATTCCCATTGCAGAATATTCTGGCCCTGTTAAGTCTTCAGCTTCCTTAGTCCCCTTAACTTTTGTATCAAAAGAAATTTTTCCACTTTCGATTGCATCTCTTGCAAGCAAAAATGTCATAAGCTTACTCATTGATGCTATTGGATAAGTTTGATCTGCATTTTTTTGATAAAAAATATCTCCACTTTCTTGATTTCCAATCAAGTACGCCTTTACAAATTTATCAGCACCAACAATATTATCTCCTTCTTTTGCTACCGTATCATCAGCAAAAGTTTTGATTGGAGAAAATATAAACAAAAACGCCAATAAAAATGCTATAATTTTTTTCCTTTTCATTCATCCCCCTAAACTTGTAGCGATTCCATTTTTTTATAATTTTTTCTCAAAAGCTTTAGTGTATAAACATCATCTTTTTTTGGATAAGAAAAATCAAATTTTTCAGAAAGTTGCATACCAATTTTTCTAAACAATTGGCAAGCTGCAAAAATTGCCCCATAAATTTCAGTAATATCATTTGTTTTAAAGGTCAATAACAATTCTTCCTTAATATCAGCTTCCAAAGTATGAATTAAATTTTGTCCATACTCCCCAGCATCTTTGCCCTTATTAAATTTGTCAATTATATACCAATTTAATAATTTATATAGATAATCCCTTACACTTTGCATTCTATAGCCTGCGCTAATAAGATCTCTTGACATAAGATTAAAAGAAACATCCAAACAGCTTGAAAAAAAGTTCTTACAACACTCATCAAATTCAAATTCACGAGCAAGACTATAAACAATATTTTTCTCACCAATTTCTTCTTCTAAATTCATTTCATCACAAATAAATTCAATACTTCCCGGACACAATTTTATAAAATCATTTGCCTTATCTTCCAAAATTAAATTTATGGAAATTTTTGTAGAATCATTAGTATAAAGTTCGAACTTTGTAAATTGTTGATTTTTTTTATCAAGCTCAAAAGAATCTTTTCTTTTATTAATCATTGCATAATCATCAAAAATATTTTCCAAATCCTCTTTGATTTTTGAAATAATAATATCACTCAAAACAAGATAAATATTTGCAAAATATTCATTATTATTATCTTCCTTTACAAAAAAAATCGCCTTGACTTTTTCATTAGATTTGGAATAATCTTTTAATTTTTCTATAATATAACTTTTCATAACCACATCTTTCTTTCTTACAAACAATTCTCCTATAAACTAATTTTACCACAAATTATAAATCTTTATAAGAAATAATTATTTATAAAATTTTAAAAAATCTTTCAAAACATTTGCAGTCATTCCCCATATAACAGGTTTTGTATTATAAAAATAAAAAGTATGGTATCTTTGCCAAAAATTATAATTTTTCCCATTAGGAATTTTTTCAAAAGGAAAATCATCTGGCAAATCCATTTTGAGTTTTGCAGTATATTTTTCTGGAGGATTTTTTTTCAAATAATCAATAGAAACCGTAAAAATAGAATCAACTTCCATATTATAAGAAATATTTTCAAAATTTTTATTAATTCTTCCATAATAAGCTTTGATTAGCCTATTTGAAGAAGACAAAATCATAGAAGAATAACCAATCAAAGAAATATCTTTTTCGTCCAAATTTAATTCTTCCCTGCATTCCCTAATGGCAGCCATCTCAAATTTTTCGCCTTCATTTACTCCACCACCAGGAAAAGAAACTTCGCCAGCTTGAGAAATGAGATTGCTCCTAACTTCAAATAAAATATGGTCTTTCCCATCAATATTAATTATAGGAATAAAAACAGCATATTTAGATAATTTTTTATAAAATTCATCATCAACTTGTAAATTTTTCATAAATTTTTTCTCCTTATAATCACTATACTATTTTTAAAATATTTTCTATCCTACACATTTATAAAAATTTGGGTATAATGAAAACAAATAAGAAATAAGGAGATATTATGTGGAAAGAATTTAAAGAATTTATTTCAAAGGGAAATGTAGTTGACTTGGCAATAGGTCTTATCATGGGATCTGCTTTCACTGCGATTGTAACTGCAGTTGTAGATGGAATTTTGATGCCAATTATTTCAGGACTTACAGCAGGAGTTGATTACGAAGATTTGGCAGTTAATTTTTTTGGAGCAAAATTACAAATAGGTAGCGTTATTAATGCAATTATTACATTTTTAATTATTTCATTATTCCTATTTTTAATTGTAAAAGCATTGAACAAGGCAAAAAAAGAAGAAGTTGTAGAAGCTACAACAAAAATTTGCCCTCATTGTAAAACAGAAATTAATATAGAAGCAACAAGATGTCCAAATTGTACATCAAAACTTGAAGGCTTTTCTGAAGAAATTAAATAATTTTTTTTAAAAAATAAAGCAGGCATAAGAGCCTGCTTTTTATATACAAAATTCTATCTTCTTTTTTCTTTAACGTAATCACAAGAATTACATTTTATTTCATCAGTTGATCTATTTTTTTTGTGGACTAAAAGGTCTCCGCATTTTGGACATTTTTCTCCTGTTGGTGGATCCCATGTTGCGTAATCACATTTTGGAAAATTTGAACAGCCGTAAAATCTTTTGCCCTTCTTAGAAACTTTTTCTATTATTTCTCCATTTTCACATTCTGGACATTTTACACCTGTTGTTTTTATGATTGATTTTGTAAAATCACACTCTGGGAAATTTGTACATCCAATAAATTTTCCATTTCTTCCGTGCTTTTCTGCAAGCGGATGGCCACACTTTGGACATTTTTCATCCAAAACTTTATCTTTTACCTTATAATCTGTCCTATCTTTTGAAACTTGTTTTAAATCTTTTTCAAATCCTTCATAAAAAGATTTTAAAACATCTTTCCAATAAACTTCATCTTGAGCAATTTTATCAAGCTCATCTTCCATTCTTGCAGTAAATTCTACATTTATTATGTCGTCAAAACTTTCTTGTAAAAAATCATTCACTCTTATTCCAAGTTTTGTCGGAAGAATTTTTCTTTGTTCAAATTCTACATAATTTCTTGAAATAATTGAAGCTATCGTTGATGAATAAGTTGATGGTCTTCCTATTCCATATTCTTCCAAAGTTTTTACAAGACTTGCCTCAGTATAATTTGCTGGTGGCTTAGTAAAATGTTGGTCTTTTTTAATATCAAGTGCCTTTATAATATCTCCTTTTTTTAAATCTGGTAGGATATTTTCATTTTCTTTTGCATTTGATATTTTCATAAATCCATCAAACAAAGTTATTTTTCCATTTGTTTTAAAAATTACTCCATTTGAATCAAATGAAAGAGATGTTGACAAATATTCGTAATCAGTCATCTGACTTGCAACAACTCTTGTCCAAATTAATTTGTAGAGTTTATATTGTTGATCTGTTAAATATTCTTTTACACTTATTGGATCATTGTAAATTGAAGTAGGTCTTATTGCCTCGTGAGCATCTTGACTTGTTTTTGATTTTTTGGAATAAGAATTTCCTTTTGATGCATATTTTTCTCCAAATTTTTCCTTAATATATGATAAACTTTCTCCAATAATTTCGTTTGAAAGTCTTGTGGCATCTGTTCTCATATAAGTAATTAGACCGACTCTTCCCTTATCTCCTAAATCAATTCCTTCAAATAATTGTTGGGCAAGAGACATTGTATATTTTGTTGAAAATCCTAATTTATTTGAGGCGTCTTGTTGTAAAGTTGAAGTTGTGTATGGCTTTTGTGGTTTTCTTTTCTTTTTTGTTTTTTGAATATCTACAACTTCAAACTTGTCCTTATCAATCCTATTTAGGATTTTTTCTGCCCCATTTTCATTTGAAATTTTCATTTTTTTGGATTTTGATCCATAAAATTCTGATTCAAATTCAATTTTACTTTCTTTGTGCTTAGCTGTAATTGTCCAATATTCTTTAGGAACAAAAGAATCAATTTCTCTTTGCTTATCTACAATTAATTTTAAAGCAACTGATTGGACTCTTCCTGCAGATAGACCAGATTTTACTCTTTTCCACAAAATTGGAGAAATTTCATAACCTACTATCCTATCCATAATTCTTCTTGCTTGTTGGCTATCTACCAAATTTTGGTCGATTTTTCTTGGATTTTTGATAGCATTTTTTACATTATTTTTTGTTATCTCATGAAATTCTACTCTGTTCAATTCATTTTTATCAAGTCCCAAAAGATATTGCAAATGCCAGCTTATTGCCTCACCTTCCCTATCAGGGTCTGTTGCAAGATAAACTTTGTCTACGCTTTCTGCTTCTTTTTTTAAGGCATTGATTGTTTTTGCCTTTCCACGAACTTTTATATATTTTGGTTCAAAATCATCTTCTATATCAACTCCAAGTTTTGACTTTGGCAAATCTCTAAGATGTCCATAAGTTGCTCTAACCTTATAATTTGAACCTAGCATCCTAGTGATTGACTTAGCCTTGGTTGGAGATTCTACAATTACTAAATTTTTTGCCATTTAATCCCCTTTACTTACGTATTCATTATTTCCCATATTTTCTATGTAATCATTTAATTCTAAAAATATTAAAATATAATTTACCTCTTCAATCGACATACAAAGATTTTGAGAAATCTCATCTGCATTTGAAGATGGCTTATCGATTATATACTTTACTACATTTAGCGTATCTTTATCAAGTCCATCTAGATTTAATTTTGTTTTTTTCTCATTTATCTTTTTAAAATCTTCAATTTCATCAATTATATCAGACGCATCCATCACAAGCTTTGAGCCTTCTTGAATTAATTTATTACAACCTTTTGAATAAATTGAATTTATATTTCCAGGTAGGCAAAAAACTTCTCTGCCTTGATCTAGGGCGAAATTTGTTGTAATCATAGTTCCAGATTTTTCTTTTGCTTCAATTACACAAACTCCTTTGCTAAGTCCTGAAATTATTCTATTTCTTCTTGGAAAATTGTAGGCATTTGGTGGAGTTTCTAGGGGAAATTCCGAAATAATAGCACCTTTTTCTTCAATTTTTTCGTACAAATACTTATTTGCCTTAGGATAAATTATATCAAGACCTGAGCCAATTACTCCAATAGTTTTAATATTATTTTCAAGACTTACCTTGTGACTAATTGCATCAATTCCATAAGCAAGACCTGATACAGTCCTGATATTTGTATCCTTAAAACCTTCTACGATTTTTTTACAAGCCCATTTCCCATAATCAGTACATTTCCTTGCCCCAACAAAGGCTATGGCATTTTTGTCCTCTTTTTCCAAATTCCCCTTGTAATAAAAAAGAGCCGGCCTGTCATCTATGTAGGATAAATTTATCGGATAATTATCATCGTATATGGTAGAAATTTTATAAGGACCATTAAAAACTTTTTGTCTATAAGCTTTAAAATTTTCTAAATTCTTAGAAGAAAATATCTTTTCCTTATTTTTCTTAGATAAATTTTCAAAAATTTTCCTATCAAGGTCAAAAAAATTATCCATATCAAGATTTTCACAAAAATCCAAAATTATTTTGTTTTGTAAATTTATAAAATTAAAATATAATAACAAATCTTTTTTGTCCATCTAATCACCAAAAGCGTTTTTTATGTAATGAATTGTTTTATTTTCAAGATAAACTTCGCACACATCAAAAGAGATCAAAAATTCGCCCAAATCTTTTTCCATAATATAGGCTTGAGCTGTTTTTTTGATTCTTTCTTGTTTATAATAATCAACATCCAAACTTGCAGGCTTAAATTCATCATTTTTTCTTGTTTTAACTTCAACAAAGGTCAAAATATCATTTTTTATTGCAATAATATCAATTTCTCCGTAGTATTTTAGGAAATTTCTATCCAAAATTTGGTAACCTTTTTTCTCCAAATATTTTAAGGCTATTTCTTCTCCAAAATCTCCTATTGTTCTTTTTTTGCTTTTCATAGAAAAGATAATTGCCTTTCATAAAATTTTCTTAAAAAAGTTTTTCTATGAATTGGACATTCCCCAAATTTTTCAAGACCTTCATAGTGTTTTTTTGTTCCATAGCCTACATTTGATTCAAATGAATAATAGGGATAAATTTTTGAGAAATTTTCCATTATTTTATCTCTTCTTACCTTGGCAAGAATTGACGCACAAGAAATGGCATATTCATACAAGTCGCCCTTTACAATGTTTAATTGCTTAATATGAGTATCAATTCTTTCAGCATCAATCAAAACAATTTGCGGTTTTTTTTCAAGACCTTCAAGAGCATCTTTCATAGCAAGCTTTGTTGCCTCTTTTATATTTATTTTATCAATAAGGATATTATTTGCATAACCAAAAGAATAAGAAATCGAATCATCTATAATTTTTTGATAGAGTTCATTCATTCTCTTTTTTGATAATTTTTTGGAATCTGTGACTCCTTCAATATGAGAATCTTTTTTCATTATAACTGCACAAGCAACAACAGGTCCTGCCAAAGGCCCCCTTCCAACTTCATCGATTCCTGCAATCAATTCATATTTTTCATGAATTTCATTTTTTATTTTATCATTAAATTCAGAATATCTAGGCTTTTTCAATTGTTATCCTTCCAAGTTTTCCACTTCTAAAATCATTAAAAATTAAATTTGCACATCTTGTATAATCAACTTCGCCTTTTCTAATAATTGCACCTCTTTTTATCCCGATTTCTTCATAAATTTCAAGAGCAGTTTTATTAGAATCTATCTTATACCTTTCTTCCAAATTTTTTGGATAGAATTCTTTCATAAATTCAATAAATTTAAGGCACAATTCCTCAATATTTAAAATTTCATCCTTAATTGCATTTGTAAAAGACAAATTAAGTCCTGTTTGCCCTTCAAATTTTGGCCACAAAACTCCGGGTGTATCCAAAAGCAAAATATTTTCTTTTGTTTTTATCCATTGTTTTTGTTGAGTAACTCCAGGTCTATTTCCAACCCTTGCTCCCTTTCTTTTGGCTATATTATTTATAAAGGTAGATTTACCAGAATTTGGAATTCCTACAACCATCATCCTAATATTTTCATTTTCAATATTTTTTTCTTCATTTTTTTTAAATTTTTCAAAAAGAATTTCTTTTGCAATATTATAAATTTCTTTTGTATTTATTTTTTCTTTTGCATTCATCTTTATTGCTTTTATTCCATCATCAGCAAATTTTTTTATCCATTTTTCATTTTCTATCTGGTCTGAAAGATCAGTTTTATTCATTATTATTATTCTATCTTTTTTTTCAGTAATTTCTGAAATCAAAGGATTTCTTGAAGATTTTGGAATTCTTGCATCTATTACTTCTAAAACTATATCAACAAGTTTTAAAGAATTTTTAATTTCTTCTTTGGTCTTTTTCATATGACCCGGATACCAATTTATATTCATATATCCTCCTAATCTTTATCTTATATTTTATCACAAAAATTTGTGATTTATAAAATAAAACACCTTTGTAATCTAATTAAGAATATATTTCCTTCATAAAAATTTTCAAAAATTTCCAATACCAAGACAGCCTTAAAGATTATTTTTAAAATATGATATAATATTGTAGAAAAAATATAGAAAATAGAGGCTTAGTCTGAAGTATATTACGATATTATCCTATGATAATTTTTAAAAAATTAACAGTTGAAAGATAAATAAATTAGACCTACAAAAAGCCATAAACACAACTTTCTACACCATAAAAATATGTCGATATGATAATGTAAGTATGAAAATATAAGAGGATTTGTAGGCATTTTAAGTGTTATATCGCAATTTTTGGAGCATAAAATTGAAAATATTAATGATTGAAGATGACAGCACAATTGCTTTTGCTGTTAAAACTTACTTAAACAAACAGAATATTGAGACGGTTATTTATAACAAGCTTTCTCTGACAGAAAATCTTAATTTTAATGATTTTGATTTAATTCTTCTTGATGCTAATCTCCCAGATGGGTCAGGCTTTAATTTTTTAAAGTGGCTGAGAGAATTTTCTGATATTCCTGTAATAATGCTTACTGTAAAAGACGAAGACGAGTATGTTATCAAAGGTCTTTCTCAAGGAGCAGATGATTATATTACAAAACCTTTCTCTCTTCCTGTTCTAAAGGCGAGAATAGACAATGTTTTTAGTAGAAAAATTAAAAAAGTGAATGAACTGACTTTTGAAAATTTATCTTTAGATCTTATATCAAAACAAGCTTCGATAGATGGAAAAGATTTAGACCTTAACTTAAAAGAGTTTGCTGTTTTGGAAATGCTTTTAGAAAACCAAAATATAAATCTACTAAGAGAGCGAATTTTAGATTATGTTTGGGGTTATGATTTTTATGAAGTAAATGACAATACCCTAACTGTCACCATAAAAAGACTCAGATCTAAACTTGGAGATTATGGCATTCATATAAAAACTCTTAGAGGGATAGGTTATAGGTGGGACAATGAATAAAAAAACTTTACTTGTCTTAATTTTAAATCTATTAATGTCTTTGTTTGTAGTTTATCTCAATCCAAGATTTGATATTCTAACACTTATAGGATTTCTAGTTATAAATATAATTCTGTTTATAGTTATTTCAAAAATTGAAAAGAAAAAAGAAGAAGCTATTGAAGATAAGATTAATAGTGTATTTAACCTCCTCCATTCACTTGATATAAACTCTGATAATTACGAAATTATAGACGATGAATTTGGCAAACTCAGAGATGAGATTATTAAAATTATTATAGAAAACAAAAGAATAGCTGAAAATTCAGAGAAAAATAAGGAAACTTTAAAAGAATATACTGAAGACATTGCCCATCAAATAAAAACACCGTTGACGGGATCACTATTATTGTTAGACCTATTAGAAGACGAAAATGACAACCTTTCTGAAGAATATATAGAAAGACTCAGAGATAATTTACTTAGACTCCACAACTTATCTGACATTTTATTAAAACTTGCAGCCCTTGATTCAGGCACAATAGAAATGGCAAAAGATAGTATATCGGCTAGAGAATTAATTGAAGATATCATACGAAACCTAAAAGATTATTTTATCAATGATAATATTGAAATTCCTCTTTATGGAGATGATTTTAATCTTATATGCGATAAGAAATGGACTTATGAAGCATTATTTAATGTGATGAAAAATGGTATAGAAGCAACAGAAGATAGACAGATAGAAATCCAACTTAAAGAAACAAATCTATATAAAAGTATTTTTGTGGAAGATTTTTCTAAAGGCTTAGATCGAAAAATGTTAGAAAAAGTTTTTAGGCGTTTTTATAAGGCGGATCCAAATTCAAAAGGCTATGGTATTGGACTTCCTATGGCAAAATCTGTTATGGAAAGACAAAATGGAGAGCTTTTATATCACAAAGGGAAGAAATCAAATGCCTTTGAACTGAGATTTTATAATTAAATTTTAAGACTGTGTCTAAAAATAAGACACAGTTTTTTTCTAGTCACTTTCCAGTCACTTAAGCCTAATATTATACAAGAAAGATAAGGAGGACTAAATATGAATATTGTAAAAACAGTAGATTTAACAAAAACTTACAATAGTGGAGTAGAAGTAAATGCCCTTTCAAATGTAAACTTTGAACTAGAAAAAGGAGACCTAGTTGCCATTATTGGAGACAGTGGCTCTGGCAAATCTACCTTACTTCATTTACTTGCAGGAGTAGATACACCAACAAGTGGTGATATATTTATTCAAGATAATAATATTACTAAGTTTAACAAAGACGAAATGACAGTATTTCGCAGAAGAAATATTGGCGTTGTCTACCAATTTTTTAACCTAATTCCAAATATTAATGTGAGAAAAAATATCCTACTTCCTCTTTTATTGGACAATAAAAAAGTAGATGAAGACTATTTAAAGGAAATTTTATCGATACTAGGAATAGAAGGAAAGCTTGATAGGTATCCAAAACAATTATCGGGTGGTGAGCAACAAAGAGTCGCTATTGCCAGAAGTTTGATTACAAGACCTGCCATCGTTCTAGCAGATGAACCTACAGGAAATCTCGATAGAAAAAATTCTGAAGAAATCATAGGACTTTTTAGACTAGTAAATAAAAGATTAAATTCTACAATTATGATAATAACTCATGATGAAAAAGTAGCAAATTCTTGTGATAAGGTCTATAGAATGGTAGATGGTAGGTTAAATTTCTTAGGAGATGAAACTTATGAAAATTATTAATGACCTAGCTGATGGAGCTGTAAAAAATAATAAGAAAGACAGTTTTTCTATTAAAATATCAATACTTTTAGCGGTAATGTTATTAGGAACTGTAATTTTTATCTTAAACTCGTTAAAAACTGACAAGTATGAGTATGTAAAGAAAACTTTTGGAGATTATCATGTGAATATAAGTGGAATTGACCAAGGTTTTTATGATAAATTAAAAAACGATAAAGATATAGAAAAAGTTTCTTTCAATAAAGTAATAAAAACAGACTTAAATGCAGTTATATATGAAAATGGAGATCCTGCAAGCCTTTTACGTTATGATATTAAGGAAGGAAAAAAGCCAGAAAAAGCAAATGAACTTTTAGTTCCAGAGAGATTTTTAATAAAAAATAAAGAATATGATTTGGGTTCTGAAATAAATGTTCGTGATAAAACTTATAAAATAGTTGGTACTTATGATGATTTTAGCTATTCATTTGAAGAGGCTATGCTTGTAGGTTTATCTAAAAGTGATGATAAAAAAGTCTTGTTTGAAAAAAATGTTGGTACCGAAGCAGAAATTTGGTATAAAAATATAAGAGATACTTATACAAAAACTAGGAAAATTTTATCAGAAATGAATATTGACGAGAACCATGCCTTAGACATTGGTAGAGTATTTTATAATAAAGATATCTTAGAATATAAAATGGTCTATCCAAAAGGAATTATTCCACCAAAAAGTGTTGTAAACTCAGCTTTAGAACAATATGGAGCAGCCTTCTTTCTTTGCCTACTTTTTGCTTTTATCATTTATGGGGCTTTTAATGTATGGAACAATAGGGATCTAAAGGAAATTGCTTTATTAAAAAGCACTGGGATGACAGATAAGCAGGTAAAGCAATTAATTCGAAAGAAAGCATTTAAACTTTCAACCTTACCAATAGCCTTGGGAACAATCTTATCTTTGGCTTCTGCAAATCTGCTCTTATATTTGATGTGGCTTAATAATACAAAATCTTATCAAAACATATCAAATATTTTAGGTCAAAGTGTAAAATCTATGGATTTCCATTTCATATTTCCAAGCCCTATATCTATTTTAATAATTGTTTTGTTATCCTTGATAATGGTGTATTTTTCAGCATTGATCCCTGCCAAGAAAAGTGCGAAGATAAATGTTGTCGAAGGTTTAAATGGGATTACAGAAAAAAATATTAAATTAGGAAAATCAAAAATAAATGGACCAATAGAAAAGACTTTAGCAAAAGATTATTACAGGTCTTACCAATCAACCTATAAAATTATTGTGATATCAATAGCTCTATCAGCTTTTTTATTGACGACAGTTTTAGTAAGTCAGGCATATAAAAGTTTAGAGGAAAAATATAATAACTACCAAAGTCCTTACAATTTTGACTCTAGTATTTATGTAGATGATTTTTTGGATAAAAACCTTGTTCATGATATAGAAGAAGTTGAAGGCATAGACCAATTGCATGTATATCAAAGAGTTGATACAAAATTTTACCTTGGCGATAATAAGGATTTTATTTCTAAAGATTTAAAGGAAGCTTTAAAGAGCGGTAAAATACCGGAAGATAAATTGTATTCCAACATATACGCCCTAACAGATGAGGATTTTGAGAAACTTTTAAATGAAAATAATATTTCGAATGCAAAGTATTTACTACTAAATAAAATTCCAAAAAATAGTGGAAGTCCTTATTCTTTTAATGAATATATAAAAATTTCTGATAAGGATACAGGAAAAGTAACTTTAAAATATAATGCAAATGGTAAGTCCATGCCTATAAAAATAGATTCAAGTATCGATGAAATGCCTTATAATATAGAAGCTTATAATGACAATCAAATATCTATCTTTACAAGTGAAAGTACTATGAAAAAATTTATTGATGAATATGGAATAGATCAAGGCAACCCAGTTTATTATTACTTTGTAAAAATTAAAGCTGATAATAATAAAGAAAAAGTATTTGAAGATGCGGAAAAAGTAATTTCAACCTATGTTCCAAAATCTGATCATGGAACTTCTACAGAAATTATTAGAGCAGCCATGGATAAAGAACTAATAAGAAATGAAAAGCTATTGAATCTAGCCATCCAAATCATTCTTATAACAATTGCACTTTCCAATGCTTATAATAGTTTTAAGGGAAACCTTAGGGCAAGATCCAATGACTTTAAACTTCTATCAACAGCAGGTATGACAGAAAAGCAAATGAAAAAGATGGTCTTTGGAGAAGGGAAAATATTGTTTAAAAATATTTTCTTAGTCTATATCTTTATGTTCATTATGAGAATTGCACTTAGAGCCTATAGGAGTAACTATGAATTAGCATTTGCGATAAAAGGTCTGATAACAAATATGAATTATATCCCTCTAATAGTAGTATTTGTATTTATGATTGCAGGAGTTTTATTTGCAATAAAAAGTGGTTTTAAAACAATAAACGAGAACTCAGATAATACTTTCAAGAGTATATAAGAAAAAGGCTGTGAGCATTAAACTCATAGCCTTTTATCTTGACACCTAAATACTCTTTAAATCAGTTTTCTAAAATCCCTAATTCAATGAGCCTTTGGGCCTTTTTATTAATAATTTGTTTTTTCTTTAACTTTTGCAGCCTTACCTTGACGACCTCTTAGGTAATTTAGTTTTGCACGTCTTACCTTACCACGTCTAACGACTTTGAATACTTCTAGTCTTGGTGAGTGATAAAGGAATGTTCTTTCAACTCCTACACCATAAGAAAGTCTTCTAAGTGTGAAAGTTTTTCCAAGATTTCCTTCATTTATTTTAATTACTACACCTTCAAAGTCTTGGAGTCTTGTTTTGTCTCCTTCTTTGATTCTGTAGCTTACTCTTACAGTATCTCCAACTCTAAAGTCTGGATTATCTTCACGTAGTTGTTCATTTTCTATTTTTTTGATTAATTCCATCGTGATCCTCCTTGATATATCTATCGTATAAATCTCTTCTTACTCTTTTGGTTTTTTGAAGAGATGATTTCTTCTTCCACTCTTCTACTTTTTTATGATCTCCACTATATAGTTCTTTTGGAACCATATATCCATTAAAATTTCTAGGCTTAGTGTACTCATCATATTGTAGTAGACCATTGTAGTGTGAATCTGTAACTAATGATTCTTTTTTCCCAACAACTCCTCCAATAAATCTTGAAAGAGAATCTATTAACACCATGGCAGGGATTTCGCCACCGGTTAAAACATAATCTCCAATTGAAACTTCATAATCGACATAGTGATTGGTAATTCTTGCATCAATTCCTTCGTAATGACCGCAAATTATTACCAAGTCTTCAAAATCTGCAAATTTGATTGCTAATTTTTGGTTTAGGATTTCTCCTGCTGCAGACATGTAGACTACTTTTGATTTTGAACTTTTATTTGCTATTAGAGCATCATAAATCGGCTGAGGTCTCATAAGCATTCCTGCAGCCCCTCCAAAAACTGTATCATCAACCCTGTTGTGTTTGTCCTTGCTATAATCTCTTATATCAACAAGATTAATTTCAATAAGTCCTTTTTCAATTGCCTTTCCTATGACTCCATAGCTTTTTAGAAATTCGAAAGATTCAGGAAAAAGTGTAAGTATAGTTATTTTATTCATAATCTTTGAAGTTTTCCACTTCTATTTTTTTATTTTCTAAGTCAACATTTTTTACTGTAGCATTTAAGGCTGGAAAATAAATTTCTTTTCCGTCTTTTTCTATTACATAGATATCATTTGGATAAACTCCAGTGATGACATCTTTTATAAAACCAAGTTCTTGATTTTTTTCATAAACTTTTAGGCCAATCAAATCAAATAAATAATATTCTCCATCATTTAATTTTTCTAAGTCCTTATCCTCAATAGTAAGTTCGTGTCCAATAAACTTTTCTACCTCATTAATATCATTATATTCCTTGAGTTTTATGATGATACTACCCTTATGCTTAAAAGATGATTCGATTGTAACTAAATTTCCATCAAGTAAAAGTTTTGATCCTTTTTCAAATCTTTTTTCATTGTCTGAATAAGATTTTATTTTTAGATTTCCTTTTATCCCGTGTGTTGTAAGTATCTCTGCTACAGTTATTTTCATATTCTTATATTAACCTTAACATCTTCTTTGACTGCGCAGGCACGAGCAATAGTTCTAATAGAATTAATAATATTCCCACCTTTACCTATAACTCTTCCCTTGTCTTTTTCTGCTACGTTAATTTTAATGTCAACTTCTCCGTTGTCTTCTTCTAATATTATTCCTACAGCATCTTTGTCTTCGACAAGTTCTGTAACTATTAGTTTGACTAATTCTTTCATTTTTCTTATGCTAAAACGTTGTTGTCGTTAAATAATTTTTCAACAATAGAAGTTGGTTTTGCACCATTTTTAATCCATTGTTTAGCTTTTTCGTTGTCAATTTTAAATTCTTTTGGTTCAGATACTGGATTATATGTTCCAATTTCTTCGATGAATTTTCCATCTCTTGGACTTCTAGAATCTGCTACAACTACTCTGTAAAATGGTCTTTTCTTTTGTCCCATTCTTTTTAATCTAATTTTAACTGCCATCATAACCTCCGTTTTTTTAGAAGAAAGGCATATTGAATTTTCTTTTGCCTTTTCTACCTTTTTTCATATTAGTAAATTGTTTCATCATTTTCTTTAGTTCTTTGAATTGCTTTAATAATTTATTTAATTCATTCATATCAACCCCAGATCCCTTGGCAATTCTTTCTTTACGACTTTTGCCAATAATCTCTGGTTTTTCTCTTTCTTCTTTTGTCATAGAAGATATTAAAGCTTCAATCCTTACAAATCCTTTTTCATCAACATTTACATTTTTAAGCATCTTGTTGTTTACTCCAGGAATCATAGCAAGTAAATCTTCAAGCGGTCCCATATTTCTTATTTGATTTATTTGTTCAACAAAATCATCAAGAGTATAGGATTGGTTTCGCATTTTTTCTTCAAGTTCTTTTGCATCTTTTAAAGTAACTTGTTTTTCTGCCTTTTCAATAAGAGATAAGACATCTCCCATACCAAGTATTCTTGATGCCATCCTGTCTGGATGAAAGGCTTCAAGATCATCAAGCTTTTCGCCTGTACCAATAAATTTAATTGGCTTTCCTACAACTTGTCTAATTGAAAGGGCTGCTCCACCTCTTGCATCTCCGTCAAGTTTTGTTAGAATAACGCCAGTAATATCAAGATATTCATCAAATGTTTTTGCAACATTTACAGATTCTTGTCCAACCATGGCATCAACTACCAAAAGTATCTCATCAGGTTTTACAGCTTTTTTAATATTTTTAAGCTCATCCATCAAATCTTCATCGATTTGAAGTCGTCCAGCCGTATCCATTATAACAACATCATTGTTATTTCTTCTAGCATATTCTTTTGCTTCATTTGCAGTTTGAACAGGATCTTGCTTTCCCTTTTCAAAAACTTCAACCTCAGCTTGTTTGCCCACAACTTTCAATTGCTCAATAGCCGCAGGTCTATAAACATCAAGAGCTACTAGGAGAGGATTTCTGCCTTCTTTTTTTAATTTCCTGACAAGTTTTCCAGAGTGAGTTGTCTTACCTGAACCTTGCAAACCTACCATCAACACAACGTGAGGAGTAGATCCTTTTAGCTCAAGTTTAGAATTTTCCTTACCCATAAGATTTGTAAGTTCTTCATTTACAATCTTAATTACAGTTTGACCTGGAGTAAGAGATTCCATGACATCTTGACCCATAGCTCTTTCTTTGATTTTTTTGACAAACTCCTTAACTACTTTGTAATTAACGTCAGCCTCAAGCAAAGAAAGTTTTATTTCTCTGGCTACATTGTCGATGTCTTTTTCGCTTAATTTTCCTTTTCCTGTAAGTTTACCTAAAGATTCTTGTAACTTCTCAGAAAGATTTGAAAAAATCATATTTTCACATCCTAAATTTTATTTATCATTTCATCGATCATATCCATAGCTTCACTTTGATTTGAACTTTCGATCAACTCTCTTAACAAAGACAAATCTTCTCTTAATTGATTTTTTTTCTTTATTAAAGAAAGCTCATTTTCAAACTCAAATAACTTGTCAACAGACCTTTGAATCATATCAGATATGGCTTGTTTTGACTTATTATTGTTTTGAGCTATTTCATTTAATGATAAATCTTCATTGTAATAACAATTTATGACGTCTTTTTGTTTTTCATTCAAAAGCGATCCATAAGTGTCAAACAATCTTGCAACTTGTACTAATTTTTCCATATTCTCACCCGTCAAGTATTTTTCTTGACCTATAAAGTATACTAGCAATTCAATCTAATGTCAAGACTTTTTCTTGACTATTTTTTTCTTGAATTTTCAATCTTAAATAAAATTTTTTCAAGCAAAAATTAATTTGAAATTTGAAAATATTTTTAATTCGAAAAATTTTCAAAATATTTTAAAATTGAAAATAAAAAATTTCTTATTTAACTTTACAAATTTTATTTGTACAATTATTTTTTATTATTATTTTCAATAAAAGACAATATTTTGATATTCAAAGGAAAAAATTTTTGTTATCATATTTATGATAATGATTATTATTATGAATTATTTCTTTGAATTTTTATTTTTAAATTTGCTTTTTTAATTTTTATTTAATGCTTGGAAATTTAAAAATTTACTTTTCAAATGAAAATCAAATAATCATTATTTATTAAATTATAATTTAATAGAAAAAATTTAACATTATGGAGGTTTAAATTTTGAAAAAGAATAAAAAATTTGCTACTGCCCTAATTTTGGCTATGGGCTTGGGGGTTGTTAATCCCGTTTATAATTCTTACGCATCTAATACTGATGAAAATATGGTAGAATATAGAGAAAATTCGACTGGCTTTGCTGATAATTTAAATGAAAAAAATCTTGAAAATGAAGTTGGCAAAGCACAAAAAGAATTAGATCTTGCAAATGAAAATTTAAAAGCTAAAGAAAATGAAAAAATAGAACTTGATAAAAAAGTTTTATCTTTACAAAATGAACTTAATAAAGCCAATGAAAATAAGAAAAAAGCTGATAATGATTTTATTACCGCTTACAAAAAACAAAGTGAAGCAAGCGACGATTATATAAATCTTAGTGAAAAAAAGAATAAACAAGTTGAGGCTGACAAAAATTTAGCCAAAGCAAAAGAAGAACTTAATATTGCTAAAAATCAACAAGAAAAAGCAAAAGAGAATTTAAATTTAGCTCAAAAAAATGCTGACGAAAAGAAAAATGCCCTAGACTTGGCAAATAATAAGCTTGATGAGGCTAAGAAAAATGAGAAAGCTCAAGAAGATATTTATGAGAATCAAGCAAAGAAAAAAGCAAGTGATGCCTTGGAGAAAAAAGATAAGGCAAAAAAAGATTTAGACCAAGCGAAAAAAAATTCTGATAATTTTTTGGAAGATCAAAAAGAAGATTTGACAGAAAAAAATCAAAATTATGATAAATCGAAATCAAAAGTTGATGATTCACGCAATTCTTTAAATTCTCAAAATGAAGATTTGGATAAACTCTATGCGTCTATTAAAAATTATGAAAAAGACAAGACTGATATAAGCGATAAAAAGTCAGAACTTAAACAAAATTTGCTAGAAGCCAAAGAAAATATTAAATGGCTTCAGCCGAATAGTGATGGGTATAAGGCAAAACAAAATGAAATTGATGATTTAAATAAGCAAATAGAAGAAATTGATAAAATTTGCAAAAAAATTACCGAAGATTACAAAAATTTATATAAAGAGGCTGAAAAAGAATTTGACATATTTAGAAATTATAATACTAATTTCAATGATCTCAAAGAAAATATCAAAGAAAAAAGCCAAGCAAATGCCAAAAATATTGTAATACAAGAAATTTTAGATGGAAAATTAAACAAGGATAATCTAGAAGAAAAAGCTAAAGCTGCAAATAATAAATTAGGTGACTTGTATTTAAAAAGAAATGGCAAAGGACATGATTACGAAATGATTAATGATGAATTCCACAAGGCTTGGAGGAAACTAGCACATGCAAGTGAAGTTTTGGAAGAACAAAAAAAGATGGCTTACGATTCAAGTAGGGATGAAATTTTCAAAAAAGAGGCCAAAAAACTTATAAAACAATATTCCAAAGAATTTGAAGATAATCTTGCAGTATTAAAGGAAAAACTTCCCCTATTAAAGGAGAAAGCTGATATTTATTTAGAGTCTATGGTAGAAGTTGAACAAGCAGAAGCCTATGCAAATGCTTTAGAAAATGCAAATATTTTGCTTGAACAAGTAGATAAAAATAAAGAAAATCTTAAAAATTTAACCGATTCTTTCAACCAAGCTAATGCCCAATACGAAAAAGCACAAAAAGAATTAGAAGATGCAAAAAATCTCCTAGATTCTAAGAAAAAAGAAATTGAAGCCAATAAAAATTTGATAGCAAAGGCAAACGAAGACCTAAATACAGCAAGTGAAAATTTAAATAAAACAAAAACTCAAAAAGATCATGCTGACAAAAAGGTCAAAGAACTTGAAGATTTGATAAAAAATCTTACAAATAATTTGCCAGAAAAAATAGATGATGGAAAAATAAATGAAGCTAAAGAAAAATATAATAAAGCAAAAGATGAAGCTCAAAAAGCTCAAAAAATGCTTGAAAATGCACAAAAAGAAGAAGATGAAATCAAGGCTAGACTTAATAAAGCACAAGATGAAAAAACACAATTGCAAAAAGATATAGATAAGGCAAAAGATGACCTTGATTTAGCAAAAGAAAACCTTAAAAATAAAAAAGACGCCCTAGCCCTACAAAAAGAAAAAGAATCTATCCAAAAAGCAAAAGCATCGCTTGAAAATTTATTGAAAACTAGCAAGAAAATAAATGATAAAAATTTAAATAAGGTAATTGCAGAAATAGAAAAAGCCCTTAAAGACGAAAATCTAACAATAAATGATATTCTTTCATTAAACAACAAATTAACCGACGCCCTAAATAATGTAAAATTAAAGCCAAAAGATGAAAGCACTAAACCACAAGATAGTGATAAGGGAAAAAACAAAAATATTCAAAAAGATAAAAATAAAAATATTCAAAACAATGAACATAATAGAAAAACTCAAGGAAAAACCTCTCCAAAAACAGGAGTTGAAAGCCTATCCTTTGTTGGAACTTCCTTGGCACTTTCCCTATCAGCTCTTTTTGCTTTAAAAAAGAAAAGAAAATAAAGTCACAAACTCTTTAATATATTTTTAAAAAAATGAGTATCAACCAAGGTCTTAAAAGCAAGGTTGATACTCATTTTTACATTTTTAAATTTTATTATTTTCAAGACTATGTAAATTAAGATAAGCTCTTTTACTAAAAATTGACAAATATTGATACACAAAATTATTTACAGAACCATAAGAATTTATATTTAGATTTAAGTTTTTAAAAAATATTATCAATCAATTTTTCCTTTAAAGTAGGTTCTTATTTAATGCAATAATTTTTATAAAAAATGAGTATAAACCCAAGTCAAAAAGATAAGGTTGATACTCATTTTTACATTTTTAAATTTTTAAAATATTAAATTTTATTATTTTCTTTTGCTTTTAAATAAACCTAGGCTTGATGCTCCTAATAAGCCCAAAATTGCTGATAGGCTTCCAACTCCTGTTTGAACATTTTCTCCAGCGTTATTTACTTTATTGCCTGTATTTGCTGTATTTGTTGTGCCTGTTTTTTTATTTTTTCTGTTAGGATTTTTTTGGCTAGGATTTTGTGGTTTTTGATTTGCCATATCGTCTATAATTTTTACCAATTCTAGATCATAAGCATCGCTTTCGCCCTTTCCATACAAAAGATCCCTTGCGAACTTTTCTTTGACATAACCAAGTATCTTTGAAATTTCATCCCAAGTTGTAGCTTTTTGTAATTGTTCATATTTAAGTCTCTTAGCATCAACTTCTTCTTCAGAAGCAGGAGGTTCTTTATTTATAGCAACCCATATTTCATAACCTATAAAATCTAACTCTGCTCCTTTACATTTTTCAAATGCACCTTTTTCATTTAAAAGTTCACTCATTTTATATTCTTTAGGTTTTACTTTCTTTTCGTCTTTTGGTTTTTCTTCGTTAGTTTCTGGATTTTCTGTTTTGTCATCTGGTTTTCCTGTTTCGCCGTCTGGCTTTTCTTCTCCGCCTTCTGGTTTTTCTGTTTTGCCTTCTGGTTTTTCTGGATCACCTTCTGGTTTTTCTGGATCGCCTTCTGGTTTTTCTATTTTGCCTTCTGGTTTTTCTGGGTCGCCTTCTGGTTTTTCTGTTTCGCCGTCTGGGTTTTCTGTTTCGTCATCTGGCTTTTCTTCTCCCTTTTCATTTACTGGAGCTTTCTTTATAGTAATTTTTTTATCTTCTACAGTTGGTTTTTCTTCTGTTTTTACTGTTTCACTAGTTTTAGCTGGCTCTTTTAAGATTTTTTCTAGTGTTTTTTCTTCATTTGCTTTTGCGTTAGGAATTAATAAGCTTACTCCAAGTGCCAAGGCTAGACTAGCGCTTATTATTTTCTTATTTTTGTTCATAAATTTTCTCCTTTTACTTATTTTTTTAAATATTCTTTCACTAAACATTATATATATTGTCAAATATTTTAAATATTTATCCATAAAATTAAATTTGAAAATTTCGAAACTATTTCCAATAAAAAACATGGGCAAATTAATCAATTTTACCCATGTTTTTGGTGTTTATTTTTTATGGTCTTAGCCAATCTGGCAATTGTTGACCTTCTTTTTCTTCTTTACTTTCTTCTTTTTTTGGATTTGCCTCTTTAAATTCTTCGACGTTTGATGAATCCATTGTAAATTTGAAATCTATTTCTTTTTTCTCTCCTGCTCTTACAATTTGAATTTTGCAAGTATCTCCTACGCTATAATTTAATAGAATCTTTTTGAGGTTGGACATATCTTTTACTTTTTGTCCATCTATTCCTGTAATTATATCGCCTTTTCTGAAATAATTATTCGCATCATCTGAGATTGATTGTACAAATACTCCGTCTTCGCTTCCTACGTTTTTGCTATCTATATTATTGTATTGTAAAAGTAAATCCAAATTTATTCCTGTAATTCCCAAATATACTGAATTAAATTTGCCGTTTTTGGCTATTTCTTTTATAACTTTTTTCGCCAAATTTACTGGAATTGCAAATCCTATCCCATCAGAATTTCCTGCCTTTGCTGTATTAATTCCTATAAGTTGTCCTTTTGAATTTAGCAAGGCTCCTCCTGAATTTCCGGAATTTATTGCAGCGTCTGTTTGCATTAATCCATCCATTTGTGCTCCATTTTGGAATGAAACTGTCCTATCAAGTCCTGAAATTATTCCACTTGTAACTGTTGATTGTAATTGAAGTCCTAATGGATTACCTATTGCTACTGATTTATCTCCTACTTTTACTGTATCGCTATCGCCTAGGTCGATTGGTTTTAAATTATTTGCCTCAACTTTTATAACTGCAAGGTCCAAGGTTGTATCATTCCAAACAAGTTTTGCTTTTTTTGTTTTATTATTTGAAAACAAAACATTAATTTCGCTTGCATCTCCATTGCTTACAACGTGTGAATTTGTCAAAATATATCCATCTTTTGTAACGATTGAGCCTGAGCCTACTCCTTCAACATAACCTGTTTGTTGACCTAAAATTGTATTTTGTGTAGTTTTTGTTTTTGTTGTTATTCCTACAACAGAATCTATACTTTTTTCGACAACTGCTCTTTCCATTGTCGTCTCATCGTTTGTTGTTATATCCACTACATTATTTTTTTTGGTATTTGAATTTGTATTAGCTTCCTTTTTATTATTATCTGATGTTTTTAATGAGCTACCTAAAAGTGAAAAAACTAAAAATCCACCCAAAACAGCTCCTATTAGTCCCGAAAGAAAATTTGAAAATCCACCAGAACCACGATTTCTTCTAGCCATCTATTCCTCCTTATTATTCTTTTCTATATTATTATATAAAAAATTGTAAATAATATGTTATAGATAAGTAGAAATTTGATTTTGTAAATTTCTTTAAATGATTTTTCTAAAATTATTTTAAATTTTTTATAATTAATTTCTTATTTATTTTTCTTTGAAATAAAAAACAAACCCAGAAAAAATCTGAGTTTGTTAATTTTGTTTTATTACATTATAGCCATTGCAATTGATAAAATTACAATATTTGCAATCATTACTATAAAGAATGGTTTCTTTACCCATTTCAAATATGTTGAGTATTCTACTCTTGCTGCTGCTAGTCCACCCATTACAACTCCTGATGTTGGTGTAACAAAGTTTACAAGTCCACAAGCACCACAGAAAATCATGATCATTATGTTAGGGTCATATCCTAATTGATGAGCAAGAGATCCCATGATTGGAATTGATAATGCTGCAAGTCCTGATGTTGATGGTACTAAGAATGATAATAACATGTAAATCAAGTATGCAAGTGGTGCGAATACAAATGGAGAAACTCCTCTTAATAGTTTTGCTGAATTTTGTAGGATGTAGAAATCTAAGTGAGTAGAGCTCATTACTACTGTAATTCCTCTTGCTACTGCTATGATTAAACCTACTGATAATAAATCAGCAGCTCCTGCGATAAATCCATCTACAAATTCTTTTTCGCCAATTTTTGCAACTATAGCTATTACTATACTAGATAAGGTAAATAGTGCTGCTAAGTCTTTGAAGTACCAATATCCTAATGGAGATCCTGTCAAGAAATCTGACCAACCAAATGCTTTCAAGTAAGCTTCTTCGTCTCCGTGGAAATTGATGTCTACATAAGAAATTAATGATATAATCATTATTGCAAATGTTATAGCAAAAACTGTTAATACAGCTTTGTGTGTTCCAGTAAATTCTAATTCTTCTCCGTTATCGTTAGAGAAATATTCTTCCATAGCGTTTTTTTCATCAGCGCTTAGAATGGAAGATTCTTTGTTTTCTAATAATTTTTTAGCATAATTCAATACAAATTTTATAACGATTAAATCTGTTGATAACCAAAGGATAACGCCTATAATCATTACTGTTGTTGCATTAGATTTTATACCAACTGATTCTAATGCTCCCATAGCTGCTGATGTAGCGAATGGGTTGATTGTAGAACCTAGTACTCCGGCTCCAGCTCCAAGTAGAACTGTTCCTACTGCTACCATTGTATCAAGTCCAGCTGCTACCATTGCTGCTGTGATTAATGGATAAAAACCAATTGTTTCTTCTGCCATTCCGTATGTTGATCCACCAACTGAAAATAGGAACATTAATACTGCAATTAGTCTTCCTTCTTTACCTTTGTTTTTTCTTACTAAGGAACGAATTCCTGCTTCCATAGCACCAGTACTCATTACTATACCGATGAATCCACCAATACATAAAATAAATATAATTAGATCTGCGGCATCCATAAATCCGTTTGGAATAGCCATAATAAAGTCACTTAAACTAGCACTTTGTACAGTAACTGTTTCTCCAGCCTTAACTGCATTTATAAGATCTTCATATTTGCCTGGGTCTAATGATTTTATAATGTCTGAATCGATTGCTTGACCACTAGCTAATAAAGTTATTAAACATACAGCAGCTAGAACTATCATCAAGATAGAAAATGCACTTAGTGATTTTTTCTTACCTTTTTTCATAGTATTCTCCTATTTTTTTATTATAGTTCCTGTCTTTCCTTCTAATGCTTCAGCTGCTTTTTCTAAAGATGTAATTAGTGCAAGACCTTGTTCTGATTTTTCAACAAATTCTAAACAAGCTTCTACTTTTGGTAACATTGAGCCAGGAGCAAAGTGTCCTTCTTCAATATATTTTTTAGCTTCATTAACAGTCATTTCTTTAATTTCTTCTTGATTTGGTTTGTTGAAATTGATCATAACTCTATCAACTGCTGTTAATATTACTAACATATCAGCATTTAATTCTTTTGCTAATAATGCAGATGATCTATCTTTATCTATTACAGCTGGCACACCTTGTAATCCTTCTTCTGTATCTATTACCGGTACACCACCTCCACCAACTGTTATTACTATATTACCATTTGAAACCAAATTTTCCACAACATTTATTTCAATGATTTCTTTAGGTATTGGGCTTGCTACAACTCTTCTGTATCCCCTACCTGCATCTTCTACGTATTCGTAGCCGTTTTCTTCGTGTTTGGCTTCAGCTTCTTCTTTTGTTAAGAAACTTCCTATTGGTTTAGTTGGTTTATTGAAAGCTTCATCATCTTTGTCAACTAAAACTTGTGTAACAACGCAAGCTATTTCAGAATCTTTGCCTCTGTTTTTTAATTCATTTCTGATTGATTGTGATAAATGATAACCAATGTATCCTTGGCTCATTGCGCCACATTCTGGGAAAGGCATTTCAGGTGTATTGCCACCTTTGTTTGCTGAAAATTCCATTGCGTTATTTATCATTCCTACTTGTGGACCGTTTCCGTGTCCTACTGCTACATCGTAGTTTTCTGATAAATCTACTATTGTTTTAGCTGTCTTTTTTACTAATTCTAATTGCTCTTGAGGGGTATTGCCTAAAGCATTACCCCCGAGAGCGATAACTAATCTTTTTTTTGTCATCTGTTAATTTATATCCGTTTCTGTTTCTATTTTTTCTATTTTAATGTTGCATACATAATTGCTTTGATTGTATGCATTCTGTTTTCTGCTTGATCAAATACTTTACTTTGTTTTCCTAAGAATACTTCGTCTTTTACTTCCATTCCATCAAGGTCATATTTGTCTCCGAATTTTTCGTTTACATCAATACCTGTTGTTGTGTGAAGATCGTGGAATGATGGTAGACAGTGTAAGAAGATTGCATCATCATCTGCTAAATCCATAACTTTTTGGTTTACTTGGAATGGATGAAGTAATTCAATTCTCTTTTCCCATACTTCTTTTGGTTCTCCCATTGATACCCAAATGTCTGTATAAACTGCGTGAGCACCTTTTGCTGCTTCTTCAACGTTTTCTGTAAATTCTACTTTTGAACCGTGAACTTTTGCAAATTCTTTTGCTTCTGCAATTAATTTTTCATCTGCCCATAATTCTTTTGGACCGCAACCTGTGTAGTTGATTCCAAGTTTAGCACATGCTACCATTAATGAGTTACTTACGTTGTTTCTGCAATCGCCCATAAATACAAAATTTAATCCTTTTAGGTAACCAAAGTTTTCTTTGATTGTAAGCATATCAGCGATCATTTGTGTTGGGTGGAAATCATCTGTAAGACCATTCCATACTGGAACTCCTGAATATTTAGCTAATTTTTCTACTAATTCTTGGTCAAATCCTCTGTATTCGATTCCATCATAAAATCTTCCCAATACTTTTGCTGTATCTTCGATTGATTCTTTGTGTCCCATTTGGCTTGAACCTGGATCAAGGTATGTTACTCCCATTCCTAAGTCCATTCCAGCTACTTCAAATGAACAACGTGTTCTTGTTGAAGTTTTTTCAAATAATAATACTATATTTTTTCCTTCTAGATATTTGTGTGGTGTTCTTGTTAATTTTAATTTTTTGAATTGTTCACCTAGATCTATTAGGTATTTAATTTCATCTTCTGTTAGGAATTTTAATCCTAGTATACTTTGTCCTTGTAAATTTACTGGCATATTGTTTTCTCCTTATTTTTGTTTTTCAATATTAATTTTATTTTGTGACTAACTTACTTCTTATAGTTCTCTTTCTAATGGCATTGACATACATCTTGGACCACCACGACCTACTGTTAGGTTTGATGCATCTAATTCTAATACTTCAATACCTTCTTTTCTTAGTACTTCGTTTGTTACTGTATTTCTCTTGTAAACTAAAACTTTTCCTGGAGCAAGTGTTAATGTGTTTGATCCATCATTCCATTGTTCTCTTTCTGCAGCTATTGGGTCTCCACCACCACATGGGATTAGACGTACTTTTTCGATTCCTAGTGCTTTTGCTAAGACTTCGTCTAATTTTCCTGAAGCTGTTTCAATGTGTAAATCATTGTTTGCTTCATCTTTTGTTATGATTTTAACTTCCATTTCTTTGATTATAGCTGGATGGTATGTGAATGCATCATAATCGATTTGTGTAAATACTGTATCTAAGTGCATGAATGCTCTGTTTTCATCGATTTTTAATGCGTAGATTTTTTCAATCTTGTTTTCATTTTCTCCAAAGAATAATTTTTTAGCTAATACTTTGATTGCTTCATATTGTGTTCTTTGTGAAATACCAATTAATAGTGTAGTTTCATTGCCGTTGAATGTATCTCCACCTTCTATATGGTATTCGTTATCTCTACCATAAAGATTTGGAACATTTCCTTTGTATTCTGGGTGGAATCTAAAGATATAATCACAGTAGATTGTTTCTCTATTTCTTGTTACAGAATACATTCTATTGATAACTGCACCGTTTCCTACTGATGCAAATGGATCTCTTGTAAAGTATAGGTTTGGCATTGGGTTAATTGCAAGATATGATTTTCCTACAACCATTTCATGAAGATCTTCTTCTGTGAAAAGTCCTAGTTCTTTTAATGTTAAACCAGCCATTGTTTTTTCAACAAATTCTTTTGTATCTTCAATTTTTTCTAAATATTCTTTAGCTTTTGCAAGGATTTCTTTATCTTCACATCCTGTTTCACTTAAATATTGTTCTAAGAAAGTTTCTCTTAATCCTTCATTAGCATCTAGTGTTTCAGCCATTAAATCTTCAAGATAAACAACTTCTACTCCATTATCTCTCATGATATTTGTAAATCTATCATGTTCTTCTTGAGCTAATGCTAGATCTGGAATATCATCGAATAATAGTTCTTCAAGAGTTGATGGAGTTAAATTTAATAATTCATCTCCTGGTCTGTGAACCAAAACTCTTTTTAGTGGTTTAATCTCGCTTGTTACTTGAATCTTTTTCATAATTCCTCCTAAAATATATATAAATAGAGTGTATCTCTTTACTTGAATAAAGTTTCGTTTTGATTTTTTCATTCAAGATAAATTTTAGAGCCACTCATATCGTTTACATCAATAGTATACTCTAACCGTTTCATTTTTACACGACAAATTTCGGATAGTTTATTGTAAATTATATTCAAATGAAAATGTTTTTATAAGTGTTTTTATGAAAAATTATTAATAAATGGCTAAAAATTAGTAAATTAGCTTAAAATATTATATAATATAAATATATATCAAACTAAAATTAAAGAGGTTATTTATGGTTATAAGTAATATACAAACCAAAATTTCTGCAATTTCAGATCTATCAAAAATATGTAATTTTGAAGTAGAATTTCAAGACAGTTCTACCACAACTTTAATTCACAGTACAGCAAGACTTCTCTTGTTCAAAAAAGGCAAGGGGAAATTTATGATAAACGGGGTTGAATATCTAATCGAAAAAAATACCATGATTTCTATTCTTCCTTGGGATATTACAACTATCACTGATGTTACAGAAGATTTGGAATTTTACAAAATCGTATACAATTTTCAAATTATAAATGACGATTTGAAAAATATTTGTAATTTTAGGAAAAATCAAATAAATTCTATAGAAGTTTTGTCAAAAAATCCTATAAAAATTCTTGATAGCAAGGCTTTTCATGATATGAAAAATTCCTTTATTGAAATCAAAGATGAAGTAGGAAATGACTCTTTCCAAGAAGAAATTGATGAAAAACAATATTCTGATGAATATCTTATTTCATCAATTATAAGAATTTTAATTAAATTTTTAAGATTTGAAAACAAAAATGAAATAAGTACCAAGCAAAATTATGAACATCAAATTCAAATCAACCAAATTCTTAGGTATATGTATTCACACATGAGCGAAAAGTTAACACTTGACAGACTTGCCTCTACATTTTTCATTAGCAAATCAAGTCTTACAAAATATTTAGAAGAAAACATTGGCTTTACATTTTCAGAATTATTAAATAGAATTAGATTTTCAAAAGCAATCGACTTACTAATGTTTTCTGAAAAAAGTCTAAATGAAATTGCAAAACGCGTTGGCTATACAGACTCATCACACTTTACGAAAATATTTGAAAATACTGAAGGAATCAATCCTGGCGAATTTAGAAATTATTACAATATTAAACAAGTTAGTCTCAAACAATCTGAGGCAAAACTTCTTGATAGTGTTATAAATTATGAAATCAAAAACTATACTGACACAGATCTTACAATTGGAAAAGTAGCCAAAAAATTTGGCATTTCAACATCTGAAGTAAACAGATTAATTTATTTCCAATTTGAAAAAAATTTCTACGAATATTTAGATTTTCTTAGGATTTCAAAAGCATGTGAAATGTTAAAAACAACAGATTTAAAAATAATAGATATAGCAATGAAAGTCGGGTATAATTCAACAAGAACTTTCCAGAGAGCCTTTAGCAGAATAATTGGTGTATCCCCTAATAAATTTAGGACAACAATAAACTACCAAGACTCTGAAGGAAATATAATATAGTAGGAAAAAATAAAAGGAGAAAATTATGAAATTTATAGCAAGCGAATCTTTTTGGGATTTATTCCCTGAAGCAGAAATAGGCCTTATCCTATTTAAAGACATAAAAATGGAAGAAAAATCAAATAGAGAAATAAGAGACAAACTTGATAATGCAAACGAAAAAGCCCTAGATTATCTTACAAAACCAGTATTTAGCGAAAATCCAGTAATAAAAGTATGGAGAGATGCCTTCAAATTATTCAAAACAAAAAAAGGAGCACGCTGTTCAATAGAAGCCTTATTAAAAAGAGTGGCAAAAGACAAAGACGTTGGAAGTATCAATCCCCTAGTTGACATTTACAACGCTGCATCATTAAATTATGCCCTACCATGCGGAGCTGAAGATATAGACAAATTTGTAGGCGATGTAAAACTTGAAATTACAGAAGGAAATGACCCTTTCCAAGCTATAGGAGATGACAAAGAATCCCCAACACTAGAAGGCGAATTATGCTATAGAGATGAAAAAGGAGCTATTTGTAGATGTTTCAACTGGAGAGATTGCCAAAGAACAATGATAACAGAAGAAACAAAAAACGCAATACTTTTTATGGAAAATATAGATCCAGATAGAAAAGATGATTTAAAAGAAGCAATAAACTATCTAGGAGAAAATCTAAAAACCCACCTA
This sequence comes from Anaerococcus vaginalis ATCC 51170, assembly GCF_000163295.1. Lineage (GTDB taxonomy): Bacteria > Bacillota > Clostridia > Tissierellales > Peptoniphilaceae > Anaerococcus > Anaerococcus vaginalis. The sequence continues at coordinate 1,183,455 of NZ_GG700527.1, forward strand.
GAAGGAAATATTCAAATTCACTTTTTAACAAAAGATAATCCAAGCATAGAAATCAAATAAAAATAAATTTAACTGTTGCAAAATAAAATAATCAATAAAAAATTTTTAAATACCAATATTGATTATAAAAAAATTTTGCAACAGTTTTTTTATGTCAATTTAGAAAAAAATCAATCAATCTATATAAAAATAAATGCAAATAAATTAGAAAGAATATAAAACCACAATAAAAAAGACCTCTAGCAAAACTAAAGATCCAAAATTTCTGGCGCGGCATTGAGGATTCGAACCCCAGGCCTACTGGTCCGTAGCCAGTCGCTCTATCCAACTGAGCTAATACCGCTCAATATTTTTAATAAAAATATTGGCGCGCCTGAGAGGAGTCGAACCTCTGACACACGGATTAGAAGTCCGTTGCTCTATCCAGCTGAGCTACAGGCGCATAATTAAAAATATAATCTAAAAAAGATATTTGGCGCGCCTGAGAGGAGTCGAACCTCTGACACACGGATTAGAAGTCCGTTGCTCTATCCAGCTGAGCTACAGGCGCATAATTAAAAATATAAAATTATTAATATCTTAACAATATAATATGGTACTATCATTACCTACTGTAATATAAATTATACCACAAAATTTTAAAAAATAAAAATAATTTATAAAAAAATGGAGCGGGTGAAGGGAATCGGACCCTCGCAACCAGCTTGGAAGGCTGGGGCTCTACCACTGAGCTACACCCGCATAAAATTGGAGCGGAAGACGGGATTCGAACCCGCGACCCTCGCCTTGGCAAGGCGATACTCTACCACTGAGCCACTTCCGCAAATAATATAAAAGGAAACAACAAAGTGAAAGCTAAAATAAATTATTAAATTAGCAAGCACCCAATTCCTATTTTTAATAAACGTTAAAATTTATAATATAAAGGAAAACCTTAATATGGAGCTGATGATAGGACTTGAACCTACAACCTATTGATTACAAATCAATTGCTCTACCAATTGAGCTACATCAGCACATTGGATCTCTATTGAAATCCAAGTCCTAAATTAGCCGGACAGGCATCTGGCGACTTAGATGGGACTCGAACCCACGACCTCCGCCGTGACAGGGCGGCATTCTAACCAGCTGAACTACTAAGCCATAATTAAAATAGCATAATATTAAAAATATTATGGTGGAAGTAACAGGGCTCGAACCTGTGACCCCCTGCTTGTAAGGCAGATGCTCTCCCAACTGAGCTATACTTCCATGTGGTGACCCTACCGGGATTTGAACCCGGGATACCGCCGTGAAAGGGCGATGTCTTAACCGCTTGACCATAGGGCCTCAATCATTATCATATTCATTAAACATACTTTTTTTAAAAAACTTGCAGCAAGCTGCAAATGTCTTAGTCGGCTTGTTGACAAAGTTGCAAGCAACTTTGAAACACCGCGACATCTGACCTACCATCAATTTATTTCATAAATTGGGTTAGGATCATAAACCGCTTGACCATAGGACCGTAAAATTATAAAAAAATATAAGTGGTGACTCCACCGGGATTTGAACCCGGGATACCAGCGTGAGAGGCTGGTGTCTTAACCACTTGACCATGGAGCCTAAAAGCTCCATGCTGGTTAATAAGCTAAGAGCTTATAAAAAAAATGGTAGCGAAGAAGAGACTTGAACTCTTGACACTCCGGGTATGAACCGAATGCTCTAGCCAACTGAGCTACTTCGCCACATGGTTGCGGGAGTAGGATTTGAACCTACGACCTCCGGGTTATGAGCCCGACGAGCCACCAAGCTGCTCCATCCCGCGCTATAATAATTGCTAAGTTATGAGCTACTTGAAGCTATATCTATTTAAAGAAACATTGGCGCTCAGGGTGGGGCTCGAACCCACAACCTACCGGTTAACAGCCGGGTGCTCCACCATTGAGCTACCTAAGCACTCTAAATAAAAAAATCTTATATAAATACCTTCTATTAATAAAAATAGAAGATATTTTTA
>NZ_GG700527.1:1188887-1190366 GCF_000163295.1 Anaerococcus vaginalis ATCC 51170
TAAAAGTCAGCGTACCGACTTTTTACTCTTAGAAAGGAGGTGATCCAGCCGCACCTTCCGATACGGCTACCTTGTTACGACTTCACCCCAGTTACTGACCCTACCTTCGACTGCTGCGTCCTAAAAGGTTCGCTCACAGGCTTCGGGTATTGCCAACTCCCATGGTGTGACGGGCGGTGTGTACAAGACCCGGGAACGCATTCACCGCGACATTCTGATTCGCGATTACTAGCAACTCCAACTTCATGTACTCGAGTTGCAGAGTACAATCCGAACTGGGACAGACTTTGTGAGTTTCGCTTCAGATCGCTCTTTCGCTGCCCTCTGTATCTGCCATTGTAGCACGTGTGTAGCCCAAGTCATAAAGGGCATGATGATTTGACGTCGTCCCCACCTTCCTCCGGTTTATCACCGGCAGTATCGCTAGAGTCCCCAACTTAATGATGGTAACTAACGATAGGGGTTGCGCTCGTTATGGGACTTAACCCAACATCTCACGACACGAGCTGACGACAACCATGCACCACCTGTAATACAGTAGACCGAAGTCATAGAAAATTATCTCTAATTCCCTCCGTATTATGTCAAGACTTGGTAAGGTTCTTCGCGTTGCGTCGAATTAAACCACATGCTCCGCTGCTTGTGCGGGTCCCCGTCAATTCCTTTGAGTTTCACACTTGCGTGCGTACTCCCCAGGCGGAGTGTTTAATGCGTTAGCTGCGGCTCCCAGATTATTCCAAGAACCTAACACTCATCGTTTACAGCGTGGACTACCAGGGTATCTAATCCTGTTTGCTACCCACGCTTTCGTACCTCAGCGTCAGATGATGACCAGAAAGTCGCCTTCGCCACCGGTATTCTTCCTAATATCTGCGCATTTCACCGCTACACTAGGAATTCCACTTTCCCTTTCATCTCTCAAGCCTAACAGTTTTAAAAGCTTTATATAGTTGAGCTATATTATTTCACTTCTAACTTACTAGGCCGCCTACGTACCCTTTACGCCCAATGATTCCGGACAACGCTCGGTCCATACGTATTACCGCGGCTGCTGGCACGTATTTAGCCGGACCTTATTCTTATGGTACTGTCATTTTCATCCCATAAAAAAGATTTTTACAACCCGAAGGCCTTCTAAATCACGCGGCGTCGCTGCATCAGGGTTTCCCCCATTGTGCAAAATTCCCCACTGCTGCCTCCCGTAGGAGTTTGGGCCGTGTCTCAGTCCCAATGTGGCCGTACACTCTCTCAAGCCGGCTACTGATCGTCGCCTTGGTGGGCTTTTATCTCACCAACTAGCTAATCAGACGCAAGTCCATCTTACACCGATAAATCTTTGGTCATTTTATCATGCGATATTTTGACTTTATAGGGTATTATTCTTCGTTTCCAAAGGCTATCCCCTTGTGTAAGGCAGGTTACTCACGTGTTACTCACCCGTTCGCCACTAATCCACTTAATTTCATTCCGAAGAAATCA
>NZ_GG700527.1:1190938-1275402 GCF_000163295.1 Anaerococcus vaginalis ATCC 51170
ATTTGTTTAATTTATTAGATTTCTGCTATTGCTTCGATTTCTAATAATCCATTTTTTGGAAGTTTTCCAACTTCTACGCAGCTTCTTGCTGGTTTGTGATCTCCAAAAAATTCTGCATAAGCTTCGTTTACTGCTGCAAAGTCGTTTACGTCATCTAAGAAAATATTTACTTTTACTATTTTTTCTACTGATGAGCCACCTGCTTCTACGATAGCTTTTACATTTTCTAATGATTGTCTTGTTGCTTTTTTAACGTCATCTGAAATTAATTCACCTGTTTCTGGAACTAATGGTAGTTGTCCTGATGAATATACAAATCCGTTTGATACTATTCCTTGTGAATATGCTCCTACTGCACCTGGTGCATTTTTTGTTTCTATTATTTTCATAATTTCCTCCTATTTAAGTAAACGTTATTCATTATAAACATACTTTTTTTCTATTTTTATTCAACTGCAATAAAAAAAATCTCAAAATTTAATTTGAGATTAATTTATTTTATATTGTTCTTTAATTATTTGTAAGTTTGTTGATAATTCGTCGCTAAGGTCGTCATAGCTTTCTAAATTTTCTATATCTTCTTTGGCTTTGTTGATATTATTTAGTGATAAATTTATTTGCAACCTATTGTAGATCATTCTAGGATCTTCTGGGTATTTTTTTAATCCTTGATTTATTATTTCTATTGCATCTATTGGTTTTTCTGTTGCGTATAAGCTTATTGAGTAATCGTTATAAAGCTCTCTAAATTCTCCACCTTTTTCTAGAGCATTTTCAAAGGCTAGGATGGAATTTTCGTATTGTCCTATATTTTGATAGGCCACTCCTAAATAATAATAAGCGTCTGCTCTTTTTGTTTTTGATAAAAGCCTTGTTAGAATTTGTATTGCTTTGTCGAAGTTTCCTTTTCCTATATAATATAGCCCTTCTTCAATTTCTGCATTGTCAAAAATCATTTTGATTTTATCTCTTATTTCGTTTTGGGCTTCTATGTCTTTTGTTCTTTGTAGAGCATTTTCATAATAGGATCTTGCTTTTATATATTCTCCAAGATTTGCGTATATATTTCCTAATTCATAATATGAAAGTGGAAAGTTCTCGTCTTGGCTTATTATATCTTGCAAAATTCTAAGGGATTCTTTTATAAATTCGTCCTTATATTCTGTATCTTCGTAGGCTTTTGGCCACAAAATTCTTGCATAATTATAGGCGTTATATTTATCAAAAGGATTTATTATATAGGCTCCTCTCAATAAAAGCAAGGATTTTTCTGTTTTGTTTTCCAAATTTTTTAGGGCCTTTTGTGTGGCGTAGGCTCCTATATTTTTTATATAATTTTCTATAATTTTTATATAGGTATCTTTGTATTTGAAATCCTTATCTATGGCAAGGTTCATTATTAATCCATCTAAAATAACATCTAAATTTATTTTATTTTCAAATTCTCCATTTATCACATTTTCTGATAAGTCTTGTGTGTAAAGAGCTAGTGGAGTTTTGTTTAATAAATCGTATGATGATTCTTTTTTTAGGTCAATATATCCAAGCTTATCTGTAAAATTCAAAAAATATTGGTCAATTTTTGCCATCTTATCCTCTCATAAATTTTCTTTGTCTGTAGGAATGATTTGATAATGTTTTGAATAAATGTCCTTTAAATAATAAAGATATTGTATCCCAAAGGGCAAGCAATATTACATATATAAATTCATTTGCAAATGCTGATGTGTTTACTACAATCTTATTTATCAAAAATGAATCTATCAAAATAAATATTAGGGCATAAATTCCCCAAACAAAAAAATTGTTTTTTACAAAATTAAATGAGTCTATAAGTATACTAAATCCATAAACGCTATCTATATAGACAAGCTCTATTACAGCCGATGTGAATAATTTAAATAAAATTTTAAGCAAATTAGAAATTGCAGGATCAAGTCCGCTCAATAAATTATCAAATATAAGCTCAATTATATAAATTGAAAACATTGCTGCCATTATTAAATAGAAAAAATTCGATATGGAATTTTCTATTGATTTTTTGCCTGTATTATTGTAAAGAACAATTGATCTTAAAGCTTGAGCAACAAAACACAAAATTAATATTTCTATAAAATAATTTATTAATGATGATAGGTATGAAGAGTTTAAAATTGATAAACCCTTCATGCCTTCAAATATCGACCTAACTACCAAAGATATGAAAAGAATATAGGATTTTTTTATTTTTTTTACACTTTCTGAAAATGCGTATTTAGAACATTCTAAAAAATCTATAATTCTTTCACTCATTACATTTGTTCCACTGTTTTGATTCCTAATATTCCTAAACCATTTTTAATTACTATTGATGTAGCTTTAGTTAGGGCAAGTCTTTCTTCTTTTAATTTTTCATCATCTACCAAGATTTGTGTAGAATTGTAAAATTTATTGAATTTTTGAGCAATTTCCATTACTTTTCTTGCAACTACTGATGGTTCAAGTCTATTTTTAGCAAGTATTATTGCATCTTGGAAACTTTCTAATGCTTTAATCAAACTGTATTCTTCATCTGTATTTAATTTTTCAAAATTCATTTGTCCAAATTCTTCTTTTCCAGCTTTTCTTAATACAGATTTTGCTCTTGCGTAAGTGTAGTGTACGTATGGGCCTGTTTCTCCTTCGAAGTTTAATAATTCATCCCAATCAAACACATAATCTTTGATTCTTGAATTGTATAATTCTTGGAATTTAACTGCACCAATACCTACAATTTTTGCTGCCTCATCAAGATTTTCAATTTGGTTATCTCTATCTTTCATTATTGAATATGTTTTTTCGATTGTTTTATTTAAAACATCTTCTAAGAAAACAACGTGGCCTTTTCTTGTAGAAAGAACTTGGTCTTTTAGTGAAACCATACCAAATTGTACGTGTAAAACTTCTTCGCTTACATCTTCGTGTCCCATTAAGTATAAAATTTTCTTTAATTGTTGGAAATGTAATTTTTGTTGGCTTCCTACAATATATATATTTTTATCTAGTCCGTAAGTTCTATGTCTATAAAGTGCTGTAGCAACGTCTCTTGTAATATATGCTGATGAACCATTTGATTTAATTAACATTGATGGTGGCAAATTAAATTCACTCAAATCTACAATGTAAGCTCCATCAGATTCTACTAAAAGATTTTTTTCTTTTAATTCTTCAAGGGCTGCTGGCATCCATTGTGAATGGTAACTTTCTCCGTGATAATTATCATATTTTATATCAAGCATTCCATAAACTCTATCAAATTCTCTCAAAGATAAGTCTTTAAACCATTGCCATAATCTCATAGCTTCTTCTTCGCCATCTTCAAGATTTTTAAATTCTTGTCTAGCTTTTTCTTGATATTCTTCGTTATCTTCTTCTTCTTTTGTATATCTTACATATAAATTTAAAAGTTCATTGATAGGGTCTTTATCGATTGCTTCTTTATCTCCCCAAAGTTTGTAAGCTGCAATCATTACACCAAATTGTGTACCATAATCTCCAATATAGTTAGAAGCTGTTACATTATATCCAAGATATTCATAAATATTTCTAATAACATCTCCAATTACTGTTGATCTAATGTGGCCAATATGGAAAGGCTTAGCGATATTTACAGATGAGAACTCAACAAGTTCGTTGATTCCCTTACCCATATCACTTTTACCATAATCGTCTTCTTTTTCTATAACTTCATTAATTACATCATTTGTTACTTTTTGTCTATCTAGATAAAAGTTTACATAAGCATTTTCATTTACAATTTTTTCAACGCCATCAATTTCCAAACTACTTGCAACTTCTTCTGCAATAAGTTTAGGATTTTTTCTCATAGTTTTTGCCAATGTAAAGCAAGGGAAAGCAAAATCTCCCATATTTTCTTGAGGTGGAATTTCAATTAAATCATAAATTTCTTTGTAACCCAATCCTAGTTCTTTTTCTTCTAATTTTTTAGCTATAATTTCTTTAAAATCTTTCATATTCCCTCCAAGTCCTATTTGAATTTTACAATTGTTACTCCGTATCCACCTTCTTTTTCATTTCCAGGTCTATAGGAGTCGATCATCTTATTATTTTTTAAATAATCATTTATACCATTTCTCAAAGCACCAGTTCCCTTGCCGTGGATTATTTTTGCTTGGTCAAGTCCTGAGAGCATAGCATCATCTAGGTATTTGTCAAAATTTCTCAAAGCCTCGTCATATCTTTGACCCCTCAAATCAAGAGTTGGAGAAATGTGCATGGCTTTTTTTGCCTTATAAATTCTGTTAGTATTTTCTTTAGTCTTATTATTTGACTTTATTTTGGTAACATTTTTAATATTGGAATCCATTTTCAAAATACCCATTTGTACTTTTATATTACCCTTTTCGTCGGGATTTTCAATTACTTGAGCCTTTTCATTTAATCCTTCAATTAAAACTACATCTCCAACTTTTAAATTTTGTGGAGCGTTTTTGCTTATTTTTTCTTTAAATACTTCTTCTTGCCTGTCAATTTTTGAATCTTTATATTTATTTCTAATATCATTTAAAGACCTATCAATATCAGAAGTATTTCCATTTTTTGATTTTTTTGCAATTTTTAGCATATCTTGGCTTGCTTTATTTGCTTCTTCTAAAATTTTATTTGCCTTATCTTCTGCCTTTTCAATAATTTCTTTTTCTTGTTTTTTAATATTTTCAGACAAAGCCAAAAGATCATTTCTTGCTTTTTTGATTTTTTTCTTGTAATCTTCTATCTCTTGATTTTTTATTTCCATTTCTTTTTTATTTTGATCAAGCTGTTCAAGAATTGTATTGAAATTTTTATTATCATCTGAAAGAATTGATTTTGCATTTGCTAATATTTTTTTATCTAAGCCAAGTCTTTTTGAAATTTCAAAAGCATTTGATTTTCCTGGAGTTCCTATAATTAATTTGTAGGTTGGCGATAAGCTTTCAACATCAAACTCCACACTTGCATTCATTACTCCTTCTTTTTCCAAAGCATAATATTTTAATTCAGAATAATGAGTTGTTGCAAAAGTCATTACATTTTTATTTTTCAAAAATTCCAAAATAGAAATAGCAAGGGCAGCTCCTTCTGTTGGATCTGTACCACTTCCAACTTCATCTAATAAAACCAAAGAATTTTCGCTGACATTTTCGGTGATTTTTACAATATTTGTAAGTGATGCCGAAAAAGTTGAAAGGCTCATTTCAATTGATTGGGTATCGCCAATATCCAAAAATATATCATCAAAAACATTTACCACACTATCTTCATCACATGGAATATAAAATCCTGCTTGAGCCATTAAAGAAACAAGACCAACAGTTTTAAGTGATACAGTTTTTCCTCCTGTATTTGGTCCTGTAATTATTAATGTCTTGTATCCATCTCCAATTTTCACATCAATTGGAACAACATTTCCTTTCAAAAGTGGATGGCGGGCTGACTTTAAATTTATGATTTTTTTATCTGTAAGTTTTGGCATGGTGTATTCGTGTGCCAAAAAATATTTAACCTTTGCTTGTAAAAAATCTATTCTTTGAATTAATTTTTGGTTTTCTAAAATTTCTTGGTCAAAGCCCTCTACAAATCTTGAAAGCCTATCCAAAATTCTTCTAATCTCATCGCTTTCTTCTATTTGTAAATTTGAAAGGTCATTGTTTAATTCAACGATAGCATTTGGTTCAATAAAAAGTGTATTTCCTGATTGGGACCTATCGTGGATTATTCCATTTAAAACTGATTTTTTATTTGTTTTTACTGGAAGAACATATCTTCCATCCCTAATTGAAACAACCTTGTCTTGGAGAGATTCGTCAAATTTTGGAGATGAAATATAAAAGGATAATTTATTTTTAATTTCAGCTTCTTTTTTGCCTATTTTTTTTCTAATAGACCTTAAATTTGCTGAGGCATTATCTGCTATTTCATCTTCTGAAATAATTGACCTTTCGATTTCATCTTTTATAAAATCATTTACTGAAATCCTATCAAACAAATCTTTTATGTAAGGATTTTCAATATTTTCTCCATATTCTTTTAAATAATTGCTTACTCTGAGTAAGTCCAAAACTTTTAAAAGCTCAAAGGGTTCTAGTATTCCTTTTTTCCTTACATATTCAATAATTTCTTTTAAATCGAAAAGTCCAAAAATATCAATATTTCCATTTTCTACAATGACCTCTTCCATGGCTTTTGTTTTATCAAGTTCGTCTTTTATTTCTTTTATATTATTTTTAGGTTTTATTTTTGAAATTTCTTTTTTAACAAGTTCACTTCTTGCATAAGTTTTAAGTTTTTCCAAAATTTTTCCAAACTCCAAAACTTCTAAGGTTTTTTCCTGCATTAAATAACACCCCTGTCATATCCAAGATTGTTAATCTTATTTTTTCTTATATTTTTTATATCCTTCTCATCTCTTACAAGATACAATAAAGATACTGATTTTTCAATTTTTTTAAGGTCAATGTTGGCACTTTCATTGGAATAAATTCTAGAAAGTCCATCCCTTCTTTTTATATCAAAAAGATTTCCGTCTTCATCTTTTATTTTTGAATCTGAAAATTTACAAGATTCACAGCCAACAAGCCCACATTTTTTTATGGCAGAAAATGGACAATGACGCATATTCATAAGTTCAATTGGACCGTATGCCAAAATTTCTGTAGGATAAATTCTTGAATTTTTGTTTATATTTTCAAAAGAATTTTCAACTGAAGATGAAATCATTGAAGAAAAATCACTATAAAAATCAAAAGCATAGGAATTAAAAACGTTGAGATATCTACCAATCCTGATTTCAAATCCATTTTTTATAAGTTCATCTTTTAGGACAAAATCTTTATAATTATTAAAAACTACTCCCTTAAAATTTTTCTCTTTTAAAAATGAAATAAAATCAAGGTCATATTTTTTATCAGCATCCATAATATAAAAAATATTTAGCCCATCAAACTTTTTGTCGTATTTTCTCAAATAAATATTGTCAAAATCTTTTAATAAAGAAATATCTATATCATTTGACAAAAGTTCTATGTTTTTTTCTCTTTTAAAATTCTTTTTATCTTTTAATTTTCTTTTTTCAATTTTAACCGGATTATTTTTGTAAATGCCAAGTCTTTTTTCATTTAAAATTTCAACTGCTCTTCTTCTCATTGAATTTATATCTTTTTTTCTCAAAAATATATTTGAGTCGATATTTATTTCAACTTCATTAGCCTTATAAATTGTATTTCCAAGTTTTGTAAGATTTTCTGAAATATCTTTTTTCGTTAAAGAAATATTTTTTCCTTCTTCAACCAAATTTTCCCCTTCATAAGAAATTTTTGTATCTTTATATTTGAGGGTAATTTTGGGATTTTGTCCAATTTGCGCTTCAAATTTTATGTCCAAAGGCAAATTTTTGTAAAAATTTAGACCTTGGTCTAAATTGTCTCTTAATATTTTTGAAGAAAGAAGATAAATTTTAGAACCTAATTTTGCATCTTTAAAATCTTTTAATTCCAATTCTTGATTTTTTTTCAAATCCTCTGTCAAGGTCAAGGGAAGTTTTCTATTTTTTACAGTTGTAACTTGAAGAATTGATTCTTTTATCAAATTTGAATTTGATTTAAAAAATCTCTTACCATTTTTTTCATAAACTTCGCCAATTTCTCTGTGTTTATTTTCATTTTCAAGAGCAAGGTAGGAAGATTTTTGACCAAAAATAAATCCATTTGTGTAAGACCTATTTGAAATATCTCTTAATTGGTCCTTATCATAAGAGTTTTTCTCTAACTTTTGCCTATAATTTTTTACAGAATTATAAACATACTCATCAGTTTTCATACGTCCTTCAATTTTTAAGGAATCAACTCCAGCCTTTATCAAATCTTCAGTAAAATCTATGGTTGATAAATCTTTCATTGAAAGATAGTAATCTTCTCCCAAAACTTTTCCGTCATTTATAAGCTGATATTTTTTTCTACAAATTCCTGCACACCTACCCCTGTTTGCGGATCTTTTTCCAAGATATGATGACATCAAACATTCTCCAGAAAAAGAAACGCAAAGAGATCCATGAACAAAAACTTCTGTATCAATATCTAGTTTGCAAATTTTTTCTATCTCATCAATTTCAGTTTCTCTTGCAACAACCACCCTGTCAAAACCAAGTTTTTTCGCAGCAAGAGCTCCATCGCAATCTTTTATTGCCATTTGGGTTGAAGCGTGAAATTCTAATTTGTGCTTTGCATTTTCATTTATATCTTTAACCAAAGAATAAAGACCAATATCTTGGATCAAAATCGCATCAGCTCCGTATTCAAAAAGTTTTTCAATATAAAAAATCGCCTTATCAATTTCTTCATCTTTAATAAGAGTATTTATAGTTATAAAAACTTTCTTATCAAATAAATGAACATAATCAATAACTTCTTCTATGTTTTCTAGGGAGAAATTTTTGGCGTAGGCTCTTGCCCCAAAATCGTCCAAGGCTAAATAAAAACTGCAAGCCCCTGCAGAAAGCCCAGCATATAGCATGGACATTTTTCCAACAGGAGCTAATATTTCAACTTCTCTCATTATAAATCTCTTTTCAAATCTTCATTTTCTTTTTGTAAATCTAAATTTTCTTCTTGCAAAGAAATAAGATTTTCTCTTAATTTTTGAAGATTTTCATCTTTGGATTTATTTATTTTATTTTTTTTGTCAATTTCATCATTTAGCCTATTGATTGTAGAATTTAATTCATCAATTTTTTTCATAGATTCCATAAAATCTTTTTTGGATTTTTCAAAATCATCTTTTATAAGTTGATTTTCTTCTTCCAAATCTTCATAGGCTTCTTTTATTTTTGGATAATTTTCGATTGGCTCTTCGGCTTCTTTTCTTAAATTTTTGTGCTTTATCAAAAGTTTATACATTTCATCAGCAATATTTAAAGATGCCAAAACCAATTGATTTTCACGAGTTAGCTTGTCATTGTCGATTTCTCTTATTTTTTTGTCGACATAAGCTGCTATTTGTTCAATTTGATTTTCATCTTGATCACTTATCAAAGTGTAGTCCATGCCAGCAATATTAACAACAATTTTATTATCTGCCACTTTAACTCCTAACTACGCAAGTTTATATTTTCCTTACTTAAATCTTCTAAAAATTCTTTTTCAATTTTTTCTACTTCTTCATCTTTTAAAGTTCCATTATTTTTTCCATAAGCTACCTTGTAAGAAATAGATTTTTGTCCATGATCAATTTGACTTCCAGTATAAATATCAAAAATTTCTATATTTCTTACCAAGCCATTTGCTCTTGAAATAATTATATCTTCAATCATTTGACTTTCTACATTCCTATCACAAGTAAATGAATAATCACGTAAAATTGATGGGAATTTTGAAAGAGCCTTGTATTTTACTTGGTCGATTTTTTTATCCTTAATCATAGAAAGATCAATTTCAAGTGCCAAGGCTGGATTTTTGATTTTAAATTCTTCCATAACTTCATAGGAAATTTGTCCCATAATACCAATTTTTTCTCCATCAAGATAAATATTTGCACATCTTCCTGGGTGGAAAGTTTTAATATTTTCTTCAGTTTCAAATCTAAAACCATAAAAACCAGTTTTTTTCATAGACTTAATAAAGAAATCTTTCAAATCATAAAAAGAATAATCTCCATAAAGACCCATAGTCAAATATTGTTTTTCTTCTGGAAGATCAGCCCCATCTTTAATAAAAGCAGTTCCAATTTCATAAAATCTCAAATCATTTTGTTTTTTGGAAATATTTTTATAAAAAGTATCAAGCATATTTGAAAGAAGGGTTGTTCTCATTACAGAATAATCTTCTCCCAAAGGATTTATAATTTTTATATAATCCCTTAATTTTGAATTTTCATCAACCAACAATTTATCATAATCTCTTGGAGAAATAAAAGAATAGGTTGTAATTTCTGAGAATTTTTGTCCAAATAAATTATTTTTTAATTCATCTTTCAATAATCTCATAGGAGTTTTTTCTCCTCTTTGTAATGATGAATAAAGTGGTTTTGACTCAACTTTTCCCATACCGTAAAGTCTTGCAACTTCTTCGATTAAATCTGCCTCAATTGAAATATCCATTCTGAAATTTGGAATATTTGCTTCAATTGTGTCATCATCAATATCTTCAATATCAAATTCCAAAGATTTTAAATAAGAAATCGCATCATCTTTTGAAAAATCTTTTCCAATTAAAGAATTTAATCTAGAAATTCTAAGTTTTACTTTGTTTTCTGGGCTTTCTTTTATTCCTTCATCAAAATAATCTTCTAAAACTTCACCAATTCCAAGATCTGTTATTAGTTTCATAACTCTTTTTGATGCAAAATCTGCATTTTCTACAGAAATTTCTTTTTCAAATCTTGATGATGCCTCAGATCTTAAATTTAAAAACTTAGAAGATTTTCTAATATTATCAGAATCAAAATTAGCTGATTCAAGAAGAATAGTTTTTGTATTTTCTGTAATTTCACTATCCATTGAGCCCATAATTCCAGCAAGGCCGATTGCTTCTTTCCCATCAGAAATTACCAAAACTTCTTCATTTAATTTTCTTTCTTCTCCGTCAAGAGTTTTAATAATCTCTCCGTCATTAGCATCTCTTACAATAATTTTTCTATCGTGTAAAGTTTCAAGATCGTAAGCGTGAAGGGGTTGACCTGTTTCAAGCATTACAAAATTTGTAATATCTACAACATTATTTACAGGTCTCATTCCAGCAAGCATCAAACAATTTTTAAGCCATTGAGGAGATTCGCCAACTTTTACATTTTTAATAATTCTTCCTGTAAATCTTTTACAATTTTTTGATTTGATTTCAATCCCATTAAAGTAATCTTCTTTTTTATCAGAAACTGTTGGATATTCTAATGATGGATAAGTAATTTTTTTATCAAAAGATGCAGCAGATTCTCTTGCCATTCCAATAATTGAAAGACAATCAGGTCTATTTGGAGTAATTTCATATTCAATTACTGGAGTATTTGAAAATAAAACTTCAACAGCAGGAGTGCCTGGTTTAAATTCTCCAGATAAAACTATAACTCCATCCTTCGATTTTTTTTCAATAACTGAATCATCATAACCTATTTCTTTGTATGATGTAAGCATTCCTTGACTTACAATTCCAAAAAATTCATGGTCATCAATTTTTTGTCCGTTAATTTCTGATCCTGATTTAATTACTATAAGATAGTCGCCTTCTTTTGTATTTTTTGCAGAAGTTACTATAGTAATTTCTTCTCCAACATCAATTGTAAGGACAAATAATTTGTCGGCATTTGGGTGTTTTTCTTGTTTTAAAACTTTTCCTACAACAAGTCCATCTAGTTTATCAGAAATAAAATTTACACTTTCTACGTGTGATCCTGTCTCTGATAATCTGTCTGTAATTGTTTTTAAATCTTCGTCTAATTTTATATAATCATTTTGCCAAATTAAAGGTACTAACATAATCCCTCCTAGAATTGCTCAATAAATCTTTTGTCATTATCAAATAGTAATCTAATATCATCTAGTCCGTACTTAACCATGGCAATTCTATCAACTCCAAGACCAAAGGCAAAACCAGTATATTTTTCACTATCTATTCCACAATTTTCTAATACATTTGGATGAACCATTCCTCCACCCAAAAGTTCCATTGACCAACCTGTATTTGAACAAGCAGGACATCCCTTGCCACCACAAATCGGACAAGTTACATCAACTTCTAAAGATGGTTCTGTAAATGGAAAATGATGAGGACGATAACGCATTTTCATTTCATCGCCAAACATTTCTTTTATAAAAGTTTCAAGAGTTGCTTTTAAATTTGCAAGTGATACATTCTCATCAACAACTAAACATTCCAATTGATGAAACATTGGAGAGTGAGTTGCATCTACTTCATCATTTCTAAAAACTCTTCCAGCTGAAACCATTTTTATTGGAAGTTTCCCTTCATTCATCACACGAATTTGCATACTTGATGTGTGAGGACGAAGAAGTGTATTTTCATTTATATAAAAAGTGTCAGAAAGTGATCTTGATGGGTGATTTTTTGGAGAATTTAAATCGTCAAAAACATTTTTTACTGTATCAATTTCTGGTCCTTCTACAACGTCAAAGCCCATATTTTGAAAAATTTCTTCAAGCTCTGCCATTGTTTGATTTATAACTGAAAAATGTCCGCTAGAATAGAGATCAAAATTTGCAGTTACATCAATTTTTTCTTCTTTTATTTTTTTATCAAGAAGAATTTTTTTAATTTCTTCTTTTCTTTTTTCTAATTTTTCTTCAACTTCTTTTGATATTTCATTTATTAACTTACCAGCCATCGGCTTTTCTTCATTTGGTAATTTTGAAATATTTTTCTTTAAAGAAGTAATTTCACCTTTTTTACCAAGATATTTAACTCTTAAATCATCAAGAGATTTTAAATCTTCACTTTTTTCAATTGCCTCAGTCGCTTCTTTAACCAAGGCTTCTAATTTTTCCTTCATCTTTTCTCCTTTAAATTTTGGTACAAAAAAACTGCCCTATAAAAGGACAGAATAATCTGCGGTACCACCTAATTTGATTGTAATAATCCACTCAATAATTATAACGCATTACCGTCTCAACTACTTAATTCGTATCAAAGCTAGGCGGGGAATTACTATACCGTTACAAGGTGGCCTCTCATCATCTACCACTTGCTTTGCTTGGATAGTATAGCTTTTATCCGCTTTGGCTAAAATTATTCATCAATATTGATGCAGCAATTGCCGCATTTAATGATTCGATTCTTCCATCCATTTTTATGGACACAAAATCATTTGATAAACCTTTTAAAGATTTACTAATTCCATTAGCCTCGTTTCCTATTGCTAATATTATTTTATCACAAGATTTGTAATAATCTACTGATTTTCCATTCATATCTGCCAAAACCAGTTTATAATTTTTATCTAACAAATCTTTTAAATCATTTATTTCGACTTCGATAAAATTTAACCTAAATATAGAACCCATACTTGCTCTAATTGTTTTTTCGTTGTATATATCTACACAAGAATTTAATAAAATTATATCCTTAAAAGAAAATGCCTCAGCACTTCTTATGATTGTGCCAAGATTTCCTGGATCTTGTATATGGTCTAAAAGTAAAATTTTATCAGAAGAAATTTCTTTTTGATTTTTTATTTTCAAACAAGCTGAAACACCTTCAGGATTTTCCAGTAAAGATAGCTTATCAAATAATTTATTTGAAAAAACTATCTTTTTAAAATTAGTTTCATAATCTTTCATATCTTCATTTACAAAAACAAACTCGCATTCAAAGTCTTTTGGAATTTGTTCTACAATTTTTATTGATTCGATTATGAAAGAATTAAACTTTTTCCTGTATTTCTTCTTTTTTAATTTATTTAAATACTTATATTTTTCGTTAGATTCTGATTTTATTATCATTAAGCTGCTTGGTTAGCTAATTCTACTAATTTTGTAAATTCTTCTGGATTTGATACAGCAATTTCTGCAAGCATTTTTCTATTAATATCTATATTTGCTTTTTTAAGATTTCCCATTAATTTAGAATAGCTTGTTCCATTTGCTCTTGCTGCTGCATTTATTCTTGCAATCCATAATTTTCTAAAATCTCTTTTTCTTCTTTTTCTTCCAATGAATGCATATTGTAAAGATTTCATTACTGCTTGGTTTGCAGTTTTGAAAAGTAATGATTTTGAACCGTAGTAACCTTTAGCTTGTTTAAGAACTTTTTTATGTCTTTTTTTAGCGTTTAATGCTCTTTTTACTCTTGCCATTGTTTCCTCCTATTAGATATTTAATAATCTTTTGATATTTTTTGTATCGCCTTTAGATGCCATTGTAGATTTTCTTAATCTTCTTTTTCTTGCTGGTGTTTTTTTAGCTGTAAGGTGTCCCTTATAAGCTTTGTGTCTTTTTATTTTTCCACTGCCTGTAACTTTAAATCTTTTTGCAGCTGCTCTTTTTGTTTTGATTTTGTTCTTAGCCATATTTGCCTCCTATTTTTCTTCTGTCTTTGGTGAAATGAATAGTACAAGTGATCTTCCTTCCATTGCTGGTTTCTTATCAACTTGTGCACAATCTCCAACAAATTCCATAAATTTATCTAATACATCATAGCCTAAGTTTTTATGACCCAATTCTCTACCTTTAAATCTTAATGAGACTTTTACCTTGTCTCCGTTGTTAAGAAATTTCTTTGTTTGATTAGCCTTGGTTGCTAGGTCATGATCTTCGATATTTAAGCTAAATCTTGTTTCTTTTGTTTGAGTTGTTTTTTGTTTTTTCTTATTTTCTTTAGCTTTTTTCTCTTGGTCGTATTTAAACTTCCCATAATCCATAATTCTTGCAACTGGTGGCTTAGCATTTGGTGACATTAATACTAGATCCAATTGTTTATCATAAGCAATATCCAAAGCTTCATCTTTTGATACAACTCCAATTTGTGATCCGTCTTCGTCTATAAGTCTAAGCTTATTGTCTCTAATTTCGTCATTAATTTTTAAATCTTTTATAATGTTACCTCCAAAATATTCAAATAAAAAAATGGGCACTCAAAGTACCCATTAAAATACAAAATATAATTAGAAAAATTTTCTAACAAGAGATTGTAACCTGAAAACAAATTGTCGGCAGGTGAGTAGTGGGTACTTCTTTAACTCTCTTTTGTTATAATACAAGAATTTATATTTTTTGTCAAATATTTTTATTTGAAAATTTAATTTTAAAATCAAATTTTTTTAAATCAAAATTTAAAATTATTAAGCTCTTTCATTTAAAATTCTTGCCATTTCAACTCCTGATGCTGAAGCTTGTGATAAGGAATGTGTTACTCCTGATCCATCGCCTAGACAAAATAGATTTTTTTGACTTGTTTCAAATTCTTCATTAACTTCTACAACTGAATTATAAAATTTAACTTCTATTCCATATAAAAGTGTATCGTCATTTGCCATGCCTGGAGCAATTTTATCAAGAGCATAAATCATTTCTATTATGTCATCTAATTGTCTTTTTGGCATAACTAAAGACAAATCTCCAGCTGTTGCATTTAAGGTTGGTCTTAGGAAAGATTTTTTCATTCTTCTTTCTGATGATCTTCTTCCCTTTACAAGATCTCCAAATCTTTGCATCAATACTCCACCACCGAGCATATTTGAAACTCTTGCAATTGATTCGCCATATTCATTTGAATCTTTAAATGGTTCTGTAAATTTATTTGTAACCAAAAGAGCAAAATTTGTATTTTCTGTTCTAAGTTCTGGGTTTGCATAAGAGTGACCGTTCACAGTCATAATTCCATTTGTATTTTCTGTTACAACTTCTCCATAAGGATTCATACAAAATGTTCTTACAAGATCGTTATATTGTTTTGTTTGATAAACAATTTTTGCTTCATAAACTTTATCTGTTATGTGTTTGAAAATTTCTGCTGGAACTTCTACACGAACTCCAATATCAACCCTATTTTTTTTCATTTCTACATCAAATTCTTGGCAAGTATCTGAAATCCATTTTGAACCAGATCTTCCAGCAGCAAGAACTAAATATTTACATTTTATTATTTCGTTTTTGTCTGTTTTTACAAAATAATATCCGTCTTCAAAATCTACACTTATAACTTTTGTCATAAATTCAAAATCTACAGTATCTTTTACATAATCGTATATTTTTTGTAAAATTTCTCTGTTTCTTTCTGTACCAAAATGACGAACTTTTGCTGTTAATAAATGCAAATCATTTTTTAGACATTCACTTTTTAATCCTGTATTTTCTGTTGAATAAAGTGTAGCATCTCCCTTATCAAAATTCATAAGAACAGAATCCACATACTCCATCAATTTAAGAGCCTTATCTTCTCCAATATAATTATGTAAATCTCCACCAAAATTGGTTGTTATATTATATTTTCCATCTGATAAAGTTCCTGCTCCTCCAAATCCATACATTATATTACAAGGATTGCATCCTATACAAGAATTAACTTTTCCTTCTGATATAGGACATTTTCTAGCTTTTACTTTTCTTCCTGCATCTATTACACAAACTTTTTTATCTGAATTTAATTTAGTAAATTCGTAGGCCATAAAAGATCCGCTAGCGCCGCTGCCTACTACAACAACATCATATTCTTTCATAATATTCCTTTCTTGTTTCGCATACATAATTATTATAGCATTTAAAAATAAAAAACAAAATAATTTTATCTTTAAATTTTTAAACTTATATACTTTTACAAACAAATTTAATATAATGATATTAATTAAAGTAGAAAGGTAGGTGGATTTTTTGAAAGAAAATAAAAAAAATTTAATTTTTGCAACGATTATTTTTATTTTATCTATAATAATAGCAATTATTTTTTATGATAGACTTCCGGTAAGAATTCCAATTCATTATGATTTGTATGCAAATTCTAATTTTTATACAAATAAAACTAATGCTTTGTTGTTTGTAATTACTTTTATGATTTTGCTTTATCTGGCGCTTTTTCTTATCATTAGCCTTGATCCAAAATCTGACAAACACGACAAAAATTATAAGCACATTTTTTTATTATTTATTCCGATTTTAAATTTTCTTATTGTAAGTTTGACTATTTGGAAAACATTTAATGATAATATTGATGTCGGCAGAATTTTACTTGGGCTTTTTTCTTTGCTTGTAGCAATTAGCGGAATTTTTATGCCAAAAATAAAAAGAAATTATACAATGGGATTTAGGACATCTTGGGCTATGGAAGATGATTTAGTGTGGAAAAAAACTCAAAAATTTGCAGGGATTTTATTTTTCTTTAGCGGAATTATTTCACTTACATCCTTATCATTTTCTTTAAATATTTGCTTTTATATTTTTATAGCCAGTCTAGTAATTTCAACTTTATTTTCCTTTATTTATTCTTATTATATTTATAGGAAAATAAAAAAATAAATTTGTAATTTTAAAATGAGATTTTTTGTAAGAACTTATTAAATGTTTTTGATGAATGTTCTTACAAAGAATCTTTTTTTCTTGTTTTAGATGGGGATTTGATATATAATTAATAAAAATTATTAATAAAAATAGAAAAGAGTAAAGAAAGAGAGATAAAATGAGCAAAGAATTTTCGATTACAGGCAACAAAGCCATATTAAATTTATCCGAACAATTTTTTAATGATGTAAATGAACTTTTAAATAGTGAATCCTTTCTTGATTTGACAAAATGTTTTATAAATTATCACAAAAAGGATTCGACAAGAGTATATGCTTATATTGAACAGTTTTTTATAAATTCATCTGTTGATTCTCTTGCAAGAGAGCTAACTGATATTTTGAAACTTTTGACAGTTATGAATATTGATGAAGTTTCATCAAAAATTAATAAATATCACAATTTGAATAAGGAAAAAGATGGCTTACTAAAAATCGTTGAGGAATTTTATAATTATTGGAGAAATCTTGAAAGATATTCAATAATACAACAAAATGAGAATTCTAGAGGAGTTGGAGTTGTAAATTTTGTTGAAATAAATGAAAAATTAAAAAATATGATTCTTCAAGCCTACAGGCGAATTGAAATGTCAATTCTTGGAGAATGGCCAAAGGTTTATAGGCAAGTCCCAGCAGCTGCCGATGCGTCTATTATGATTAGGCAATTTAATAAAAATTATCCAGAAATTTATAAAGATTTAAATAAAATTCCATTTATAACTCAAGTTATGATTGAAACTCCTTATATAACTTATACAAAATCAAACAAGAGAGATGGGGTTTTTGAAGAAGTTTATGAAAATCCAATTTTAAATACAAATATAAATTATCCACACTTTTTCTGTTATCCAGCAAAAGTTGGCGATAATTTAATTTTTATATATTTCCACAGAGATTTATTAACACATGGGGTTTCTGCATCAAACCTTTTTGAATTAGCTGATGTCAAAGAAATTGAAGAAAAAGCTCCAGATGCAATTTATATTTATGGACCAAAAGATGAAGGCGAAAGAAAAAATTCTTTTTATTATGATAAGGAAAATAAATTATATGTAGGCTACATTGCATACTCTGATAAAATTGATTATTTTGGTTATTTGAAAAAAATGGTCCTTACTTTAAATAACGTAATAAATATTAAAAAAGAATATTTGCCAATTCATGGTGCAGGACTTTCTGTAGTTTTGCAAAATAATAAAACTGTAAATATTGTAATTCTTGGCGATAGCGGAGCAGGAAAAAGCGAATCAATAGAAGCATTCAGATCACTTGCCAAAGACTATATAAAAGAAATGACAATTGTATTTGATGATATGGGTTCATTTAGAATTAAAAATAATAAAGTTTATGCTTATGGAACAGAAATTGGAGCCTTTGTAAGACTTGATGACCTTGATGCAGGTTACGCCTTCAAACAAATCGACAGGTCAATTTTTATGAATCCCGACAAAGTAAATTCAAGATTAATAATGCCAGTTGCATCTTTTGATGAAATAAATTTAGGCTATGAAGTCGACTTTTTCCTATACGCTGACAACTATTCAGCAGTTCTTGATGGATGTGATTCAATAGAAATTTTTAATACAAAAGAAGAAGCCCTAAGAGTTTTCAAAAGAGGTGCAAGACTTGCCAAAGGAACAACAACAGAAACAGGACTTGTTCAAACATATTTTGCAAATCCATTTGGCCCAGTTCAAAAAAGAGAAGAATGTGATAAATTGTTAGATAAATATTTTGATAACTTATTTGAAAATAAAGTAAAAGTAGGAACAATAAAAACCCAACTAGGACTTAACAACATGCAATTTGAAGGCCCAAGATCCGCAGCCATTGAGCTTTTTGAATTGATTAAAAATATGTAAAAAAATAGACCATCGTGGTCTATTTTTTTTGCATAAATCATTATATTTTTTTAAACTTTTTTAATTATTTATCTCATCTATCACTTCTTTTATAATCTTTGGAGAAATTTTACATTTTTTTTCGCTTACTGCACATACTGCAAATCTTAATCCTTCTTTGTTTGCAACTATATACATATCTTTTTCTTTTAATTTTTCTGCGATTTTTTTAGAATTTTTGCAAGGAATTGATATGAAAAATCCTCCAAAATATGGAAGTGTTACAAGTCCTACTTTTTTTGAATTTTTTGTGAAGGCTTTGGCTCTTTTTTCAAGCATTATTCTGTAAAATTCTAATTCTTTTTCGTAGGATTTTTTCTTTTTTTCATCCTTTTCTAAATCTACCAAGATATTCATTCCTGCATGAGTTATGTTTGACCAAATCGCCCTGTTTGAATGTTTCATTGAATCAAAAACTTGATTTGCAATTTCTTCGTTTGATGAAACAATTATACAAGCTCCTGACCTTAGTCCATAAGCTGTGTAGGATTTACTCATTGAATAGGCAACTGTTGTGATAATATTTTCTGGCAAATCTCCAAATTTTTGGAAAAATTTCTTTTGACTTCCATCTCCAGCAAATTCAATGTAGGCAACGTCTAATAAAATCGTAATATATTTTCCATCAACCGCTCTATCTTTTATTATTTTTAAAATTTTATCCCACATAGAATCTTCAATTGAAAATCCTGTCGGATTATTTGCAGGCGAATTAAATACACACACTACCCTATCTTTTTTTTCTAAAGAAAAATCCAAGGCTTTTGTAAATTCTTTTAAATTAAATTCAAAATTTTCATTTAAAAATTCATAATTTAAAAATTCTCTATTGTATTCTTCGCACATTGTGGCGTAAGCTGGCCAATACCAATTCGGGCAAATTACATAATCGCCAACTCCTGATAAAGTCCAAATCGTATGTCTTACTGCTCCACTTCCTCCAGCTGTTGCAACTGATTTTATAAATCCTTTTGGTTTATAAGCTCCAAAACATTTTTCAATTACTAAATCCAAAAATTCTTTGTCGCCTTCTATCGCTCCATAGCTCGCTATATCTTTTTTGTCCATATTTTTTAAAGTATCATAAACGCTATCAAAGGCAATAATATTTCCATCATCATCAATTAATGTTCCCAAAGTGGAATTTATAATTTTATCTTTTCCTTTTTTTGCTATTGCTTTTTTACACTCTCCGCTAATTTTAAAAATTGCATCTTCAAGTCTAGGCCATTTGGCATGGTCTGCTATAATATTTTTCCCCATAATTTATCTCCATTTTTCATTATTATTGAAAATATTGTATCACTAATTAATTCATTTTAAAAGTAAATAAAATTATTGCCTAAATTATTATAAATTAGTAAAATATTTGTAAGGGGGATATTATGGATGAGAAAATAAAAAAAGATAAACTCAATAAGATTTCTAAATTATCTTATGAGGTTACTCAAAAATCTTACACAGAAAAACCTTTTTCTAGTATCTACAATGATTTTTATAAGGATGGAATTTATGTAGATATAATTAGCGGAGAGGTTTTATTTTCATCTTTAGATAAGTTTGATTCAGGTTGTGGCTGGCCTTCTTTTACAAAGCCACTAGAAAATAATATAAAAGAAAATGAGGACTTATCTCATGGAATGATAAGAACAGAAGTAAAATCCAAAAATGCAAATTCACACTTAGGTCATGTTTTTCCTGACGGCCCAAAAGAAAAAGGCGGACTAAGATATTGCATAAACGGCGCAAGCCTTAGATTTATTCCAAAAAAGAAATTAAAAGAAGAAGGATACGAAAAATATCTGGATTTGTTTGAAAATTAAAAATAAATTTTCAAATAAAAATTTTTTTATATTTTTGATAGACAAAAAATGAGCCTTAAATTTTTGTTAGAAATTTTTGGCTCATTTTTATAATTTTTTATTCGTTTATAGCTTCTGGCATTTCTCCTAATTTTGCATTTTTTCCGTATTTATTTATTGCATAAATAAAGGCATCCAAATTTTCTATTGGAGTTTTTACAGGAGAACCACAACCAGTTGCTGCTATATATCCACATTTTGCATCAGCTGCTTTTTTTATGCAAGTTTTCACTGATTCTATTACATCATCAATTGATCCATAGCGCATTACTTCTACTGGAGGAATATTTCCTACAACAATTAATTTATCTTCAATTTCTTTTTTACATTCTTCTAAATCTTCACAATTATCAACTGAGAAAAAATCTATGTCCAAATCTTTAAAATATTTCCATTGTTTTTTTGTGTGACCGCAAATATGTAAGTTTGCCTTAATTCCATTTAATTCGTAATAAGCACTCAATTGTTTTTTCAAATATGGCAAAGAAAATTCTTTTACTTGCTTTGGACTTAAAATATCATCGCAACCAACTGGGTCTACAACCATGACACTTGTTGGACCAAATTCTTTTTTGAAAGCTTTCGCCCATTTCATATTTGCTTCAAAACAAAAATCTAATAATTCTTTTACTCCTTGGGGATTTTTTCTCAAATCTCTCAAAAGTTTTTCAATTGGTCTAATAGCGGCTGCTGTTGTTATCGGCCCTGGAATTTCTGTTTCGATTGCCATATTTGGAAATCTTTCTTTTTGGATTCTTGCTCTTTCTAATTTTGGAGCCAAAACTTCATTTGTATAAGGATCTGGCAAATCAATTAAATCCATATCGAGTTTTTCTTCCATTACAAATTCTTCTATATAATCAATATCATCTTCTGGAAAAATTAATTTTGAACCAACAGCATGGCCCATTGATCTCAAACTTAATTCTTCTGTTAAGCCAACAATTTTATAATTATCGTATTTGTATTGGACAATATCTGATAATTTATCCACATCTTCCATATCGCTGATTGTATAATTTAGATGATTTGCAATAATTCTATTTGTACTCATAATTGCAAAGGGAATGTGGTCAACTCTTTCGCCACTTAAATATTTAGATATTCTTTCTGACGAAGTGATTTCTGGTTTATAATTTTTCATCTCTTCTTTAAGTTCTTCTTTGTTCATAAATCCTCCCATTAATCTTCCCACACAGCTTGTGGAATTTCTCCGATTTTTGCATCTTTTCCGTATTTTTGAACTGCATAGACAAAGGCATCCAAATTTTCTTTTGGACTATTTGCAGGAGTTGCACAACCTGTTGCACATATAAATCCCATTTTATTATCCGCACCTTTTTTTATACAAGATTTTACAGAATTTATTACATCTTCAACACTACCATTTCTCATTACATCAACCGGCGGAACATTTCCCATTAAGGACAATTTATCTTGAATTATTTCTTTACATTCACTAAGGTCATGACAATTATCAACACTAAATGATCCAATTTGTAAATTTGTAAGATTTTCCCATTGCCTTTTTGTGTGACCGCAAATATGAAGATTTGCCTTGATATTATTTACCTTATAAATTCTATCGGTCAATTCTTTTAAATATGGAAATGAAAATTCTTTTACTTGTTTTGGACTTAAAATATCGTCACAAGAAACTGGATCTGCAATCATCACTCCCACATCTCCAAATTCTTTGTTAAAAACTTCAATCCATTTCATATTTGCCTCTAAAACAAAATCTAATAATTTTTTTACTCCTTGAGGATTTTTTCTCAAATCTCTCAAAAGTTTTTCAATAGGTCTTAAAGCTGAAAGAACAGTCATAGGTCCCGCTACAAAAGTAGAAATTTTATGGTCTGGGAAACTTTCTTTGAGCCTTCTTGCATTGTCAATTTTTCTTTTTAAAAATTTATTCTTGTAGGGATCTGGCATTTCTAATAAATTCATATCAATTTCATCTTCCAACAAATATTTTTCGACATGGTCTATATCATTTTCCGGAAAAATTCCACTTGAACCAAGGGCATAGCCCATAGCTCTAAGATTTAAACCTTCAGAAATTCCATACACCTTGTATTCTTGGCATCTTTTTTTAATAATTTTTATTAAATTTTCAATTTGGTCTGTTTCTTTCAATGTATATCCCAAATTCATTCCATAGGCCATATCAAGGCTCATGAGATTAAATGGCAAATGGTCAACTCGCTCTCCTTTAAAATAGGCTTTTAATCTTTCATCTGAAGTCATTTCTGGTTTATAATTTGAAATTTCTTTTTGAAGTTTTATTTTATCCATCATCTCTCCTTAATTTTTAAAATGCTTTTCTCCCATAATATATTTTTCAAGCCTAAAGATAAGAAAAATATATATTACAATATTTCCAACCATGTGGTTAATATCAAAAGGAATTGATCCAGCATAAAGTCCAAAAAAAGTAAAAATATTGCCACTCATAAATAAGACTTGCATTATAGTAATCAAAAATCCATAAATAAATCCAGAAAGCCCTAGAGCAATTGCCTTATTTATTTTTGTTCTTTTGATTTTTATTTTATTAAATAAAATAAAATTTGAAATTCCCAAAATTCCAAAATCCAAAACTTGAAATATAACCCAGTAGCCAAAACCTAGAAAAAAACTTGTTATGATCATAGTAGTCGCATTTACAATCAAAGATTCGTCAAGCTTTCCATTTATTGCAAGAATTAAAATTATATCAGATAAGATTTGGACATTTGGAATTAATTTTAAATATATCCTTGTGATTACACAAATCGCACAAAGACTTGCAAGTCTTGTAAGTTTTTTTGTATCCATCTACATTTGTTCAAATCTAAATTCTATTTGGTCATTTTCTTTTGGAAGGTAATCGCCAATTCCAACTTCAGCCATTTCTCCATTTACATAATACATCCAGTATTGATTTTTTTCTTTGTCTTGTTTTATTCCTTCAAGTTCTGTCATCATTCCGTCTTCAAATTTTGCCTTGTGATTTTCTTCAAGATATTTTTGAAGACCATCCTTATCAATTTTTCCCTCTTCTTTTAAAATTTCTTTTTCATTTACTGTATCTTTAATTAAAATACTTACATTTGTGACCTCTTCTTTTTCGCTAGACTCAACGCTTACTATGCTTGTTGGATTTGAATTGTTAGAATTTTTTTCTTCATTTCTATCCCCACATGAAGTTAGGGTTAAAGTTGTTAGGGTAAGAACTGTTAATAATTTTTTGAAATTTTTCATTTTTTTCTCCTTAAAATTGCATTGCTTTCGCAAATTTTCTTTCATAATTTTTACTTGTTGCAAGGTCCAAATAAGCTATATTTTGGGCTAAATCTTCCATTTCTTTAATAATATCTTCATTCATCAATGCCATATAGGCTCCGATTAGGGAAGAATTTCCAACATATCTTATCTTTTCTTCTACTTTTTTTGGCAAGATGCCAACGCCTGTCAAATCTTCTTTTTTTAGATGACTTCCAAAGCCACCTGCTATTATTACAGAATTTAAATCTTCTATATTTATATTTTCTTTTTCAAGAAGAATTAAAAATCCTGATAAAATTGCTCCTTTTGCAAGCTGAACCTGCCTAATGTCTTTTTGACTTATATAAATATTTTCCTTTGAATCTAAAATTATAATTCTTTTTTTATTTTCATCTTCTCTTATAAAATTTTTCCTATAATCATCTTTTTCTAATTTTTCTGGATCTAAAATCCTTCCTCTTTTATTTACAAAATCTTTCTCAATGATTTGAGCTACTAAACTTAAAAGTCCACTCCCACAAATTCCTACGGGCTTTTTATTGTCTATTGTAGAAAATTTTATATTTTCATCTTGAATTTTTACTGAGTCAATAGCCCCGCTTTCTGCTCGCATGCCACAAGAAATATTCATCCCCTCAAGGGCGGGACCTGCCGCAGTTGACGTTGCGTAAAGTTTATCCTTTGTTTTTAAAACTATCTCTCCATTTGTTCCAATATCGATAAAAAGTGTATTTTTTTGATTTTTTAAATCCGTCAAATATACCCCTGCTACAATATCACTTCCAACAAAAGCTGAAACATTTGGAAGAGTATAAATTTTTGCAGAAATATTAAGACCAAGGTCTTTGGAATTAATTTTTAAAGAATTTAAAAATTTTGCCTTGTAAGGAAATTTCCCAAAAGATTTCACATCTTCGCCTACTAGCATGTGAAGCATGGTAGTATTTGCTCCAATTACAAGTTTTTTAATTTGACTTCTTTCAATTTCGTTTTTATTTACAAGCTCATCAATTAAATTATTGATACTTTTTATAATTTCTTCTTGAAGTAAATTTTTACCATTTTCATTTTCATATTCAAAACTAATTCTTGTCATGACGTCAAGTCCATATTTTACCTGAGAATTTATAGAAGAATTTTTATCTATAATTTCCCCAGTTGATAAATCAACCAAGTAGATTGCAAGACTTGTAGTCCCAATATCAAGACAAAGACCAAAACCTTCATGAAATTTCATTTTAAAATCAGGAATTTCCCCTAAGTCCAAAATTTTAAAATCTAGAAAATTGCTGATAGTTTTAATTTTAAGGTCAGTTTTAGGAAAACTTAGGCAAGCTAGTCGAATCCCTGAATTTATCTCATCATCGCTTAACAAAGATTTTTCTAAAGATGTGATTGGATTAAGACTTCCCTTTAAAATTTTAATTTTACATTTTCCACAAGTCCCCTTGCCGTTACAAAAATTATCGATTTTTATATTATTTTCAAGTAGACTTTCTAGGATATTTTTTCCTTTTGAATCAATAATTTTATTCAAATTTTCAATTTCAATTTTCATGATTTTTAATTAAACTTTTTGCAACCTTTACTGCCTCATTTGCATTTTCACTGTAGGCATCAGCTCCAATATCTTTTGCAAAACTTTCAGAAACTGGACCGCCACCAACCATTACAATAAATTGGTCGCGAATATTTCTTTCATTTAAAATATCAATTACTTTTTTCATATTTGCCATAGTCGTTGTCATAAGTGTTGACATCATAATAAATTGAGCATCATTTTTGATTGCCTCATCAACAAATTTTTCACAAGGAACATCCTTGCCCAAATCAATCATTTTAAAACCATTAACTTCAAGCATCAATTTCACAAGATTTTTCCCAATATCATGAGTATCGCCTTCAACAACTCCAATAACAGCTGTGGCAAGGTTATTTTCTCCGTAGCTTTCAATTTTTTCTTTCAAAACATCAATGCCGTTATACATAGCATCCGAACAAATTAATAAGTCTGAAATAAAATATTCTTCCTCTTCAAAAAGTCTTCCAACTTCATTCATCCCCTTAATTAGTCCATTAAAAATAGCTTCCTCTGGATCATAACCTTCTTTTAAATACTCACGGCACAAATCTCCTATTTCCTCATCTTCCATTTCAACAACCATTTCTGCCATTTTATCAAGATATTCTTTTTGACTAGTCATCTATTCCTCCTTCAAAATTATTTTATTTACACTTTTAAATTTTTTATCTGCCAAATTCAAACACCTATCTCCAAGCAATGTCTTATTTTCATATAAAATATCTATATATTTTTTAGGACTTTCATATTCAATAGGAAAAAATTCCGCCTTTTCTAAATCAACAAGGATAAGGCTTGATTTTGGACAAAGATGAAAGGTAAATGGATTTTCTTTTTGCAAAATTCTTATTTCTTTTAAAAATTTAAGCAAAAAATCATCCACATAATTTTCTACTTCTCTTGGTCCAAATAATTTTATATCCAAAATGCTTTCAGCAAAACTAAAAATTGTAATTCCCATCTCTTGCATTTTCTTAATATATTCAAGATAAATTTCAATAAATTCATCGTAGAGAAAAATCAAATTTTCCCTATTTTTTCTCATAGCCCTCATTATCTTTTCTATTCCCAAAAGATTATCCAAAATAGCAAGAGGCCCTCTCATTTCAATTACAGTTTTTTTATTATCAATAATTTCTATGGATTTAACCATTGCCTTGTATTCTTCTTTTTCATAATTCATTTCAAGTTTCACATCTTGAATTTTTTCAAAAATCGGATTTGCCTTGATTCCATTTTCAAATTCAACTCCCAAACAAAGAGAAATCATAGGAAGAAGTGGCAAGGAAATAAATTTTTCTCCACAAGCATAATCTGCCATTTTATTTGGATTTAATAAAATATCATAGCTAATAGGTTTTTGTGGATTGTCGATACATTTATAAGATCTAATCATAAAATCCCTCTCCAAAATCTGCACAAATTATTAAAAACAAAAAAATTAATGACTAAAATAGTTTCAAAATTTGATTTTAACTAAAATAATCATTAATCACATACTACATACCTAATTTAAAATTTAGATATTATTTATATTAATTTATCATTTAGGAAAACATTTGTCAAGTTGATGGCTTTAAATTGATTTTTTAAAAATAAATTTTCACAAAAAAATTCTCCCTCTTAATTTTAATAGGGAGAATTTAATTTATTTTTGCTTAAAATATTTAATTATTTTTATTTTTGAGAAATTCCTTCTTCTCTTGCACATTTTGCTACAGCTTCTGCAACAACATCAGCAACTCCTAAATCAAATGCTGATGGTATTACGTAATCTTCTGAAATTTTTTCATCAGGAATTAAACTTGCAATAGCTTCTGCTGCCGCAACTTTCATTTTTTCTGTAATTTTTGTAGCACGAACTGACAAAGCTCCTTTAAAAAGTCCAGGGAAAGCTAAAACATTATTAACTTGATTTGGATAATCGCTTCTTCCTGTTCCAACAACTCTTGCTCCTGCTTCTTTTGCATCTTCATAAGTAATTTCTGGATCTGGATTTGCCATAGCCAAAACTATTGGATCACGTCTCATAGATTTTACCATTTCTTTGCTTACTTTATTTGGTACAGAAACTCCTACAAAAATATCAGCGTCTGCCATCGCTTCTTCTAGTGTTAAATTTTTATTTTCTTTGTTTGTTTCTTTAGCAAGTTTGTTGTATAAATCTTTTGAATATTTTTCGTCTTCTCTTAAAATTCCTCTAGAATTAAAAGCATATATGTCATTAATTCCAAAATCATTTAACATTCTTACAATTGATGAGCCTGCAGCTCCAACTCCTGAGATGACTACATTACATTCTTCTGGCTTTTTATTTACAAGTTTTAAAGAATTTATTAAAGCTGCAATTGTAACTATTGCTGTTCCGTGTTGGTCGTCGTGAAAAACTGGAATATCTAATTCTTCTTTTAATCTTGTTTCAATTTCTATACATCTTGGAGAAGAAATATCTTCAAGATTTACTCCGCCAAATGTTGGTGAAACTTGTTTTACAAATTTAATTATCTCTTCTGTGTCTGTTGTATCAATTACAAGTGGAACTGCATTAAGTCCGCCAAATTTTTTAAACAAACAAGCCTTTCCTTCCATTACAGGAAGTGCTGCTTTTGGCCCAATATTTCCAAGTCCCAACACAGCTGTTCCATCAGAAATAACTGCAATTGTATTTGCTTTTCCAGTATAAACGTAAGCGTCGTCTTCGTTTTCGTGGATTTTTTTACAAGGTTCAGCAACTCCTGGAGAATATACTAAAGATAAATCATCTTTGTTTTCCAATTTTGTTTTTAATTCTGTTGAAATTTTTCCTTGAATCTCTTTGTGTAAGTCAAGTGCTTTTTCTTTTAGATTTTCCATTATTTTCTCCTTATACCATTTTTTCTGGTTTTACTATTTCATCAAATTCTTCATCGCTTAAATATTTTAATTCGTGACAAGCTTGTTTTAATGTTAAATTATTTTTATAAGCATATTTTGCAATTTTGCTTGCCTTATCGTATCCAATATGTGGAGATAAACTTGTTACAAGCATAAGAGAATTTTCTAAATTTTTTGCAATATTTTTTTCATTTGCAACAAGTCCTTCTAATAATTTTTCCCTAAAACATTTTAATGATTTAGACAAAAGTGTAATTGAATTGTCCATTGAATGAATTATCAAAGGCATGTATGTGTTTAGCTGTAATTGGCCTTGAGTGTTTGCCATTGAAATTGCAAAATCATTTGCCATTATTTTTATACAAACCATAGTAATTGATTCAACTTGAGTTGGATTTACTTTTCCAGGCATAATTGATGAGCCTGGTTCGTTTGCAGGAATTATTAACTCACTTATTCCACATCTTGGCCCACAAGATAAAAATCTTATATCATTTGCAATTTTATAAAGATCTGTCGCAAGAGCTTTTATTGTTCCGTGAACATTTACAAGAGCAGATTTTGATGATAATTGGTAAAATTTATTCTCATCTGATTTAAATTCAAAACCATAAAAATCTGAAAGCTCTTTTGCCATTTCATTACCAAATTCTTTTTTTGCATTTATTCCTGTTCCAACAGCAGTACCACCTATAGCAAGGTAGGTCAATTCTTCTTTTACTTCTTTTAAAACTTTCAAATCTCTTTCAAGGCACACTCGCCAAGCAGAAATTTCTTGAGAAAGTTTTAAAGGAGTTGCATCTTGAAGATGAGTTCTTCCTGTTTTTATTATATTTTTATTTTCATCTTCCAATTTTTTAATTGCATCAATTGTTTTTGGTAATTCTTCTAATAATTTTTCTGATAAATTTTTATAAGTTGAAAGATGCATTGCTGTTGGGAAAACATCATTTGAAGATTGGCTCATATTTACATGGTCGTTTGGATGAATTATTTTTTCATTTTCATTTGCAATATGGCTTATAACTTCATTGACATTCATATTCGTTTGAGTGCCAGAGCCTGTTTGCCAAACTGTTAATGGAAATTCATTGTCGAATTCTCCCTTTAAAATTCTATCGCAAGCTTTTACAATCAATTCTTTTTTATTATCATCTAATTTTTTTTCTTTATTATTTACAATAGCAGCACATCTTTTTATACTTGCTATTGCCATAATTTGAGAATGTGGCATTTTTTCAACTTCTTGAGGAAAATTTTCTAAGGATCTTTCAGTTTGTGCTCCCCAAAAATGATTAGCTGGAACATTTACTATCCCTAGAGAATCTTCTTCTTGTCTGTATTTCATTTTTTACCTCGATTTTAAAATTCTTCTTTAGCGTATCTTTTTAACCTATCTATAAATATTTTTGCAATAGTTTTTAATTTGTGATTTTTGGAATAATTTATCATAGTAGTTCTTGATGATAAGCCTTCTTTTAATTTGAAATATATAAGGTCATCCTTCTTTTCTTTTAGCATTTTTTCAGGCAAAATGGCAAGGCCCATATTTTCTCTTACACATTTTTCAGCTATAAAGATTGAATCTGTTTCTAAAACCGTATTTAAAGAATTTTCTGTAAATTTATCAAGCTCTTGGTATTGCAAAATAAGATTTTGTCCTTTTTTCATTCTTATAATATTTTGCCCTGCAAGTTTTTTGGCACTAATTGTTTTTACTTTTCCTTTGCCTGACAAATCATTTTTTAATTTATTTTCTTTTGACATAGCCAAATATACATCTTCTCTATAAAGATTTATGCTTTCCAAATCATCAAACATATCAGTTTCATAAGTTATTGAAAAATCACACAAACCATTTAGGGCAAAAGTGTTTAACTGATTAGTTTTAGCTTCTAATAAATTTATTTTTATTCCTGGATAATCTTCATTAAAATCTTTTAAAACTTTTGATAGAAAAAAATAAGTTTGATAATCGGTAGAACCAATTGATAGCTCTCCGATTTTTAACTTATTTATTTCTTCAATTTTTAAAAGAGTATTTTCTTTTAATTTTTCTATATCTTCAAGGGACTTTTTATAAATTATGCCAGCCTCAGTAAGTTTTATAGGTTTAAAATCCCTATTAAATATTTCAACTCCCAATTTTTTCTCAATCCTAATTATGTGTTGGCTTAAAGCTGATTGGGAAATATAAATTTTTTTTGAGGCTGCAGTAATAGAACCATATTTTAAAATAGCTCTAATATATTCCAAGTCCATCTCTGACATATTTGCTCCTAAATGTCTATATTTTTTTGAAGTTTAAGTCCTAACTTCAAACTCTCATTTACCAATTCTTTTTCACTATCTATTAATGGATAAAGATTTGAATTTTCATCTTTGCTATTTATATATGAAGCTTCTGTGCATCCTATAATTATATAATCGCATCCTTGATCCATCATTTCTTTCAAAGTGTTGTGGTATCTTTCAAAATTAATTGTCCCTTTTTCTTTTACATCACCATAAAGACATTCATTTATATTATCTTGAATTTTTCTTGATGAAACGAAAGCCTTATGAGAACATCTTTCTATTATGTTATTAAATAATTTACTTTTTATCGTTCCTTCTGTTGCAAAAATTCCAATTGTAGAAGGCTTTTTGATTTTATTTAATTTATTTTCAACAAGCTCAATCATATTTATGATTGGTTTTTTTGTTAATTTTTGTAAATCATCATAGAAAAAATGTGCTGTGTTACAAGTAATCACGTAAAAATCTGGATTTAATTTATCAACACTTTCTATATCTTCTTTTAGAAAATCAAATGGATTTTCTTTTGATTTTTTTAATATAAAGGAAGTCCTATCAGGAATTGTGGCGTGATTTACCACCAAATAATTTAAATATTCTTGATCTGAGCTTGGCTTATAAGCTTCATTTAAATCATTTAAAAAATTTGTTGTAGCCAAAGTTCCCATTCCTCCCAAAATCACAAAGAAATTTTTCATAATTAAAAATCAACCTCTTCCATTTCTGGTTTTTCATCAGATAAATATCTATTTTTATCTAATAAGTTTTCTTTAGTTGCAGAAACAAATGTTGACACAACATCTCCTGTTACGTTAAGTGCTGTTCTAAACATATCTACAATTCTTTCAACACTCATAATTAAGCTTACGCCTTCTACTGGAAGACCTACTGATGAAAGAACCATTGATAGCATTATCATTCCACTTCCTGGAACTCCTGCTGTACCAATTGATGATAAAACCGCTGTTAATACTACTGTAACTAAATTTCCAAATGTCAAATCTATTCCATAAGCATTTGCTATAAATATTACTGCGCATCCTTGGTATATTGCTGTACCATTCATGTTGATTGTCGCTCCTAGTGGAATTGTAAATGATGAAATTTCTCTAGGAACTCCAAGTGTATCACATGATGAAAGTGTTAATGGTATTGTTGCATTTGATGATGCTGATGAAAAAGCAAAGGTATAAACTGGGAATACTTTTTTCAAAAAATGACTAGGACTTGTCTTTGATGTAATTACAATTAATGGAATGTAAGCTAAAACTACCAATATTACCATTGAGCTTAATACTGATCCCAAAAATGTAAGAAGTGGTCCTACTATGCCAAGTCCAATATCTGTAAATGTTCTTGCTATTAGAGCAAATACTCCGATTGGAGCAGCTTTCATAACTAAAGCTGTAACTTTCATCATAAAATCATTGCCAACATTCATAAAATCTTCTAATAATTTTAATTCTTGACCAAATCTTCCTATAACTATACCAGACAAAAATGCCCAGAAAATTACTTGGAGCATATCTCCGTTTGCCAAAGATTCTATAGGATTTTTTGGAATTATATTTACCAAAGTTTCAATTAGTGTTGGGGCTTCTTTCGCATCTGCTGTTGGTGCTGCTGATTTTGTAGCCTCAGCAAGATTCATTCCAACGCCTGGTTTTAATAATTTTGCTATGAATAAGGCTATGGCAATTGCAAGTGCAGTAGTTATCAAATATAAAACAAGAGTTCTTATAGCAACTCTTCCAAATTGTGAAACATCTCTCATTTGCATAACGCCAGTACCAATTGAGAAAAATACAAGTGGTACTACAAGCATTTGTAATAATCTAACAAAGCCTTGACCAAATAAGAAAAATACTCCATCAATCAAAACAGATTTTTTAAAAAATCCGTCGGGTACTATATAATGAAGTCCTATACCTACTACAAGACCAATGAGCATTGACAATAATATTTTTTTAGTTGCGCTCATTTTTTTATTTTCATTTGTAGTCATCTTATCCTCCTAATATTTATCATCTAAAAATTTATTTTTCTTCCAATTTGTCCTCTTCTAAGATTCCAGGTGTAATCATTTTTTTGAAATCTAAAATCTTATCGAGTTCATCTTCTCCTAATAATTTTTCTTCAAGAACAATTTCTCTTACAGTTTTTCCACTCTCTTGTGCCTTGTGTGCAATCTTACTTGATTTTTCATATCCAATATGTGGGGCAAGGGCTGTAACAAGTCCTACACATTGTTCAACTTCTTCTAATAATAATTCTTTATTAGCAGTTATACCATCAATACAATTAACTCTTAATGTATAAATTGCACCCTTTAAAGCTCTTAATGATTCAAAAAGTTTATAAAATATTACAGGCTCAAAAGCATTAAGTTCAAGTTGTCCAGCTTCAACTGCCATTGTAACAGTAGTATCATTTCCACAAACTGCAAAAGCAACTTGGCTTACAACTTCTGGGATTACAGGATTTACTTTTCCAGGCATTATTGAAGAACCTGCTTGTCTAACTGGTAAATTAATATCGCCAATTCCTGTTTGAGGACCTGAAGACATTAGTCTTAAATCGTTAGAAATTTTTGAAAGTGAAACCGCAAAAGTTTTTAAAATTGATGAAGCATATAAAAATCCGTCCAAATTTTGTGTGCCATCAACCAAATCTTCTGCTTGTTTTAAATCAAGACCTGTTACATCTTTTAAAACACCAACAATTTCTTTTACATAAGTTCTATCTGCATTAAGACCTGTTCCAATTGCAGTAGCTCCCAAATTTACATTTGATAATTCATCAATAGCTTTTTGAATTCTCTTATAATCTCTTTTAATTACAGAATGATAAGCATTAAATTCTTGACCTAAACTTATAGGAACAGCATCTTGCAATTGAGTACGACCCATTTTGTAAACATCTTTAAATTCATCCGCTTTTTTTTCAAAAGATTTTAAAAGTTTTTCACATTCATCTTTAAGTTCAATAAAATATCTAACAAGAGCAATCTTTCCACTTGTTGGAATAACATCATTAGTTGATTGACCCTTATTTACATCATCATTTGGATGAACCTTATCGTAAACTCCAAGGCCTCCACCAAGTTTTTCATTTGCAATATTTGCAATAATTTCATTAGTATTCATGTTATAACTTGTTCCAGCTCCACCTTGAATTGGATCAACAATAAAATTATCCCTATATTCTCCAGCAAGAATTTTATCACAAGCATAAACAATAGCATCCTTTTGGTCTTTTGAAATTAAATCTAATTTTTCATTTTCAAAAGCTGCAGCCTTTTTAACTTCAACCATAGCATCCAAAAATTTATCATCAGCTTTAAGACCTGTTATTGGAAAATTTTCCTCAGCTCTTTTGGCATTTGCACCATAATAAGCATTTTCTAAAATATCCATTTCACCAACAGAATCATGTTCTCTACGAAACTTAGTCATTATTTCCTCCATTAATTCACTAAGCGATTTTCAATTTATAATTTCAAATCACTTACAATTATAATAAATATTAGTAGCTTTTTTCAAATATAATTATATAGAAAACGTTTTTAATAGTAAAATTATTAATTTATAATCGCAACCATAAGTCAAAACTTATAACATCTATATTTAAAGTGCTAGACTTCATAGAAATTTGAATTTTTTAAAAATTTTTTTCAAAAATACATTAAAAACAAAAATAAAAAAACATTTTCCTTTTAGATAAATTTATAACTATATATTTTCGTAAGTTGCTTATTAATTTTAAATTAAAACTCAACTCTTTCTAAAAATTTTATAAGAAAAATCAAAAAATATATTTTAAAAACGAAAATTTAAAAATAAACACAAAAAAAGCACTCGCTTTTGAGTGCATAAATTTGGTGCAGGATAGAAGATTTGAACTTCCACGTCCTAAAATCGGACACAAGATCCTTAGTCTTGCGCGTCTGCCAATTCCGCCAATCCTGCGAGTACTTAAATATAATACCAAGTTCTAAATATATTGTCAAATATTTATATTTTTATTTTGGGTATAAATTACTAGGAGGCTTTATGAAAATTATTGCGCACAGGGGCTTTTCTTCCCTTTATCCAGAAAATACTATGCTTGCTTTTAAAAAAGCTTATGAAATGGGTGTTTATGCTATTGAACTTGATGTTCATTTATCAAAAAATAAGGAATTAATTATAATTCACGATGAAAAAATTGATAGAACAAGTGATGGTTCTGGTTTTATAAAAGATCATAGCCTAGAAGAATTACAAAAATATTCTTTTTCTTACAATAAAAATTTTGAAAATATAAAAATTTCTGATATTGATGAATATTTCTCTTATTTTAAGGACAAGGATATTATTACAAATATTGAAGTAAAAACAAATGTGATTGAATATAAAAATATCGAAAAACTTTTGATGGGGAAAATTTATGCTTACGGCCTGGTCGATAAAATTATTATTTCTTCTTTTAATTTAAATTCTTTAAAAAGAATTAGAGAAATTGATACTGAAATTCCCCTAGCCTATTTGACTAGCAAAAAAGTTGATAATATAAAAAGTATTTGCAAGGATTTAAATTTGCAATATTATCATCCAAAAAATACTGCCGTTAGTCAAAAAGAAATTATTGATTTAAAAAATATGGGAGTTTTGACTAATATTTGGTTTTCAAATAAAAAGGAAGATTATGAAAAATTAGAAATTTTAAATCCCAATGGAATCATCACAAATCATGTTGAAAAATTTATAAAAAAAATCTAGCAAAAACTGCTAGATTTTTTTATGCTTTTACATTTTCTTTTAGATTTTCTCTTGCTTGGCTCATCATTAGTTTTACTCTATTTATTTGATTTACTTCGCTTGCACCTGGGTCGTAGTCTATTGCTACTACGTTTGCTTGTGGGTAAATTTCTCTGATTTTTTTCATTACTCCCTTGCCTGTGATGTGGTTTGGTAAGCAACCAAATGGTTGTATGCAAACTATATTTGGTGCATCTTGATGAATTAATTCTATCATTTCGCCTGCAAGTAGCCAGCCTTCTCCTGCTTGATTACCAAGACTTGTAACTTCTTTTGCAAAAGTCTTTACGTCATTTATATACACTGGCTCATCAAATCTTTTTGAATTTCTTAAAGCCTTTCTTATTGGCTTTCTATAAAATTCTATTGTGTTTATGGCTGTTTTTCCAAAAAATGCTGTCATTGGACTTTTGCCATATAAATCTTTTTTTATTTGTGTGTTTGCAAGACAATACATAAAAAAGTCTGTTAAATCTGGAACTATTACTTCGGCTCCTTCTGCTTCTAGTGTATCTTGCAAATGGTTGTTTGCTTCTTTTAAATATTTTACAAGAATTTCTCCAACAATTCCTGCTTTTGGTTTTTTTATATCTAAAACTTCAATCTCATCAAAATCTTCTACAATATCGTTTATAATTTTTCTGTAAGATTTTGAACTCATTTTTACAATATTATCTCTACAAATTTCAATCCATTTTTCTTTCAATTTATCTACAGAGCCTTTTTCTTTTTCATAAGGTCTTGTAGCGTTTGAAACTCTATTTATTAAATCTCCCAATAACAAAGCTCTTAGTGAATTTACTAGTAAAGGAATATTTGAAACTTTTTTTAAATCAAAGCCTGAGTGTGATTCTATTCCTTGAGCTGATAAGGCAATAACTGGAATTTGTGGATAGCCAGCATCTTTTAAGGCTTTTCTAATATATCCTACATAATTTGATGCACGACAAGCTCCTCCTGTTTGAGTCATAAGAAGCGCTAATTTGTTTGGGTCATATCTTCCAGAATTTACAGCTTCCATAAATTGACCTACAACTGTAATTGAAGGATAACATGAATCATTATTTACATATTTTAATCCATTATCTATTACTTTCTCGTCAACTTTATTTAAAAATTCTATTTTGTATCCATTTCCATTAAAAAGTTTTTCCAAAATTTGGAAATGCTCTCTTGCCATTTGTGGGGCAAGAATTGTATAGCCTTCTTCCTTCATTGCCTTTGTAAATTCATGATTTTCATAAGAAATTTTATCTTTTCTTTTTCTTAAATGAAGGTCTTTGTCATCTTGTTGGTCTAGTGCTTGAATTAATGATCTAATTCTGATTTTTACAGCTCCAAGATTTGAAACCTCATCAATTTTTAACAAGGTATAAATTTTTCCGTTTGCCTCTAAAATATCTTGAACTTGGTCGGTTGTTACTGCATCAAGTCCACAACCAAATGAATTTAATTGAACTAATTGAAGGCAAGGATCTTTTCCTACAAATTCTGCCGCTCTGTAAAGTCTTGCATGATAAGACCATTGGTCCAAAACCCTTGTTTCTTTTTCCAAATCTTCTGTTGAATAAGCAAGGGCATCTTCTGATAAAACTGGAATTCTCATTGATTCAATCAATTCTGGTATTCCATGATTTATTTCTGGATCAATATGATAAGGACGACCTGCAAGAACGATGGCTTTTTCTTTATTCACATGAACATATTC
Organism: Anaerococcus vaginalis ATCC 51170; assembly: GCF_000163295.1. Lineage (GTDB taxonomy): Bacteria > Bacillota > Clostridia > Tissierellales > Peptoniphilaceae > Anaerococcus > Anaerococcus vaginalis. The sequence goes on from NZ_GG700527.1 coordinate 1,228,240, forward strand.
TAAAATTTCCCTACCTTTTTTTCTTATATCTTCATGGTAGTCGGTTTGTTTTTGCCAAGCATTTTTTACAGCATTTATTATTTGATTTTTCTTCAAAACATATCCATCATGCTCATATCCTTCAAAAATTTCAACCAGCCTATCTCCAATAATTTTTTCAGATTCAAATGAAAGATATGGTGCTAAATATTTTATATTTTTAAGTCCATCAACATTATTTTCAATTACATCAGGATAACCTGAAACAACTGGACAATTCATGTGATTTTGTGCCTTATCAAATTGCTTGTACTCATAAAAAATTGCAGGATAAAAAATCATATCTATATTTTTTTCTAGTAAATTTTCTATATGACCGTGGGCAATTTTTGCAGGATAGCAAGCAGTTTCTGATGAAATTGTTGCAATTCCTTTTTCATAAATTTTCCTGTTTGATTCATCTGACAAAATAACATCAAAACCTAAGGAAGTAAAAAATTCATGCCAAAAAGGATAATCTTCGTACATATTTAAAACTCTTGGTAGTCCAACTTTTCCAAAAATATTTTTCTCCCCCAAAGTTTTCCTATCAAACAAAAGTTTGTTTTTAAATTTGTACATATTAAGATCTGCCAAAGTTTCTTCTTGTTTTACTCCAGCTCCTCTTTCGCACCTATTTCCTGTTATAAATCTTGATCCGTCTGGGAAAATATTTATTTGTAGGGAACAATTATTTGTACATCTTCCACACCTTGCAGATTTTTGTGTATAGGTAAAATTATCTATTTCATTTTCTGATAAAATTTTGGAATGGCCTGTTGATTTTTCTTTGGAAATCAAAGCCATGCCCATAGCCCCCATAAGGCCTGAAATTTCTGGTCTTGTTACACTTCTTGATGATAACTTTTCAAAGGCTCTTAAAATTGCATCTCCATAAAAAGTTCCACCTTGAACAACTATATTTTTCCCCAAAGATTTTGGATCGCGAACTTTTATAACTTTTTGGATGGCATTTTTTATTACGGAATAACAAAGTCCTGCCGCTATATCAGAAACATCTGATCCTTCTTTTTGGGCTTGTTTTACCTTTGAATTCATAAAAACTGTACATCTTGAACCCAAATCTGCTGGTTCTTTTGCAAAAAGAGCTTTTTGTTGAAATTCTTCTACAGAAAGACCGACGCTTGCTGCAAAAGTTGATAAAAATGACCCGCAGCCTGATGAACAAGATTCGTTTAATTGGATTGAATCTATAATTCCATCACGAATGTGCATAGCTTTCATATCTTGTCCGCCAATATCCAAAATAAAATCTACATCTGGATTGAAAAATTTTGCCGCAGAATAATGGGCTATAGTTTCAACTTCGCCGTTGTCAATGTGGAGAGCATTTCTAATAAATTCTTCCCCATAGCCACAAATTCCTGATGAAACAATTTTTGCTTTTGCAGGAATTTTTTTATAGGCATCTTTTAACATAGAAATTACAACTTCAAGAGGTTTTCCCAAATTCATCCTATAATCTTGGTGTAAAATTTCATTGTCTTTGCTGATTAAAACAATTTTTGAGGTGGTTGATCCTGCATCAATTCCAAGAAAAATTTCTCCTTCATAATCTTCAATATTTTTATATTTTACAAGATTAGTCTTGTGTCTTTTCTTAAATTCTCCGTAGTCTTTTTCATCTTCAAAAAGCCTATCCATTTTCTTGGTCATTTCCATATCAACTTTTTTATCTTCTTCCAAAGATTTTATAAGAGATTTGTAAGAAATTGGCTTTTCATTTTCAGATAAAATTGCAGCACCCTTTGCCACATAAAGCTCTGCATCTTCTGGAATATAAAAATTATTTTCTTCTTCGCCCAAAGTTTCAATAAATCTATCTCTTAAAGCCTTCAAAAAATGAAGTGGTCCTCCTAAGAAAGTTACATTTCCCTTTATTGGTCTTCCACAAGCAAGATTTGAAATTGTTTGGTTTACAACTGATTGAAAAACAGAAATTGCTATATCTTCCCTGCTTGCCCCCTGATTCATAAGAGCTTGAATATCAGTTTTTGCAAAAACCCCACAACGACTTGCTATTGGATAAATTTTTTTATAATTTTTACTTAATTCATTTAAACCTTTAGCGTCTGTATCAAGAAGAGCTGCCATTTGATCAATAAAAGCACCCGTTCCACCAGCACAAATTGAATTCATTCTTTGCTCAACAGAGCCTTTGAGGTAGGTTATTTTCGAATCCTCGCCCCCAAGTTCTATTACAACATCAGTTTGAGGAATAAATTTTTTTATAGCTTTTGTTTCAGCAATAACTTCTTGAACAAAATTAATGCCTAAATATTTTTCAACAAACATTCCACCAGAGCCTGTAACATTTACGGTAAGATAATCATCTTTAAATCTGTCATAGGCCTCCATCAAAACATTTGTAACTGTTTGTTTTACATCTGATTTATGTCGTCTATAAACTGAATAAAGAATGTTAAAATTTTCATCAGTAATAACAATCTTCACAGTCGTAGAACCGACATCAAGTCCCATATGTAAATTCATACATTTTCCTTTCCTATATATTAAAATATTTAAATACAAATAGAATAAAAATATCTACCTTATATATTTTATTATAAATAAAGTCAGATACAAGCAAATAAGTCGGTTTTATCAATTAAATTATATAAAATATTTTTTGTAAACTTATTGCAAATTTACCTAATATTTTTAACAATTTTAAAACACAAAACACCAAACTTGTATCAATATATAATAAGATAAAAAGAAAAATTCATCAAGGATTATTTAGAAATTATTTATTATAAAAAAAAATAAAAATAAGCACAAAAATAGCCTTCATAAGAAGGCTAAATTATTTTCTTAAATTTTTTACCATTTTAGAAATTTCTTTAAAATTTTCATCTTTTGCATCACTTGCCAAATCGAACATCAGCATTTCCGTATTTACAAGGCTTGCTCCCATATCAGACATAGCTTTTAATCCTAAAGATTTTTGTTTCTCATTAAAGCTTGAAACTGCATCTTCAACTACAAAAACTTTGTAGCCTTCAAATAATAATCTTCTTACTGTTTGATAAACACAAATATGAGTTTCTGCTCCTGTAATTATTACATTTGTGATTTTATTTTCTTTTAAATAAGAAGAAACTTCATCTGTTATTGCATCAAAGCTTGTTTTTGAAAAAATATTCTCATCATCAAGATTTTCTTTTATTTCATCTACGCTTTGTCCAAGTCCTTTTGGATATTGTTCTGTTGCAATTTTTTTAATTCCGTACATTTCAAAAACTTTTAATAGACAAGCTGAATTTTTAATTATTTTATCAGATTCATAAATTGCTGGCATCAATTTTTCTTGCAAATCAATTACCAATAAAAGTGTATTGTCCTTGTTATCATAAGTTTTTTTATTAAAATTATAACCTTCTATAAAAAAGCTTCCTATTTCTCTTTCCATAAATCCCCCTGATTTTTATTTAAATCTTTTAATTTTTTATCAATTTTAGATAAAACTTTCGCCTTATTTTTTGACCAAATCGGCCAAACAATTTTATCACGACGTCCATCTCCGGTTAGTCTTTGGACAATTATATTTGGATTTAAATACTCCAAAATAAGTATAACATAATCGACAAACTCATCCAAAGTCATAGTAAATTCATTTTGATTTTTCAAATAATAATCATAAATTCTAGAACCTTTTTCTATATAAAGATTGTGAATTTTAATTGCCCAAAATTCTCTTTCGTTTATATAAGAAATAGCTCCAAGATAATCATTCAAATCTTCGTTTGGAAGACCAATTATAAGATGAGCCAAAGTTTTTATATTTTTTTCTTTTAACTTCAAAAATCCCTCATCAAATTCTTTGTGAGAATATCCTCTGTTTATAAATTCAATAGATTTTTCATTTACAGATTGAAGACCAAGCTCAACAATTAGAAAAGTTTTTTTATTTAAATCATCTAAAAGCTCAATCACTTCATCTGAAAGACAATCCGCACGAGTTGCAATAGATAAGCCCATGATATTTGGATTATTTATAGCCTTATAAAATAATTTTTTAATTTTTTCAAAATCTCCATAGGTTGATGTAAAATTTTGAAAATATGCCATGTAGCCTTCTTTTCTTTTTGGATTTTTTAATCTTTTTATTTGATAATCAATTTGCTTATTCAAATCATCGTATTTTGTAAAATCTCCAGCTCCATTTTCTGAACAATAAATACAACCTAATTTTGAAATTTTTCCGTCCCTATTTGGGCAAGTAAATCCTCCATCAAGGGGAATTTTTATTATTTTTTTATTAAATTTTCTTTTAAAATAGGAATCCACATCCCTATATCTTTTTTTATTTATTTCCATAATTTTATTTTACTTTTATATAAAAAAAAGACACCTTTTGGTGCCTTTGCTTGCTTATTGAAAGTTTATATATTCTATTTATCTTTAATTATCTTCGTATGGCAATAAAGCTACTTGTCTAGCTCTTTTGATTGCTCTTGTAATTTCTCTTTGATGTTTCGCATTTAGTCCTGTAACTCTTCTTGGAAGGATCTTTCCTCTATCAGAAACAAATCTTTTTAGAGTATCAATATCCTTGTAATCTATTACTTTTGAAGGGTCTTTGACAAATGGATCGACTTTTTTTCTTGGTCTGAAATTTCTACGCATTTTATCCTCCTAAAATCTAGAAAGGAATTCTTCCGTCGTCTTCAATTTCTGTAAAGTCATCGTCAAAAAAGTCATCATTATTATTCATGTTTTGATTGTTATTTTGTTGGAAATTATTTGAATTATTGTAAGATCTTTCTTGGTTCATATTTCCAAAACCATTATCTTGGTTCATTGGATTGTTATAATTTTGATATTGACCATCTGATCTTGATTCTAAAAATTCAACTCTGTCTGCTACAACATCAGTTGTGTAGACTGTTTTTCCATCTTTATCTTGGTAAGAACCTGTTTGGATTCTACCATCTATCGCACATTGATTTCCTTTTTTTAGATATCTTGATACATTTTCAGCTTGTACTCCCCATACTGTTATACGTGGAAAATCAGCTGTTGGACGATTCATTGATTCCATTTCTTGTCTTTTTTGTTTACTTAAACCTCTATCAACTGCTAAAGAAAAACTAACAACTGCTTGCCCAGATTGGGTATATCTTAAATCTGGATCTTTTGTGAGTCTTCCTATAAGAAAAACTTTATTCATTTAGTCCTCTTTTCTGATTACCATGTATCTAAGAATCAAATCAGATATTCTAAGTCTTCTTTCAAATTCTTTGATGTGGTCACCACTAGCTTTAAAATCAACGATATAGTAATATCCTTCTTTGATATAGTTGATTTCGTATGCAAGTTTTCTTTTTCCCCAGTCATCTACAGATTCTACTTCTCCACTTTCAGCTATAATGCCTTTGAAGATTTCTAAAGATTTATTTCTTTCTTCATCTGAAACTTCTGGTTTGTAAATCAATACTGCTTCGTAGTTATTCATCTATTTCACCTCCCTTTGGTCTTTGACCCCGATCTTTTGTCGGAGTAGAGAATTCTTATCTATGTTACTATAAACAGTTTTAAAAGTCAATTATTTTCTCAAATAAATTCACAAGAATTTTCTATATTAGAAAAATAAATTGCATTTGCAATCGCACGTGCCATAACCTTTGCCCCAAGGCTTCCCACAAGATTTATATCAGCATCAACCTTATTAGTCGCAAGGGAGAAAATTGTATCTCCATCCATCATTGTATGAACTGGTCTAATCGCTCTGGCATAGCCGTTGTGAGTCATTGAGGCGATTTTTCTAAGCTCAGTTTTAGAAAATTTTCCATTTGTTGCAACAATTCCAATTGTTGTGTTCAAAGAATTTTTTTCAGATATTTTTTCTAAAACTTCAAGAGTTGGAATGAATTTATTATTTTTTAAAATTCCTGCAATTTGTTTATTTTCTTCATCGTCAAAAATATCCCCCATAGCATTTACTGCAACTATTGCAGAAAATTTTAAATCTCCAAGACAAATTGTTGCAGATCCAAGTCCTGATTTCATAGAAAATTCTTTTCCCAAGGCCTTTCCAACTGTAGCTCCAGTCCCCGCTCCAATTATTCCTTGACGATTTTCATCAAAACTTGCATTTTTATAAGCATCACTTCCCATTTTTTTGTCTGGTCTAATTTTATAAGATTTATAATCCAAATCGTACAAAATTGCTTGGGGAACTATGGGAACAATTCCGCTTGGTACCTTAAAACCAATCCCATCTTTTTCTAACTCTTCAACAACTCCAATTGAACCTGCAAGGCCATAAGATGAACCACCAGATAAAACAAGAGCTGAAACTTCACTTACAGTATTTACAGGATTTAAAAGATCAGTTTCACGAGTTCCAGGACCTCCCCCTCTTACATCAACACTTGCAGTATTTCCCTTTGGAGGAATTAAAACCGTAAGACCAGTTCCTGCATCAAAATTTTGAGCATGACCTACTTTTATTCCTTCAATATCTGTTATGTAGCCCTTATACATTTTTTCTCCTTATTAAAATATTAAAAAATATAAATCCTACTTCCTATACCTATCCATCATTTCTCCAAAAACTTCTGCTGATGATGGTGCTGTGTAGGAAATTGCATTTGCTCCTGCGTCAATTGTTTTTTTAATTGATTCAGATTTGCTTCCACCTGTCGCTATAATTGGAAATTTATCTCCAATTATTTTTCTAATTTCAGCGACAAGCTCTGGAGTTTTTGGTCCGCCAGATACATTTAAAATTTCTGCGCCAGCTTCTATTTTCCCCAAAACATCGTCTTTAAATCCAGTTACAGTTGCAATCACTGGTATGTCTACAAATTCTGAGATTGCTTTAATATCTTCATTTGGAATCGGAGAATTTACAACAACACCATAAGCTCCTTCAAGCTCTGCATCAAAAGCAATATATTTTGATCTTGCTCCTTGAGTTGTACCTCCACCAACACCAATAAAACATGGAACTGATGCAGTAGAAATAATTGATTGAGCAATTGTATTTTGTGGAGTGTAAGGATAAACTGCCATAATAGAATCTGCATTAGTATTTCTAATTATGGCAAGGTCTGTTGTAAATAAAAGTGATTTTATTCTTTTTTCATAAATTTTTATTCCACTTGCCTTATAAATTTCTTCAGGCATTGTTATAAAAGATTTTCTAAGTTTTGAATGTACTTCTGGTACAAATTTATTATTTTTTTCAACCATTCTTATCTCCTTTTATAAATTATTTTATGTAAGTTTCAAATACAAAAGATTCATAAGCTCTTAAATTAATATTTTTTACTATAGTTCGTTTGGAGATATTTCCAATTACAAAATTTGATTTTCTTATATCAATAAATTTTGGCAAATCAACTATTATATCTTTTTGACAAAGATTATTTAAAATCACAAGAGCTTTTTTCCCATCATAAAACATATAAGAAAGAACATCTTCATCCTTTAATTTAATAGGAAAATATCCACTTCTAATTATATCAAGATAATCATATCTTACCAAAAAAATCTTCCTATAAAAATCAAATATTTCCTTTCTTATCCTAGAGTCAATTTTGTCTAAATAATATAAAGTTTCTTCCCCTTCTTTAATAAAAATATCATTTTGCCTTATTAGTGTAATAATAGCTATAAGTTTTGCTGATATTGTGTAAAAATGTTTAAAGTCCAAAAAATTAAGACAAGAAAAATCAAAATCATCATTTAAAGAAAATATGTTTGAATTTTTATTTTCATTTAAAATAAATTCTTTCAAATTTTCATTTTCCATACTTTTATAAGATAAGTCTACAATTTTACAAATATTTTTATATTCTTCCCCATTTTTTGTATTTACAATTAAAATCAGATTTTTGTAAGATTTTTTCAAATATAAAAGGACTTCCCTAAAATTTATTTTAGAATTTTTACAATCATCAAATAAAAATCCATCAACCCCCTTATCAATCCAAAAATTTAAAATTGCCAAAATATTTTTCGCTTCCATTTGCCCATTCATTTTATTTATATCAATCCTTAAAATTATAGACAAAGAAAGCTCATGACACAATAAAATTTCTCCTACAAAATCTCTAGTTTGCCCCAAATTTTTATCAACTTGCGAATAATCAAAAAAATTCTTTTTATCCTTTTTAAAAATATCTTCTATTATCAAACAATCAATCCCAAGAATTTTTGCAAGCATAAATCTTTTATCAAGATCATAAATATCCACAAAACCCAAATCTGATTTATCTTTATTCAATTTTTTTGGATAGGTTCTATAAAAAATCTCAGCCATAATTCTCCTTATTTATATATTATTATATTTACAATGCTAAAATATTCAAAAGTCTAGTAATCAGTTTAATTGTCATTGGAAATAATTTTTTAAAAAAATAAAAAATTCTTAGCTTTTAAAAATTTTAAAATAATTTTAAGTTAAATCTATTTAGATTTTTTTCGAAATAGATTTGACTTTTTTAATTTTACATTCTATAATAAAAATAGCTATTTAGATAATTATCAAAATAGATCGAAAGGGAGTGATAAATTGTTTTCTGATACTTTTAAAGCTTTATCTGATCCGGTAAGAATTGAAATTTTAAATTTATTGAGAAAAAAAGGATCTATGAATGCAGGAGAAATTGCTGAAAATTTTGACTTATCAAAGGCAACCATCTCCCACCATTTAAAATTATTAAAAAATGAAGATTTAATTTATGAAACAAAAAAGAAAAATTTTATTTATTACGAGCTAAACACAAGTATTTTTGAGGATATAATGGCTTGGTTTGTGAAATTTAAAGGAGTAGAAAATGAAAAATAAAATTAAATTTAAAAAAGAAAGTGTAATCTCAGTTATTATTTCTATCTTGTTGTTTGCCCTTGTAAATTTATTATTTTACAAAAAAATGCCAGAAACTTTGCCTACTCATTGGGGATTCAATAACAAAATTGATGGCTATTCAAGTAAATTTACAACCCTAATAACAACTCCCTTGCTTTTGATTTTTTTAAATATTTTTTCTTGCTTTATGCTTGATAACGATCCAAAAAACAAAGACAAAAATAATTTTGTAATAACAATCGGCAAGGCAACAATTCCTTTGGTTATGCTCATAACTTTTGTAATCAGCGTTTTTTATGGGCTTGGAAAAAAGATCAATGTTATGGTAATTATTTCTATATTCGTAGGTTTTCTTTTAATTTTAATTGGAAATTATTTGCCAAAAACAAAAAGAAATTATACAGTTGGAATAAAACTTCCTTGGACTTTAAATAGTGATGAAAATTGGAACAAAACTCATAGACTAGCAGGATATTTTTTTATACTTGGAGGAATATTTTTCTTATTGACTCCCTTTATAGGAAATGAATATTTGATTTTTTTAACATTTATGATAATAGGAATAATTCCTGCGATCTATTCTTTTTATCTTTATAAAAATGGAGTGTAAAATATAAAAATATAAGTCAAACACAAAAAAAGCATTGAACGTAAAAGTCCAATGCTTTTTCTAAATCTTTTATTTTTCTTCTTTGAATTGTTCAAGAAGTATTTTTAATTTTTTAGGAATTGGCAAATCCATAGCAAGAGCATTTTCAAGAATTGAAAGTCCCTCATTTGCAATATAAAAAAATATTATCGAACTTCTTATCATAGCTTGGTTCTTAATCAAATTTTTATCGCAAATATTTGCAATTCCTACTATTATAAAAATCATAATTTTTTTCAAAATCCCTTTAAAACCTATTTTTGATGATAATTTTCTCTCAAATCCCGCCCTTATAATTCCTGAAACATAATCGCAAATTACAAAAGCTGTAAGAGAGTAAATGAAAATATCCAAATCTCCAAGAAAAAATCCTATTAAAGAGCCAAAAATAGTAAAAAAGATTTTTACTAAGTCCTTAAATTTATCCATACTTTCTCCTTTAAAAATTTTTTCCATAAAAAAATCACCTCCTACTTATAAATAAGTAAAAAGGTGATATTATCCCAAAATATTTAATTTTCAAAAGATTTAAGCTCAATATCTCTTTTGATTTTATTTATTTCCTTAGATTTTTCCTTAGTAAGTTTTTTAATAAGGGTGATAAGTTTTTTTTCGGATTTTTGAATATCCAATTTCTTTTTTCTCATATCAATCCTTAATTTCATATCAGAAAGAGCATTTCTAGGTCTTGAAAATTCGCTAAGCTTATAAGGAAGATCAAGAATACTTGCAAGATTTGGATCAAAAATCAATAAGTCAGCATGAAGTTTTAATAAAACATCTTGACTTCTATCAATCGATTTATTAATTACATTATTTTTATTTGATCTTAAAAAATCTCCAACAATATTTCGTCCAACAAGACCAGTAATAGAATAATCAGACGCCTTTCCCACTCTTATACTTGCTCTTTGCAAAACTCCAAGGGCTTCTCTCGCCTCATCAAGTAATTTATTAATTTCTTTTATTCTAGTATTTTCATAATTATAATCTTTCATAAATCTCTCCCCAAATTTTTCTCTTATTATATTATACCCAAAAGTGAGCAAAATAACTTTTTGGGTATAGTAATAATAATTAAAATAAAAGGAGATTTTATGGCTTTAATAATTTTATTTAATGCTAACGATATAGAAAAAGAAAAATTAAGAATTTTATGCAATAAAGAAAATGTAAAATTAAAAATAATTGGCATGGAAAATGTTGACCAAAAAGTTGGCTATCTTGCAGAAATTGATGGATTTGAAAAAATAGAATCCAAGGGAGAATATATAAAAGATTTTGATTTTACCTTTGCGTTTTTTAAAGACTTTGGAGAAAATGATTTGTTTCCATTTATAGATAAAATGAGAGAAAACGGCATTGTGATAGAACACAAAGCAGCAATCACTCCAACAAATATAAAATGGACACTTAGATATTTACTAGAAGAAAACGACCAAGAACACAAAACAATGCAAGTCGTAGAAGAAATAAATACCTACTTAGAAAAAGCAAGCAAAATAAAAGAAGAAAGTGGCAAAGAAAATCCAGAAATAGCAAAATCAGTAAAAGAATTAAACCACTACTTCCAAACAGCCGGCGAAAATTTCGATATAAAAATCGCAAAAGAATTTAGAGATAAAATTAAAAATTTGGTAGAAAATTTATAGGAAAAACTCTTAAATTAATTTATAAGAGTTTTTAATTTTAAAAATTCAATTATTTTTATAAAAATCAAAAAATCTTTGCTGCACTCTAAAAGTGAAATATTAAAATATTTATAAATATATTTGACAAAGTGTAAAAAACATGGTATTATCTTATCAATACGAAGAAGAGTTTAGTAAATTAAAAAATATTAATCCCAGAGAGGTTTCGTTTGCTGAAAGAAACTATGATATTTTTAATTGAATAGAGGCTTGGAGTTGGAAGTATAATACATAAGCTTCCCGTTGACTGCGTTTTAGTCTTACTAATGAGGCAAAATTTATTTTGCGAATTAGGGTGGCAACACGTTTATATCGTCCCTTTATCGGGGCGTTTTTTTTATAGAAAAATATTAAATTTTTTTTAAAAAAAAATTCAATCGACTACAGATTACATAAATAAATATAAACTGTTATAAACGCTTAATTTACCTAAAATATATATAAATAAAAAATAAAACTACCAGTTTTTTTGCTGGTAGTTTTATTTTTTCAATTTTTTATTTCTTTTTCTTAATAAAGCATACAATAATCCGCTTAGTGAGCTTGTTAGAATTATGGATATTTTATTTCCCACTCCTGTTTTTGGATTATTTGTTGATGGACTTTCGATTTTTATTTTGCTTTGATTATCCTTTGTTTTTATTTTTTGTTTAGGTCTTTGTACTTTTTCTTTGGTTTCTTTTAATTCTTGCCAATAAGCTTTTAAATTAATATTATCTTCTAAATAAATTTCAGAATTTGGATAATAAATTTTATCTCCATTTTTCCAATACAAAAATTTAAATCCTTTTTTCATTGGTTTTGGTAGTTTATATTTTGTATTTCTTTGTCCTTTTATTAATACATTTCCCAAAACTCCATTTAAATCTCCTCCATCAAGATCAAGATTTATATTTACAGCCATAAATCTCTCCAAATCTTTTTGGGCAAAATTGAAATCTGCAAGAGCCATTGCGTATCTTTTTTTAGCCTCGTCAAATTCATCTTTTAATTTATTTGTTTTTTCTTTTTGTCTATCAAGATTTTCTTTTGCCTTATCCAAAGCAATTTGAGCATTTTCTTTTGCCTTTACCTTTTTATTTATTTCTTCAATATTTTCATAACTTTGTGGATTATTTAAATCTATATTTTGAGCAATTTCAAAATCAGCCTCAGCCTTTGCTAAATTTTCATTTTTCAATTTTAAATTATTTTCGGCATCTTCTTTTGATTTTTTTAAATCTTCAAAAACTTTTTTCATAGCTTTTACTTTTCTTTTTGCCCTAGCTAGATTTTCTTTTGCCGTAGAATAACTTTCAAATTCTTGATTTTTTTGTTCTAATAATTCATTTGCTAATTTTAATTCTTCGCTAGCCTCTGCAAGAGCCTTTGCCGCTTCATCTTTTTTATCTTTTAAATCACTTATATTTTTATTTGTATTTTCTATATTATCATTTAGCTTATTAGTTTCTTCATTTAATTTATTTATTTCTTCATTTTTAGAATTTTCTTCTGATTTTTTGTTTTCTAATTCTTTTTCTTTAGCTTTCAAATTATTTTCTAAAGTTTTTCTTTTCTCATTTAAGTTTAAAATTTGATTTTGAAGATTATTTTTTTCTTCTTCTGCTTTTGTTTTTGTATCTTCTAGTGTTTTTATTTCCTTATTTTTATCATCAAGTTCTTTATTTGTACTAGCTAAATCATTTTCTAATTTTTTTAATTTTTCTCCGTATTCCTTATTAGAATCTATGTGATTTGCAATTTCATTATCAAGCTCATTAATTTCTGCTGTTAAATTATTTATTTCACTTTCTAAGGCTATCTTTTCTTCTTCTAATTTTTGAATTTCCTCTTTATTTGCTTCAAGTTTATTAATTCTTTCTTGATTTTCATTTTTCTTATTTTCTAGATTTTGATTTATAGCTTGTAGGTCTTCCTTTTCTTTTTCAAGCTCAGAATTTTTAGCTGCAATTTGTTTTTCTAAAGCATCAATTTCTTTTTTTAGCTGTTCAATTTTTGCCAAATCTTCTTTGCTAGGAGTTTTTATTCCATTCATTAAATTTTGAAGATTTGTGCAATAATCGTTGAATTTTTTTTCGTATTCTTCTATAGAATGAGCTTCATTATCTTTAGTATAATTTAATTGAAGAGATTGAACGTATCCAAACATTCCTGGTCTTATAGCATATCCAGATGTATTAGAATCTCCAAATTTAAATTGTCCCCACATTAAATCATCTACTAGATTTGTATAGTGTCCTACTTGTTGAAAATCTTTTGATATTCCTGTATCTTTAAATATTTCGTCGCTGTGTAAAGCTATATAGTTTCCCATTTCTTCTCTACTTTTACAGCCTTTTTTTCTCAAATAATCAAATAAAATTTTTTCTTGATCCCACCAGCCTTGAATTGCTGCTTGTCCTTTGTCAGATCCTCCCCATGATAAATTTTCAAAAGGTGGTTTATGAATTCCTGCATGTTCGATTTTATTAGCTGAATAATTCGCATTTGCTTGGGCAACTGCCATATCAAAATCGCTGATTTTTAGAACACTTAATTTTCTTCCATCAATTCCACCATCAGTTTGTCTTTTTTCATTAACAACTTTTAAAGCCTCAATAGCTTTTTTCATATTTTCAAGACTTCTAGAATCATCAGATGACATATTTTTATTTGCATTCAAATACTCTTGACCAATTTCTTTAGCCCTTTGATTGTTTGGAAGTTTTGTAAATACATCAAGAGCTTTTTGTGATTTGTTTTGTTCAAAAAATCCTACAGAGCCTTTGTCCCATTGCTCTTTTGCTTTTTGTTTTTCTTCTTCGCTTACAGTCTTCAAAGAATCTTCCAATTTTTTTAGTTCTTCTTTTTTGCTGTTAAGATTTTTTTCAAGCTCTGTTTTTTCGGCAGTTTTTTCCTTAATAGAATTTTCTTTTTCAGTTTTGTTAGCATTAAGATTTTCTATATTTTTCTTTTCTTCATCTATTGTTTTTTGTAAATTTTCATTTTCTTTGGAAAGATTTCCTATCTTAGTACCGTCTTCATTCAGCTTATTTTCTTTTTCAGTTTTGCTTTCTTCTTTTTGTGATTTTTCCTTATTTAAATCATCAAGTTTTTTGCTAAATTCTTCATTTTCTTTTTTTAGATTTTCTATATCTTTTTGAAGTTTTGACATTTTATCTTCAATAGATTTTTTATCTGATTTTGTTGCTTCAAGATTTGCTTCTATTTCTTTAAGTTCTTGCTCTTTTTCTCCTAACTTACTTTGTAAATCTTTGTAGCTTTGGCTATCTTCGCTTACTTCGCCAATAGATTTTTCTATCTTATCTATTTCGTTTGATATTTTATTTTCTTCATCTTTTATCTTGGCCAATTCTTCATTTGCTGTATCAAGCTTATTTTGCAAATTTTCTTGTTCTTTTTTAAGTGAACTTAGTTTTTCTTCTTCTTGCTTTAGACTTTCACTTTTTTCATCCAAATCTTTTTGAGCTTGATCTTGTTTTTCCTCTGCCTCTTTTTTCTTATTTTCGGCATCTTTTAAACTTTCTTCAGCATTTGGATTTTTTTCTTTTTCTTTTTCAAAGTCAGCATTGGCATTCTTTTCTTCTTCATCTGCCTTATCAAGATCTTCCTTTGCCTTATTTGATTTTTCTTCTTTTTCTTTTAAATCTTTTTCGGCTTTTTCTTTTTCATTTTTTACACTTTCTAAATCTTTTTCTTTTTGAGATTTATAATCTTCTACTGTTGAATCTAAATCTTCTTTTGCCTTTTTATTTTCTTCTTCCAAATTTTTATTTTCTTTTTCAAGATTTTTTTCTTCTTCTTTGGAATTTTCATAATCTTTTTGGCTTTGCTCTAGATTTTTTTCTTCTTTATCGAGATTGTCTTTTGCCTTATCGTAATTTTCTTTTGCTTGTTCGTAAGTTTTTGCCTTTGTATCTTTTTCAGTAGAAGGATTTTCGATGGTTGCAGGATCATTATAAACGTTATCATCAGCTATAGCTTTATTTGCTCCATTAATTATAAATGTGCTTGAAAGAGCCATTATCAAAGCTATTTTTTGTATATTTTTCTTTTTCATTTTACTTGCGATAAAATCGCAGACCTCCTTTTAAAATATTTTAATTTCTTTTATTATTATATCAGATTACAGCAACAAAATAAAATATTTTGTATAAAAATAAACTTTTTACAATAAATTTTTCAACAAGTCCTTGTCCAAAATATAAATTTCTCTTCCTTTTATTTTTATTATATTTTCATCTGCCATATTTGATAATTCTCTTGAAAGGGATGGTCTTGTTGTTGCTAGAAAATCTGCTAGTTCTTCTCTCGTTTGGTCTAAAATAATTTTGCCATCATTTTCTTCTATCAATAAATAATTTCCTATTTTTTGTCTTAGGGTAAATTGATTTGTTATTTGATTTTTTTGACTTAAAACAAGACATTTTTTGCTAATTAAATCTATATAATTTATCAAAAATGATTTTGGCATAGTTTCATTAATTAAATTTCTAAATTCTTTTATCACTATTAATTTTGATTTTTTTTGAACATAGGCTGAAAAATCGTAAGGCTCTTTTAGGTAAGCATAAACTTCTCCAAAAATTGCTTTTTGATTAAATGTTTGAATTATAGATCTTTTGCCATTTGAATCGAATTTTGCGACTAGAATTGAACCTTCTATTAAAAAATATAAATCTTCTTTTATTTCGCCTTGATTAAAAATATATGAATCTTTTTCATAAATTTTTTCTTCAATTTTTATTTTTTCTTGTAAAATTTTTAAATCTTTTTCTGATAAATTTTTAAAAATTGGTATTTGTCTTAAATTCATTTTCCACCTCTACTAAAATTATATCTTTTATTAATTTTTTTCAAATTAAAAAGCGATGAAGTTTTTTCTTCATCGCTTTTTGCTTATAAAAATTTATTTCTTTTTGTATTAAAATCTACATTTGATTCAAAAATTTCATCAATTTTTATCTTATTTTCTTTCGCCAATGGCTCAATTTTTTCTAAATCTTCCTTATTGTATAGATAAACTGATACTCCACAAGGATGGCTAGCCTGTCTTGGTGTTGGCGCAAGGGTTGCTTTTATTTTTTCTTTTCTTAAAATTTCTAAAAGCTCTGTCGCAATCATTGCATTTTCTACTAAAATAAAATATTTCATTAGTCAAGCATTTCTATAAATGCACCAATTCTTGTTTTTAATTGTTCTGCATCTTCGTCTGTGTAGTCTGTTTCTATTCCAATGCAAGGAATATTTTCTTCTTTTAATCTTTTTTCTACAAAATATCCTTCTGTATCGTAAATATTACAGAATTTAAGGTTGATGTCGATTACTCCGTCGGCATTGTATTCGTGATAAAGTCTTATAATATCGTCAATTCTTGATGTGTTTGGTGTAAAGCAAGCGCAATTTATACTTCCCAAATATCTTTGTGCAAGATTTTTAACTTCTGTATCCAAATCGCCCTTTGTTTCGTCTACTGGATTTTCTATATATCTAATTCCTGTACACAATTCTTCGCCAACAACTGCTCCACCGTTTGTTTCGATTATTTGATGAAGTTTCCAGTTTGGAATTGAAAGTGGAGTTCCTGTAAGAAGAATTCTTTTTGTTCCTTTTTTAAATACAGATACATTTTCTTTAACTCTTTTGTCAAGTTCATCGCATAGTTCATTTACTTTTTGTGTAAATCTTACTGGATCATCGAAAAATGAAATTTGTGTAATTAAAAGTGTATCTCTTCCTGAAATTGGCACATTATCTAATTTTCTAAAATCGTATAGTCTTTGCATTGCACGTCTTTTGTTATTTATCATTACAATTGCATCGTGCAAACTTTCTGCTGTTACTTTATTTCCTGTTAATTCTTCTAATTTATCAATATATAATTTGATTTCTTTTTCCCATTTTTGGAAATCTTCGTCCCTTTTCATTTGTGGAATATCCATTATATACATTGGGGCATCTTCTGCCAAAATTTCCCAAGCTTTTTTCTTGCCATCGCAAGTTGTTTCTCCAACAAATAAATCTGCTATTCTAAAAAATGGACAAGTTCTATCAAATCTTGCGCCAAGTGATGCTTTTATCAAAGGGCAAGTTGCTGTTGGCAATTTTTTCTCTCCACCTGGAACCCAAAATTGTGATCCTGAGCAAAGTCCTGTAGAAATTCCATTTGCTGCCCAAACAACTTCTTCTGGAACGTGGATACAAAAACTTCCTATAACTTTTTGTCCATTTTTTTGAGCCTCAATCAATTCAGCAGGTCTTACTCCGTGAATGTCTGCTGTAACTGCATTAAAATAATCCATTTTTTCTGGTCTGTTTTCTTGTGATAAAAAAACATCCCCAAAAGCTTGTGGTAAAACTTCGCACAACAAATCGTGCTTATCAAGATCCATACTCAAATCGTCCCACATTTTATGATTTTTATCCATTTTATATCTCCTCATAAGTTAAAATTTTTTCTGCCTCATAGATACAATTTTTGAAAGCAAAGTCTGGGTTTTTTGATTTACTTATTTTATAATTCTCACAAATATTTTTATCAATAATATCACTTACTGCAAATGGACAAGTTGCTTTTATAATTTTTCTTTTTATGTTTTTCTTTTTATATTCGGATTTTATATCCAATAAAAATGAAATCCTATCATCTAAGTTTTTAATAAATCTTATGTAAAATTCTAATTTATAAAGCAAAGTCCCACTAATATCACTTTCTTGTAAATCTCTTAATATCTGATTAATTTTTTCGATTTTTTTAAGACTTTCAAAATATATTTTTTCATCAAAATTTCTATCTTCCAATTTTTCAAGATAATCTTTTAGTTCATTTTCGAAAACCACATCTTTGTCCGTATTTTTTTCCAAATACTCATTAAATTTCTTGCAATAATCATCAAGAACAAAAAATTTTGAAGAATATATCAAGGGGCATTTTTTGGTTTTTAGATAGGCAATTGTTGAATTAATTGGATCACATACATTTTCTAATTTGTAGTAATCAAATACATAACTATCAAGCCCAATAATTGGGTAAACAATAAAACCATAAGAGATTAAGAGAGCATCAAACTTATCTGAAAAAACTCCAACTACATTGTCATTTTCCATTTTTGCATAAATTGCATCCACATAGGCTTCTCTTCTCAAATCTTCTAGTTTTATCTTCATAAAATAGCAGCTCCAATCGCTCCCGCAAATCTGCCATCGGGATGGCTTTTAACACTACTGTTAAGTTTTTCTTCCAAAGCTTTCATTATGTATTCATTATTTGAAAAACCACCAGTAAGAAAATATCCATCAGTATCAGATTTTTTTTGAGCAAGTTTTGAAACTTTTGAAACAATAGAATTTATAACCCCGCTTGCAATATCTTCTCTTTTTGTTCCTTTGCCCATCAAAGAAACAACTTCAGATTCTGCAAAAACTGTGCAAGTTGAAGAAAGTTCTATGTCCTTGCCTTTCTTTGCCATTTGAAAAAATTCTTTCAAATCAAGACCAAGCCTATTTGCCATAACTTCCAAAAATTTCCCAGTTCCAGCCGAACATTTATCATTCATCAAAAAATCCACAACCCTATCTTCGTTTTGGACAATTATTTTTGTATCTTGTCCGCCAATGTCGATTATAGTTCTATCTTTTGATCCCAAAAAATGTGCGCCCTTGCCGTGGGCAGTAATTTCTGTAATAATTTTATCAGCAAAATCTACGGCAATTCTACCATAACCTGTAGCTGTGATATGACTTTCTTTTCTTTCATATCCCAAATCTTCTAGCTTTTTGATTATTTTTCTGCCAGTTTCTTTGCTATTCCATCCGCTGCTTATAACTTCTTTATAAAGTATTTCATTTTTTTCATTATTTAGGACAACATACTTACTAGCAGTTGATCCAATATCTATACCAATATAATACATATTACCTCTCTAAATTATATTAACATAAATGAAAACTTTTTCCAAATTTGATTTAAAAAATTTTCCAAAATATTTAATTAAATTTTAATTTCAAAATAAAAAATTCCCCAAAAAAATTTTTAAATTTTGGGGAAATATTTTTAAACGTATATAAATTTATTTTTTCTTTTTATGCAGTAATTATTTCCAAATCTTTTTCTACATTTGTAATTGGCGAAATATTAAAATTTTCTACCAAGAAATTCACAACTGTTTCTGACAAAAATGCTGGGAGAGTTGGTCCAAGATGAATATTTTTTACTCCTAGACTTAACAAAGCCAATAACACTATTACAGCTTTTTGCTCATACCATGCTATATTAAATTCAAGTGGCAAATCATTTACTGATTCAAGTCCAAAGGCATCTTGTAATAACAAAGCAGTTTTTACCAAAGAATATGAATCATTACATTGACCAGCATCCAAAACTCTTGGAATTCCATTTATATCTCCAAGATTTAATTTGTTGTATCTGTATTTTGCACAGCCTGCTGTCAAAATAACATAATCTTCTGGCAATTTTTCAGCAAATTCTGTGTAATATGATCTGCCCTTGTGTCTTCCATCACAGCCTGCCATTACAACAAATTTTTTAATATTTCCAGCCTTAATTTCTTTTACTACATCTTCTGCAAGTGCTTCAACTTGATTGTGAGCAAAGCCTCCAACAATTTTTGTATTTTCTAAATTTTCTGGAGCCTTGCAAGATTTTGCCATCTCAATAATTTGAGAGAAATCTTTTTTGCCATTTTCATCCGCTTCTATGTGTTTTGCACCAGGGTATCCTGCATTTCCTGTTGTAAATAACCTATCAAGATAGTCATTATCTTTTTTAAGTGGAACTATACAATTTGTTGTCATCAAAATTGGTCCATTGAATTTTTGGAATTCTTCATTTTGGCTCCACCAAGAATTTCCATAATTTCCATGGAAGTGGTCATATTTTTTGAATTTTGGATAATAATTTGCTGGAAGCATTTCTGAGTGAGTGTAAATATCTACACCAGAATCTTTGCTTTGCTCAAGTAACATTTCCATATCATTAAGGTCATGACCTGAAATTAAAATCGCAGGATTATCTCCAGCAGAAAAATCAACTTCTGTAATTTCTGGATTTCCAAATTTTTCTGTGTTTGCCTTATCCAAAAGCTCCATTGCCATAAGACCATGTTTTCCAGTTTCCATGGTTAAATCAATTAAATCATTAATATCTTTATCATCTTTTAAAGTTTTTTCCAAAGTTTTGGCAATAAATTTATCAACTTCTTCATTTCTATAACCTAATACATTTGCGTGATGGTTATAAGCTGCCATTCCTTTTAAGCCATAAGTTACAAGTTCAACCAAAGACCTTTCATCTTCATTTATTATATTTAAAACACCAACTTCAATAGCTTTTCTTTTTAGCTCATCCCTATCATCACTTGTATACTTTGCCGCATCAGATAAATTTTCAAGTTTATTTTCTTTTATCAATTTATCCTTAGCCTTTATAGTTTCTTCTACCTTGTCTAAAATATCTTCCTCATCAAAATTTGCATTTGTAATTGTTACAAACATATTATTTGAAATTAAATCATAATATTTAGAATCAACTTCTCCAATTTTATTTACAACCTCACTAAGTCCTTTTGTAACATAAATTAATAAATCTTGGCTATTTGCAGTATTTTCATTTTTCCCACAAACACCAACCTTCGTACAGCCCTTGTTGCCAGCCGTTTCTTGACATTGAAAACAAAACATAATAAAATCCTTTCTTTTTTTTATCTTTCTTACATTCTTATAATACAAAATAAAAAATATTTAATCGGTAACTTATGTTACAAGAACAAAATTTTTTAAATCAAATCTCATTTTAAAATAAAATTTATTTTTTGAATAAATTGCTATCTCTATTATAATTAGACTATGAAAAGAAAAGGAGTAATTATGAAAAAAATTATTGCAGTTGATATAGATGGTACTTTGTTAAATTCGAAAAGACAGATTACTGAAAAAACTAAAAATGCTTTGATTAAGGCGCAAGAGCTTGGTCATATTGTTGTTATTGCATCTGGGCGTGATCCTCTTGGGGTTTATCCTTTTGCGGATATTTTGGAATTTGAAAAATATGGTGGGCTTATTTCTAATTTTAATGGTGGAAGAATTACTAATTATAAAACAAAGGATGTGATTATTAATCATCCTATGGATTTTGACCTTGCAAAAGAAATTTTGCAATTTAGCGAAAAAAATCTTTTTATGCACTATATTATTTACACTGAGGATAAAATTATTACAAGCTCTTCTAAAACTTACAAGCTTGAGGAAATTTGTCAAAAAGCCTTTACTCATTATGAAGTAATTGATGATTTGGCTTATAGTTTGGATTTTGCTCCTAATAAAATTTTATTTTCTCAAGATCCTAACTTGATTGATGATGATGCAAAAAAATTGATGGATAAATTTTCTAACAAAACCACTCAGGTAAAATCTACTCCTTATTTTTATGAAATTATGCCAAAGGGAATTGGCAAGGGAGAAAGTCTTGTTGAAATCGCTAAATATTTTGATATGGATATGAAAGATGTGATTGCTTTTGGCGATGAGGAGAACGATCAAACCATGATTGAGATGGCAGGCCTTGGTGTGGTTATGGAAAATGGCGCTAATTTTATGAAAGAAAAAGCTGATTTTATTACAAAATCAAATGATGATGATGGAATTGCTTACTATTTGGAAAAATTTGTTTTTAATGAAAAATAATTAAAATTTTTGATTTTTTATTTGATTTGGGTATATTTTAATTGAGATATTTCGAAATATATAAGGAGGAAATATGATAATAGGAATACCAAAAGAGATTAAGGACCAAGAATCTAGAGTTGCAACTGTGCCTGGCGCTGTTGCGGAATTAGTTAAAGCTGGTCATGAAGTTTTAATTGAAAATAATGCTGGTTTAAATTCTGGTATTACAAATAAAGATTATGAAGATGTTGGCGCAAAAATTGTCGATTCAGCAAAAGATGTTTGGGAAAAATCTGATATTGTTTACAAGGTAAAAGAGCCTTTAAAAGAAGAATATAAATATTTAAGAGAAGGTTTGATTTTATATACTTATCTCCACCTTGCAAGTAATGAAGAATTAACAAAAGAATTAGTCGATAAAAAAGTTACAGGCATAGCTTATGAAACTTTAAAACTTGATAACAAATTACCACTTCTAGCTCCTATGAGTGAAATTGCTGGAAGAATGGCGGTTCAAGAAGGTGCAAGATATTTAACAAAGCCTGAAGGCGGAAGAGGAATTTTACTTCAAGGAGTTCCAGGAGTAAGACCTGCTCACGTTGTAATTGTAGGAGCTGGTACTGTTGGAGCTGGTGCTGTAAGAATTGCTGTAGGAATGGGCGCAAGAGTTACAGTTTTGGATGTAAATATTGACGCTTTGAGCAGATTACAAGATATTTTCCCAGATAAAATAGAAACACTCTATTCAAATCCTATAAATATTGAAGATTCTGTTAAAGATGCAGATTTAGTAATATCCACAGTTTTAATTCCAGGAAGACGTGCTCCTCAACTTATCAAAGAAGATATGGTAAAACAAATGAAAGATGGCTCAGTAATAGTTGACGTTGCAATCGACCAAGGTGGTTCAACAGATATTACAAAAGGACATCCAACAAGCCACACCGATCCAGTTTTTGTAAAACACGGAGTAATTCATTATGCTGTTGCTAATATTCCAGGAGCAGTTGCTATGACATCAACTTATGCCCTATCAAACGCAACAACAAAATATGTAAAAACAATAGCAAATCTTGGACTAAAAAATGCCTGCGAAAAATCTCCAGAAATAATTTCTGCAGTTAATACTTACGATGGATATGTTACAAACGAAGGAATAGCAGAAGATAACGGCTACGAATATAAAGAATTAAATATAAAATAAAAATCAAATAGGGACTGTTTGAAAATGAAATAATCATTTCAAACACTCCCTTTCTTATTCACAAAATATAATTTTATTTCACTAAGCACACTAATCAAAATCAAAAAAACAATTTGGATTCCAACTAAAATCAAAACAATTTTATCATTCAAATCATATTTGTAAAAAACAAACAAGGTAATAACCATACTAATTATCCCAAAAATCAAAGACAATTTGCTAGCATAAAGATTTCCAATTTCCCAATTTTTTTCATTTTTCATAGAAAGCCTAGTTCTAAAACCAGACCACTTAGAAATTTTTTTATAAGCCTTGTTCTTTAAGAAAAAATACATAAAAAAGAAAGAAATAGGAATAATCAAACATACAAAAAATAAAAACATACCACCCTCCAAGTTTTATCATTTTACTTATACCCAAACTTTTAAAATATTCTTAATTATTGCTGATTTTTTACTTAAAATTTAAAAATATTTTATTAGTTCTTAATAAATTATTTTTTCACGTGATTTTTATTTGATAATCCCATATAATCAAAAAAATTGCCCTCTTTACTGATTTTAGTCAGTTAAGAGGGTTCATTTTAAAATTTTTTCTTTATTATTTTTCCCAAATATTATCTGGGTATAATCCTTGGTCGAACATTTTTTGGAAGGATTTTTTTGCTGGAACTAGGTCTTCTTTGTAAGTTATTCCTATCCACTTGTCATTTGTTGGAAGAATTGTTACATCTGCTTTATTTTCTTTTATTAGCTCTCCTATCATTTCTGGAAGAACGTATTCGCATGAATCTAAATTTTCTTTATTTTTTTCTAGATATTTTATAAAATAATCTTCGCTCATATCAATAAATTCTGGGAATGATGCCCAAAGGTTCATTGATACTGTTGTTTCTAGATTAAGTATATCGCTATCGAGATTTTCTTTGCTTGATATTTTTCCATCTTTTTCTAATTTTATTTCGTGAGTTTCTATTATGTCTACTAGTTTATTTTCTTCGTTTCCTATAGATACTCCTCTTGTAACGGCCCCCTTGTCTGATAGGGTGTTTTTTAATTTATATCCTGCCATAGCTATTTGTAGCTTGTCGTCGATTTTTTTATCGCTTGTTACAAGAAATTCGTGTAAGGAATTAAACACGCCTTTTCCATAATAATCGTCTGCGTTTATTATTAAAAATGGTTCTTTTACTATATTTTTTGTAGATAGTAAAGCATCAACTGTTCCCCATGGTTTTTTTCTGTCTTTTGGACTTTCAAATCCTTTTGGCAAATCCATATCTTGGTAAGCATATTCTACTTCTACTATTTTTTCAATTCTATTTCCAATTATTTCTTTAAAGTCTTCTTCTATATCTTTTCTAATTATAAAAACAACCTTATTAAATCCAGCTTTTATTGCATCATAAATTGAATAATCTATTATGGTATAACCGTTGTCATCCATTTTTGCAAGCTGTTTTATTCCTTGTCCATATCTTGAGCCAATTCCTGCAGCAAGAACTACTAGTGTTGTATTCATTATTACTCCTTTTCTTCATAACCGTTAGGATTTTGTGATTGCCATCTCCATGAATCCTCGCACATCTCATCAATGCCTTTTTCTGCTTTCCATCCTAATACTTCATAAGCTTTGCTTGCATCTGCAAAACATTTTGCAATATCGCCTTCTCGTCTTTCTACAATTTTATAGGAAATTTTCTTACCACATGCTTTTTCAAATGCTTTTAAAACTTCAAGGACAGAATATCCATTGCCTGTTGCAAGATTTATAATCGAAACACCTTCTAGCTTATCAATTTTGTCTACAGAAAGCACATGGCCTTTTGCAAGATCTACTACATGAATGTAATCTCTAACTCCTGTTCCATCAACTGTATCATAATCATCTCCAAAAACTCTCAAATAGTCAAGTTTTCCTACAGCAACTTGAGCGATATATGGTAAAAGATTGTTTGGAATTCCTTGTGGATCTTCTCCAATTTTTCCTGATTCATGTGCTCCTATCGGATTAAAATATCTCAAAAGAACAACTTTCCATTCGGGATCTGATTTTTGTAAATCTGTCATAATTTGTTCCATCATGGATTTAGTCCAACCATACGGATTTGTGCAAATTCCTTTTGGAAAATCTTCAGTAATTGGAACTTTTTCTGGATCCCCATAAACTGTTGCTGATGATGAAAATATTATATTTTTGCAAGAATATTTTCTCATAATCTTTAATAAGGATAAGGTTCCACTTATATTGTTATGATAATATTCTAGAGGTTTTTTCACTGATTCTCCTACAGCTTTCAAAGCTGCGCAGTGGATTACTACATCTATATTTTCTTTTTCAAAAACTTCGCTTAATTTTTTTTCATCAAGTATATCAGCTTCATAAAAAATTATATTTTTGCCAGTAATTTCCTCTACTCTTTTTACAGAAATTTTTGATGAGTTTGTTAAATTATCATATACTATAACCTTATAATTTTTATTTAATAATTCAACTGCTACATGGCTTCCAATATAACCTGCTCCACCGGTTATCAATACATTTTTCATTTAGAATCTCCTTATAGAAGAATATTTTTTTGACTTTCTTTATCAAAGAAATGCATTTTTTCTTCGTCTAGGTATATTTTTATTTCCTTATTCTTTTCCAATAAATTTTCAACGCTCAAAGCGCAAGTAATTTTTTCTTCTTTGCACTTAATATATGCATATTGTTGGGCTCCTAATAATTCTACAAAATCAACTTTTCCTATTAATGTTGAATTAGTTTTTCTAAATCCATCATATATATGCTCAGGTCTAATTCCACAAACAATATCTTTTGATAAATAACCTAAATCTTGAAGTTTTAATGCTTTTTCTTGACTAATATGGAATTTTACATTTTCATTTTCCATATAATAATCGTCATCTTCTTTTATTATTTTACCACTTATTAAATTCATTTGTGGAGAACCAATGAAAGTTGCTACAAATAGATTTTCTGGTTTTGAATAAACGTTTATAGGAGTATCTACTTGTTGGATTACTCCGTTATTCATAATAACAATTCTATCTGCCATAGTCATTGCTTCTGTTTGATCGTGGGTTACATATATAAATGTTGTTGCAAGTTGCTCGTGAAGTTTTGATATTTCTGCTCTAGTTTGCACTCTAAGTTTTGCATCCAAGTTACTAAGAGGCTCGTCCATCAAAAATACTTGAGGATTTCTTACAATCGCACGACCTAAGGCAACTCTTTGTCTTTGACCACCAGAAAGAGCTGCAGGCTTTCTATCAAGATATTGTTCTAGTCCCAAAACTTCTGCTGCTGCTTTTACTTTTTTATTTATATCTTCTTTTGGAACTTTTGCAATTTTTAAAGCGTAGCTCATATTATCTTTTACAGTCATTTGTGGATAAAGAGCATAATTTTGAAATACCATTGCTATATCTCTATCTTTTGGTTCAATATCATTTACTAACCTATCTCCAATATATAGCTTTCCTTTTGATATTTCTTCAAGTCCTGCAACCATTCTAAGAGTTGTAGATTTTCCACAACCAGATGGCCCAACAAAAACAATAAACTCTTCATCTTTTATTTCTAAATTAAAGTCATTTACAGCAGTAAATTTATTATCATATATTTTATAAATATGCTCGAATTTTAATCCAGCCATATCAAACCTCCTTAAACATGTCTTCTATTATATAAAAACAAAACTAAAAGCATAAGCGCTAGTGAAACAAATTGAATTAAAAGTGGACCATAGCCTGCTTTTCTATGTCCTACAAATTGCAAAATAACTCCAAGAACAAATATTATAAAAAGTACAATATTATTTAATTTTTCTTTTTTGTAATAATCCATATTTACTCCTCAAACCAGATAATTTCGCCTGCATCAATTTCTATTTCGTGCGCATTTTTATCTCCATCATAAACAATAGATTTTACTTTTTCATTTGAATTGTTTATTACACAATATTTAGAAATTTCAGGATAAGCAGTTACTTCTAGCCTAATGTCTTTAGCAAAATATTTTTCTAAAATATCTTCCTTGTGAGAAACATAGTGAATAGCTCTTTTTAATAATCTTGTATTTTCTAAACTATAGGAAAGGCCCATAGCATAAAAACTTCTTCCTTTTCCATAATCATTTGCTGCCATATAGACTTCATTATTTTCATATTTTAAAATTTGAGTCTTTTCATTTATTGCATAAACATTTGGTTTTTCTTCCCCATATTTATATTCTTTTAAATCTTTAGTTATAAAATGATCTTTGGTTTCTTGTGTAAAATATCTATCAAATCCTTGTGAAAATCCTTTTTCAACATCAACTCCCAATACATCTGCAAGTTGGAAAAATCTTCCTTGATGTTGGTAAGCACTTGGATCTCCTATTCCAATAAAGCCTCCGCCTTCATAAACAAATTTTCTAATATTTGCAAGAACTTCTGGATCTAAGAAATTTTCTCCACCAGAAAATGCAGTATAAGCATCTCCAGCATTAATTATTACATCAATGTCCTTATCAATTCCTTTTTTTACATCTTCGAAATTAATAAATTTAACATCCATATCCATACCAGAAAGTGCTTCAATTATTCCACTGTATGAATAAGCTAATTTAAACCATTTTCCATGAGCTACAACATAAGCTCCCCAAGTTCTTATAGATCCCCAAGAATTTAAAATTGCAACTTTACAAGCCTTGTAAGGTTTTGCCTTTGATGAAATATCATAAATTTCTCTAAATTCATCTGCAACTTTTGTTATATAATCTATAAATTTTGGAAATTTGTAAGCAAGAGATAAGTATCCGCCATATCCAATCCTATCAAGAGGATTTCTCAATAAAGCACGTCTTGCCTTTACCCAATTATCTTTTGCTTCAATTGATGGGTCATTTCCTTCATAAAATTCATCTGGGAAAAAGTATGGTAAAAATCTACCCTCTGTCATAGGAACATCTATGTCTGAAATTATTCTTAAAGTTGATCCATCTCCGACTGAGCCAACCACTCCATCAAGTCCTATATTTTTAAAATATTTTCCATAAGGCTCTGTTCCAATCCAATGATCTCCCAAAAACATTATTGCTTTTTTGCCATATTTATGAACAAGATCAACTAATTTTTTTGCCTTATTAGAAACAAATCTTTGTTGAAAATCAATGTAATCTAAATATTTTTTGCTTGGTATTCTGTAATTACTATTATAAAAACCTTGGTCAACAAAATCTTCACTTGTTAATCTATAACCATATTCTTTTTCAAAGGCAATCATAGCCTCTGGGGAAACACTGTTTGAATAGCCAAACCAATCTACATATTTTTCCTTAGCATCTTCATTAAAGAAAAGTGAAAATTGATAGAAGAATGTTGTAAATCTTACTACATTTGTTTTTGGATTTTCTTGTAACCATTTTTCTAAATTTTTTTCTACAAATTCACTAGATTTTTCATATCTAACATCAAAAGGAATATGATGAGCAACTTCATCTCCCCAATCATTTGTTATGTGATTGTACATTTGAACTGGATCCCAAATTCCATAAGCCAAAAAGTTTACTGTATAAACATGATAAGGAATTGTTTTTACACTGACTATATCTTTTTCTTTATCAATTTCCCAATTTGAAGGATCAACAACTTCGCCTGTGCTTCTATCATAAACTTGCCACCATTTTTTTGGATCATAATCATAATCAGCTATTAATTGTTTTTTGTAATAGCCTTTTAGAAAATCTATTTTTGTAATATCGCTAGTTGCTGTTACAAAATCACTTATCAAGAAAAATCTTGATCTTTCAAAAGGAACAGTTTCTGCAAATTCGTTGTGACCACGAGTTGGAAAGAAGTTTGTATATATATCAACTCCTTCTATATCTTTAATCTCATCTGGAAGATATGTTCCATCAGAATCTCTTATTGCATCTGCTCCAAGCTTTTCAATCATCTCGCAAGTTTCATCATAAAAATTAGCTTCACTTGGAAGAGTCAATCTTCCTCTTTTTTTATCTATCATCCCTTATCTCCTCCTACCATCATTCCTTCAGTAAGTTGTTTTTGAACTAAAATATAAATTATTAATGTTGGTATCATTACAATTACTAGACCTGCGTAAAGTCTTCCATAATTTGCTGCTCCTCTTGCTGCTTGTTGAAGATTTATTAATCCAACTGGCAAGGTTCTTTTTGATGGATCAGTCATAAGAGTTAGGGCTAAAATATATTCATTCCAAAAACTCAAAAAATTAAACAAAATAACTGTAATAACTGCTGGTCTTGCCATAGGTATCATTATGTCCATCATAGTTCTATAATAACCAGCCCCATCAATATAAGCTGCCTCTTCATAAGATTTAGAAATTGATGAGAAAAAGTTTGTCAAAAGATAAACTGTAAATGGAACTGCTGTTGACGCATATATTAATGCAAGGACAAATCTATTATTTAATAAAGCTAATGGAATAGATTTTGAAACATCTCTTAACATTAAAAATATTGGTATAACGATGTATGACAAGTTTATAAATAAACCTGCTTTTATATATGAAGTTACGAATCTTCTTCCTTTAAATTGCATTCTTGCTAAAATATATGAAAATGGAAGTGATATAAGCAAAAGCAAAGCCAAAGCAATTGCTGTAACTATCAAAGAATTTAAAAAATAATCTCCCATATTAGCAGCGGCCCATGCATCTTTAAAGTTATTTAAGTAAAAACTCATAGGCAAGGCCCAAGGGTTGCCATAAAATTCTGGATTTGTTTTTATTGATGCCATAAAAACCCAAAAAACTGGGACTAAAATTGATAAGGCAAAAATAACCAAACACAAATAAATAAATATATTAAAAAGTTTTGATT
The DNA here is from genome assembly GCF_000163295.1 of Anaerococcus vaginalis ATCC 51170. Classification (GTDB taxonomy): domain Bacteria; phylum Bacillota; class Clostridia; order Tissierellales; family Peptoniphilaceae; genus Anaerococcus; species Anaerococcus vaginalis. Next base: position 1,258,182 of record NZ_GG700527.1, read on the forward strand.
TTTTCTTCATTTTTTTCTCCTAGTATTGCATGATATCTCTTTTTGTCAATCTATGAATTATTGCTGAAAGAATAAAAGAGAATAAGAACACGACAACACCAATAGCAAGTCCATAACCAAAAGATGAATTGGTGTAGGCTTGTTCATATTGATAATTTAATAGGGTAAGACTTGCACCATCAGGTCCTCCGCCTGTCAAAGCTTTTATAATTTGGAAAGCTATGTTGATATTTGAAATTACATAAAATGTTAATGTAGTTCTAATTGTTTGCCATGTAAGTGGTAAGGTAATATCAAAAAATTGACGAATTTTTCCAGCTCCATCGAGGTTTGCTGCCTCATATAAATGTTCAGGAATTTGACTCATAGTTGACATATACATTACCATATAATATCCAATTGCTTGCCAAATCATTGCAAAGCCAATTGAATAAACAACATACATCCTATCTCCTAAAAAAGGAACGTTTGTATGATTACTATTAAATAATCTCATAAATCCATTTATAAGACCTTGATCCATTCCATAAATTGCTGCAAAAATTGATGCAATAACTGCTATAGAAAGGATGTTTGGTATATAAAATATAATCCTAAAGAAATTTTGGCCTGCTATTTTTTCTCTTGATAAAATTGATGCGAAAATAATTGCCAAAAACATAGTCACAATTGTAACTATTACTATTAAAAATATTGTATTTTGAAAATACCTAATAAAATTACTATCAGAAAATAATAATTTAAAATTAGCTAGACCAACAAAAGTTTTATTTCCAGATAAGCCCCCCGTTTTAAACAAAGACTCATAAAATACATTTATGGTAGGATAGACCATAAAGATAGTATAAAGTATCAATGAAGGTAATAATCCTAAGGCTATAAATCGTTTTTTATCCTTACTATTTTTCATATTAACTCCTTATAAAAATTTAAGGCGGAATAGACCGCCTTAATTATTTTCAATTACTTTTCAGCTTTTACAGCTTCTGATATTTTTTGTGCTGCAGATACTACATCTTTTTGCCAATCTTTTACAGATTTATCTTTATTTGCTACTGAGTTTATAGCATCAAATAATTCTTTTGACATATCTACACCTTCAACTGCTGGAGCTGCTGCCCATCCACCTAGAGCTGCTTTTACATCATCGCCATAGATTGAATAGAATAATTTTTGATTTTCATCTGTTATCATATTTTCAACATCGTTGATTGGTTGAACTGCTCCACCGTTTTCTATAAATGCTTTTGCTGCTTCGTCTGAATACAAGTAAGCAAGAAATTCTTTAGCAAGTTCTGGTTCTTTTGCAGTTTGTGTTATAAATATTTGTTCAAACCAAGAATATGCATATCTTTCGCCGTCTTTCATTGAAGGAAGTGGCATAAAGCCCCATTCAAATCCATCAGCAACGCCTTTTGCATCTTTCATTTCTTCAACTACCCAAGTTCCGTTTGGCATAAATAATGCTTCGTTTTTCATAACTTGTAGTTGGTTTTGTGTAAATGATTCGTTGTTAGCTTGAGCTACTGTATTTGGATTTAAGTATTCCAAAATTTTTCCTACTGTTTCAAAATATGGTGTAGCTTCATTTTCCCAAGCTTTTGCATCGTAGTTCATCAACTTATCAAATAATTCATTTCCACCAATGTTGTAGAACATTGCAAATGAGAATGTGTCAAAATATCCTGTTGTAGGATATGTAAATAATGAAATTTTATCTTTTTTAGCTTCTTCACCAAGTGCTAAGAATTCATCCATTGTTTTTGGAAGTTCATATTTTCCGCCACCATCTTTAAACATTGCTTTGTTATACCAAAGTCCTGTTGGTGAATAGAATAATGGAGCAAGATATGTTTTACCGTCGCCGTAAGGATTTGTTACAGCAGTATCTGTAAATCCTGGAATTATTTTTTCTCCTACAGTTTTTTCTTCTCCTGGAACTTTTTTGTCCAAAACATCGCTTATATCCATAAGCATTTTTTCTTTAATCATTGTTTCTGTAAGACCTGATTCTTGTCCAATATTATTATAAATTACGTCAGGAGCATTTCCTGCTTGGATTTCTGGTCTTATTACTTCGTGAATATTTTTTTCAAATTTTGCTTCTACTTTTGCGCCTGTCTTTTTTTCAAAGTTAGCTATAACTTTTTTCCAGCCCTTTGTTCCATATCCGCCGTCAAGACCTGCTAGTGTTAATGTCTTACCTTCGAAAGCCTTTTCAGAATTATCTGAACTTTTTTCAGTTTCTGAAGACTTGTTTGACGCTGCATTGTTACTACTATCGTTTGCTTTGTTATTGCCACAAGATGTAAGTGCAAATACTGCTAACAATGCCACCAAAGTTGTTTTCCATTTTTTCATATTTTCCTCCTCGTATATGGTAATTACCTATATTGTTATTATAATTAATAACTTTCAAAAAGTCAAGATTTTTTAGAAACATTTTCAAGGCTTAGAACGTGAAAATACTTTCAATTTTTTCATTTAAAAATAGCGTTTTCTAGGAAATAATTTCAAAATTTATTTTTTTATTTTAAATTTGAGTAAGAAAATAGAGTTTGATAAATAAACTAATCTTTTTTTATCAAACTCTTGTATTTTTTTATAAATCATAAAATCCTTTTTGATATTTTTTCAAACATGATTTGTATAAAAAAATTATAGAAATTATTATTAAGCTTATTACAAATAAAAATCCAACATAAATATTTGTAAAAGTATAAATTAAATACGCAAAAACTCCTACGATTGTCATTGTTATTCCACTAATTACATAATAACCTACGTTTTGTGATGAGCCTTTTGTAAGATCTCTTTCTTTTTGCCAATGAATGTTGACTGAATTTGCATCCATCAAAAGTCCCAAAAAAGATGAAACAAGACTTGCAAGTGTAAATCCCAAAAAAATTACAAAGCTTACAAGAATATTTATTTTAATTATAAATTTTAATACCATACAAAATGAAATATTTATAATTAAATTTACAAGATTTATTGATAGAGCTCTTCCCAAAATATTTTCTTTTGGGCTTATTGGCAAGGTTAGGGTTTGGTACAAGCTTTCTCCTTCTCTTGAAAGGGAAGAATTTATTGCCAAGTCGTTTGCTGTTATGAAAAATCTAAAGACAAATGCTCCAATAATTATAAATAAATATATTTCTACATTTGAAATATCAAGTTTTTTTATAAAATCAAACATTTCAATTGTCCCAAATCCCCATATACATGTAAAAATAATCATAGATGAAATAATTGGAAACAAATATACCGGACTTTTTATAATAGTTTTAAAATCTTTTTTAAAAATTGCTATGATTGTTGATGATTTTTTGATTGATATTTTTATATTTTTCTTGCGAATTTTTCTTTTTTCATTTCCTAATAGAGAATCAAAATATATTTTTGATGCAAGCTTTGCCAAAATATATAGGATTAAAAAAGTGTATATATAAAGAAGGAAAGTATAAATAATAAAATCTATTCCACTTCCTCCTAAACTTTTTCCGTAAATTCTTGTATGGAAAAATAGAAGTGACATCTTATCTTTATGGTCAAGAAAAAATTTTGTTACTAGCTTGATTATACTTACATCTCCATTTTTCCTATAAGAATAAAAATATATAAAGCCCAAAAGCAAAAGCAAAAATCCATATCCAATAAATTTCAAACTGGTTTTGTAAAATCTTATGTTTGAATACCTCATAATTACCATTATAAAAATAGAAATTATGGCAACTGATGTTACAAATATTGGAAATGAATTTATTATCAAGCCAAAAAATTTAATAAAGGAAAATCCCTTATTAAATAAATAAATCAAAATCATCAAAATATAAAAATAAAATATTTCAAATTTTGATAAAACTATGGCAAGAAATTTTGACAAATAAATTTCTTCATCTTTTATTGGCATAGTCATCAAAATATTTGTGTCCTTGCTTTTTGAATAATCAGAAATCAAATCAACCGCCGATAAAATTATTGTAAAAATACTTATGATTAGACTGGCAGATAAAAAATAGGAATATTCATCATTTTTCCTTAAATACGAAAACGCCAACAAGGAAAATGTTGCAAGTCCCATAATAGTATAAAATCCATACATCAAAAGTATATATAAAATCCTAAGTGTATAATCATTTGGAAGTCCGTAAACTTTTGTTCCGGGCAAATATTGAGCGATTTCTTCCTTAAAATTTTTCCTAAAAAGAATTTTTAATCTTTTATTTTTCATCTGTAAGCTCCAAAAATAATTCTTCTAGGGATTTATTTTCATTAAGATTTGCCCTTATTTCTGAAAGCGAACCTACTGCTACAATTTTTCCTTTGGAAATTATAGCAAGTCTATCACAAATATTTTCTGCAACTTCCATTATATGAGTTGAGAAGAAAACCATCTTACCCTCATCTTTTCTTTCTTTCATTATTTTTTTAAGATTAAAAGAAGATTTTGGATCAAGACCAACCATTGGCTCATCTAAAATCAAAAGATCTGGATTGTGGATAAGGGATGCAATTATGGCAAGTTTTTGCTTCATTCCATGAGAAAATGAAGAAATCAAATCAGCCATAGCCTCTCTTATATCAAAATAATCAAGATAAGTATTGAGCCTTTCATTTCTAGTTTTTTCATCAATTCCATAAATATCTGCCACAAAATTTATATATTCAACTCCTGTAAATTTATCAAATAAATCTGGATTATCGGCAAGATAGGAAAATTTATTTTTGTATGAAATAGGATCATCTTCTAATTTTAATCCATCAATACTTATCTCTCCTTTTGTTTTTTTGATAAGTCCTACAATTGCCTTAATAGTTGTAGATTTTCCAGCACCATTTGGCCCCAAAAATCCAAAAATTTCTCCATTTTTCACTTCAAACGAAATATCATCAACGGCAAGCTTGCCATTATTGTATTTTTTTGTAAAATTTTTAACTTCTAACATAAAATCTCCTTTATCTTAAAGCCTAGAAAATATTTACCCAATATTTACACAAAAAAATCTCACAGCATACTCTGCGAGATTTTTAAAAATTTATTTAATTTGCTCCATCAAGTTTAACAACTGGCTTTTCGTATTCGCCGTGAACCTTTACAGGATCAACTGTTAGACGAGCAATATTGAAAGCGTGGTCTCCGATTCTTTCTACTGTTGATGCAATATCGACAAAAACTGAACTTGCAACTGTAGATAATTTTTCGCCTTCGGTAAGTCTTCTATAATGAGATCTTCTTAAATTTTGTTCTAATAAATCCAAGTTTGCCTCATCTTCTCTAAGAGTTTCGTACAAGGCTGAATCTTCAGATTCAAAAACTTCTATGGCATTTACATAGTTATGAATTACAAGCTCATAAATACTATTTAAATCAGCCAAGGCCTCATCATTATATTTTTCTCCTGCCTCATTAATTTCATCAAAATATTCTCCAAGATTTTGAGCAAGATCTGAAACTCTTTCTACATTTATTTGTACTTGTAAATAATTATGAATTTCTCCCTCAAGCTCACTTACCAAATTTGATTTTGAAATATCTAAGATATATTTTTGAATTTTTGTATCCATTTCATTTACCAAAGCCTCTGCTTGGTTGGCAGTTGATAAATCATTTTTATCTCTTGAATTTAAATATTTTTGAGTTGATTTTATAGTTTCAAGAGCAATTTTACTTTCTTTTATGATGGCAGTTTTTGCTTGATCAAGAGCTGCTGCTGGGAAAGTATTTATTAGACTTTCTTCAAGTTCAATATCTGAAACGTCAGAGAAAATTGAATCTTTACAAGGAATAATTTTATGAAGTATTGTTGATACTTGCTTAATAATTGGAACAAATAAAACCATACCCACAAAGTTAAATGAAAAATGTCCCAAGGCAATAGTCATCATTGGATTTAAGGAAAATTTATCAGAAACAAAAGAAATAAATCCTCCGTAAGGCACCAATAATACCAAAAATATTGCTGAAATTAAAACATTAAACAAAACATGGAATAAGCTTGTTCTTTTTGCAGACAAAGAGCCACCCAAAGATGCAAGAACTCCAGTTATACAAGTTCCAATATTTGCTCCAAATAAAAATCCTAAAGAAAGATTTAAGCCAATAGCTCCAGACGCATACAAAGATTGAACAATACCAATAAAAGCAGATGAAGATTGAATAATAGCAGTAAGAACTGCTCCAACCAAAACAGCAATTATAGGATTTTTGCCAAGATTTGTAACTATATCTTCAAAGCCTGGAATATTTTTAAGCTCAGCAAGGCTATCTCCCATCATTTTTAGACCAATAAATAAAAGTCCAAAACCAATTAAAATTTCTCCAATATATTTGCCCTTTCTCTTTTTTGAAAATAAAAAAACAATAACACCAATAAGGCAAATAAAATAAGATAAATAATCTAAATTAAAACCAATCAAAACAGCTGTAACAGTTGTACCAATATTAGCACCCAAAATTACACCGATTGCTTGTTCAAGGCTCATCACACCTGCCCTGACAAAAGAAATAGCTATAACGGTAGTTGCTGATGATGATTGAATTAATCCCGTAATAACAATTCCAACTAGAATTCCCTTAATAGGATTTGACGTATACTTTTCTACATATCCCCTAAGTTTTGGTCCAGCAAAATTTGTAAGAGAATCCCCCATCAAATTAATACCGAACAAAAATATTGCAAGTCCACCTGCAATAAGGTTCCATTGCAAAGACGATAAAGTCGATAATTGCATAATTCCTCCAAATATTTTTTTTAAGATAAAAGATTTTTCAAAAATCTCACCTAGTTATAATATTATCATAAAAAATATAAAACAACAATTGAAAAATAAATATTTCAAACTAAAAAACAAATTAAAATCAGACAAATATTTTCCTCTTTTAAAATTATTTATATGCTAAAAAAATTTTAAAAATAAACCAAATTTATTAAAATATATGGTAAAAAAATCAATGGCAAAATCCACAGATATACTAGAAAAAGAAAACGTAGACGACTTGTGCGACAAATGCGAAGACTACGCAAAAGATTGGAAAACAGTCGCAGAAGAATTGTGGAATAAATAATAAAAAATAATCAAAATCGAATTAGCAAAACTTATTGAAAAATAAGAATTTAAAAAAGTGCCTTAAGGCACTCACAACTAAAAAAACAAATCCTCATGCAAAAATTTATTTGATTTCAAATTTAAAAATCAAAAATTTTAAAAGCCTAAAATTTGCATTTGAGGATTTGTTTTTATTTAAAACACATTCAAGAAAAAAACTTAATCACTTTTTCCATCTTTCGAATAAATTGTCTCAAGTCTTTCATCTTCATTTACCACTTCCACTTTAATTATTTCATCTCCCGAAACATAGCAGATTACATAAGTTTTTTCACTTACCTCTTGCCTTATTTCAAAAACATTTTCATCTTCTAAGACCTCTCCATTAGCTTTTCCTATTTCTTTTAAAAGTTTTTTGTAGTCAGTACTTTCTCTTATAAAATTTCTAAAAAAATCAACAGAAAGCTTCCTATCAACCAGCTCATATTCTCTTCTATTTCCATACAAAATCATAGTTTTGTAATCTTCACAAGCTTCTTTTTGCACATATATTCCATCTTTAGAATGCCAAAGGAAATATCCATCTTCATAAGCATTTTTTGTCGCCAAATCAATAATATGAATACCCTGATTTTTTGGATTATTTTTATCCGAAGTTACAACTTTCATATAAATAAAAAATTCTTCCTTACCCTTTTTCAACATCAAATCAGCATCCAGACACCAATAACTCTTATCTTGAATGCCTTGTGTACGAGTCAAAATATCATTCCTATCAAAATCGCTGGATCTAGCATTTGCTTTATAAAATTTCAAAAAATCATCTAATTTCTTATCAAACTTATCCTTATTTCTTACATTTTCTGCAAACATCTTCTTTATAGCTTCCTTATCATTTTCATCAGCTGCACTAAGAAAATCCGTAAGAATGTTAGAAAAATCCTCATCATCAGAAGAAAATAAATAATCAGCCATAAAAGCTCTCCCACATCCAGATAAAAATATAGTAATAAATAAAAAAATTCCTATTATCCTTTTTTTAATCATTAAATTTCCCCAAACTATTCCTATAAAATTATATATCAATTGTTAAAACTTTCACTTAAAACAAAATTCAAGAAAAAATTTCATCAAACAAATCATTTTGACAATCCAAATGCCCAACAAAGCCAACAGGAATTTTCCCACAAGTTGCATCAATAATCTCCCTTGCACCACTTTCCCCAAAAGCCCCGCAAAGCTCAATCACATCAGCAATCCCAATTAAAGATTTAGCAACCACTTTAGCCTCATCCAAATTTCTAACACCAATAATTTCAGCATTATTATTTTTTCCAATAGCTTTTCTGTCAACCTTTGAATCAAAAGGTCCCATAATTATATAAATAAATTTCATAATCCCTCTCTTACTGCAGTATTTCTTTTGCAAACTTCCTAATATCTAAATTTTATCGTACATTTTCTAATGAAAGATTTACTAAAACTAATTCTATTTTTCGAATATTCTTTATTCTCCAATTCTTATATACTTACCAATAAAGCTCATTTTACTATAGTAGTTACAACAGAGATTAGAATTATCCCTATAATAGAAATTATCGGCCAATGATTTTTAAAAATATTATTTCCAGTATAAATTTTTCCTACTGATCTATAACCACTGATTATGTCTTTACTATTCATAGCTGAAATCATATCATCTGTAACACCAGGAATTACTTTTGTTATAGAATTTAATCCATTTCTAATCGCGGCCGCTTCTTCTATGTCCAGCATATTCTGTAAAATCCATTCTTCAAATTCTGTGCGTTCTCTGTTACAAAAATTAATGTATCTTGTCATCATTCCCACCTGAATTCTTCCAACAAAAAATACAATAAGCCCAATAACTAATGTACCAATTGTAGCAAGAAACATAAAAACCTCATTAACGTCACAAAACATTATTATAAAAGAAAGGATCCCCCCAAATAATAAGTCAATCCCCCAATTCGACAAATAGAATCCTCTTCGAAGTCTTTTAGTAACTTCTTCCGGAGAATAAACAATCTTATTTTCATCGAATTTCTTAAAAATACGAAAAATCAAATATGAAGGAATTCCTATAATAGCCAATGCTATAAGTAATAAAACAATGATTTCCATACAACTACTACCCCTTGTAAAAAATTATATTTATAATTATATTATATCATTCATTATAAAAATTCACATTTGTATTTTTTCAATATACAATACAAAAATTATTGTAAAACTGATATTTCCATCATTCCCCAACCTATTTTTCTCTCTGTTGTTTTTACTTATAAAATGCTTATCTATTAAAAGTAAGGCTATATTTATACAATAAAAAATTATATTTCAAACAAAAAAATGCAAGATGAATAATTCAATCTTGCATTTTTTGTTTGAAATACTGTAAGGTTCTGAAAAGAAACTAGGTTAATTTTAATGATTTTTAATCATCTTTCAACACGATAAACGTATATTTTTAGGTATTTCAATTTATCTTGTATCTTATTCCCATTCTTCTTTTCCAAACGTCCGATATATCCAAAACCATTCAAAATACTATATTCTATTTTTTAGAGTATCACTAAATTCACCTAATTATAGGACGTTTTCAGATTTTTTAGTCCCGTCCCAATCCCAGTACCGGAGAAAAATAATTAATTATAGTATATGTTAAATTAGTTAGTTAATTTTTCATTGCAAAATATCTTTAACTGGTTTAAATAAGATAATGGTATTTCGAAAAACTCCATTGGATTTAATTGGAATATATAATCATTTTCTATATGATTTGTTTCATTTACAAATTTACACACATTTGGGTATTCTTTTTTAAGATGTGAAATTAAAGTGCCACTATCTCTATCTTTTTCGAATAAAAATCTAATCGCTATTATTTGTGTATATATATTTCCATTTTTAACTAATTGTAATAATTTATCATCGCTTGTTTCATCAATTAGATCATTGTAATTCATATTAGGTATAAATTCATTTATAAAATCCATTCCTTTATTAATAAAATCCGATTTACTTTCATAATCTATTCTACTCTTATATTTATCTGAAGATCTTCCATGTATTAGATTTGATAAAACATCATATGCAGAATTTTCTAAAAAATTAGGTGTTGTTAATTCAATAAATTTTCTCAAGTTAATAATCCTAGTAGCGATGTCATAAGAACTTTCGATAGCAATACTTCGAGTTAATTCCACAATATTTTTCAAATCACTTTTTGTTATCTCTTTTTCTTCTAAATTCCCATCATTATTAATAAGGTATGTTGCATATACTGGTGTATGTATATCATATCTTCTTAAAAATTTGCCTTGTACGTAATCAATAACTGGCTGTAAATCATGTGTTAACATCAATACAGTTTTATTTTTAAAACTAAACTCCTTCTTATCAAATAATCTTTTTGTTACAGCAAATTTTTTATTTTTATCAAAAGAAGTTATAGGATCGTCTAAAATAATTAGATCTACATCATCATTGGCTACTTCAAACATAAACATTACTAGAGAAAAAGCATTTTTTTCACCCCAACTTAAATGATTTTGAGGGTTTTCTATTTTGTCAATTTCGTCTGCATTACTTGGAATTAAATAACAAATAGCATTATTTTCCCCATTGTTTTTTAATATAAATTTGTAAGGAAAACCTGCTATTGAAAAAAAATCATTTATATCTTCTCTCCTATCCTTTATTAAATCCTCCATTTTTTGCTGACATTTAAGAAATAATGTCTTTATAGCTGATGTTTTTTCTCTTAGTTCATCAATTTTCCCATTAATTTCTTTTATTAAAAATTTAATTTTCTCAGTTGTATAAAATCTAGATATTTGTCTATTATCAATAATAAAATTATCCAGCTGTGACTCTATATCTTCGAGTTGCTCACGAGATACATTCATGGGCTTAAATCTAAATAATTGCTTTATTTTTACGTATAAATATTCTGTTTCGATTCCAATCTGATTCATCTCAGCTAATAGTTCATTAGATTTAGAACTATCACCAATATATCTCTCCAAAATTTTAACAGAGTTTTGTTCAATATATCCTTTTTCTACAGCATTTTGTAAAAAATCCAATACTTCATTTGCCGTTTTTAAAGCAGAGTTTTTAAATACAGTTGATATTGTTTTATTTTGTTTTTCAATACTTTCCAAATTCATATTATGAGTACAAAATGGGCACGATTCACCATTCATTTGTTTTATTCCATCATTTCTCCATTTAGCCCATTTTGATACATCAGAAAAGTCTCTATTTTCATAAAACGGTTTATATGAATTTAACTCTTCGTGATTATCAAATCCCGAACCATTTCCTTTTAATAATTCTCCTAAGCCACCTCTTTTTGAAATATTACCATTATCAAAATTAGTGATGTTTCTATAACTAGGAAGAAAGTTCATCAAATCATTCAATTCTTCCGATTGTTCAAAAATATTTTTCAAACTTTTTAATAAATTTTCTGTATTTTCCCTGATCTTATCTAATTCTTTATCACGCAAAAAAACTTGATATGAATTATTTAAAAAGCTATCATTTTCAAAAAGGTACCTATTTACATAGTTTTCATCAAATAATCTTACTTTCTTAAACTTACAATTTTTTATTTTAGGATCTACATCTGAATTATATGGTCTTAAATTAGATAACGAATCATTATCTTTATTTGAAAAATATAAAATTGCCTTACTAATTGTAGATTTCCCCGTTCCATTCAAACCATATTTAATATTAAGTGAATTGGTATTTATATTAATATTTGCACTTTTGACACAATTACAATTTTCTATATTAATACTCATCACTTCTTTTATACCTTCCATTTTACTCCTCCATACACATTATAAATTTAATTTTTTATATTTAAAAATTCAAAATTTATCTAAACCTGATTTGAAGATTTAACTTAATAAAATCTTCTTCATCTTCACACTATAGACTTCTTCAAATTCATGTCTTGATGTGGATGCTGTTTCATATTTTGTATTTTTAAGAAGATATTCTTCAAAATAATTCACATTCTCAATTTTTTGTCCAAATGTAAACCACTTGGAACTATTATTCAAGTTATTCTTTTTTTACTTACAGTACCATTTGAGTACCAGTATCAATTTCCCATTCTCTTTATAGCTTGTAATTAAGGCATTTTAGAAAATTTTTCGATTACTCCCATTCTTCTTTTCCAAACGTACGATATATACCAAACCATTCAAAATACTAGATTTTATTTTTTCTTGTATCAATAAATCCATCTAATTATAGGACGTTTTCAAATTTTTAGTCCCGTCCCAGTCCCAGTACCGGAGAAAAACCTTAAAATAAAACTTCTTTATTCAAACCTGTATCACTCCAAGAAATTTTATATGCGTTTTTATTAGGGTTCGATTTAATAACGTACATCTTATAATTATCCCAAACAACTGCCACTTGATTTTCTATTGCAATCGCATCTGTTAGCTGTCCAACATAAAACTCATCAAATCCTACTCTATCAGGCTCGTCATAATGAGGACAGTGTAAATAAGGAATAATACCTAAACCCTTAACCCATATAGGTTTTGGATTTTCAACACCTTCTATATACTCACTATCACTATGGCCTGCAATAAACCAGCATATAGAGCCTGCACTTAAGCCTGCCAGTACTTTTCCACTTTTATAAGCTCTAATTAGCGCCTTATCTACACCATATTCTTCCCAAACTTTCATCATGTATTGAGTATTGCCGCCGCCAACATAGATGATGTCTGCATTTTCTATCTTTTGATTAACCTCTTCCTTGTTTACTTTTACGTTAGATAAATACAAGGTATCAGTTTTACATCCTAAGCTCTCGTATAAATTATTGATGATCTCTATATAAGCTTCAGCATCTTTACTTGCTGTAGGAATGAATAGAAAATTTGGATTTTCTTTTTTTGATGACTCGACAATGAATTTATCTATATCGTAGGTTTGATTTTGGGATATTTCCCCTCCTCCAATAGCTATAATCATAAATTTCCTCCTGTGTTTAAAATCTGTTTCTTTAGTAAAAGTCTTGAACTCCTTATATTTACATAACTATTTTACTCTATTTATAGTCCTAACACCTCTTTATTCATGATATTAATAGCTTCTTGTTCTTGTTTGTAAGCTTGATAACGTAATTCATTTGCCTTGAAAGCAAGATTATTTATTAGTTCAATTTTCTTAACATCTTTTAAAAACGGTACAGATACTTTTTTCAATTGAATAGGTTCTATAGCGTTCACAACACCACCATATTTTTGTCTATATATTAGTTTTTCCCCATATATGGAATTTAAAAAAATAAATATATAACCTACATAGTCTTTTTCACATTGCATTTGAATTAAATTATCACTTATAGCATATTTTCCTATTTGATGAAGCATAGCCATCATTACAGATCCTAGTGTACCTCTTGATGGTAATATAATTGAATTTTCTTTTATGAGCAATTCTTTTTCTAACCTGTTTTTATGAGCTTTTTTTGATAAGTATTTTCCTGTTTCTGACTTTAGTTGAAATAAATCTTTACCTCCTATGAATGGAACTCCATGTTCTTTTGTAACATATATTCTAGTGAATCTTCCAGGCAAAATAATATCTTTTACTAAAGCTTTATCATCTAAATACCTTAAATCGGCATGTTTACTCATATATTTTTCTATAACATCTATCAAAGGAATATGATAGCTTCCCTCTAATCTTCCATCTAAATCACTTAATTTTGTAGAAAAAGAATTAATATCTTTGCTGTAAGAAAAAGCTTCTTTCTTTAATTCTTCAATTGGAGGTAACTCTAGCTCATCAATCATAATTTTAGTTGCTTCATCAATAAGTTTATTTGATTCATCTCTTTTAGCATATGATTGTAGAATTAAATCGTCAATTTTTTTCTTAATCATATCTGGAGGGTTAGGAATAGGCATGTTTTTTAATGCTTCTGGTTCAATTTCTAATATTACTGATCCAAATTTCTCTGCATGCAATAAATTTTGTGCAATATCGGTTTTAAGATAGGCATATACATATCCAGGAAATTTATCAATAACTAACCTTATTGCATGTTCACTAACTAAATATTTTGCTAATGACTTATTTACAAAAGTTACATTACCTATAGTTCCAGATCGAGATATCAAAATTATTTCTTCACTCAAAGAAAGTTGTTTAACCATAGAATTATCGGGAGAAACATATTTTATTGGTTTAGGATAAATATCTAACATTTCTGAACTTCCAAGAAACCCTATAGACGTACTATCTATATCGCTTAAATAATTTCTTTTTGCACGTGGTCCATAGTAGCAATCATTAAACCCAATATTATCTGATCCTAAAGTTATTACTTCATATTTACTATTGTTTAATAGCTGTAATGCATGATCTCTATCTATATTAAATGTTGATGCTTCTAATCGTTTATCTCTAGTTAAAATATCGCTCAAAGAAACACTAGACCAGTTAATATCATCCTTAGGTATTTCAACTATTTCTATTAGTTGTTTTTCTAATTTTTTAGCTGCTGAATTTACCATGATATTCCCTCATTAATCTTCCATTTTCTAAAAATATCTGGTACGAGAATTGTTTGATCGTCAACAATTTTCTCTATACTTTCCATTTGGGCTGTTTTATCTCCTGCCGATGTTTCATCTAATCTATAGACGTTTTGTTTTTCAGGAACCATTATCTCGTTTCCTTCATTATCTCTTTTAAAAAGAGTGTTTCCTCTTTTATCATGACCAATTTTGTCAACTATTGCCATATAAATGTTATAATCAGCCATTTGTCCAGTAGATTCTTCTTTGGATATTTCTTCTTTTGTTTTCTTTTGTAAGATTAACACTGATGTTTGAGTACCATTTCTTGGTTGGAATGTATCTTCGTGTAAATCGATACTTGCAATAATCTTTGTATTTTTAATCAGCCACTCTCTTATATAACCAGTGCCTGGCGAACCCAATAGAGCATCAGGAAGAACTATGCCCATTCTTCCACCTGGTTTTAAAAATTGATAGCATCTTTCTATAAATAATATTTCAGGGGAAACAGATGATTGATACCTATCAGTCATTGTCCATTTACCTGTTTTTTTATCCTGATTCCATATTCTGGCAAGTTCAAATTGAGATAATATAGCATGATCTTTTATTGGAATCTTACTACCAAATGGTGGGTTGGTTACAATTACATCAAAAAATCCTATATCATAGTGATTTATAATTGATTTTTTATCAATTTGTAGAGCTGATGCTAATCTTGTTTTAAAATCATCTGTCCATTCATGGGGAGGTAAGAGGGAATTTGTTTGAAGAATATTTCCGCTGCCATCATTATTCATAACCATGTTCATCTTTGTCGCTTTTACTAAATCTGGATTAATATCAAATCCAAAATAGTTATTTTTTGCCATGTCAGAAATTTTATCTTGGAAAGCTTTCTTTTCATAATCATTCCAGTTTTCTTTATCTTTTCCAATATCTTTTGTGAATTCTGACCTTAATTGCTTCATAGCATGAGTCATAGCAGTTACAACAAATCCTCCCGTTCCACAAGATGAGTCCAAAACTTTCTCATCAATAGTAGGATTTATCATTTCAACAACCATCTGCATTACATTTCTGGGTGTAAAAAATTCACCACGATCCCCTCTAAGGTAAGCACCAACTATTTCTTCATATGCTTTTCCCTTAATATCTATTCTTGTATTTAAAAGACTATACTTTTGTAATTCGCTCACTATATAGGATAATGTCCTTGGATGTAATTTTATGCTATCATTCGGTTCAAAGATCTTTGCATTTTTCTTTTCTTTTTTTACTCTTTCAAATATCTTTTCTATCCTATTTTTAATGGTTAGTTGACCATCACCATTAGATCTTTCTTCACTTGTTGCATAAAATTCTAATGGTTTTGGAATGTCCCTCTCATCTTCAATTTTACAAAAAATAACTTTTAAAAGTTCAAAAAAAGCAGGTTGTTTTTGCATTCCTTCATTTACATAAATATGGTTATGACATGTTTTGAATGTGAATAACAAATTATCATCTGATGCGTTTTTTAAAGTTGTTCTTTTAGGTCTATTAATATCATCTAAGCTTCCATCAGCTGATGGAATGTCATTATAGTCCATAAATTGTATAGATCCAGAATCATCTATATATTTTTTGAATACAAACTTTTCTTTACTATTTGTCCACATGCCCCATTCTGCATTGGAACAAGCTGACATATATGATTTTAATTGAGCGACCCCATCTTTAGAGTTACTAGCTTCAATTTTTTCACTTTTACATTCAATAATAATTTTTATATTTTCTTGTATTTTATCAACTTTTTCATCAGGAAATATAACTATGTCTGCTCTCTTTTTACCAGAACCAATTTGAACTGTATATTCAACGCTTATTTGATCTCGATTATATTTATGTTCGTTTATTAGTCTTTTTTCAATAGTTTGACGTACATATTCTTCTGGCGTATCTTTTCTAAATTTTCCATCTATATAATCACATACCTTACCTTCAGGTATAACTATTACTTTTGATTCCATTTAAAGTTCTCCTTTATTTCTTTGCAATTTAATAAGATCGCCAACTTCGACATTTAGCGCTATACAAATTCTTGCTAATACGTCAAGATCTATTCGTTTTACTTTATTATTTGCATATGAGTTTAATTGACTTCTTTGTAAATTAGCATTTTCTTCAAGCCAATTCTTGCTAATATTTTTTTCATTAAGTACTTCATTTATCGTAAATATAATTTCATTGCTCATTATTTGACCCCCCCATATAAACATATATATTATATCAAATAAAACAAGTTTCTGCAACTGTATATATAGACAGCTCTACAAACTTATATATCTTATTTCTTTCTTAATAATAGGGAATGTATATCCCATATTTCTTTTGCCAATTTTTCTATTTCTTTGTTCATTGATTCAATTTCATTCTTGTAAATAACACCAGTTGTATTAGTTGCTTTTGCAATCTGGTTTATATTATTTGTTACATTTGAAAGTAGCCATTGAAGATCTCTAAATGGTTCTAGGTCTACAATATAAATTTCTTTTTCTAATACACATTTTCTAAGAAAGTGGGACATTGTTTTGCAATTA
>NZ_GG700527.1:1275459-1285367 GCF_000163295.1 Anaerococcus vaginalis ATCC 51170
AAGTTGAATCTTATTAAAAAAAGATGTTTTTAAAATAGAAAAGACCATAACACTTAAGTTATGATCTAATTTTTGTCCAAATGTAAACCACTTGGAACTATTATTCAATTTATTCTTTTTTACTTCCAGTACCATTTGAGTACCAGTAGCTGTTTTTCATTCTCTTCGTTTGAGTAAGTCTATATCATACTTGAAAATCACTCCGTGATTTTCAAGCCCATTAGCGAATCAGAAAAGCCAACGCTCCTATTCGTCGCGTCGGCTTTTCTTCCCTGAAGAAGGGTTTCCATCCATTTATACTGCGGTGCTTCACACCTTGATAAATGGTGGAAAACGTAAAAAATATTGCTCGCAATATTTTTTACTCCTATTCAATAATTACCATAGCATATTTGTTTCTTTAATTCCATGCCAGTATCTTTGTAGTTTCTGTTTTTGGCTATTTTTATGCCTATTATATGTGGTTTTAGAGTTTTTTAGTATCAAAACAGTATCACAGGTTTATATTTTGGCAGTGAAGCTATTCTAAGAATACGCAATATGCTTGACCAATGGCAGGAAATGAAAGAAAAATATGAGAATAACGAAATTACAAAAGAGGAATTACAGGATTAGAAAGCAAACTATCCCGATAGTTTGAAAAAAGATTATGTTCCATTTGAATAAAGCAATGTCAAGTTCTATAAAAGTGGTATCAGAGCAAAGGTTCCACCGGATATAAAATAAGCATAGAAAAAGCACATAGCTAAAAGATTTATAATCTTAAAGTTATGTGCTTTGTTTTTACACTATTCGATGATTTAGACGAACTTGGATTTATTGCTGTAATACCATAGAAAGCTCAATTTCATCCTCGTCTTCCGCACCTGTTTCTGCAAATCCAACATTATGGTATAGTTTCAAAGCACCTTTGTTATCCTTATTGCAAGTAAGTGTAATTTTGTTTGAATCACCAAAGGGCTTCTCTCTAATATAAGCGATTATTTGTTCAAGTGCGACTCTTCCGTATCCTTTTCCCTGATTGGAATAATCAATCATCATATGCCAAATATCATATTCTGGAATATCGTAATCATATATGACCATAACGTAACCAACCATTTTGTCTTCATCATATATTCCAAAAGGCTGACACTGTTCACGGTAAACATAGGCTTGGGCTAAACTACGGATTGGATTGGAAACATATTTTTCCTGTCCATTCCCCAATTTCAGATTAAATGCATCAATAAAGTTTTCTTCTGTAATTTTTCTAAGATTAATCATAAATTCCTCCATAAACTCTTTTAATAATTTAAAAATGGTCTTGTATGAATATCTATGAATAACCAAAGATAAAAAAAGTGCCGTGGCTTATAAAACCACGGCAAACTACTTCTCAATTCAGAATAACCGAGGTATTCAAAAGATATTCAGATTTAAAATTGACTTTTCTATTCTTCATAATTGAACACCCCTCTTTCATAATATATTAAGTAAAGGATACCACTCATAACTTTCATATGCAATAACAAATTGGAATTTTCTAATTCGTCACCCACTATTTCCACAAAAGCCTCCCACCAAAATGATGGAAGGCTTTAAAGAATTCACCTAAATTCAACAACTCCCTTTTGAGCCTACTTTTTCACCTTTTTAGTATCAAAACAGTATCACTAAGGAGTTTTTTGCTCCTGCAAAACGCTGAAATACTGTATTTTCAACAGTTTTATAGCAGAAACATATTTGTTACTCTATTCCCACTCTTCTTTTCCAAACGTACAATATATCCCAAACCATTCAAAATACCACATGCTATTTTTTCTTGTATCACTAAATCCACCTAATTATAGGACGTTTTCAAATTTTTAGTCCCATCCCAGTCCTAGTACCGTTATCAATTAAAAAAATATTAATATAATTTACTATATCAGAGGCGGACTATTAAAAGATAAGCGAGAATATTTACCCAAAAATTCTTTAAATAAATCATATGCTTTTATATATTCAATATGAGCAACTCTTTTGATTTTATTTTGTCCAATAGAGAAACCAGTGAGTTTTTTACCTTTATCAAATATAAATTCTATAGGTATTAAATCAGATATAAGATTATTATCCGATATTTCTTTCAAAGAATCGTATTGCAATTTAGAATATCTATCTATAAAATTATTAAAATTATTTATAATATTCTTCTTCGTAGCTAGTCTAATTTCTTTCGAATTATTAATATTTTCAATTGTTACATTCATAGCATCGCTATTATTAAAGTTTATCAATATGCAATCAATAAATAAATTATCTACTGTATACAGGTTAATATTTGGATCTAATTCAATATTTTCATTTTTACACTTTATATCACATTTGTCTTTTTCCTTATTGATAAAAATATTATCAATCATAGATTCACTTATGTTCAATTTTTTAAAAGAAGTTATATCTGACTTTATAATATCTACAATATTATATCCAGACTTTGTATCACCAAATGTTTGATTAAATATATATTTAATTTTTTTAGAAATTAAATTATTAGTAAAATCATCAATCGAATAATTAATTTTTATTAGTGTAATAAAATTAGATTTTCTTCCGCCCAATAGTCTTATAGACAAGTCACAATCTTGAGTAATTACCATGTAATGAGAATCTTCTATTTTAATTAAATCCCCAAACTTAATATCATCACTTTTTTTACATTCAGATAAATAAGACTCCTTCTTTAATAGATTATTTAATTCTTTGACACTTCGTGAAATAAAAACCCTTCTTTTTATTTCTTCTTCTTCAAGATTCTTATTTCCTTCATAAATTTGTATTGATTTTCTTACTGGGTTTATATATTTTCCATATTCTTCAAAACATTTTTCACTATATATTTTATTAAATCTACTTTTATATATCTCATAAAATATATCATCAATTTGCATTCCTTCTATTAAGTAATCATAATGAATTAATGATTCATTATTATTAATATCCCACATTCTTTCTTTCAATTCTTGAATTGTCTTATCATAACTTTCAGAATATAAAGATAGTAGATTACTATTTTGCGATTTTCTAAATGCTTTTTCAAAACATAATAGTTTATCTTTCGAACCTTTATCTACAAAATTTACATGCATTGATAGATTTTCTATTTCATTATGTCCCAACCCAATCTTCTCTAAGAATAATTTTGAATCTTCTAAAGATTCTATTACATTTGGATCTGATGAGTAAAAAACAATTCCTATATAGTATTCTAAAATAATTTCACTTAATTTTGTTAAATAATTTTTTATAATATTCATATTTTCATTTTTTTCTAAAAATTTATCTAATACTATAAAATTTCTTTTTGCATTAACTTCCATTATTTTGTCGATAATGGTACTTTCAGAAATATCAAATGGATTATACTTTACTAAGTTTGCTAGCTTGAATTCTTCAGGAATCTCATAATTTATTAAATCTTCTAAACTAGAGTTTTGTTCCTCAAGAAGGTTCTCAATATCTAAAAGCGAATAATTTTCATATTCATCAATAGTCAAATCTAATTTTTTTGCAATTAATGTAACCATATTATCCTGTAAATCTATTAACTTAAAGTTTTCTTTATTATTTGGAATTATTTCATCGTCAACAATAATTATTAAGTCATCTTTATTGAAAAAATCATACATTACATCAATCCTCCAAAAATTCAATAATAAATTTATACTTATTTCCATATATATTTTTTTCTTCAGATAATGAAACCATAGCTCCAAAATCTTTTAGCAACTCTGAAACTATATACAATCCCATGCCACGCCCATCGTTTTCTGGTTTATTAGATACAAATGGCTCAAATATCTTTTCAGATATTTTTTTATCTATACCTATACCATTATCATAAAAAATAAGTTTTCTAAGAGTTGGTAAAAAAACTAATGTGATCATAGGATTTTTAATTTTGTAATATTCTAGCCAATATAACGAGTTTAGAACCATGTTTTCTACTATAATCTTTACATTTGACTTTATGCCTCTGACTAAAAAATCATCTCCTTCAATACTATATTTATAGTTATTACCCTTATAAAAAAAAATCGGATTATCTAATAATATAGACTTTACATAATCTCCTATTAAAAAAGTTTCATATTTTCTTCTCTTAGCTCTAGAATTTATGTCTAGTAATGATGCATACCTAGATAAGTAAAAACAATCTGTGTCTATTATATCAATATGATTACATATTTCACTATTGTCTTGACATAATCGCCTAATATACTTCGATGAAGATTCTATCTGGTTTGACAATCTATTTATTTCGTGTGATAATGCTTGTGAAATTATTGCACTCCCAATAATAGGGTTTAATTCATTTATATATTTATATTCATTGTTTATGAGATTTTCTTTTTTTAAATTATATTTATTTATATCATTTAGGTTTTTATTAAGACTATTGACTTTTTCTATCAGTTGTAAATTATCAAGATTGTTATTTTCAATATCTTTTCTTATTTCAGATATCTTAGCTTTGGTTTCTGTTTGAGGATCAGAAATTTTTTTAAATAAGATACTTGATATTTTTATTATTTCACCAGGTTTTTTTTCTCTTAATGTTTTTGCTTTAGGTGCGTTAAGATTTTCATTAAATTCTTTCTCCATCTTAGATATTGTCCCATACACTACATTTTTCATTAATAAAATAAAATTTTCGCCATAATTATCTAATTGAATTCCTTGCCTGTTAGTCATTTCCTTTATCTTATCAAGATTTTCTAGACCATCAACTTTAACATAGCCTATAGTTGTATGTTTTTTATATATTATGGATTTAACTCTTGTATTATACCCAGACATATCCAACCAATCGTTATCAATATTACCGTAAGGTAGGATTCTAAAATTATTTCTATAAACCTTTATACCTAAGAAATTGTTAACATATTTCTTTATTTGATGTATTTCTTTATCATTAGAAAAATCATAGGCAAAAATTTCACCTTGAAAATCGCCTGGTAAAAAAATTTTATCTTCATCATATAAATTAAATTTTGTGACATCACATTGGTAATCTGCTATTGTTTCCTTAAGTTTTTGAAGGTTATTTAAATCAATTTCAACAAATGTATCACTATATAACTTATACTGTTTTTCATAATCAATTTTTCCTTCAAGAATGAAATTTGAATTCTCCATGATTTTAACTAACTTGTCAATTTCTTTTTTTATATAATGCTTATTCCTTTTCAGACTTATATTTAATTTCTTTCGATTTGAGAAATAACAAAAATTAGCGTATGAAAATGAAGTTTTTCTTATTCTTTCCTTATCTATTATATCATTAGAGAAAACAGGGTTGTTATCTACCTTAACTTTTACCAAAAAACTATATTCTTTTTCAATGAAGGGATTAAATAATTGATTGATTTCATCATTAATTAAATTTACAACCTCTTTCTCCTTCCAATAATCTAAATCTTTTATTCCTAAAATTTCTATTCTTGTTCCGTGATTTTCTCCATTAAATTTGACACTATCATTATACTCTTCGTGTTTAATAGTAATACTCACATCATCTATAGAAACATTATCAGCGTTAAAATCTTCCCAATTTATTTTAAAGCTATAATATTTATCCTTATTTTCCTTAAGAATATCATCTAAATTATCAACCCCAAAACTTCTTTTTAAGTCAAATTCTTTATAGTTCTCAAATAAAAAATCTGTGTCTAATTTAGTAGTAACTTTTACAAATTTTCCTAATTTATTTAATGATAGTCTTCCTATTCCCTTATTTCCCTGAGCAATTCTTTTGAATTTTGGAGAAATTTTTTGATAATTGTTTTTAAAAGATGATGCTATTATTAAAAAACCATTTTCAATTATATGCTCATTCATCCCATTACCATTATCTTCTATAGTTATTTTTCCTCTTCCATGTTCAGATTGATAAGATGTGTCAATGGTAAGTTTACATATGGTAGCATCAGCATCTGATGAGTTTTTTATAAGTTCCATAAGCGCAACTTTATTATTATCTATTAAAGCCTCTCCTAGTTGGTAAATTAACCTTGAATCTACTTTAATTTTTTTTATTGTATCACTCACATTAATCCTCCATTTTATTAAACAACAATATCGTTTCTTGAGATATAGTACTTATCGATCTTTCGTTTTTATTAAAAGGTAATCTTGAAGGTGAATTCTTATATAAAATATTCCTATTGAATTTAGACACCAATTTCAAACCTAAACTTTCCAATATTTCAATGCTTATATCATCTAAAGGTTGCCTTACTGCATCCACGCTTCTATTTCCAACTGTCATTATTAAATAGCCATTTTTTGATAAGCATTTATTCATATTTTTAAGTGATATATAATAATCCTCAAAAAAATTAATTACTTTTGATTGTTTTTTTAATGAAATCTTGTCCAAGAATTCATTTAATGACTTTATATTTTTAGTATTAATTATATTTCTTTTTTCTCCACCTATACTTATTTTATCTATAGTTGTATATCTTTCTAATAGCTCTCGACTGCAAGATAAGTCTTTTGAATCAATCCATTTTAAGAATAAAATAGAAGCTTGTCCATATGTTACTGTTGTCGGATTATCACCATACGGTGGAGAAGTACATATAATGTCAAATTTACCTTTTAATTTATTATTGATGATACTACTTGAATCACCGTATATTATATTTGAACTAGTTGTATTGCTATAATTTAAATGTTCTGAATTATCGTTAATAATTTTGATGAAATATTCTATACATTTATCTTCTAT
Source organism: Anaerococcus vaginalis ATCC 51170 (assembly GCF_000163295.1). Lineage (GTDB taxonomy): Bacteria > Bacillota > Clostridia > Tissierellales > Peptoniphilaceae > Anaerococcus > Anaerococcus vaginalis. The sequence continues at coordinate 1,282,220 of NZ_GG700527.1, forward strand.
TAAATCTATTTTTTCCTTTGGAAGAGCGTGTAATTTAAACGTGCTAGTCCTATCATTACTAAATTTAAATATAACTTCAGATAAACAAATCCAAAAAAATTTTCTTATATCTTGACTTCTCTCTAATAATATACAATGCCTTATTTGACTCAAAGATTTTATTATATCATCTCTAAACCATTTTTTAATATTATAAAAATCATATATTGGAAAATTTGATTCCTGTTTTAAATTACTTTTAATTGTTGAAATTGCATCACAAACATCCGTTCTATCATATTTATGAGTTTTTACAAACGACAATAATGTAGCGTATGGATTTATATCAATCCCTACAGAATTAATCCTTAATTCTTGCGCGATAACTAATGTTGTTCCAGATCCACAAAAAGGATCTAACAAAGTAATATTTTTGTTATTTAAATGCTTGCTTATAACACTTAATAATTGATACTGCATATCTGGAACCATAGTAGCAGGGTATTTACCAATATTGTGTATGCCTGATTTAGTTATCCCTTTAAAATCCCAATAATTATCAGGATAGCTATTTAATTCTTCGGCTATTTTATTCATAAAACCCTCTACTTCCATTTACAATCTATAGAAATAATAGTAGTAGGCATACCTATTATCTGTATATCAAACTTCAAACTTGTTTCTACTTTAGTTGCTGCATTGTGTATTCTAAAGCTAAATTGCCAACCCCTATCAAGGTACAGTTCCAAAGTATTTTTGCTTCCTGGTCTAAATTCTAAGCTTACAATTCTTGTTGGTAACGAAGCTATTGGTAGCTTAACACTTCTTTTGCGTTTTATGCCTTCTTTATTCAAAGTACCTCTTAGGTTATAGCTTTGAACTTGTGTCATTTGTTTACTGTCAATACCAATTACTTTATAAAAATCAAACTCTCCAAGAAGATACTCAACCATTAATTTTGGAATATCTTTACCAAAAACATTATTTTGTCTATCAAGTTCATCCTTAAAAGCATTTAGAAGAGGTAAGTAAACATCGTCTTCTTTACTAGGAAGATCTCTCCATTTTGATCCTTTTGCCTTTTCATCTTCTAAATAATCAAAAATAGGCTTTATATCTTCCCAATATTTATCAGAGCATTTTATACCGTACCATTTTTCTCCAAAGTCTAATCCTTTAGATAATCTACTGTGCTTAACTGCAAAATGATTATGCTTTACACTTAGACCAATCTCCCATTCTATGCCTTTTCTAATGATTAAAACGTCCCTTACGTCTCCATCTTTACCCTTATTATCAGTCTGAATTTTTAATTCTAGCTCATCATCTCCATCATCTAATATTAAAGGCTCTAATTCTAAAATAGTATTAGTTCCTGCCAAAGCACTTACCTTATACATATCTTTTTCAGATTCTTCTAAAGTATTCCATGCCTTTTCAGCAGCTTTGTAGCTTGAGTTTTTTTCAATTTTTGAGACCCTGTATTTTGATATTTCTTCATGTAAAGTATTCAAATACGCAAATTCATAGGCTCTACCTTGATTATTGCTTTTTTTACTCATAACACACCTCTAAATCATTTGTAATTGTTTAGGATAAGAAAATATACTTGGTTTATTAAGTGCTAAGTCAATGGCTTTAGCCATTTCATAAGCGAGATTTACTGGAACAGCATTTCCTATCATCTTATAGGCATCATTTAGATTTGTATAATAGAATTTAAAATCATCTGGAAATCCTTGTATCCTTGCACATTCTCTAACAGACAATCTTCTATATAGCTCTTCCTTACCTGGTTCAAATACTTGCTTATTCTTATCTTTTTTAATCATTTTAGGAGCTTGAGGATGCAATTGACATTGTCTACCAGAAGCCTGAACAGTAAATGCTTGTTCATCCCAATCACGCACTCTATTCCTACTCATAAATATCGGAGAGTATGCTCCTATAAAATATTCGTGATTTGAAAAATTGCAATTATCACCATTAGTTTTATTCTTTTCTAAAGCAGGAATTGCGTTATCTTTTAAGTCATAAATGGCGTCTCTAAATGTCAACTTATAATCGTATGGTTTAGGAGGTAAATCAAAACTAATATTCAAATCTTTTCTAAATCCTACATAAAAGACTCTTTTTCTATCTTGGGGAACACCATAGTCACTTGCATTTAATAAATGTATAAATACATCATATCCAGCTTCTTCAAACTGTGAAACTATATTTTCTACTGCAGAGTTGTGTCTTTTTGCCATCATTCCTTTTACATTTTCAGCAAGGAAAAATTTAGGTTTCTTATCTTTTAAAATTCTGATATATTGATAAAATAGTTGTCCTCTAGGATCATTAATTCCTTTAAGGGATCCTGCTTCACTCCATGATTGACAAGGTGGTCCACCTATTATCCCATCACATTCTGGAAATTCATCTGAAGGTATTTTAAATATATCGCCTTTTATCAATTTTGCTTCATGGTTTTTTTCATATGTTTCCCAAATAGTTTTGTCAAATTCATTGGCTGCTACTATCTCATAACCCGCCTTTTGAAATCCTAAGTCAAGTCCACCTGCTCCTGAAAACAAACTAATCAATTTCATCTTTTATCTCCTCTGTTTCAAACTCTACACATTCCATCACATCTGAAATATCACAATTCAATGTATTGCAAATTCTTAAAAGCACATCTGTAGTAACATTTTGTCCATTTTTTATTTTATAAAATGTACTTTTACTTATTTGTGCTTTGTCCATAAGTTCAGTACTTTTCATTTCTAAATCTATAAGTTTTTTAAACAATTTTTTATAACTAAATTTTAACATGAGATATTCGAAACAACTCCCTATATTTATCTATATTGTCTTAATTATACCATTAAAACCATTCTTTTAACAGGCTTTTATTCTCTTATCTCGAACCAATTAGATAATTATTTTCTTAATAACGGGGAATGTATGTCCCATATTTCTTTTGATAATTTTTCTATTTTTTCTCTCATATAATCAATATCTTTCTTATAAATAACACCAGTTGTATTAGTAGCTTTTGCAATCTGGTTTATATTATTTGTTGCATTTGAAAGTAACCATTGGAGATCTCTAAATGGTTCTAGGTCTACAATATAAATTTCTTTTTCTAATACACATTTTCTAAGAAAGTGGGACATTGTTTTAC
>NZ_GG700527.1:1285441-1321352 GCF_000163295.1 Anaerococcus vaginalis ATCC 51170
CTTGTTCTATTATACATACATTTCTCCTTTGCTCATATCATTTGGGGTATTAGGATTCTCCCTAACTAGGTAAAATTCATTAAAATAGACACCTATATTTTAAAAAGGTGCCTTAAAAAAGTCATATTATATTTTTTCTTGGATTAAATAATCTAATTATCTGATATATTAATTTTTCTGTTTTTTGAATGTCCAAAGAATATTATTCTATTCAATAATATCTTTTATTTCTTGAGAAAAACGACTTGTTGATTTTGTACAAATATATTCATAAAATTTTTTCACATCGTGATCCTTAAGAATATATCTAACTTGATTATTAGCTAAAGCAATTTTTAATATTCTTTCAATTTGTTTACTTTCCCAAGAGTCTATAGAGCTCATTTTTTTAATTATTTCATGGGTTTTAGAAAATGATGGGCTTTCGCTTAATTGGTCTATTAAATCTTCCTTTTTGATATAATTCTCATCCTTGTTTGTTCTTTCGCTCTTCATTTCTCTTAAGCATTCTGCATTTTTTCTCTCCAAAATTTCGTTAGCAGCTGTTCTATCTATAATATTTTTTACTAATATTTCTAATTCTGATCCTTCAGTGTAATCGGCTTCTGTAAAATATTTTATTCTGTTTTCTTCTATCATCTTAAAAACTTTATTTTTTGAATCTTTTCCGTGGACGCCAATGGAGTAGCCACCATTTGTAGATACAAGTTTCATACATGGTATATCTGTATCACTGTCGCCTATATAGACCATATTTCTGAAGGGAACTCGGTATTCATCTTCTTTAAAATAATCATTTACCTTTGTATCGTTAATATCAAGAGCACCTTTTTTTATTCTGAAGAGAAATTGGGTCTTACTCGTATAGTTTATGCATTGTGCTGGCCAGACAGCGACACCATCGGCATCGTAATAAAATGAACTTGCGTATATCTTTTTAAAGTGGCTTGCTATTTTAGTTCCTTCAATCATTTCTTTTAAGCCTGATGAAATTATATAATGTTCAACTTGAATGCTTTTTTCTTTTCCATAGTTATTTATTCTGTCAAACCATTCTTCGACTCCTGGAAATAATTCAACATTTGCTCCATATTCTAAAAGAGTTTTCTTGTTGAAAATATGTTTACCTCTGGAATCTTTGGCCATCTTGTACATCCATGCCAAATTTTGATCCATATCATTGTCTTCTGCTAATTTATTAGATTCGTTCCAAAATTCGTCCACGTTCTGTTCTAAGGACTGTATAAATCCTTGAGCTTGCATATCATCTGGCGTAAGTGTCTTATCGAAGTCATAGCAAATTGCTAAAATTATATCTTTTTCTTTTTTATAATCCATTACTTTTACTCCTTATAAAATCTATTTAGCTTTTAAAAACTAGACTGTAAAGCTATTTTGACTAATTATATCACTGTTATTAGTAATTATATATCTGAAAACTTATTACAGGTTTAAATTTAAACATATTAAAGTAAATCTGAATTGATATACCTGAAATTAAAAGTGGTATTTTCATCTCGCAACAATCCAATTTCCATCACGCTTTGATCCAACTCCTTCTATCATTTTCTTTTCTTGTAAAGATTTGAATGCTCTTTAGATAGTTCTCTTTGTTACCCCTATTTTTCTGAAAGTTCAATTGATGTCAAGATTGGATTTTCAATAAGAAGTTCAATCACTTTCTTCTCAGTTTTATTCAAACCGACATTCAAACCGACATTTTTGTTGTCTATTTGGTCAATTACTTCTTGTTCAAAAGGTATGGTGCATCTAATATAGTTGCTTTCAATTTCAAAAACATCTTTCCCATATTTTTCTACAATCGTAGGAATCCCATGTACGGTGTGTTCAATTAGTCCCATATTTAGAAATATCCTCATCAATGTTTCGTTTCTAGGCTTACTTATTCCATCAAAAAATTGGTCTTTTGTCATTCCATTAGGAAGTCCACCATGTGATAATATATAAAGTCTATCATTAAACATTGAAATCTGCGGCACGGTAATTGTCCAATCGTTATGAACTAAAGCATTTAGAATCGCCTAATTTACACAGTCAAAATCAAATAAATATGTGTCCTTTCTTGGCCTTACTGTCGTTTCAGAAATACATATATTTTCAGCCCGCAATCTGCTTTTTATTTTTTCATAAGTAGTTAATATGCATCCATAACCATAGTCGCTTCTTTCAGATATAGAAGCTTTATTCTATCCTTGAAATTTCACAAAAATAAACGGAATATTATTTCTATCAGATAATAATTCTGCTAATAAATTATATTCCCCATCTTCATTTCTTAAATTCAAATTAGTTTCAAAAGATTTATCTTCTAAATGGTAATCTTTTTCAGAGTAATATATCCTAAGCTCTCTAAAGGATAAATCTGATGAATTTGATCTTTTCTTAAGCATGTATTCATTAACTATAAATTTTTTCTCATATCGAATTTTTATCTGTTCCGGTGTCATCTCTTTACAGGTTGTTCCGATTCGTATTGTGCAACCAGTAGAAGAGAATCCATATTTCTTTTGACAATAAATATGATGATGACCTTTATTTATATGAATTACTATTAGAGTTTTTCAATCATCAAATTTTAATTTCTGAACTTATTTCTTCTTGTGGGTTCGGTTCTATTTTAGTTGTTATAATATCAGATATTTTTCTAAGAATTTCATCAATTTTGTCAACACCAACCACAACACCATCATCTTTTACTCCGATAATAATAGATCCTCCTGCACCATTAAGGAAAGATACTATTTCCTTTGTAATCGTATCTGTGTATTTTCCTTTTAATTCAATTATTTCTGATTAGATTTATCGGCTCATTCCAGTCCTCTTGTAATATAATTATTATATCATATTTGTGACAATACTAGAATTCAAACCAACAATTTTTTGTCGGTTTATATAATTGTTTGCTAAATTAATACTCTGATTTTACCAATTAATTTTAATCATTTTTTATAAAGCTATTCATGATAGCTATTTTTATGAATTTATGTTTAGGTTTTGTCATATAGTATTATTATAAAAATATGTACGCAAAAAGACCGCAGCTTAAAAACTACGGTCTAATTTTTTGTCCAAATGTAAACCACTTGGAACTATTATTTTAATTATTCTTTTTTGCTTCCAGTACCATTTGAGTACCAGTAGCCATTTTTTATTCTCTATATAGCTTGTAATTAAGCCATTTTAGAAAATTTTGCTACTATTCCCATTCAATTGTTCCTGGTGGTTTTGATGTTATGTCGTAGACTATTCTTCCTACTCCTTTTACTTCGTTTATCATTCTATTTGATAGGGTTTGTTGGAGTTCGTATGGCATATCGAAGGCTTCTACTGTCATTGCGTCTTTACTTGATACTGCTCTTACTACTACTACATAATCGTAGGATCTTTCGTCGCCTTTTACTCCTACTGTTCTTAGTGGGGTAAATACTGTGAAATATTGCCAAATTTCTCTGTTTAATCCTGCATTTTTTACTTCTTCTCTTAGGATTGCGTCGGTTTCTCTAACTATTTCTAATTTTTCTTCGGTTATATCTCCCAAAACTCTTATTGCAAGTCCTGGTCCTGGGAATGGTTGTCTCCATACCATTTCTTCTGGAACGCCTATGCTTTCTCCAAGGGCTCTTACTTCGTCTTTGAAAAGTTCTCTTAGTGGTTCTACTACGCCTTCAAAAAGCATATCTTCTGGAAGTCCACCTACGTTGTGATGGGATTTTATTACTGAACCTTTTCCTTTTCCGCTTTCTATTACGTCTGGATAAATTGTTCCTTGTACTAAATATTTTGCATCGCCAAATTTTTTGGCTTCTCTTTCAAATACTTCTATGAAGTGGTTTCCTATAATTTTTCTTTTTTCTTCTGGCTCTTCTACGCCTTTTAGTAAATCAAGAAATTCTTTTGAAGCATCAACCATTTTTACGTTTAGTCCAATTTTTTTGTATTGTTCCATAACAGATTTTGCTTCGTTTTTTCTTAATAAACCATGGTCTACAAATATGCATTGAAGATCATTTCCTATTGCTTTGTGTACAAGTGTTGCAGCTATTGTTGAATCCACTCCACCAGATAATCCACAAATCATTTTTTCTCCAGCGTATTTTTCTTTTATATTTTCTATGGTTTCTTTGGCTAAATCTTTCATTATCCAAGTCTTTTTTGCTTTACAAATATTTAAAACGAAATTTTCTAATATTTGAAATCCGTATTCCGAATGAGCAACTTCTGGATGAAATTGTACGGCGTAGATATTTTTTTCTTCGTTTTCAAATCCTGCTATTGGGCAGTTCAATGTCCAAGCAGTTTTTTTAAATCCATCTGCAATTTTTGTGACTTGATCTCTGTGATTCATCCAAATTATTGATTCTTGTGCTACATTTTCGTATAATTTTGATCTTTGGTCAACAAATAAAGGAGTTTTTCCGTATTCTCCTTTTTCTGCTTCGCTTATTTCTCCATCAAAATGGAAAGCAAGAGCTTGCATGCCATAGCAAATTCCAAGAACTGGAACGTTTAAATTTAAAATTTCTGGATTTAATTTTAGACTATCGTCACTGTGAATTGATTGTGGGCCGCCTGTCAAAATTATTCCGTCCAAATTTTCAAGATCAAGAGTTTTCAAGTCAACATCGCAATCATGTAGTGATGCATAAACTCCCATTTCTCTTATTCTTCTTACAATAAGTTGGTTATATTGGCCACCAAAGTCCAATACCATAATTTCGGATTTTTTTTCCATCTATCCCTCCTATATTTCTCCAAATATTGCAAAATATTTCATATAATCAAGATTATCCATCTTGTAGTAGCTATACTTTATATCTTCATCATACTTTTTAAAGTGTAAATTTTCTATAATAGATTTAAAAGCTCCATTATTTTTTTCTGCTTTTAAATATATTTCTTTTTTCTCGCCAAGGGTAAAGAAATAATCTATGACTGCTTCAAGGGATTCTCTTGCATATCCTCTGTTTCTTAGTGATTTATTTATAATTATAAAAAGTCCCACTCCATCATTTTTTTCGAAGGCTTTTATAACTCCTATTGAATCGTTTGTTCCTTTTTTTACTATATGCCAAAAATTATAGTCTTCTTTTTCTTTATAAAATTTTGAGACTTTTTCGATTACTTCTTCTTTTGTTTCTAAATTTGTGAAATAAAAAAATTTTGAATCTTTTATAAATTCTAGATTTTTTTCTAAATCTTCCTTTTCAAATTTTCTAATAATAAGTCGTCTTGATAAAATAAGTTTTGTATTTTCCATAAGCCTCCTCCACATAAAAAATAAGCTGCAAAAGCAGCATATTTTTTAAGAAAAATTCTTTTTGTAATATTCTAGAACGTCCGTGGCTGTTTGTTCTATTGTATTTAATGTTACATCAAAAACTTTACAATCCAAATCTTCAAAAACTCCTTTTGCATATTTTAATTCTCTATTGATTCTTTCCTTATCAAAATATTCGCTTTTTGATTTTAAGCCAAGACCTTTTGACCTATCTTCTCTAATTTTTGATAATTTATCAGGATCGATAGTAAGACCTATGATTCTTTTTGGATCAATTTCGAAAACTTCTTCTGGAAGTCTTATTTCTGGAACCAAAGGAAGATTAAAAACTTTATAATCTTTTGTTGCAAGAAGCATAGTTACAGGTGTTTTTGATGTTCTTGAAACTCCAAGTAGTAAAATATCTGCCTCTTTTATTCCTCTTGGATCTTTGCCATCGTCGTATTTTACGGCAAATTCTATGGATTCTATCATTGAAAAATAATCTTCAGATAATTTTCTTGTGAGTTTTTTCTCTCTTAGAGCTTTTTGCCCTGTAACTTCTTCAAAAAGTGAAAGAGCTGGCCCTAATATATCTATAACTTTTATATTCTCTTTTTTAGCTTTTTGTTTCAAATATTCTTCAAGTTTTTTCTCAGCTATAGTTTGGATTATTATTGAATCTTCAGGAATTTTTTCAACAATTTTGTTAATTTTTTTTTCACTATCAATATTAAATTTTCTATTAACTTCGAAATTCACATTTGGAAAATGAGTTATTACTGATTTTACAAATGTTTCTGCTGTTGCTCCAGTGGAATCACTGATTATATAAACATTCAATACATCACAATCCATACTATCACCTATTTAACTAAATCTTTTATATTAAATATTCTAGAAATATTTGTCGCTAGTTTATTTAATAATGCCAACCTATTATTTTTCAACTGTTCATCTTCAACCATTATCATTGTATTATCCAAATATTCGTTACCAAGGTCCATAGTAGATGCAATTTCTTCTAGAGCTTTTGTGTATAATTTTTGGCTTAAATATTTTTCACAATCCAAATTTTCTATAAGGTCGTAGTATTGTTTTTCTAAACCTTGGTCAAGTATTTCTACATTTACTTCTGTATTTTCAAAATCCTTGGTAAAATTATTGATTCTTGTAAAATAATTTAGAATTTCTTCGCTATTTTCTTTTTCTACAAATTCTTCAACAGATTTTACTTTTTCTATAACTGATAAAATATTTGTTTCTCCAGTAGCAAGAACTGCATTTACAAAATCATATCTGTATCCCTTGTCTATTAGCATATTTTTAAGTCTATCGATGAAAAATTCTACTATTTTTTCTAAAGTTTTATCATAATCAAAAGAAATTTCATTTTTCTCTGTATAAACAAAAAGGGCATCTTTGATTAAATCTTTCAAATCAACATCAATTTTATTATCTGCAATTATATTTATAACACCAATTGCTGATCTTCTAAGTCCAAACGGATCTTGGCTTCCTGTTACATAATTTTCTATTATATAAAGTCCAGCTATTGTATCAATTTTATCAGCGATTGATAAAACAATTCCTGCAACTGATTTTGGTAGAGAATCTTCTGAGCTTCTAGGCTTATAGGCTTCTTCGATTGCATTTGCAACTTGGCTGTTTTCGCCTGAATTTGTCGCATAAATTCTTCCCATTATTCCTTGAAGTTCTGTAAATTCTATAACCATTTTTGTTACAAGATCTGCCTTTGAAAGATAAGCTGCTCTTAATAAATTATCTGAAACATCTTCTCCAAGCTTAAATTCATCAAGATAATTTTTTGAAAGCGAAATAAGTCTTTCAGTTTTTTGATAAACTGAACCAAGTCCTTCAAAAAATGTCAATCTATTAAGCTCTTCCACATAATCTTCTAATTTTTTATTATTATCTATATCATAGAAAAATTTTGCATCTTCAAGCCTTGCAGTAAGAACTTTTTTGTTTCCATTTATAACATTTTCTTTGGCAAAATCATCCCCATTTCTTACAAGCAAGAAATATGGCATTAATTTTTCATTATCATCTACAATTGGAAAATATCTTTGATGATCTTTCATTGGTGTTACAATTACTTCTTTTGGTAATTTTAAATATTCTTGATCAAGCTCTCCCATCAAAACTGTAGGATATTCGACAATATTTATAACTTCTTCAAGTAAGTCTTCATCTTTTAAAAATTTTCCACCAATTTCTTTGGCATAGCGATTAAGACCTCTTAAAATTATTTCTCTTCTTTCTTTGTAGGAAAGAATTACATAATTCTCTCTAAGTAATTCTATATAATTTTCAATTTTTTCTACAAGAATTTCACTTTTTCCTAAAACTCTGTGACCTTTTGTTGTATTTGATACTTTAATTCCTTCAGCATCAAATTCCAAAATTTCATCATCTAATAAGGATAGAAAATATCTGATTGGTCTTGCAAATCTAATTGATCTTCCTCCCCACCTCATAGATCTTGGGAAGTTTAATGATTTCACAAGGTCATATACATTTTTTTGTAAAACTTCTTTTATTGAAAGACTTTCTTCTTTTTTTTCTACATAAATATATTCTTCGCCTTTAAAATCTTTAATAATTACATCAGAAACTTCTGCTTTTTGTCCTCTCAAAAATCCCAAAAGCGCTTTTGATGGATTACCTTCATTATCATAAGCAATTTTTTTGGAAGGTCCCTTTACACTAATAAGTTCATTTGATTTATTTTCTTCAAGTCCATCAAGTAAAATTGCAAATCTTCTTGGAGTGGATTCTACTTTTATTTCTTCTACGCTTAATTTATTTTCTTCAATTAATTTTTTGAATTTTTCTTCAAGTTGTTTTTTTGTCGAATTTATATAAGCTGAAGGAAATTCTTCAACTCCTATTTCTAATAAATATTTGCTCATTACTTATCCTTTCTTAAAAGTGGATATCCTAGTTCTTCTCTTTTTTCAATATAAGATTTTGCAACCTTACTAGAAATATCTCTTACTCTTTTAATATAGTGACTTCTTTCTGATGCAGAAATTGCACCCATTGCATCCAAAGTATTAAAAGTGTGAGATGATTTTAATACATTATCGTAAGCTGGATAAACAAGTCCCTTGTCAATTAATCTATTTGCTTCAGATTCATAAATTTCAAATAATTTTTCCAAAACTTCGCTATCAGCATCTTCAAATGAATATTTTGAATTTTCATATTCTGGCAATTGGAAAACATCTGAATATTTTAAATCTTTTGACCACTTAATATCAAAAACATTATCTACATTTTGTAAATACATACAAACTCTTTCAAGGCCCATGGTTATTTCTCCACTTTCAAGCTCGCAGTTAATTCCGCCTACTTGTTGAAAATAAGTAAATTGAGTTATTTCCATTCCATCAAGCCAAACTTCCCAACCAAGTCCCCAAGCTCCAAGAGTTGGTGATTGCCAGTTGTCTTCTACAAATCTTATGTCGTGTTCTTTTGGATTAATTCCAATTACCTCAAGACTTTTTAAATATAAATCTTGAATATTTTCTGGAGTTGGTTTAAGTAAAACTTGTAGTTGATGATGTTGGTATAATCTATTTGGATTTTCTCCATACCTACCATCAGCCGGCCTTCTTGATGGTTCTACATAAACAACTTTCCAAGGTTCTTTTCCCAAAGATCTTAAAAAAGTATGAGGATTCATTGTTCCTGCACCTTTTTCCAAATCATAAGGAAGCATGATTGATGCACCTTGTTCTTCCCAATATTTTATTAATTTTAGCATTAAATCTTCAAAATACATTTTTTCTCCTATTATTTGACTAATTTCATTACCCAATCAAGTGAGCTAAATTTTCTAATTTCCAAACATCTCAATACATAGCTTACTATCAAATTTATAATTTTTTCCTTTTCAATATTTAAATTAATCTTTGAAACCTCATCAGTTGGAGTATAGATTAATTTTAAAATATACAAATATTCTTCTCTTGTAAGATATACTATATCCTTTTTTATTTTCTTGCAAGATGAACAAACTATGCCCCCATCTTTTATAGAAAAATAAGCATCACTAGGATTGATTTTTGATCCACACAAGGAACATTCTTTTAAATTTGGTTTAAAACCTGAAAAAGATATGTACTTTAATAAAAAGCAAAGAAAAATATTTAAATAATTTTCACTTGCTTTTTCAAAACTGTCAAAAGTCTTGTCCAACAAATTGTAAACTAAGTCTTTTTGGTCATAATCAATTGTTTTCAATAACAAATCACAAATTGCCGATTTGTATATTATTATATCAAAATTTTTATTTGATTTCGAATAAGATTTTAATAATGACGCATCTCTTATTCCAAAAAATTTTTCTCCAGACTTATAAAGATTGTATGAGGCTTTGACAAATCTTTGGGTTGAAGAAAGATTTGAATTTTTTTTATTCAAAACTCCCTTGGCAATTACGGAAATTTTTCCCATATCTTTTGTAAAAATTTCTATGATTTTGCTTGATTCTCTGTAGGAAAATTCCCTTAATACGAAACCTTCTACATTTGAATTATCACTTGTAACCAAACCTATCCACCAATTTTTGTTTTTTACGCCAATCTTTTTCGACCTTAACCCACAATTTTAAATTAATTTTGCTATCCATAAAAACTTCAATTTCGCATCTTGCTTCCATGCCGATTTTTTTAATTTTACTACCGTTTTTTCCTATTACTATTTCCTTGTGACTTGGTCTTTCCAAAATAAGACTTGCGTATATGTCATATAAATTTTTGTCTTCTCTTTTTTTGAATTGGTCAATTCTTACAAAAATTCCGTGAGGGATTTCATTTGATAAATTTTTTAGAGCTTTTTCCCTGATAATTTCTGATACAATAAATCTTTCGTTTTTGTCAGTTATCATATCTGATGGATAATAAAGAGGTCCTTCTGGCAAAATTTCTTTGACAGTTTCTATATATTTTCCAATATTTTCATCATTCAATGCAGAAATTGGAATTATATAATCAAAAGTATTTAAGCCAATATAAGTCCTTTTTATTTGTTCAATTTCTCCTTCTTCTAAAAGATCGCATTTATTTATAAGAAGAATTTTTGGAGCATTTACTTTTTCTAAAATTTCCAAAATCATCTTATCAAGTCTTCCAATTGTTAAAGAATTGTCAACAATAAAAGTTACTATATCAGAATCTTTTAGGCTATCTTCTGAAACTTCTAGTAAATGTTCTTGAAGTTTATTTCTTGGCGTTTGAATGCCTGGTGTGTCTAGAAAAATTATTTGTGAATTTTCGTCATTATATATTATTTTTATTTCATCTCTTGTAGTTTGGGGTTTGTTTGAAATTATTGAAATTTTTTCTCCCAAAATTTTTTCCATTAATGTAGATTTTCCTACATTTGCCCTTCCCACTACCGATACAAAACCTGATTTCATTTTTCCTCCAAATCTTTTTTTGAAAAGTTATATGGAAGAATATCATCAAGTCCATATATCTTATAATCATCAACTGAGTTGGCTATTACAATTTTTGAATCAGAATCTAAAAACTCTGCCATAAATTGCCTGCAAACTCCACAAGGATAAGTCATATTACTATCTCCTGTAATAATTATTGTATCAATTTCTCTATCGCCTGCGCTTATTGCTCCTGCAAGTGCAGATCTTTCCGCACAAATTGTCACTGAATAAGCTGCATTTTCTATATTTACTCCCTTGTAAATATTTCCTTTTTTTGTCAAAACTAGGCTTGATACCTTAAATTTTGAATAAGGCGAATAAGAATTTTTTTTATTTTCTATAGCAATTTGTATTAATTCTTTTAAATCTTTTTTCATGAAAATACTCCAAATATTAATAAAGCTGTCGCCGTTCCCAAAATCGCTCCTCTTATAATTTCTGGAAGAGAATGGATATTTGCCTCAAAACGACTTTCTGCAACTATAATTGCAAGACCATAAAATACAAAAATCAAAAACCCTTCATCAATTCTCATTGAGCCAATTGTTGCAAGGCAAAAGGCAATTGATGTGTGTCCTGAAACAAATCCACCATGAAAAGCTGTTCCGTGGCCCTTGTAAAAAATTCCTTTAAAAAATATGGTAGAAATTATTACAATTGATACAGTTATAAGGGCAAGGTGGGATGGTCTTCTCGAAATTCTTAGTACAACTGATGATGAAAAATTTGCAACCTTATCAAAAAATACCAAATAAGCAATAAAAAGTGTGTTCATAGCTGACACAAAAGTGGCTGCCGCAGATAAGTCTTTACTTGCTTTTGCTTCTTTTGATTTTTTTCCACCACCCCCAAGATTTACTGCTTGTTCAAGCGAAGTATTTAAAAGCTCACAAGAAATTACAAAGGCAATTGAAAAAACCAAAAACATCATCTCTACTCTTGAAACATTTAAGAACAAAGAAATAAACAAAACAAGAATAGAAGTTAGGACATGAAATTTCATATTTTTTTCATTATTTATAGCAAAAACCAAGCCCTCAAAGGCATAATCAAAGCCTTTTACAAATTTTTCCCCAGGACTTTTTGCTTTTGGAATATATTTTTCAGCCTCATCTTCTTTTTTCTTTTCTTCTTTTAATTCTTTTTTTACTTGGTCTTTTATTTCTTCAATTAATTGTTTTTCATCTTTCATTTGAATACTCCAAGATTTTTCATAACTTCTTTTTCCCTTTTTCTCATAATTTTTTTATCATCATCTTCAATATGGTCATAGCCCAAAAGATGAAGAATTGAATGGCAAGTCAAATACATTACTTCTCTTTCAAAAGAATGTCCCAAATCATCTGCTTGCTTTCTTGCAACATCAAGACAAATCACAACATCGCCAAGCATAAGATATGGTTTTTCCAATATATTTTCCCTATCTTCATTAAAAAAATCTTCAATTGGAAAAGATAGGACATCAGTTACCCTGTCAATTGATCTAAAATCTTTATTTAATTGTCTTATTTTTTCCTCATCAACAAAAGAAAGAGAAATTTCACATTTTTTCTCATCAATATCTTCAAGCTTTAAAACTTCTCTAATAACTTTTTCAAGATAATTTTCAATGTTTACTTCTTCTTTTGTTTCATTATTTATTATTAAATTCATTTTTTTCTTTTTCCTTATCTGCCTTATCATAAGCTTCAATTATTCTTTGAACTAAAGGATGTCTTACTACATCGATTGAAGTAAATTCCATAAATTCTATTCCTCTAACATTTCTAAGAATTCTTGAGGCAGATTTCAAGCCGGAATTTTTACCACGAGGAAGGTCGATTTGAGTTATATCTCCAGTTATAATAGCTTTTGAGCCATAGCCAAGCCTTGTCAAAAACATCTTCATTTGCTCAAAAGTTGTATTTTGCGCTTCATCCAAAATTACAAAAGAATTATCCAAAGTTCTTCCTCTCATATAAGCAAGAGGAGCAACTTCGATTACGCCCTTTTCAACTAAATTTTGATAAGTTTCAAAACCAAAAATTTCAAAAAGTGCATCATAAAGAGGTCTTAAATATGGATCGACTTTATCTTGCAAATCTCCAGGCAAAAATCCCAAACTCTCTCCCGCTTCAACGGCAGGTCTTGTAAGAATAATTCTATTTACCTCATTATTTTTAAAAGCTCTTATCGCCATTGCAACAGCCAAATAAGTTTTTCCAGTTCCTGCAGGTCCAATTCCAAAAACCACATCATTATTTTCAATCATATTAACATAAGATTTTTGTCCCAAAGTTTTTGGCTTAATTGGTTTGCCATTTGCTGTTGTAACAATAACTTTATCAAGAGAAGATTTTATAACTTCCTTATTTTCACGAACAAGCATATCAGAAAAATATTTTAATTTTTGATAGTCAATATTTCCTTCTTTTTTTATTACTTGAATAATTTCTTCAATAAGTTTTTTTACAAGATTTAAATTAACCTCTTCTCCATTTAAACTTATATTTCCATTTTCAGTTTTAATTTTTACATCAAATCTGTTTTCAATATATTTTCTATTTTTATCAAAATTACCGAATAAACCCATAATTATTTCGGTATTATTTATTTCTATAATCTCCTTAATTTTAATCACTCCTTTAGTTTATTATACCATCTTAGTTGCAAAAGAAAAAAGATGAGAAACTCATCTTTTTGCTTTTGGCTTTCCTATTATTTCTGAATAGATAATCGCCTTTTTTAATTCATTTTTTTCTAATTTTATTTTTTCATTTTCTTTCCAATAATCTTCGATTTGATTTTTTGAAATTTGTTCGGTTTTTTTGTATGATTTTTTTGCACTTACTTTTTTTTCATTGTAAGCTTGTTGATTTTTTCTTTCAAATCTTTGGTAATCATTTGTGTATGTTTTTTTGTTATTGGATTTATTTTTTGTATCTTTTGCAAGTGATGACATGGCTTGTCCAAATGTCATCTTCTTTTTTAATTTTTTTTGTTTTTTTAGATTATTATTTTCTTCTTTTTTTAATTCTTTTAACCAAGTATCAAAATCTGGTGTATCTTTTCCTTCTTCTTTATTATTTTCCTTATCAAGAAGATAAATAAATTTATAAAACTTGGTTTTTAAATTATCTTTTGCCATTAAATTTCATCTCTGCTATCAGTTTCTGATATTTTATTTCTCATTTGAGTATCAGCGTTTATATTTTTCATATTATAATAATCTAAAACTCCAAGGTTTCCGCTTTCTAATGCTCTTGCAATTGCTAGCGGAACTTTTGATTGGGCTTCTACAACTTTTGCCCTGTTTTCTTGTTCAAGCGCTATAGCTTGGGCACGTCTTTCTTCCGCTTTTGCTTGGGCAATATTCTTATCAGCTTCTGCTTGATCTCTTTGTAATTCTGCTCCAACATTACGTCCTATATCTACATCTGCAATATCTATTGAAAGAATTTCAAAAGCTGTCCCGCTATCAAGTCCTTTCATTAGAACTGTTTGTGAAATATTATCTGGATTTTCTAAAACTTCTGCGTGTGTGTCTGATGAACCAACTGTTGTTACAATTCCTTCGCCTACTCTTGCGATTATTGTTTCTTCGCCAGCTCCTCCTACAAGCCTTTCAATATTTGCTCTTACTGTAACTTTTGCAATTACTTTAACTTCTATTCCGTTTTTTGCAACGGCTGCTATGGTTGGTGTATTTATTACTTTTGGATTTACAGAAACTTGGACTGCTTCAAAAACATTTCTTCCTGCAAGATTCATTGCTGCTGCTTGTTGAAAATTTAAATCAATATTTGCTCTTTCTGCTGCAATCAAGGCATCTACAACTTGGTTTACATCTCCTCCTGATAGAAAATGACTTTCCAAATCAGAACTTGAAATTTGAATTCCTGCTTGATGAGATTTAATCAAGGCATAAACTATGTGACTTGGATTAATTCTTCTAAACCTCATTGCAACAAGTGAGCCCATTGAAACTGGCACTCCAGATGATCTTGCTGTAATCCACAAACCAATTGGCACAAGTGTCAAAAATACTATCAAAAAAATTACTACTAAAGCTGGTATTATTATCGGCATTATATATCCTCCTTAACATAAATATGTCCATCTTTTATTTCTACAACTTCTATTCCTACATCTTTTTTTATGAAATCTCCATAAGTTTTTCCATCATAAATTTTCCCATCAATTGTAATTCTTCCTGTAGGTCTTAAAATACTTATCGTTTTTCCTTTTTTCCCTAAAAGATATGTATAATCTTTTTTGGAATTATATCCTCTTTCCTTAGTTTGAGTATTAACAAGAACAGCCTTGTCAAATAAATTTGCTGAAAATCCTAATCTTACAAAAATTGTAACACTCAAAAAAATTGATGCCGCAGTAATTAGTAAAATCAAAATTCCAAATAGGGAATTATCAAAACTATCAATTAGCGAATATGTCGTTAAAATAATACCCGAAATTCCCATAATACCAAAACCAGGTACAAATAGCT
The DNA here is from genome assembly GCF_000163295.1 of Anaerococcus vaginalis ATCC 51170. GTDB lineage: Bacteria > Bacillota > Clostridia > Tissierellales > Peptoniphilaceae > Anaerococcus > Anaerococcus vaginalis. The sequence continues at coordinate 1,300,679 of NZ_GG700527.1, forward strand.
CAATAGCAAGTAACAAAATGCCCGATATAAAAGCTATTATTGTCATCATATCTGCTTCGCCTCTGTCAATATTTGACTTGTAAAAATATATAAATAAAGCTATTGCTATAAGCGTAAATAAAATTTTTTTATCAGTAAAAATTATAGCAACTATACATATAAATGCAAGCGTAAATGACAGAGCCAATAAAATATCCCCTAACATACTTCTCCTTTCTATAATAAATATTACATTATTTTTATACCCAAATTAAAAATAAAAAAGGAGAAATAATTTTCTCCTCAGACTGTTGACAAAGTATACAAATCCTCATGCTAAGAATATCATACGAAAAAAATTGATTTGATTTCAAATTTTAAAATTCGTCAAAAAACGCACTGTTTGAGCGTTAGTGAGTTTGCGTTTTTAGAATTTTGGAATTTAGAAATCAACAATTTTTGAAGTCCGATATTCGTGCTTGAGGGTTTGTCTACGCTCTGGGAGAAATAATTTTCTCCTTTATACTAATTTATTAAATTTTTTAAAATTAATTTTCATCTACTAATTCTTTTAATCTTCCTGTTAATTTATATGGAACTTTTTTTAATTCTTCTATATTTTTCACTCCAACTAGAGCCATAAATATTTTTATTTTTGTGTTTAATTCTTTAAGATATTTGATTGCGTAATCGTAATCTCCCCTGAGTAAAAATGACAAAACTTCTCCAGAAATCGCACACATATCTGCTCCAATTATTAGAGATTTGCAAACATCACTCGAATTTCTTATTCCACCGCTTGCTATTAAGAAAAAATCATCAGACAAACTTCTTACATCAAGAATTGATTTTGCTGTAGGTATTCCCCATGAATAAAATTCTGAATAATCCTTGTCAAATATTCTCATATCTTCGATTTCTATAAAATTTGTGCCACCTTTTCCTGCAACGTCAATATATTTTATGCCAATATCTAAAAGTTTTTGTCCTACCTCTTTGCTTATGCCAAAGCCAACTTCTTTTACAATCAAAGGCACTGAAATATTTTTGCTAATATTTGCCAAATTTTCAAAATTTTTAGAAAAATCTCTTTCTCCTTCATCCATTACTAGCTCTTGGGCAATATTTAAGTGAGCTTGCATAGCAGATGCTCCTATTAAATCTTTTGCAAATTCAAAATTTTCGATTTTATTTTCCCAACCGAGATTTCCAATTTTTATTACATTTTTATCTTTTAATAGGGAAAAAGACTCTCTTGAATCCTTATCTTTTATGGCTATGGATTCGCTTCCAACAGCCATTGGTATATTTAATTCTCTGCAAATATTTGATAAATCTTCGTTTATATCTTCACTTATTTCAGTTCCACCTGTCATTGCATTTACCATCACAGGCATTGAAATTTTATTTCCCATAAATTCTATTGATGTATCAATTTCATCAAAATTTACATTGCTTAGGGCATTGTGTTCCACATAAACGTTGTTTAATAATGTTTTTGACTTAAATTCACTTCTAAGATAATTTTCAATATGTTCGTCTTTTCTTTCTCTTCTTTTCTCGTCCATTTTTCCACCTATTAATTATCTTCATTAAGGTTATTCACATCTTCATCGAAATAATTTTCATCTTCTGTATTTTCTTCGTCTTCTTGGTTCAAATCTTCATAATCCTCATCCAAATATTCTTCGTCTTCTTCATTACTATTTGAATTTTGATAATCTTCATTTGAATTTTCATTATCGTTAGTGTAAGTATAGTTTTGATATTCCCAATAAGAACTATCTTCTTTTTTCCAAGATTTTAATTTATATTTTGAAAATACTTTATCAATTATCTTCCAAGTTTCTTCGTAATTAGGAATATAATAGCTTACTCCATCAATATATTGTGGATTTCCTGGAACAGTGTAAGTTTTACATTTTTCTGAAGAAAAATTAGACATTTTGCTAGCAAAATCTATCATAGTTCCCAACGGTAAATTTGTCTTTACATCTTTAAAATATGATTCAACCAAGGAAGTCATATTTATTGTTTTTGATTTTTTTACCAATTCATTTATGATTCCTTTCATAAATTCTTGTTGAGCATTAACTCTACCAAGATCAGCATTTTGGTAAATTTTTCTAGCTCTCAAGTAAGTTAATACATCTTGTCCGTTCATTTTATTCATTCCCGGTCTTATATGTGTATTTCCTTCATCAAGTCTTACTCCTTCAGGAACTTTGTAATTTACTCCTCCAATTTCATCAACTATATTAACAACAGCCTCAAAATTTATTTCTGCATAATAGTCAATATCAAGTCCCAAAAAATCCCTCAAAGTTTTTAAAGTAAGTTCAATTCCACCATAAGCATGAGCGTGATTTACTTTTGTAAATTCATCTCTAACCTTTACTCTAGAATCTCTAGGGATTGATAAAATATCAACTTTTCCCGTTTCAGAATTTATTTTACAAAGCATAATTGTATCTGTCCTTGTAGGCTCAGGATTTTCTTTATTTTTACTTGCATCAACTCCAACCAAAAGCACAAGAATTTCGTTATCAACCTTTTTTCCCTTATTATTTTCAGCAGCCTCAGCCCCATAATTATCTATATTTTTTTTATCCTGTAATTTATTTAAATAGGCATTTGAAGAAAAAAATACAAATAATGCCACCATAATCGTTATTAAAAATCTTTTAAATCTCATAATATCTCCTTCTCATCTTGTAATTATAGCATAAAAAAAGACTTAATAAAAATAAGAAATTTCAAAAAAATATGATATAATCAAACTATGATTAAGCTAATAACAATTGATATAGACGGAACCTTGCTTACAAATACAAGACGTCTTCCAAAAAAAAATAAAGAAATGATATTAAAAGCAAAAAAATTAGGAGCACATATAGCTCTAGTAAGTGGCAGACCATTTTCTGGAATTCTTCCTTATGTCAAAGAACTAGACCTAGAACATGAAGGTCATTTTTCAATTTCCCAAAACGGATCCTATATTTTTGACAACTACACTAAGGAAATCATCACAGGAGTTTTTCAAAAACCAAAAGATTTAATTAATCTTGATAAGGCTTTGAAAAATTTTAAAGTTCAAGTTTCAGCCATGGATGATGATAGTTTTTATACAAGACATAAAAATCCAAATATTTTGACAAGATTCGATTCTTTTATTACAAAATTAAAATTACAAAAAATTTCCTACAATGATTTTGACGAAAATAAAAATTTTGGTAGATTTTTGGTTATGGGATGGCCTTGGAATATTGAAAAAGTAATGGACAATATGCCAAGTTTTGTAAACGAAAATTATTACTACGCAAAAACAGCTCCCGTTTTAATTGAAGTTATGAACAAAAACGCAAACAAGGGAAATGCCATAAAATTAATGAGCGAAAAATTAGGATTTAAAATCGATGAAATAATGGCTATTGGAAATGAAATGAACGATATACCAATGCTAGATATGGCAGGATTTTCCGTTGCAATGGAAAACGCCAACGATTATCTAAAACCCCACGCAGATTATATAACTTTATCAAATAATAAAGCAGGAGTTGGAGAAGCTATAGAAAAATTAATAGAAAATAATTTTGAAAAATTTTAAAAATTTAAATGAAAAAGCATTCCTAGATTTTTCTAAGAATGCTTTTTGTTTTCTTTAAATTTTTTGTATTTTACATAGGCGTTTGCGCCCATTAATATGCTTGCTAATAAAATTATCCACCAATATTTTTTGTCACTTATATATTGAATTACGGTAAGAATTATTAAAAGCACAAAAGTTATTGCACTTGTTATAAATTCCAAAATCCTATAATCTTTGAAAAAATTATTATTTGACATCTTTATCTATCACTTCGTCCAAAGTTTTCCAAGATAAAAGCGCACATTTTACCCTTTGTGGCATATTGGAAATATTTTGGAAAGCTGCTGCATCTCCAATTTTTTCCAAATCTTCATCGCTTATATCTTCTCTTTTTATCATGCCGATATAAATTTTTGCCATCTCTTTTGCTTCTTCAATTGTTTTTCCTACAATTTCATCGCACATTACAGAAGTTGCAGCTTGGCTTATTGCACAACCGTGTCCTGTAAAAGCTGCCTCTGTTATTACGTTTCCATCATGTTTTAATTCCAAAACAATTTCATCTCCACATGAAGGATTGTGGCCTGGCTCTTTTATATCTGGATTTTCTAAATTTCTTTTATTTTTTTGATTTCTAGAATTTTCAAGAATTACTTGAGTATAAACATCGTTTAAGTCCATTAAAGTCCCATCACCTTTCTTACATTTTTAAGCTCTTTTGCAAAATATTCTACTTCTTCTTTAGTATTATATATGGCAAATGATACTCTGCAAGTTGAAGATACATCAAGGTAGGTGTGAAGTGGCATTGCGCAATGATGACCGCTTCTTACAGCAATTCCTTTCATATCCAAAATTGTTGCAACATCGTGTGGATGAATATCATCAAAAGTAAATGCTACAACTGAGCCTGTATTTCTTTTTTCTGGGAAAAATACTTTTATATGGTCAATATCTTTTATCAAATCATAGGCATATCTTGCAAGTTTATTTTCATGTTCATAAATATTTTCCACACCAATTTTATTCATAAAATCAATGGCAGCAGAAAGACCTACAACTCCACCTACATCTTGAGTTCCTGCTTCAAATCTTTGGGCAGGTTTTGCAAAAGTAGATTCTTGCTCATAAACATATTCAATCATATCGCCACCAAGATTGTATGGTTTTAATTTTTCAAGTAAATCATATTTTCCGTACAAAATTCCAATTCCCATTGGTCCATACATTTTGTGGGCAGAAAAAGCAAGAAAATCACAATCCAAATCTTTTACATCAATTTTTTTGTGAGGAGCAAGTTGGCAAGCATCTACTATTGAAATTGCTCCAACTTCATGAGCAAGTTTTGTAATTAATTTTTGATCAGTCATCTCTCCAGTCACATTTGATGAGGCTGTGATTGAAACAATTTTTGTTTTATCTGTAATTTTTTCTTTCAATTCGTCATAATTTAAAGAATAATCATCATTTAAATAAACGTATTTTAAAATTGCCCCGGTTTCTTTGCAAACTCTTTGCCAAGGAACTAGGTTTGCATGGTGTTCTAAAATTGAAATTACAATTTCATCGCCTTTTTTCAAATTTTCACAAGCGTAAGAATAGGCTATAAGATTTAAAGATTCTGTTGCATTTCTCGTATAAATTATTTCTTCGGATTTTTCTGCATTTATAAAATCTTTTATCTTTTCTCTTGTATTTTCAAAAGCTTCTGTCGCCTTCCATGATAAAAAGTGAGCTCCTCTGTGAGGATTAGCATTTGAATATTTGTAATAGTCAGCTTGGGCATTTATAACTGAGATCGGATTTTGGCTAGTTGCCGCAGAATCTAGATAAATAACTTTTTTTCCAGTATTTTTTTCATCCAAAAATGGAAATTCTTTTCTTATTTTTTCTATATCCATCTTAATCCCTCGTATTCATTGCGTGAACTTTGTATCTTACTTTCTCTCTCAATTCTTCATGGTCAATTTTATCAATTGTTGGTGCGAAATTTGCTTCAAGCATCAAACTTTCAGCTTTTCTTTTGGAAAAACCTCTGCTCATTATATAAAATAACATTGCCTTATCAAATCTTCCAACGCTTGCAGCGTGTTCTCCTGTTACATCTTTTTCTTCATTCAATAAAACTGGTGCTGATCTGTTAATAGCATCTGGACTTAGCATTACTGCATAATCTCCAATTTTCCCATCAGCGTGTTCACATCCTCTTTTAAGATCAACTACACCCTTCCATCTTTTTTCAGCTTTTCCTTTAAGGGCACCATTAAACATACAATTTGATTTTGTTACTTTTGCCTTGTGATCGTTAAAAGCTCCGATGTCTAGAAAATCTTCGTTTTGTTTGAAATAAACTCCATTTTCTTCAAGATTTGATTCTTCTCCATCAAGGAAATTTCTAATATTTACATAAGACTTGTCTGCACCAAGTTCAATATAAGAAATATCAAAATTTGCCCTGTCGCCAATAATTGATGAAATTTGTTGTAAATTAAGAGAATTTTCTAATAAATCTACTACTACAACCAATTTCACAAAAGAATCTTCTTCAAGATTTACCCTTATCAAAGAATTTAGGTAAGAAGATTTGCCTTTTGTTTGAGAAAAATTAATTAAAAATGAAGATTTTGATCCTTTTTTTGCATTTATATCAATTTTATTAACCAATTGATTTGAATTTTCGTCAAGATTTAAATTTATAAATTCTAAATCTTTTTCTCCATCAACATCTCTGTAAATATCTAAATTATTAAATTCTTTATTTTCTATCAAAAAATCTTTTGAAAGTCCGTAATTTTTTTGATTAAAAATTTCATCTAAAGATTTGTTTTCATCATTTGAACTTTCAAAATTTTTATAAGCTTTTTTTTCATTTAAACTTGGAGCTTTTTCGCTATAATTTAGCTTGGTGTATGACCAAGTAGGCTCTCTCATTACATTTACTTTTTCCATCAGCCATTTGCTCCTTCCAATTCCATATCAATCAAATTGTTCATCTCAACTGCATATTCCAAAGGCAATTCTTTTGCAACCGGCTCTGCAAATCCTCTTACAATCATAGATTTTGCTTCGTTTTCTGGAATTCCCCTACTCATTAGATAAAAGATTTGTTTTTGGTCAAGAGAACCAATTTTTGCTTCGTGACCGCAATCAACTTCATCATTTCTAATATCAAGAGTTGGTATTGTATCTGATTTTGACTCACGTGATAACATCAAGTTTTCACAATCAACAGTTGACTTTGATCCTTTGGCATTTTTACCAATTTTTACATAAGATCTTGTCATAGATTTTCCATTTCCTTGAGTAATAGATTTTGTAAGAGCAGTTGAGTAAGTGTTTGGTGCGTTATGAATCATTGAACAACCATTGTCAATATATTGACCGTTTGATGCATAAGTTATTCCTGTATATTCTGCTCTTGCTCCTTCGCCATTTAAAATTGTGGTTGGATAAAGCATTGAAACTTTTGAACCAAAAGATCCAGAAATCCATTCAACTTGACCGTTTTCTTCAACGATTGCTCTTTTTGTATTAAGGTTGTACATATTTCTTGACCAATTTTCTATTGTAGAAAATCTTACTTCGGCATCCTTATGAACAAATATTTCTACACTTCCAGCGTGAAGATTCACAACATTATATCTTGGTGCAGAACATCCTTCTATAAAATGAACTTTTGCTCCTTCTTCTGCAATAATCATTGTGTGTTCAAATTGCCCAGCTCCTGGTGCGTTCAATCTATAATAAGATTGAAGAGGAATATCAACATTTACTCCCTTTGGAACATAAATTAAAGAACCACCAGACCAAACTGCACCGTGAAGGGCTGCATATTTGTGAAGTGTTGGAGGAATTGCTCTTTGAAAATATTTGTGAACAATTTCTTCATGTTCTCTCAAAGCTGTATCAAAATCTGTAAAAATTACTCCTTGATCTGACAAATGTTTTTGAATTGAATGGTAAACTTCCTCACTGTCATATTGAGCTCCAACTCCTGCAAGAGATTCTTGTTCAGCTTGAGGAATTCCTAACCTATCAAAAGTATCTTTTATTTCTTCTGGAAGAGCATCCCAATTACTTTTTTTGTCAGTTTTTGGCTTAACATAAGTTGTTATGTCTGCCATATTTAATTCAGAAAGATCTGGTCCCCATGATGGATTTTCTGTTTTTTCAAAAATCAAAAGAGATTGAAGTCTTCTTTTTAGCATCCACTCTGGTTCATTTTTCTTTTTTGATAATTCTTCAACTATTTTTTTATTTAAACCCTTGTCGGAAATATCTGAGTATTCAAATTTGTCAATGACATCATAAATACCCCTATCAATATCCTTAAAGGATGATTCATCAAATTTTTTTTCTGTCATATTAAACCCACTCATATCCTTCTTTTTCAATTTTTTCCATTAGGCTTGCATCAGATGTTTCTTTGATTACTCCATCTTTTAAAACATGAACATAATCAACATCAATGTTTTCTAATAATTCGTTGTGGTGAGTTACAACTATTACAGCATTATCTTCGTTTAAATAATTTTTTATTCCTTCACTTACAATTCTTACCGCATCAACATCAAGTCCTGAATCAGTTTCGTCAAGCATAGCAAGTTTTGGATTTAAAATTTTTAATTGCAAAATTTCAGATTTTTTTCTTTCTCCACCAGAAAATCCTACATTTACATATCTGTTTGCATATTCTTCAGATAATTTTAAATCATCCATTTCTTTTTTTAGTTCTTTATTAAATCCTAAAATTGAAGGTTTTTTTCCTGTTACTTCTTCTTTTGCTTGCTTTAGAAAATCTCTAAGCTTTACACCATTAATCGCATCAGGAGATTGGAAAGACATAAAAATTCCTGCCTTTGCTCTTTTATCAGTTGTTAATTCTGTTATATCTTCTCCTTCAAAAAATATTTTTCCTTCTGTTACATCGTAAGCTGGATTCGCCATTACAGCGTTCATGAATGTAGATTTTCCTGAACCATTTGATCCCATTATTACATGAACTTCTCCAGCATTAACTTTTAAATTTATTCCTTTTAATATTTCAGTATCTCCAACTGAAACATGTAAATTTTCAACTTTTAATAATTCTTTCATTTCTTACCTCTTTTTTCCTAACTTTTGAGAAAATAAATTTATATACATTTAAAGTATACTGCTTTAGTACGGATTGTCAAAACTTGAAATCTTAACATTTTTATATGAAATTTTAAAAAATAATTTTTAATTTTTTTTAATCTTACAAAATTATTAATTTTAAAAATTTTCGCAAAGAAAAAACACTTTTTCTATCAAAAGTGTTCTCTAAATAAGTATTAATTTTTATTTTTAAATAAATTTAAATCGCTAATAATTAGATAATTTATTTTCTACCAAATCAACTAAACTTTTTACAGCTTCTTCTTCGTCATCGCCTTGAGCCTTTATTATAATTTCTTCGCCTTTTCCGGCACTCATAGACAAAACTGACATAATTGATTTTGCATTATAAATTCTTCCATCTTTTTCTACATTTATATCGCACGCATGCTTTACAGCTTCTCTTATAAAAATAGAAGCAGGTCTTGCGTGTAAACCGATTTCATTTACAAGCGTAACTTTTTCCTCGTACATATTACCTCCATTAATTGTTGATAAATAAAATTCTATAACTATTATTTTTTTAACTATAATCCTTAAATCTTAAATATATTATACACGTTTTCCTGACATAATACAATACTTGCATTTTTGAAAATAATAGTTAAAAAAATATTAAATTTTTAGAAAATGATTTCCTTTTCTGTAAATATTATAGCACGAAAAAATTTTTTAACAAGGATTTTAATTATCTTACTTAGCAAAATAAAAAAAGAGGTGCAAACCTCTCAAAGTGTAGACAAATCATTAGTCTAAATAATATTATATTTTCAAAATAAAAATAAAGTCACTTACTATAATAACTAAAGATATTCTTTGATTTTTCACATTTATCCCTAAAATTTAGTGCAAATTTATAAGCGTTGCTATTACTTACAAATTCTAAAAACCAACGCAAAAGCATGGAATCTTTTTCAAAGCAAATTAGTTTTAATAAGAACAAAAAATTTTTCAAAAAATGTATTTTAATGTGAGTAAAAATAATGAATAAAGAGAGAGTTCATGAGATTTCTCTACTAACTGCTTACGATATAAATTAGGACAAACAACCGGAGTGGGCGGTTGTTTGTCCTATAAAAATTGCTAATTTTTTATTTTGTCAACAGTATGAAATTTTCAAAGCTCTTTTTTATTTTAATTCTTTTAAAAGCTCTATTAAGAATTTATAATTATTTTCTGTTGATTTTATATTTACTCTTTCTTCTGGGCTATGGGCGCCTTCTATTTCTGGGCCGAATGATACCATTTGGGTTTGGTTCATATCTTGTTTTAACAAACCACATTCAAGCCCACCGTGGGTTGTTAAAACTTCTGGTTTTTCTCCATTTAATTTTTCCCAAACATTTTTCATTATTTCCAAAAGTTCGCTGTCTTCTCTTTCCCAGCCTGGATATTCATTTGATGTTTCTACTTTTGCTCCAAACATTTCTACTTGTTTTTTTATAACATCTCTTCTAAATCTTTTTGCTGATGTTAATTCGCTTCTTGCAAGAATTACAAAACTTATTTTTTTATCATCTTCTTCAATTAAACCAAGATTTGAACTTGTAACTAAATTTCCTGCATATTTTTTTACAGGGCCGTCTGCAACAATCATTGTTGCATTTACAATTTTTTCTGACAAATCTCTTGTTAAAACTTCTCCATCAAATTCGCATTCTTTTATATTTATTTCGCCTTTTGGATCTGAATTTTTGTATTCGTGGATAATTTCATCTTTTATTATTTCTAGATTTTTTATTGCTTTTTTTGCATCATCTACTTCTACTATCGCAAATGCTTCTGATGGAATTGCATTTCTTTTTACTCCACCTGTAATTTTTCCTATCCTATATGAATCTAGTCCATCAATTATTCTAACAAGTCCCTTTATCGCATTTAGTTTAAACTTATCAATTTCCATTCCAGAATGTCCGCCTTGGAAATTTTTAAGTTCTATTGAAATAAATTCTCCATCTGCTTTTTCATATTCTTTTTCAAAAGAATATTTTATATCCATTCCACCAGCACAACCAATTGTAAGAATTCCTTCTTCTTCGCTGTCGATATTTAATAAATATTTTGGATCATTTAATTTTTTTGTATCTAAATTATTAACTCCAACCATAGATGTTTCTTCGCCTGTTGTTATCAAAACAGAAATTGGACCGTGTGAAATTTTTTCATCATCCAAAATTGCAAGAGCGTAAGCTACTGCTATTCCATCATCTGCCCCAAGAGTAGTCTTGTTTGCTCTAAGCCATTCTCCATCTATTACAAGCTCAATCGGATCTTTAGAAAAATCGTGGTCTGAACCATTTTCTTTTACACAAACCATATCCATGTGTCCTTGGAGTAAAACTTCTGGATAATTTTCAAAGCCCTTGCTTGCTTCTTTCTTTATATATACATTTAAAAAATCATCTTGCCAATATTCTAAATTTCTTTTTTTTGCAAAATCTACCAAAAAATCTGAAATTTCTTTTTCATTTCCGCTTTCTCTTGGTATATTTGAAATTTCTTTAAACCAATGAAAAACTTCTTTTGGTTGTAAATCTTTATAATCCATATTTCCCCCTATTTTTATTTTTTTAAATATTATACTTTTATTTGTAGAAATAAAAACACGAAAATTTTCAAAAGAAAATAATAAATATTAATTTATTTTTCAATAAAATCTTCTTTTATTTGCTCTAATTTCCAATATGTAGTAAAATTTTTATATAAAATTAGAGTGGGGAGATATATGATTAATACTTATTTATTATGCGGTGGACCTTCAAGCGAGCATGAAATAGCTCTTAGAAGTGCCCTTAATATTTCAAAAAATTTAGACAAAAACAAATACAATTTAAAAATTGTTTATATTGATAAAAAAGGTAGATTTTCAAAAGCTTTCGATTTTATAAATACAGACGATGAATTTGAACTTGTAAAAGAATGCAAAGAAAATATTTTAGAATCAATTTCTGATTTTCTTTTAGAATTAAAAGATAAGGATAAGGAAAATACAATTATAATTCCTTGTGTTCACGGAACTTATGGAGAAGATGGAACTATCCAAGGATTTTTGGATGCAATTGACACAGCTTATATTGGAAATGGACTTTTGTCATCTTCTGTTTGTATGGACAAGGTTACTGCAAACGACATTTTCGAAAAAAATAAATTAAAACAAGCAAGATACCTTTATGCTAACGAAGAATCTTTTGACCTTGATTTTGCAAAAAAATGCGAAGAATATATTAAGTTTCCAATGATTGTAAAACCATCAGCAAATGGTTCATCAGTTGGAGTAAATAAGGCAGAAAATATTGACGAGCTTTTAAAATTTGGAAAAGAATCTTTAAAATATGATGAAAAAATCTTAGTTGAAGAGGCAATAATTGGTCAAGAAGTAGAAATTGCCATAATCGGCGATAATAAATTAATTGCATCAAAGCCAGGAGCTTATGTAACTGACCATATTTTCCTTGACTATGATGCAAAATATTTTGATAAATCCACAAAAGAAATGCTTCCTTATCCAATGGATGAAAAGCTTGAAAAAGATTTGTTAGAATTTGCAAAAAAATGCTACAAGGCTTGTAATTGCCAAGGATTTGCAAGAGTTGATATATTTTTAAAAGATAATGAATTTTACATCAACGAAATAAACACCTTCCCTGGCTTTACCCCAACTTCATTTTTTGCAAGACTTTGCAAAATTAGTTTTGACCTAGAATTTTCACAAATTCTTGATATGCTAATTGAAGAAGGTTTTAAAAGTTTTCAAAAAAGGAGATTTAAATGATTGAAAGAAATTTAGAAGAAATTGCAAAAATGCTTGGTGGAGAAATTTCAAACCCAAAGTATTCTAAAACCAAAATCAAAGGAATATCAATTGATTCTAGAACAATCAAAAAAGATAATCTCTATATCCCAATAGTTGGAGAAAAATTTGATGGAAGAATTTTTATAGAAGAATGTGAGAACTCCGGAGCTGTTGCCTTTTTGATTGACGAAAATTACAAAATTCCAAAGTCAATTTCAATTCCCTTTGTAAAAGTTTCTGATACAAAAAAAGCCTTACAAGATTTGGCAAGAGCATACAGAGATGAGCTTGACATAAAAATAATTGCAATCACAGGTTCAAATGGCAAGACAACCAGCAAAAATTTAATTCATTCGGTTTTGTCAGAAAAATATAAGGTAGAAAAAACTCAAGGAAATTTAAATAATGAAATTGGAGTTCCTTTGACTCTTTTGGATTTTTCAGACAAAACGCAAATCGGCGTGGTTGAAATGGGCACAGAAGATTTTGGAGAAATTTCTCTCCTTACAAATATTGCAAAACCAGATATGGCAATGATTACAAATATTGGCGATGCTCATCTTTTAAAATTAAAATCAAGAGAAGGAATTGCCAAAGCAAAACTTGAAATTCTTGAAGGCCTAAAAGCTGATGGAACTTTTATCTATAATGGCGATGATGAAATATTAAAAAAAGTTCTTCCTTCCTACACAATAAAACAAAAAACAATAAGTTATGGCAAAGAAGATGGAGTGAATTTTAAAGTATATCCAAAAGAATTTTCAAGCACTTACACAAAATTTTCATACGAAAATGAAGATTACAAAGTTCCCCTACTAGGCACTCATCAAGTTTATAACGGAGCTTTGGCAGTTCTTATTGGAAAATTATTTAATCTTTCTTATGAAGAAATTGATAATGGTCTAGCCAAAGTATCAAATAATGCAAACAGAAATGAATTAATAGAAAGAAATGGCTTTGACATTCTTGACGATGCCTACAAATCAAATCCCCAATCATTAAAGCAAGGACTCGAGCTTGCAGGATTTTTGGATGGATATTTAAATAAAATTGTAGTTTTGGGAGATATGCTTGAGCTTGGCGATGGAGAAAAAAATCTTCATTACAAATCAGGACTTGATATAAAGCCAAAAAAAATAAATTATTGCCTATTCTATGGCCCACTTTGCAAAGAAATGTACAAGGCAAGTCTTGAAAATTTCCCAGAAAACAGAAGTTTTTATTTTGAAAACAAAAATGACCTAATAGATAAGTTGAAATTTTTAATAACAAAATCAACTTTAGTTTTTGTAAAAGGTTCAAGAGGACTTCACATGGAAGAAGTCATCGAAGCGATTTATGATTTAAGAGTATAAAAAATAAAAATAGAAAAGATTAATTATTGGAGGAATTATGATATATACAGTTACCCTAAATCCATCTGTGGATGTAATTTTAGAAGTAAAAAACCTGAATATTGGCGATAAAAACCATGTGTCTGATGAATTTACCCTTCCAGGAGGCAAGGCTCTTAATGTTTCTAGGGTTTTATCACAATTAAAAATCCCTACAATTGCAACTGGATTTACAGGTGGTCATCAAGGAAGATTTATAGAAGAATGGCTTGATAAAGAAAATATCATGACAGATTTTGTAAATATCGAAGAAGAAAATAGAACAAATATAAAATTATTACTAGATAACGAAGAAACAACAATAAATTCAAAAGGTCCAAACATAAGCCACTACGAAGTAGATGAACTTTTATATTATTTATCAAGAGTTGGCGAAGGCGATACAATTGTTATGGGAGGATCAGTCCCACCAATGGAAGAAAAATCTGACAAAGATATTTATTCTAGAATGGTTTCAATAGCAAAAGCAAACAAAGCGCAATTTATAGCGGACATTCCAGCAGAATATTTGCCAGACGTTATAAAAGAAGGACCAATTTTAGTAAAACCAAACATAGAAGATTTGATGGAAATTTTTGGAACAAAAATTGAAACAATAGAAGATATGGATAAGTACGGCAAAAAAATTATAGAAATGGGAGCACAAAACGCCATAGTTTCATACGGCAAAAAAGGCTCAATGTTTTTCTGTCAAGACGGACATTCATATATATCCGAAGAAATTCACATAAATGAAGTAGTAAATTCCGTAGCCTGTCGTGATTCAATGATAGGAGGATTTATAGGAACTTTGGTAAGATCAAGCGATTATCTTGAAGCATACAAAGTTGCCATAGCAGCAGCAACAGCAACAGCAGAAGTGCTAGACCTACCAACAAGAGAAGAAATTGAAAAAATAATACCAAAAGTAGTAATAAACCAATTTTCTTAAACAAAAAGTGTTGGCATAAACCAACACTTTTATTATAAAAAAATTTTTTATTAAAGGAGAAAAAATAAAAAGGAGAAATAATGAATAAAAAAACTATAAGTATAATGCTAGCTTATGTAGGCGTATTAACCGGAGCAGGACTTGCAAGCGGTCAAGAGCTAATGCAATATTTTATTTCCTTTGGAATATCAGGGCTATTTGGACTTATAGCCATAGGAATTTTGCACGTTTTAGTTGGAGGAATAATTCTTCAGCTTGGCTCTCACTATTTAGCAGAAAGTCATATCGACGTAATCGAAGAAGTTTCAAGCAAATATTTGACAAAATTTATGGATTTTGCCCTAATAATTAATTGCTTTTTGATGGGTTTCGTAATGATAGCAGGTGCAGGCTCAAATTTAAACCAACAATTTGGATTTAAACCATGGGTTGGCTCACTAATTTGTACCCTACTAGTAATTTTTATTGGAATGTTAGATTTCGATAAAGTAACAAAAGTAATCGGTGCCTTTACACCACTAATAATTATTTTTGCTATCCTTGGAGCAATTTATACTTTTATAACAATAAAACCAGATTGGCAAAGTCTAAATCAAATTGGACAAAGTGTAAAATCCCCACTGCCAAACATAGGCTTATCCACCCTAAATTATTTTGGCTTGTGCATGATTAGCGGAATCTCCATGGCATTTGTCCTAGGAGGAAGCAAAACAGATTCAGCCGAAGCAGGACTTGGGGGAATGCTTGGAGGATTGATGGTAGCAATTCTTACAGCGCTCGTAGGTCTTACCCTATTTTTTACCCTACCAATGATAAAAGATTCCGACATACCAATGCAAATTGTTTTAGAAAATATCCATCCAATTTTGGGTCTTATGATGTCATTAATAATTTTTGGAATGATTTTTAACACAGCCATTTCCCTATTTTATTCAGCCGCAAGAAGATTTTCCGATACAGAAAATAAATTTAGAAGAAATTTAATAATATTTACCCTAATGGGCTTTGGACTTTCATTTTTAGGCTTTAAAAAATTAATGTCAATCCTCTATCCAATACTTGGATATTTAGGAATGATACTTACAATTATCCTAGTAGTTGCTTGGTTTAACGAAAGAGAAGAAATCAAACACGAAATGAGAAGAAGATTTGCAATATCTGTTCTTACAAAAAGAAAATTAGATGACGACGAAGAATTTGGAAAAATGGAAAAAGAAAAACTAGAAAGATTAGCAGAAAATTCCATAATAGACAACAAAGAAATAAAACAAGCCGTTCACGAAGAAGTGAAAGAAGAATTAGAAGAAGAAAATAGCGAAGAATAATAAAATTTAGACTGGATAAGGGCATAAATTTCCTTTTCCAGTCTATTTATTTTGCCATATTTTAAAAAGAGATCCCTCCATGCACTCCACTTCGTTTCGTTTAGTCGAGATTGGTAATTTCTTAATTTAATTTTATCACTAAAGAATTATTTTATTTTTTTTAAATTTCTTACACCAATTTTCAAAAATAAAAAAGCTTACTAATTAAAGTAAGCATTTTTTTATATTCCCATAATTAATTTTGCAATTTGGAAATAGCATATTAATCCTATTGAATCTACTATTGTCGTTATTAGTGGACTTGCCATTATTGCTGGGTCAAAGCCTAATTTTTTTGCTCCCATTGGAAGTAAAGCTCCTACAACTTTTGCTATAATTATTATTACAAAAATTGTTATTCCTACTATGGCTGCAACTTCCATAGCTACTCCGTCAAATAATAGGCATTTTAAAAATGCTAAAAATGACATTATAACTCCTACTATAACTCCAACTTCGAATTCTTTAAATACTACTTTATACCAATCTTCAAGCTCTACATCTCCTGTTGCCATTCCACGTATTACAAGAGTTGATGATTGGCTTCCTGCGTTTCCGCCGGAGTCTGTTAGCATTGGTATAAACATATTTAGGGCAATTATTGATTCTATTACCCTTTGACTTGATTTTAAAATTGTTGATGTAAATGATGCCGAAACCATCAAAAACATTAGCCAAGGCAATCTGTTTTTTGCAAGTTTTAAGGCTGATGTGCTTGAATATTCTTCTTCATCTGGTGTTGTACCAGCCATTCTTTGGAAGTCCTCAGTTGTTTCAAGTTCCATTATATCCATAATATCGTCAACTGTAATTATTCCAATAAGCCTTCTTTCGCTATCAACAACTGGCAAAGCTGTAAAACCATATCTTCTAAAAGTTTTTGCTACATCTTCTTGGTCTTCGTAAGCTTCCACGCTTATTACATCTTCATACATCAAATCTTTAACTTTTGTATCTAATGAGCTTGTTACAATCAACCTTAGTGAAACATAACCCAATAAAGATTTTGTAGTATTTGTTACATAGCAAGTATAAATAGTTTCTTTTGTTGAACCTACTTTTTTTATCCTGTCCAAAACTTCTTGGCAGGTCATTTCTGGATTTACTTCTACAAATTCTGTTGTCATCAAACTTCCAGCAGAATCTTCTGGAAATTGTAAAAATTGATTTACTCTTTTTCTCATTTCAGAATCAGAATTTCTCAAAATTCTTTTTACAACAGTTGCAGGCATTTCCTCAAGCGTATCAATTACATCGTCGAAATTTAAAGCTTTCACAATAGCATCAAGCTCAGGATCAGTAATAGAAGTCAAAAGTCTGTGCTTTCCATCTTGTTTTAATTCAGCAAACACCTCAGCAGCATCGTCTTTTCTCAAAAGCCTATAAACAATCAAACTTTCTTCATTGTCAAGCTCAGACATAAATTCTTCTATATCTACGGGGTTAGTTCTTCTCAAAGAATCCTTTAAAGCCGGAATATCTTTTTTTTCTAAAAGATTATTTAGTTCTTCAATCCTTTGCTCGCTGTTATAGCTGTTCATAATATCACCCCTTAATTTCTTCTAATAATGTATCCAAAGCCTTATTAAATTGAGTATCCTTGTCAAGATTTTCTATATCCAAAGCTCCATTTTCACTTTTATCTTCAACTTCTACATCAGGTTTTACACCAATTTTGTGAATTTTAGTTTTGTTTGGTGTGAAATATTCGCTAATAGTAATTTTTACACCAGAACCATCATCAAGAGGGAAAAGTTTTTGAACAATTCCCTTACCAAAAGAAGTTTTCCCAACAATTTTTGCTCTTTTTCTATCCTTAAAAGCTCCAGCCAAAATTTCAGACGCAGAAGCAGAATTTTCATTTATAAGAACAGTCATAGGAGTTTTGTCCATTTCCTTGTCACTTTTTTCAACAATTTCTTTGCCTTTTTTATCAACAGTTGAAACAATTACACCCTCATCCAAAAAAGTATCAGCTATAGCAAGACACACATCAAGCCCACCACCAGGATTATTTCTAAGATCCATCACAATACCATCAACCTTAGCATCCTTCAAAGCCTTCAATTCCTTGCCAAATTCTTCCTTAGTAACATCCTCAAATTGTTTAATTTTTATATAGCCGATTTTTTTGTCATCTTTTTCAACAACTTTGCTTTCAACAGTATCAACCTTCACATCAGCTCTTTCAACATCAATATCTTTTTCCTCAGCCTTGCCCTCAGCATTTTTTCTAAGGACAGTAATCTTTACCTTTTCTCCAACATTTCCTCTGATTTTTGACACAGCCTCTTCCAATTGGTCAGAAGAATAAGAAACACCATCAACCTTGGTAATATAATCGCCAACATTGATGCCAGCCTTTTTTGCAGGAGATTCATCAAAAACAGAAATCGCCTTGATATATCCCTCATCACTAGCTTGAACAGCTACACCAATGCCCGCATACTTTCCATTAACATCTTCCATAAGCTTGTCAAATTCTTCCTTTGTATAATAAGCAGTATAAGGATCGCCCAAATTTTCAAACATACCCTTCAAAGAACCATCGTACAATTGCTTATCCTCATAATCAAAAAGGAAATTCTCATCAATCAATTCCTTCATAGCTTCCATAGAAGCCATGTGCTTTTGATTTTGTTCAGAAATCATACGATTATCATTAGAAGAATTCTTTCCGAGAGTAAAACCCGTAAAGCCAGTCCCTATAATCAATAAAAAGGCCAATAAAACCTTACCAATCTTTTTCATAATACCTCCAATTAAAATTTAAAAACCAAAAATATGATTTTTATAGAAATTAAATACCTATCAGTATTCTTATATTTTAACATATATAGACCTTTTTTTAAATAAAATAAAAAAGCAAAAAAAGAATAAATCAACAAAAAATATCAATTTATTCAAAATAAACATTAAAAATTAAAACCAAAATATTTCTCAACAAAATCTTCCTGAATACCAGCCTTTACACTATTTTTTACATCAATCCCCTTAATCATTTCAATCAATTTCAAAGCCAAAAAAACACTAGCACCAGCGCCCCTTGACGTAAAAATATTTCCATCCATAACAATAAGCTTGTCACTTTTAATATTTCCAACATTCAAAAGGCTTTTTTCCACACTAGGATGACAAACAAGATTCCTATCACTAACAATACCTGCCCTATCAAGAACACTAGGCCCTGCACAAATAGCACAAATTATTTTTTTCTCCTCATCAAATTTTTTTACAATATCAATAACCCTTTTATCATCCCTAAGATTTTTCGCCCCCAAACTACCACCAGGAATATAAATCCCATCATAAAAATCCAAATCAATATCATCAATAAGCCTATCCGCCTTGACAATAATATCGTGAGAGCCAACAACAAACAAATCATTGCCAACAGAAACCATATCAACAAAAATATCAGCCCTTCTAAAATAATCAACCAAAGTCAAAGCCTCAATTTCCTCAAAACCATCCGCCAAAAAAACTAAAAATCTATCCATAAATTCCTCCATAAATCTATTATACCCACACCCAAAAGTCATATAAAAAATCACATTAATAAAATAAAATTATAATTTACCATAAAAACTTTTTTAATAAGAAAAAAATAAAATCAAAAAATCCCAACAAAAAAATGAAGACCCGAAGGTCTTCACTAAAAATTATTTTTTATTTTCGAAAAAATTAATTTTAATCATTTTTTCTTTTTTTAGAAGCGAATAATCCGCTTACTGCTGCAGCCAATGTTGCTAAAATAGTTGCAGAAGAACCTACACCTGTTTTAACATTTTTGCCTGTATTAGAGCTATTAACTCTATTAATACTTCCACTAGCACCAGCTTTTGCTTTTTGAATTACTAAATCATTTCCTTTAATGATGTCAACAGAACCATCTGGATAAGTTATAGTAGCAGTTCCATCTTTTCCAATCTCAACTTTTGTTCCTTGTGGGAATTTATCTTTATTAGCGTCTTCGATTGCTTTTTTAACCTTATCTTTTTCCTCATCAGTTAAGTTGTTTTTATCCTTAACTTCAGTTTTTGAAGGAACAGTTGGGTTAGTTTTGTCTGCTATTGTTTTATTACCATCTTTATCAGAATTGTTGTCATCTTTTCCTTTTTCGTGTCCTTCAACTGGAACTTCGATTTCAACTTTTCCGCCTGGTAGATCTGGATCTTCAATTGTTACAGTGATTGGTCCATCAACATTTGTTCCTGGAGTTACAATTACATTTCCATCTTTATCAATTTCAACTGGAACGTCTTTGCCATCTTCATCTTTAGCTGTAACTTTTGTATCATCATCAGGATTTTCAACTTTGATGCCAGTATCTTGTTTATCATCAGTTGGTTTAACTGGTTTAACATCTCCGCCTACTTTTGTACCCTTATCATCAGCTTTACCTACTGTTGCTGTTGCTTCTTCTGATGGGCTCTTTCCATCTACTGTTGCAACTGCTTTTACAGTTTCGCCTTCTTTTGGTTC
>NZ_GG700527.1:1321836-1400449 GCF_000163295.1 Anaerococcus vaginalis ATCC 51170
TTTTCCTTCTGGTACTTTTGCTGTCCAGTTTCCTTCTCCATCTGCTGTTGTTTCTACTTTTGTTCCGTCTGGAAGTTCTACTTCAACTTTTGCATTTGGTTCAGCTTTTCCTTTGATTTCTTTATCGCCAGCTTTTGGTGCTGTGATTTCTGGTTTTGCTGTTGCTTCTGCTGGATCAGCTTCTGCTACTGTTTTTGTTGCTTCGTCTGATTGGTCTTTTCCATCTTCTTGAGCTACTGCTTTTACTGTTTGATCTTTTTCTAATGCTGGTGTATCTACTGACCAGTTTCCTTGATCGTCTGCTTTTGTTTCTTTTACTGTTCCGTCTGGAAGAGTTACTTTTACTGTTGCACCTGGTTCTGCTGTTCCTGATACTGTTGTATCGCCTGCTTTTGGTTGTGTTATTGTTGGTGCTGGTGTTTGACCTTGTTTTACAACAGTTAAATCAGGAGCTAATTTAGCAGTTTGTTTTCCTCTTGTTATTGTAACTTCTCCCTTATTATCTACAGAGATTTGATTATCTAATAGATCTGGGTTTGCAGTTTTAACTGCTTCTTTAACTTTATTTTGTTCATCTGCTGTTAAGGAATCAGGATTTGCTACTTCTACTACTGCTGGGTTTTTAGCATAAATTCTATTTACTAGATATGCTTTCTTACCTTGTACATCTGATGGTGTGTTTTCGCCTTCATCAAATAAATAAGTATATCCTTTAAATTCCTCTGGATTTTCCTTATCATATCCTATAGTAGCTTCTTTAAGTTCTTTTCCATCAAGTCCAACTGCTTTTGATCCTAACAATAATTTATATACATTTGTATATGTTATTGTTGTATCGTCTTCAGTCTTGTCTGTACGAACAAATTCATATCCTTCTATATCTGATTTTCCATCGTTATCTGGATGTGCACCATCTTGTTTTTTTAATTCAATTGTTCTTCCATCAGCTGTTTCTTGTACCCATTTTGTGATTTCTTTTTTAGTTACTGGATTATTCTTTGCATTTACTTTTGCTTCATCAGAATGTGTACCATCTTTTTCAGCTACTGCTTTTACTTCACTTCCATCTTTAACTTGATTTGCAGGAATTGTTACAACGCCTGTTGCTGGGTCTATTGTTATAGATGGGTCAGTTCCATCTGGCAATTTCCAATTTCCATCTTTGTCCTTTGTTGCTACAAGAGTTCCTTGATGATTGTTTTCATCAGTGTATGTGATTTGAACAACATCAACGTCTTTGTCAGTTGGTGGTGTTACTGTTACAGATCCATCATCATTTGCTTTTAGAGTTGGAGCCTCTGGTTTAGCTGCTGGAGCTTTTTCCTTTACAGTTGTATTTTCTGTAGCTGGTTTTTTATCTTTTTCAGTTTGTTTTACAACTATTTTTTGACCTTTTTTAAGAGTTTTTCCAGCTGGAACATCTACAGACCAAGTTCCGTCGTCTTTTACTTTAGTTTTTAGAATAAAATCTTTGCCTTTCATTACAACAATATCTGATCCAGCTACACCTGTACCAGAAATTTTAGCATCGCCTTCAGTTACATCATTGATTACTGGTTTTTTTGAAGTTTCTTCGTTTTTCTTAGTAGCTATTGCTGTAATTTTTGCATTATCTTTTGTAATTGCTGTTCCTGGTTTTGTTGACCATGTTGGATTTTCATATCCGTCTTTTGCTGTTACTGTTGGATATTTGTCAGCTGTAAGAACTGTGCCTTCTTTTACATCATAAACCTTAGCTCCTTCAAGAGGATTTACTCCTTCGCCAGCTTCAAATGTTACTCTTACATATCCTGCTGGTGTTGGTTTTGTTGGATCAGCTGTTCTGTCTATGATATCGTCTAATTTTGCTACATTGATTTTTGCTGTTGCATTGTCTGTAGATTTGTCTGGATAAGTTACTACTACTGGAATTTCTACTGGATTGCCAGCGTCAGCTTCTGTTGGTGTGTATTTGATTTCTCCTGTGTTTTCATCGATTGTTGCATCTTTTGGAGCGTCTTTACCTAATGTGTATTTTGTTCCTTCTGGTACTTTTGTAGCTTTTCCGTCTTTATCTGTAACTTTTGGTTTTACAGTTGTTTTTTCTCCAGCTTTTCCTTTTGCATCTTCATATTTTACATCATACTTATCAGCATCTTTTTCTGCTGGTGTTGTGTCTGTTACTGTTACTGGTACTGTAACGTCTACTTCTTTGCCGTTTGGTAGGGTTACTGTTACTACTGCTTCCGTGTCTCCAGCTTTGGATACGTCTGGTTCTGTTTTTACTACTACTTTTGATCCTTTTGGTAGGTTTGTGATCTTTTCTTTGTATTGATCTACTGTTGGTTGTGTTCCTACTGTTGTTTCTACTTTTCCTTCAACTTTGGCATCCCATTTCTTTGGATTTTGATCTTTATCATCATTGATTCCATCGTTGTCGTCGTCTGGATCTGTTGAATCTGGTATTCCGTCTCCATCTGTATCTCTTAATATTGTTATTTGGATTTCTTTTGTTGATTCGTTTCCAGCTGCATCTTTTGCTTTGATTGTTACTGTGAAGTCTCTTTCTTCTTCTGTGTCTGCCCAGTTTGTTAGTTTGTCAGGTGTTCCTTCGATTTTGCCTGTTTCTTTGTTGTAGCTTAATCCTTTTGGTAGTCCTGTTACTTCTACTGTTGGGTTTTTATCTGCATCGTCTTTTACATTTACCTTTATTGGTGTGATTTTTTGTCCTTCTGTTACTCTTGCACCGTTAGCCCATACTTGTGGTCCTTTGTTGTTTTCATCTTCTTTTGGTGCTACTGGTGTTTTTGGATCGTCATCATCGTCTAAGTCACCAATTTCTGGTTTTGTTGTGTCGTCTGCTTTTTCAGCTATTGATAGAGGCACTCTATCTACGTGTCCTTTTTTGATTAATACTTCTTCGCCTTTTTCATTTAATATATAAATATCATAAGTTACTTCTACATTTGGATCATCTTGTGTTGCTTCAACTTTTGTTTTTGGTGTTCCTGTAATTTGATCTCCTGTAATTGTTAGACCATCAATAGCTTTTCCATCTATAAATTTAGCTGTTACATTTTTAAATACATATCCATCAATTTGTTTTGGTTCTACTTTAGTATTGTATTCTTTACCTACATTACCATCTTTCAAAGGAGAATCTGTAACTGTATAAGTATAGAACCTTGATGCTGTTATATCCCCTGATTCATCTGGAACTACTGTAGTAACTTCAACTTGGAATTTACCACTTTCTTTTGGTACTCCCTTAATATCTCCTGTTTTAGGATCAATTGTAAGACCTTCTGGAAGTCCCTTAGCAGAATAAGTTGCATCTTTTATAGGATTTGGATTTTTATATTCGAATTCATCATACATTGAAGTAATCTTCTTTGTATCTTCAACTACTACTGTAAATGAATCTTGAGCTAGCAATTCTGCATTTTTACCTGAGCTATCTACCCTATATAGCTTAGCTGTATAATTAGTTGTCTTTGTTACTTTGCTTGTGTCAAAGTCTGCTGATTCTAGTGATCCTGTGCTTGATGGTTTTGAAGCTTTTGATTCTTGAACTTTATTTCCATCTTCGTCATACCAAACTATTCTAAAGTTCTCACTTGATTCTCCATAATATGGTAGACCTTCTGTTGATGTTTTAGCAACATCTCCAACTTTTGCAGTGTTCTTGCCTGAGTCATAATTTGTTATATTAAATTTAACTTCTGCTGGAGCAACTGCAAAGTCTGCACGTAAGATTTGTGGTACAGCATTAGTTACACCAACACCAAATCCACCTCCAGACCAACCACTATTGATACCAAATACATTACTCATTTGTGTATATTGATTATTGTTATATGGTGTCATAACACGGAGATTCTCAGAACCTTCTATAGATACAAATAACCAGTCATAGTTTACGTGTTTTACTTGATTTGTAGCAGCTTTTGAAAAATCAAATCTTCCATTGTCTGCCTTATCTGCAACTTTGCCAAGTCTGTCAATTTGTTCTTTTGTCCACCTATTCCAAATTTGTCCACTGGAAGCATCGCCTTCCTTATAATTATAATTTTTCAATCCAGCATCTTTATTTTTTAAGTTTCCCCAAGTTCCCTTAAATTGGATAATATATTTTCCATCAGCATTTGTTTTTGCTGATACTGTTTCAGCTATCCACTTGTCTGGATCTTTTTTAACTTGTTCTTTTATCCAATCTTGTAATTTCTTTTCTTGCTCAGCAGTCCAGCCATTTCCACGAATATCTGATGGTTTTTTAACACCCATCATAACAGCAGTAGAATCGCTATAAATTTCTTTTAGCGCATAATCTGATAGATATGAAGCTTTTACTGTTACACCTTTAGCTGGAGTATCTATATCAGCAACTTGATTCCATTGGATTCCACCAATTCCTGATTTGTAATCCCAACCAACTGTACCTGTAAGATATCCACCGTCTTGTTGGATTTCTGTTGGTGTTGCTTCTTTATGCATTTGTTCAAGTGGTTTTTCCATTAATAATATTTTCCAATTACCATGAATATTTCTGGCAGTGTTTGATCCTGACCCACCTTGTGTTATTGGTAAATCAGACCCAGGGAATATAACAGATTCACCTGTTATATATTGAAGTTGGTAGCCTTCTGGAATAGTTGACTCATCAATCCAGAATCTATATCTTTCACGACCAGCAGAAACTGTTGTATCTGCATCAAATTTAATTAATTTTCCATCTTCGGCTAAATATGGTTTTATTCCCATGTGTAATTGACCATCTGCTCCTGATGTAGCTGTATAAACTGGAGATGAATATTCTTTTCCACCCCATGTTTCAAACCATTGGAAATAAGCCTTAACACCTGCAATTGGCTTAAATTGATTATCACTTGCCTTAGATAGGTTTGCATCAATATTTAGTCCATTAACCACGCCAACATAAGCATGCACAGCGTTATTTGCATCAGCGTCTGTAGTTGTATCTTCTGGTGGAGCTGCATCTCTAACTCCAGTTTTTGGATTTTCTGGAGCTTTTACTGGTTGTATGTCTACATTTTCAGAAAGTTCTAAATCCTCTGCTTCTTCTTTTGCTTCAACAGCTTTAACATTAACTTTGATTTGAATTTCTTTTACAGATCCATCAGCAAAAGTTATTTTTGCACTTGTAGTTTTTTCGCCAGCTTCTTTTGTATCAACTGGTGTTACTACATCAAGTTTTGCATCTTGTGGAAGATTGGTTACAGCTTGTTTGTAATCAATTTCTTCTCCTTCTTCTACTTCTATAGCTTCTAATTTTTCTACAAAAGTGTCAGCTTGTTTTGCAACAACTTCTTGTGCTTGTTCTACAACTTCTTCTTTTGTTTCTTCTTTTTTAATTTCTTCATTTGCTACTGGTGTAGCTTCTTCAACCGGATTTTCTTCTGGCGTGTTTGTCTCTGTTGCTACTGTTTCATTTTCACTAGCTTCAGCAGCCTTAGAAGATCCCGGAGCAATTATTAATGAAAATCCTAACATACATGAAACTAATCCAATGGATAGTTTTCTTGTACCATACTTAGGAGTTTTCTCTTGACTTAATTCTTTTTTCTTTTCGATGATTTCAGTCATCTTTTTCGAATTGTTCATGATTTTCTTATCCTTTCATTAATATATTTTGTTAAAGTGTTAATACAGAAATATGATAATTTATGCAAGACTTTTTGCAACATATTTTTTGTACCATAACTTTAAATTAGAATTTTATGTATAGATTATTATATCATTTTCATTAAAAAAATCCACTTATTTTTTATAATATCCTTATTGAAAATATTTATAAAAATTCATTTTGGAATTTATAAATATTTTTCAATCTATTTTAAAAGTAAATATATTTAAAATTATTTACTATTTTATCAGCGTTTTGATTTTTATTATCAAATTTTTGTGAATATTGATGAATTATTATTAGCAAAAAGAGATTATTTTATAAATTTTTGGAAATAAAAATAAAGAATTCGGTATTTAAACATTTTAAAAATTTTTGAATATTTAAATAAAAAAATGAGATGGCTAAGTCGTGAAAAAATCTGAAAAAAATAAAAAATCACGACTTAGCTACTTGCTTAAAATATTTGAAAAATGAGTTTTGATTTTTTCTACTATACCAGAAAATATAGAAAAAATAAAAGACCACATCAAGGTGGCCTTAGATTGTAGACAAAGTTAGTTTAGTGATTCATTATTAATTTAAAAATAAAAATACGCTACACCCCATTTTTTTTCTTTGTAATTCTATATTTGTTTTATTGCCCAAGTTTTATTATTTTTATATTTTTAATCTTTATCCTAGTTTTTCTTCTTGATTTTCTTATTGAAATATATTTTAACTGCTACAATATTTTTTTAAGAAATTGTCCTGTGTAGGATTTTTTTGTTTTTGCTATTTCTTCTGGCGTGCCTGTTTTTACTAATTCTCCTCCTCCATCTCCGCCTTCTGGGCCTAGGTCTATGATGTAATCTGCTACTTTTATCACGTCAAGATTGTGTTCTATCACTACTACTGTATTATTTTGATCAACTAATCTATTTAAAACTTCTATTAATTTATGAACGTCTGCCATGTGAAGGCCTGTTGTTGGTTCGTCTAAAATGTATAGGGTTTGACCTGTGGATCTTTTTGCAAGCTCGCTTGCAAGTTTTACTCTTTGGGCTTCTCCTCCTGAAAGTTCTGTTGATGGTTGACCGATTTTTATATAGCCTAGTCCTACGTCATATAGGGTTTGTAATTTTTTTACTATTGATGGATGATTTTCGAAAAATTTTAGGGCTTCTTCTACTGTCATATCCAAAACTTCGGATATATTTTTCCCCTTGTATTTTACTTCAAGGGTTTCTCTATTGTATCTTTGTCCGTGGCAAACTTCGCATGGAACGTAGACGTCTGGCAAAAACATCATATCTACCTTTATTGTTCCATCGCCATTGCAGGCTTCGCACCTTCCTCCTTTTACATTGAAGGAAAATCTTCCCTTGTCAAAGCCTTTCATTTTTGCTTCTGTTGTCATTGCAAAAACATCTCTGATATTGTCAAATAATTTGGTGTAGGTTGCAGGATTTGATCTTGGTGTTCTTCCTATTGGAGATTGGTCGATGGAAATTATTTTGTCAATTTGTTCTACGCCTTCGATTGAGTCGTGTTTTCCTGGGTGGGTTTTGGATTTATTTAATTTTTTGGTAACTGCCTTGTACAAAATTTCATTTACTAAGGAAGATTTTCCTGAGCCTGATACTCCTGTTACTGCTGTAAAGGTTGATAGAGGAAATTTTACATCTATTCCTTTTAAATTATTTTGTCTGGCGTTTTTTACTTCTATATATTTGTCCCAAGTTCTCCTCTCTTTTGGCACTGGGATTTTTTCTTTTCCTGAAAGATAGGCTCCTGTGATTGATTTTTTGCATTTTTTTATATCGGAAAGTGACCCTTTTGCAACAATTTCTCCTCCATGAACTCCTGCTTTTGGTCCAATATCTACAAGATAGTCTGCAGCTTTCATTGTATCTTCGTCGTGTTCTACAATTATTAGTGTATTTCCAATATCTGTTAAATTTCTCAACGATTTTATTAATTTGTTATTATCTCTTTGATGAAGTCCGATTGATGGCTCATCCAAAACATAGCAAACGCCAACAAGGCCTGATCCGATTTGGGTTGCAAGTCTTATCCTTTGGCTTTCTCCTCCTGAAAGGGTTGAGGCTGCTCTTGAAAGGGAAAGATAACCAAGTCCTACGTCTTGCAAAAATTTAATTCTTGCCTTTATTTCTTTTATTATTAATTCTGCAATTTTTTCTTTCATTGGCGAAAGTTTTAAATTATCAAAAAATTCTATAGTTTTGTCGACTGACATATCTGCAATTTCTGAAATTGATTTGCCATCTACTTTTATTGCAAGGATTTCATCTTTTAATCTTTGCCCGTGACAAGTTTTACATTCTTCCTCGCTCATAAAGCCTCTCATTCTTTTCTTTTGAGAATCGGAATTTGTTCTTTCGTACCTGTCGGATAAATTTTTGATTGCTCCTTCAAAATGTCCTGTGTATTTTTTTCTTCCAGAAAAATGACTATCAAAGGTAAAAGAAATCTCTTTTTTTGTTCCGTACAAAATTTCATCAATCATTTTTTTTGGAGCATTTTTGATTGGCTCATCAAGGGAAAATTTGTGATTTTTGGCAATGGCTTTAATTATTTCATTATAATATGTTCCTTTTCCGCTTGTGGCGTATGGATCGATTGCGCCTTCATTTATGGAAAGATTTTTGTCGGGAATTACAAGGTCGGGGTCGATTTGCAAATGAAAACCAAGTCCGTTACATTCTGGGCACATTCCTTGGGGAGCGTTGAATGAAAACATATTTTGTGTAATTTCTGGAAGGGAAATATGACCTTCTGGGCAGGCAAGTTTGGATGAAAGGATAAAATCTTTTCCGTCTATTACATTTATTTCTACAAGTCCATCTGTAAGTTCAAGGGCAGTTTCCAAAGAATCTGCAAGTCTTGATTCAATTTTTTCTTTTATCACAATCCTATCAACTATTATTGATATGTCATGTTTTTTTGTTTTTGAAAGTTCAATTTCTTCTTCAAGATCATATCTTTCGCCATCAATCATCACCCTAACATAGCCCATTTTTTGAATATTTTCGAGTTTCTTTTTGTGTTGACCTTTTTGGGATCTTACTACTGGGGCAAGGATTTGGATTCTTGTTTTTTCTTCAAGTTTTAAAATCCTATCAACCATTTGATCGATGGATTGGGCTTCAATTTTTTTGCCACAAACTGGGCAGTAGGCATCGCCAATTCTTGCAAACAAAAGCCTATAATAGTCGTAAATTTCTGTTACGGTTGCAACTGTTGATCTTGGGTTTCTGTTGGTTGTTTTTTGATCGATTGAAATTGATGGAGAAAGTCCTTCAATTGTATCGACATCTGCCTTGTCCAAATTTCCCAAAAATTGTCTGGCGTATGACGATAAACTTTCTACATATCTTCTTTGACCTTCGGCATAAATTGTGTCAAAAGCCAAGGTGGACTTTCCCGATCCGGAAAGTCCAGTAAATACAATCATTTTATCGCGAGGAAGGGTAAGGTCTACGTTTTTTAAATTATTAGTCCTTGCCCCCTTTATAACTATTTTATTTTCACTCATTTATACCTCCGCAAATTCTCTTTTCATTTTTGCTATTTGGTCACGAATTTGTGCTGCTTTTTCGAAATCTAATTCTTCTGCGGCCTTGTACATTTCTGTTTCCAAATTTATAATTATATTTTCAATTTGTTCTTGTGAGAATTCTTCTTTTACTTCTTCTACATTTTCTGTTGATTTTGTTACCTGAATTATTTCTGCTATGTTTTTCTTGATTGTCGTTGGGGTTATGCCGTGTTTTTCGTTAAATTCTGTTTGAATTTTTCTTCTTCTTTCGGTTTCGTCAATAGCTTTTTTCATTGATCTTGTAATTTTATCTGCATACATTATTACATGACCTTTTGAATTTCTAGCAGCCCTTCCTATGGTTTGGATAAGGGAAGTTTCACTTCTTAAAAATCCTTCTTTGTCTGCATCTAAAATTGCAATCAAAGAAACTTCTGGCAAATCTAATCCTTCACGAAGAAGATTTATTCCAACCAAAACATCAAATTTTCCAAGTCTTAAATCCCTAATTATTTCACTTCGCTCGATTGTTTTTATATCTGAATGGAGATATTTTACCTTAATTCCATTTTCTGATAAGTAATCGGTCAAATCTTCTGCCATTCTTTTGGTTAGAGTTGTTACAAGAACCCTTTCATTTTTGTCGATAATTTGATGGATATTTTCTATCAAATCATCAATTTGATTTTCTACTGGTCTTACATCAATTAATGGATCCAAAAGTCCAGTTGGTCTTATGATTTGTTCAATAACTTTTCCACCTGTTTTTTCCATTTCGTAGGGACCTGGAGTTGCTGAAACGTATATTGTTTGTTTGATTAATTTTTCAAATTCTGGAAATTTTAGGGGTCTATTGTCAAGGGCTGAAGGAAGCCTAAAGCCAAAATCTACTAAATTTTGTTTTCTTGACCTGTCCCCCTCATACATTCCACCAACTTGGGGAATTGAAACGTGAGATTCGTCAACAAAAAGCATAAAATCATCTGGAAAATAATCTATTAATGTATATGGTCTAGATCCTGGTTCTCTTTGGGATAAATGTCTTGAATAATTTTCTATTCCTGAACAAAATCCAATTTCTTCTAGCATTTCTATATCGTAATTTGTTCTTTGCTCAAGCCTTTGAGCCTCTACTAATTTATTTTCATTTTCAAGTTCAACAAGTCTTTCTTTTAATTCTTCTTTTATAGTTGTAATAGCAGCTGCTGCTTTTTCGGCGCTTGTTGCATAGTGACTTGCAGGATAAATATAGCCGTGGGAGATGTGGCTTGTAACTTTTCCTGTCAAAGAATCAAATTCTGAAATCCTATCAATTTCATCTCCAAAAAATTCTACTCTTATTGCTTTTTCTTCGTTTCCTGCTGGGAAAATATCTAAAACATCTCCTCTTCTTCTAAAAGTTCCACGCGAAAAATCAAAATCATTTCTTACAAATTGTCTTTCGATTAATTCTTTCATAACTTCTTCTGGAGAAATTTCTTGACCTGGTCTTAGGGACAAAACTAATTTTCTATATTCTTCTGGATCTCCCAAGCCGTAAATACAAGAAACGCTCGCCACAATTATTACATCGCGTCTTTCAAACAAACTCATTGTTGCTGAATGTCTTAATTTATCAATCTCATCATTGATTGAAGAATCTTTTGCAATATATGTGTCGGTTGCCGCAACGTAGGCTTCTGGTTGATAATAATCGTAATATGATACGAAATATTCAACGGCATTGTCTGGGAAAAATTCTTTAAATTCTGTAAATAATTGGTAGGCAAGTGTTTTGTTGTGGGCAAGAACAAGAGTTGGCTTTTGAACTTCTTGAATTATATTTGCCATAGTAAAAGTCTTGCCAGATCCTGTAACTCCTTGGAGAATTTGATGAGCTTTTCCATTTTTTATTCCACAAGCAAGTTTTTTAATTGCATCTGGCTGATCTCCTTTTGGAGTGTAGTCTGATTTTAAAATAAATTTATTTTTTGTCATTTGACACTTCCTTTATGTAAATCATAATTTTTTTCTTTTTTTTTCTTTTTAAATCTATTTTCAGTCTTTTCCAATATACACTTTCACTTTTTAAATTCAACTTATTTACTCGGGATTAAAAGCTTTAAATCTTGCCACAAATTCGCCTTTCTGCTATAATTTTTTGTGAATATACTTATGAATTTTTTAATGTTAAATTTAATTATGAAAGGTTGATATATATGGAAATTTTTAAAAATATGAAAAAGGAAAGAAAAAAAGAATTGTTAGTCCTAACAATTTTTGCGATTTTCTTTATCTTTGTTACTTATAAATTTAAGCAAAATGGGAAAAATTTTTTTCTTGTTATTAGTTTTCTTGCAATATATCTTGCTGTTGGAGCTGATACTTTTGTAAATGCAATAAATTCAATTTCTAATAAAAAATTTATGGATGAAAATCTTCTTATTACTCTTGCAAGTTTTTTTGCGTTTTTTATGGGATTTTTTGTTGATGCTTGTGCCATAATGTTTTTATTTAATTTGGGCAATTTTTTTGAAAATCTTTCAAAAGATAGGATAGATGAAAATTTCAAAAAATTATTTGATATTGTCCCAAAAACAGTTACAAAAGTTTTGGATGATGGGACTTTGGCAAAAATTTCGATTAAAAAAATAAAAAAAGGCGATATACTTCTTGCAAAAGAGGCAGATATTATCCCTGTTGATTCTGTTGTAATTTCTGGCGAAGGGCTTTTGGATACTTCATTTTTAAATGGCAAATCTTTGCCAATTGAAATTAAAAAGGGATGTGAAATTTTATCAACTTCTATGCTAAAAACTGGAGAGATCAAATACAAGGCTGTGAAAGTTTTTGATGAATCTATGGCAGCAAAAATTATGAATTTGATAAAAACATCAAGAAATAAAAAATCTCAAAGTGAAAAATTGATTAAGCAATTTACAAAAATTTATACGCCTTTTCTTGTTGCCATAGCAATTTTTCTTGCTGTAGTTTTCCCTATTTTGGGAGGAGATTTGAGCAAATATTTACAAAAATCTATAAATTTCTTGATTGTTTCTTGTCCAAAAGTTTTTATACTTGGGATTTCTCTTTCATATATTTCAGCTTTAATTCTTGCAAATAAAAATAAAATCCTTGTTAAAGATATAAAATCTTTTGAAAAGCTGATTGATTGCGATTATTTTTATACAGATATGACAAATACTTTGACTGTTGGGGAATTTGATTTGAAAGAAATTGTTTATTATTCTCCTTATAACAAAAATTTGCTTTTGGATTATTTGTATAATTTGGAAAAATTATCGGCTGATCCTATTGCAAAAGCCATAGTCAAAAATCTTAGACGTAGAGATAATTTTTCGTATTTTATAGCAAGTAAAAATATAAATGATATTGACATTTGGGCAAAAACTTATGAAAATGAAGAAATAAAAATAGGCTCCAAAGACTTTGTAAATGTTGAAGATGATTCAAATGAAAAGGCAATTTTTATGTCAATAAATAATATTTTAGTTTGTAAGGTTGTTTTGGAAGATACCATTAAAGATGATGCCAAAGAAAGCTTAGATTATTTAAAAAATGAATTTGTTGATATTGCTGTTTTATCAGATGAAAAAGAAAAAGTTGTTGAAAATCTCGCGAAAAATCTTAGCATTTCCTATGCGGCAGAAATTTCTTCAAACGAAAAAATTAATCTTATAAAAAATGAGCAAAAAAATAAACATAAAATTATTTATGTTGGAGATGGAATAAAAGAAGGCGAAGTTTTGAAAAATTCTGATATTGGAATTAGCATGGGTCAAAAATCTTCGGATATTGCAATTTATAATTCTGACATAATGATTTCTGATAAATCTTATGGAAAATTAAGAGATTTGATGAAAATCGCAAAAATCGTGGACAAAACTGCAAAAAAAAATCTTATCTTACTTATTTTTACAAGAATTGTGCTTTTGATTTTAACTTTAATTGGATATTGTCCAATGTGGCTTGTAAGCCTTGTTGATGTGGTAGTTTTAATTATTTCAATCTTATCATCAATTAAAATTTTTAATAAAAAAATTTAGCAGGAAGAATTTTTATCTTCCTGCTTATTTTTTATATATTTCTTGTAATTGTAAATTCGTTATTGTTTTCTGGATTATCTTTTTCAATTTCTTGGTCTATATCTCCTGTAAAATTTAAATAATTATCAGAAAGTCTTGCTGAAACCAGTGGCGAAATTAATATATAATACAAGCCTAAAATTCCGCCTCCTAACATAATAATTCCAATACCTGCTTCAGGACTACTTGTTCCAACGACAATTCCAACAATTATTCCAAAAATAAGGATAATTGGTAAAACTATATACAACAAATACAAAGTAATAGTTTTGCCAAATAATTTTACTCCAATTGCAAATACACTTTTAAGTGCATCCGTGATTGATTGGTCTTTGTTTCTTGGATCTGAAACTATATGATTTGCATAGGCTGTAAAAATTGAAAGAATGCCTAAAAGAAGTGTTCCAAGAACAGAAAGTGATAATAAATTTAATTTCTTACTTTCTACATCAAAAACTCCAATTTTTCCAAAAGAAAAAGTCAAAACAATTGTAATAACTATAAGAATTAAATTTACAATTATTGCTTTTTTATCAAGTCTTTGCAATTGATTTAAATAATCTCCAACACTTCCCTTTCTATTGTTGATTAAACCTGATGCAATTATAAAAGAACCAAGCCAAGTGATAACAGAAGATAATAAATTATATATTATACTTTCATCTGCATTGCTACCAAAAATTCTGTTGAGAACAAAAGCAAAAACTGCAACTATAATCTCAACCAAAATAACTGAGCCATAACTATATTCTCTTTTCATAATAATTCCTTTCGTTTTTCCATAAATTTTCTCTTACAAAAATATTTATACCCACAAATTCGACTTTAAACAAAAATATTATATTTTTTTATATTAAATTAAATATATTTTAAGCTCATTAAGGGTATAAAAAAATAGAGGTGATATTATGGAATATAAAATAAATAAAAAAGAAAAACAAGTGCAAGTTTTTGATAAGGAAAATAAAATAGGATTTATAGATATAGTAGAAAAAGAAAATCTAATCGATGCACCACACACAGAAGTTGACAAAAAATATGGAGGTCAAGGAATAGCAGGAAAATTGGTAGACGAATTAGTTCAATACGCAAGGGATGAAAATAAAAAAATAATTCCAACCTGCCCTTATATAAAAGATAAATTTGAAAAAGACGAAAAATATAAGGATGTGTACTATAAATAAAAGAGCCAGCTAGGCTCTTTTTTTATTTCTTCTAAAAAATATTCCAATAAAAATAAAATAAATTATTACAAAACCACCAAAGCCTTTTGATAGGGAATTTGTATTTATTAGCTTGTCTATGCTTTTCATAAAAAATGGTGCTAAAAATACTCCTATATTACACCCTATAAAAATTAAATTTGTGGCTATTCTTGAGCTGTGACCTTTTACAAATCTTGGCACTTCTGCAAATATGTAAGGCATACACATTGATTGTCCAAAAGTCAAAAGCAAAATAGAAAATAAAAATCCTAAAAGATTTTTTTCAAAATTTACTATCAAAAAATTTGCTAGTATAAAAAATCCCAAGCCAAAAAATATAGTTTTTTCTCTCAATTTCAAATTGATTGGTGTAAATAAAAATGCCGAAATCATTCCAACAATTGGCACAAAATTTAAATAAAAACTTACATTTACATCAATTCCACGGCTTTGGCTTGCAACAAAAGGAAATCTCATTAGCATTGCCGTTCCATTTAAAATCATAAGCATGGCAAAAATTATAAAAAGAAAAATATTTGAATCAAAATTGATTTTTGCCTTCTCTTTTTCAATTTTTACATCTTCTACATTGATTTTGAAAAATATAAAAATAAGAAATGCTGATGTATAAAGTGAAAAAGTGTACATATAATCAAATTTTACAAGGATTCCTGCCAAGGAAAAAAGAATTATTTGCCCAATAAATTCAAAAGCATTTCTTAGACCATGAAGTTTTGTTCTCTCATTGTTATCATGGTAGAGCAAATTAATATAATTTGCCGAATGCCCATTAAAAAGACCAAGCCCTGCCCCAAGAAAAAATCTTGAAATAATTATTGATAAATAAGTCCTAAAAACTAGGGGAATAATCCCGCTAAATCCCACAATCAAAAGTCCCAACAAAACTGTATTTTTTATTCCAATAAAAATCGCCAAATATTCTGCCAAAAAAATAAAAATCATAACAGCAAGGCTTGAAAGACTTATTATGAATTCAGCCTCATTTCTAGTAAGATTGAAGGCTTCTTGTATATAAACTAAACTTCCAGAAATTATGCTATTGCTTGTTAAAATCAAAGAAATTGATAAAATTGCAAATTTTTCTCTTTTTAAATTTTCTTTCATTGTCTATCCAAATATTTTTCAAATAATTTATTAGAAAAATCTATCAAATCATGAGAAAAATCATTTCTCAAATATTTTTCATTCAAATCTCCAAGCCTAACCCTATCAAGAGCATCAGCATCCTTGAAAAGTTTTGACAAATATCTTGCCCTATCCATATCTTTTACAAAAAATTCTTCAATTGTTTCGTCCATTTGTTTGTCAGGTCTTGAATGAACTGCCAAAACTGCTTGAAGAATATTTTTATCGCTTTCATTTATTTTTGCATAATCAATCGAATATAAAGCTGCCCTATAACCATGTTCTGTATCATAAGAATCGTCAACTCTTTTTGTATCATGCAAAGATGCAGCAAATCTTAAAATATCCGTATCATTTTTGTCCAATTTATAATTAAAAGCCAAAAGCATTGAAATAAAAATTACTCTTTCAATATGACCTTGACCGTGGATTTTGCTTTGGTAAAGAATTTTTGTATTTAAATTTTTATAAGTATCTAACAAAATTTTGTAATAAGAAGAATTTTTAAAATCCTCAAAAAATTTAAAATCTTCTAGCCATTTATCTTCATTTAATATTTCCAAAATAATCATAAGAAACTCCTTTTATTTCTTTAATTAATTATTATTATATCAAATCGGGTAAATATTTTATATAAAATTGTAAGTAGGTGATATTATGTTTATGAAAAGAGAAGATATAGAAAAAGAAATAGAAGAATGCATAAAAAAAGCAAAAAATTTTTCAAACCAAGGAGAAGTTGCCTCCTACATTCCAGAGCTTAAAAACGTAGACGAAAACGGCTTTGCCCTTTCTATTGTTACAACAAGCGGAGATATTTATAATTTTGGAGAAAAAGAAAAAATATTTTCAGTTCAATCCATTTCAAAAATTTTTACCCTAATCATGGCACTAAAAGACAACACAACAGACGAAGTATTTTCAAAAGTTGGAACAGAGCCAACAAGATACGAATTTAATTCATTAATTCCAATTGACCAAAGGGCAGCAAATCCATTTATAAACGCTGGAGCAATGACAACAACATCAATGATTTATGGAAAAAGTGAAGAAGAAAAATTTAATAGAGTTATGGAATTAATAAAACAAATGAGCGACGATGGCACATTTACATTTATGGAAAATATTTACAAATCAGAAATTTCTACAACAGACAGAAACAGAGCAATTGCTTATTATTTAAAAAGCAAAAATATTTTTGCCCAAAACGCTGATGAAGTTTTAGATTTATACGTTAGAATTTGTTCAATAGGAACAAACGTAGAATCCCTTGCAAAACTAGGAGCACTCCTTGCCAACGAAGGCTTTGACATCCACTCATCAAATTTAATAATTCCACAAAACATAGTCCAAATGACAATAGCCCAAATGGCATCGTGTGGAATGTACGAAAAAAGCGGAGAATATTTAATGAAAGTAGGAAT
The DNA here is from genome assembly GCF_000163295.1 of Anaerococcus vaginalis ATCC 51170. Lineage (GTDB taxonomy): Bacteria > Bacillota > Clostridia > Tissierellales > Peptoniphilaceae > Anaerococcus > Anaerococcus vaginalis. The sequence continues at coordinate 1,338,861 of NZ_GG700527.1, forward strand.
CCCATCAAAATCAGGAGTAGGCGGAGCGATTTTAGGCGTTGTACCAAACAAATGCGGAATCTGCGTATATTCCCCAAAATTAGATAAGTCAGGAAATTCAGTTGTTGGGAAAAATTTATTAAAAATATTATCAGCAGACTTAGGACTTAATATTTTTCTGTAGAAATATGAAAAGACTTTTTTGAATAAAAAATTTAATAAAATAATAAATCATAATATTTTTTTAATTCTTCGTTAGTTAAGGGGACAAATTAGGGGACTTCCGATTGTCCCCACAATTTTTCTCCTTAAACCCCTTTCAACGAACCCCCTTAACCGGCCCTTGCAGGGAGCAAAATCAGAAAGAAACTTGCGTTTCTTTCAGTTTTTAAATTGATTAGCCAAATTTAATAAAAATAAATACCCAAAATAAATAAATTCTAAGTTCATTAAAATAGAAAAAATAACTCACTAACGTTCAAACAATTTTTTCTCCAATAATTCACTTGAATTTATAATTATTTTTAAAAATTTGAAAGAAGCGTAAGCTTCTTACAAGAAAAGCTCCATGCAATGGTCGGTTGCAGGGGGGGCAAAAAAGTGGGGGTTTTAGGGGATATAATTAGCTTGAAATTGTGCCAGTGGTACAATTTCAATAATTATACCGCGGACTTTATTCGTAGCTTTATTTTAAAATTGAATTTTGATTTAAGATTTTTTTAAATTTAAAAAGCAATTTAGCGTGGAAAAAGGGGGAGAATCGAAACTCCCCCATTTCCTCCGCCCTAACATTACGAAGTATTAATTTTATAAAATAATTATTTTATTAATGAAAGAAATAAATGTATATCACAAAAAAAGAAGCTTTTTCAAGCTTCTAAATTTTTTAAAAAATCTATAAAGATTTCAACATGTCCACATATCTAGGCATTGAATAATTTTCTCTGGAAATTTCTTTTTCTAAATTATCTGCTACTTCTCTTATTTCTTCTGTGATTTTTCTGGTTTTTTCTTGAATGTAGATTGCTTTTTCTTCTATTTCTTTTATTTTTTCAAAATCTTTTAGAATTTCTTTTATTTCTTCTCCAAATTCTAATAAAACTTTTACATTTTCATTTATTCTTTTTGCCTTTTCTTCTAATTTTTCATTTTCTAAAAAGGCAAGATAGGATTTTATTTCTTTTATTTCTTTCATTGCCGAAGGAAGGATTTCTTGATAGATTAGGTTTGATAAAATTTCAAGCTCTTGTTGGCAAAATTTTATTATTTCTTCAAATTCTACGTTTATTATTGAATCTATTTCTTTTTGGCTAAATATTTTTTCTTCTTTAAATATTTCGTATGATGAATTTTTCTTTGCATAGACTAAGGCGTCTAAGAAGCTTTTATGGTTAATAAGTCCTCTTTTTTCTGCTTCTTTTATCCATTCTTTTGAGTATCCGTCGCCTTGGAATAAAATTTTTGAATTTTCCTTGTAGATTTCTTTGACTATTTTGTAGACTTCTTCTTTTAAATCTTTTTCATTTTTCCCTTCAAGTCTTTTGCCTATATCTTTTAAAACTTCTGCCATAGCAAGATTAATTACTGTGTTTAAATCTGCGGCTGATTTTGAAGAGCCTAACATCCTAAATTCAAATTTATTTCCCGTAAAGGCAACTGGAGATGTTCTATTTCTGTCTGATGAATCTGTTTGGATTTCTCCAAGATGTGGAATTTTAACTTTATTATTTATTCCTTTTATCTCTTGGTCTTTTGCTATTGATTTTAAAATATTTTCTAAATCTTCGCCAATAAATACAGAAATTATTGAAGGTGGTGCTTCATTTCCTCCAAGTCTATAATCATTTGAAACTGATGATGAAGAAAGTCTTATTAAATTTTGGTATTTATTACAAACTTTAATCATTGCTGATAAAAATAATAAAAATAAATAATTATTTTTTGGGTCATCTCCTGGATAAAAACAATTTTTCCCGTAATTTGTTGTAAGGGAATAATTATTGTGTTTTCCACTTCCAGCCATATTTTTGAAAGGTTTTTCTTTTAATAGGCAATAAAGATTGTGTTTGATGGCAGTTTTTTCTAAAATATGCATGAGTAATTGGTTGTTGTCTACGGAAATATTACAATTTTCATACATTATTGCAATTTCAAATTGATTTGGCCCAACTTCATTATGCTCAGCCTCCATATAAATTCCCAAATTATATAACTGTTCGTTCACATCTTCAAAAAAATCATTAACTCTTTGAGGAATTGCACCAAGATAATGGGAAATTATTTCCTTTTCAACCATAGAATCACGTCCAACAAGACTCATTCCACAATATTCTAAATCTATTCTTTTATCATAAAATTCTTTATCAATTAAATAAAATTCTTGCTCAAGTCCAACTTTCGCCTTTACCCTATAAGTTTTTTCATCTTTCAAAAACATATTGCAAATTGGACTTGCGTACTTGCTCAAGATATTCATTGATTCAATTAAAGGCAATTTTTTATCAAGTTTTTCTCCATAAAAGGAAACAAAAACTGATGGAATATATAAAACTTTATCTTCAATAAAAGAATTTGCAGTCAAATCCCAATATGTATAACCACGAGCCTCAAAAGTCGATCTCATTCCACCTGATGGAAATGATGAGGCGTCTGGCTCTCCTTTTATTAATTCATTTCCAGAAAATCTATTGATTGGATTGTGTTTATCATCTCTATTTAAAAACGCAGTTTTTTTATTTGCAGTTTTTCCATTTAAAGGTTGAAACCAATGAGTATATGAAGTTGCCCCCTTTGAAATCGCCCAAATTTTCATAGCATGAGCAATGGAATCAGCAGTTTCTTTATCAAGAGTTGTATTATTTCTTGCAGCCTCTTTCCATTTTAAATAAACAGGATAAGGGACATTTTCTTTCATAGTTTTTTTATCAAAAGCCAAATTTCCAAATTCTTTTAAATCCATATTTTTACCTTTCTTGATATTTTAAAATTTGTTTAAATAATTATATCATAAAAAAATACATATTAAATTTTTAATCCATAATTTTTTGCAAAAAATATTTTTTTGCTTTATAAATATTTTGCAAATTAAATTTAATTAATTGACACTATATCAATATAATGATAAATTAATAGTAGTTGAAATTATAATAATTCGAGGATGGGAAAATGAGAAAAAACAAAAAAATAATTTTATTATTATCCACTCTTATTTCTTTTCAATTATTTGCACCAACAAATACTTCTAAGGCGAAATCTATTTTAATAAATTATGATCTTGCAGAAGGTGTAAATGTTAGAGAAAAACAATCTTTTGCAGATGATTCTAAAATATTAGGAGGAATAGATTATCCTGATTTTTATGAAATAAAAGAAGAAAATGGCAATTGGTTAAAAATTAATTTTGAAGGAAAAGATGGATATGTAGCAAAAATTTGGTTTCATATTTTAGATGATATGAAAGCAATTAAAAATGGCAAAATATATGAAAAAGCTGACGAAAAATCAAAAGAAATTTCAAATTTTAAAAAGAAAGAAAAAATTGATTTAATAGATTTTGATTCTAACAAAAATTTTGTAAAGGTCAAAAAAGGCGACAAAATTGGTTTTGCAAAAATTGATAATTTTGATTTATCAAAAAAAGATGAAAAAGATTTAAATAAAGTAAAAGATAAATACAAAAAAATATATGATTCTGTAAAAAGATATATGGATTATCTTGATAGGAATAATTTAAGTTTGTATCCAATCGAAGAAAAAGATAAGGCAAAAGAAAATGAAATTGTTAGAAATTATGTGGTAGATGAACCAGAAGAAAAAACTGAAGAAGTTGAATATATTTATTACACAGTTTCAGGAGATGATATTGGATCACAAGCCTATAATTTTGCAACAAAATTTATTGGAAATCCTTACGTTTGGGGTGGAATAAGTCTTACAAATGGAGTTGATTGTTCTGGATTTACCCAACAAGTTTATAAAGAATTTGGAATTAGTCTTCCTCATTTTGCTCAAAGCCAAGCTGATTATGGAAAAACTATAAAACTTGGAGAAGAAAAGGCAGGAGATTTGGTATTTTATGGAACAAGCCTTTCAAATATTACCCACGTTGCCATTGCAGACGGTCAAGGAGGAATTGTTCATGCAGCAAATCCTAGAAGTGGAATTATAACATCAGGAATTGGAAATCCAACAATTATAAAAAGATTAATTGAAGATTAAAATACGCCCTTTGCGGCGTATTTTTTTATTGTAAGCGAAAAAAAATAATGTTATAATTATTTAAAAGATTAAATTTTATAGAAATTAATTAGTAAATATAAAGGAGTTAAAAATGACAGATACATTAAATCCCTTAGAATCTGCACAATTACAAATAAAAAAAGCGTGTGAAAAATTAAATTTAAATCCAGCAGTTTATGAAATTTTAAAACAGCCTCAAAGATTTATAGAAATTTCTATTCCAGTAAAAATGGATGATGGTTCTCTAAAAGTTTTTAAAGGATATAGATCAGCTCACAACCATGCCCTAGGTCCTTCAAAAGGTGGAGTAAGGTTTCATCAAAGTGTAAATGTAGAAGAAGTAAAAGCTCTTTCAACTTGGATGACTTTAAAGGCAGGACTTTTGGCAATTCCTTACGGCGGTGGTAAGGGCGGAATATGTGTTGACCCAAAAAAATTATCTGATAGAGAACTTGAAAGTCTTTCTCGTGGATATGTTAGAGGCTTGTACAAATATTTGGGAGAAAGAATAGACATACCAGCTCCTGATGTAAATACAAATGGAAAAATTATGTCATATTTTATTGACGAATATGCAAAATTAAATGGCGACAAAGAAGATTTTGGAACTTTTACAGGCAAGCCTTTAATCCTTGGTGGAAGTTTGGGTAGAAGTGAAGCTACAGGATATGGAGTTGTTATCACAACAAAATATGCAGCCAAAAAAATTGGACTTGATTTGAAAAATGCAGAAATTGGTCTTCAAGGTTTTGGAAATGTTGGAAGTTTTACTTTAAAATATTTAGTAGAAGAAGGTGCTAAAGTTAAATATCTTTCTATAAGAGATGAAAATGAAGAGTGCGGAAGATCAGCCCTATATTCTGAAGATGGATTTGATTATGAATCTTTACAAAAATATAGAGATGAAAATAAAACTCTTGTAGGATATCCTAAGGCAAAAAAAATATCTGATAAAGAATTTTGGCAAACAAAATTTGATATTTTAATTCCTGCAGCTTTAGAAAATATAATTACTGAAAAAATCGCCAAAAATTTAGATGTAAAATTAATTGCAGAAGGTGCAAATGGCCCAACAACTCCAGAAGCTGATATTATTTTAAAAGAAAAAAATGTAGAAGTAATTCCAGATGTCCTAGCAAATTCTGGTGGAGTTTTGGTTTCATATTATGAATGGATTCAAAATCAATATGGAAATTATTGGTCAAAAGAAGAAGTTCAAGAAAAACAAGAAAAAGATATGCTAAAAACTCTTGAAGGAATTTTTGAAATTAAAGAAGAATTTGATACAAATATAAGAGAAGCATCTTATATGTTTGCAATCAAAAGAATTGCAGAAGCAATGGAGCTTCGTGGTTGGTATTAAAAAATCTACATTTATTAGCCAATAATTTGAAAAAATAAAATTATATGCAAATGCTTAGTTTGTAAATTATAATTTTTTGCACAAAAACGGAGGAGAAATCTAGATAGATTTCTCCTCCGTTTAATTTTAAGATATATTATTAATTATTTGAACTATCGTCATTTGAATTTGTAAAAGATGCAAATAAGTCTTTGAAAAATTGTACTATTTTATCCCAAAGACCTGACTCTTTTATATCATTTCCTACTTTATCAATGTCTTCTTTGTTGTCTTCGTAGAATTTTTTTCCTTTTTCTGTCAAAGTTCCTGCAAATTTTTTAAGATTTTCTTCTACTGCCTTGCTATCAATTGATGGGCTTTCTTGATATTTTTCAAAATAATTTACAAGAATTTGTATATTGTTATTTGATAAAATATCTCCCATATTTACATTGTTCAAAGCATCTTTTATAAAAATTTGAATTTGCCCGCTGTCAGCAGTTTGTCCATTTTTATCTTTGTAATCTTTTAAATTTTGTTTTACTTCTGCAACTGCTTGGTCTAATTTGTCTTTGTCAAAAGATTCCTTATTTTCATTTTCTTCGCTTATTTTCTTTAATGTTCCCAGCTCTTCTTGAGCAGTTTGAGTGCTTTGTGTATTAACTTTTTCTCCATACATCTCTATTGCCTTATACACTCCAACAAGGGCAGATTCTCCTGTAACTTTTGTTGGACTTGCAACTTTAATTTCTGCATCTGTAATTCCTGATGTGATTGCAGCGTTTGTGTATTGGCTTTGAGTAATTGATGTTATGTTTTCTGGTGTTAAAATTTCTACCTTGATTCCGCTTCCTTTTGGAAGTTTTTTTACTGAAACTGATGAAATCATATTATAATCTTCTGCTTTGTAGCCTAGATATTTTTGGCAATCAGCACCATTTACACTTGATTTATTTATATCATCAGATAGTCCCAAATTATTTTTTACTTCTTGAATTTGATTTTGATTTAAGCCAGCTCCATACATATAAGCTTCTTTTTGTGAATCGAATTCTCCACTTGCTTTTGCAGCTTGTGGGATAATTAAAATTAATCCCAAGGCAAATGCCTTTAACATTTTGTTTTTAAATATTTTTTTCATAATATCTCCTTATAATTTTTCAATTTTTTCTACTAATTTGTCAAGGTCACTTTCTTCAACTTCTTCAATTTTTCCTTGGTCAATCAAACTTGTAATTTCTGGATTTATTGCAAGTTTTGCTACTGTATCAATTTTAAATTTTTCAGCAATTTCGTCGGTTTTTCCTTCTCCAAATATTTTGTAAATATTTCCTGTATCTTTTGCCTTAAAATAAGACATATTTTCAACTATTCCAAGAATTTCTTTGCCCATCATTTTTGCCATATTTAATGATTTTTCTACAACCATTCCTACCAAATCTTGAGGAGTTGTAACTGCAATAGCCCCATCAATATTTAGGGATTGGAAAACTGTTAGAGGAATATCACTTGTTCCTGGTGGCATATCAATTAATAAATAATCAATTTCGCCCCAATCAACGTCTGTATAAAATTGTTTTAAAACATTATTTACAATTGATGATCTCCAAACAACTGGAGCGGATTTGTCTTGTAAAACTAAATTTATTGACATAATTTTTATTCCGCTCTTGCTTTCTGGTGCAATTAAAGTTCCATCTTCAAGACTTCTTACACTTTCTTTTATGCCAAAAGCTTGTGGGATTGATGGGCCCGTTATGTCTGCATCCAAAATCGCAACTTTATTTCCATCTTTAGAAAGTTTTGCTGCAAGCATACTTGTTACAGAAGATTTGCCAACTCCTCCCTTGCCTGACATTATAGCAATTGTTTTTTTTATATTTGATCCTTCTTTGGGTTTTATTATAAATTTTTCGAAATTCATTTTCTTTTGTGTCATTTCTATCTCCTTTAAGATTTTTTCAAATATATTATATGGTATTTTTTATATTTTTCTATTTATAATTTATCCCAATTTTTTCAAGCTAATAATATCTTATAATTTTGTAATAAAAAAGTTTTTAAATCTAAAATCAAAAAAATTATAAATTTTCAAATAAAAATATAAATATTTATTTGACAAATGCAATTTGAGGATGTATCATTAGTCTAAGATTAAATATAAAAACTTTGAAAAGAAGAGTAGCTAATAAATTATATGCACAGAGAATCTTTGTAGGCTGAAAAAAGATCTTATAATCTTAGTGAATAAAGACTTAGAGTTGTACCGAGGATATTTTGATTCGGTATCGTATTTTGCACGTTATAGCAAAGGGGTATAATTTTGTACTTTCTTATTGGATCCTTTGAAAGTATATTTTGTACTTAATAAGGATATTTTTGTGAAAAAATATTAAATTTGGGTGGTAACACGGTCTTCGTCCCTTGGGATGCGGATCGTTTTTTTTATATTTAATCCATAAGAAAGTTACGACTAAAAAAAGAAAAAAATTTGGAGGAAATAATGAAAAAGATATTAAAGTTTCTTATGGCTTTTGTTTTGACTTTTGTTTTTACAATGGGAATTTCACACGCCGATGAGGACACATTTAAGGTTGGAATGGAAGTTAATTATGCTCCTTTTAACTTCTCACAAGTTAATGATGCTAATGGAGCTGTTGAAATTAAAAATTCTAAGGGAGAATTTGCAAATGGATATGACGTTCAAATTGCAAAAAAAATTGCTGATGAACTTGGAAAAAAATTAGAAATTTACAAAATAGAATGGGATGGTCTTCCACCTGCTCTTACAAGTGGAAAAATTGATGCAATTATTGCTGGTATGAGCCCTACTGCTGAAAGAAGAAAAGAAATCGACTTTACAAATTCATATTATATTTCTGATTTGGTTATAGTTTTGAAAAAAGATTCTTCTTTTGCAAAGGCAAAATCCATAGCTAATTTTAAAGATGCAAAAATCACTGGACAATTAAATACTTTCCATTACACAGTACTTGATCAAATTGATGGAGTTAATAAGCAAGCTGCAATGGAATCTTTCCCATCAATGATTTCTGCAACAAAAGCTGGAAATATTGATGGATATGTTTCAGAAAAACCTGGAGCAATGTCAGCCATTTCTGCAAACGAAGATTTAACTTATGTAGAATTTGAAAAAGGCAAAGGCTTTAAAACTGAAACAGACGATACATCAATTGCTGTAGGTCTTAGAAAAAATTCCCCAATGAAAGATGAAATAGATAATATTTTATCTCAAATGAATGTCAAAGATCAAGATAAAATAATGAATGAAATGGTAAAATTATCAGAAGATGATGGCGAACAACTTTCATTTTTTGGACAAATGAAAGCTATTTGGAGCGAATATTCTTCCCTATTTATAAACGGAATTTTCTCAACACTTTTCATTTCAATAATTTCTACCTTGATAGGATTTGTAATTGGACTTATAGTTGCAGTAATTAGAAAAATAAAAGTTGATAAAAATAAAAATATTTTCGCCTATATTTTACAAAAAATTGTAAACTTTATCTTGGTTTGTTACATAGAAGTCTTTAGGGGAACTCCAATGATGGTTCAAGCAATCCTAATATTTTATGGAGCAAAACAATTTTTATCAATCGATATGTCAACCATGCTTGCAGCCTTTATAATAGTTTCAATTAATACTGGAGCTTACTTATCAGAAGTTGTAAGAGGCGGAATAAATTCAGTTGACGAAGGACAATTCGAAGCTTGTAAGGCACTTGGAATGACCCATTCACAAACAATGTTTAATGTTGTAATTCCACAAACAATAAAATCAATTTTGCCAGCAATTGCAAACGAATTTGTCGTAAACATAAAAGATACATCAGTATTAAACGTAATAAGCGTAACAGAATTATTCTTTGTATCAAAATCAATAGCAGGTTCAACCTACCAAATATTCCAAACATATTTGATAACTGCAATAATATATTTCATTTTGACTTTCATAACAACAAGAATTATCTTGTTAATTGAAAAGAAATTTACCAACAAAGAATTTGTACTTGGATCTGTAACAGGAGGAATTCATGCCTAATATAATAAAAGTAAATAATCTAGAAAAAAAATTCGGACAAAATTTGGTTTTAAAAGATATAAATATGGAGGTTCAAAAAGGCGAAGTAGTTACAATAATAGGCTCATCAGGCTCAGGAAAATCTACACTTTTAAGATGTTTAAATCTATTAGAAGAACCAACAAGCGGAGAAATTTTGTACAAAAATGAAAATATTTTAGACAAAAAATTTGACCTAAGAGCTTACAGAACAAAAGTCGGCATGGTTTTTCAAAATTTTAATTTGTTTGAAAATAAAACTGTCCTACAAAACTGCACCCTAAGCCAAGAAAAAGTTTTAAAAATTTCAAAAAAAGATGCAGAAGAAAAAGCAAAAAAATTCCTACAATTAGTAGGCATGGACCAATATATAAACGCAAAGCCATCACAAATTTCTGGTGGACAAAAACAAAGAGTTGCCATAGCAAGAGCCCTTTGCATGGATCCAGAAGTTTTACTTTTCGATGAACCAACAAGCGCCCTTGATCCAGAAATGGTTGGAGAAGTTTTGGAAGTTATGACAAAACTTGCCAAAGAAGGAATAACTATGATAGTAGTAACTCACGAAATGGATTTTGCAAGAGAAGTTTCAACAAGAGTTTTGTTTATGAATGAAGGAATAATTTTAGAAGAAGGATCTCCAGAAGAAATTTTCACAAATCCAAAAAATCAAAGAACAAAAGATTTCTTGAAAAGATATATGGGATAAAAGCAGGATTTTTCCTGCTTTTTATTTTGTATATTTTTAGTATAATGGAAATGAAAAGAGGTAATTATGGAAAATAAATTAATAGAAATTTTAAATAATGGCTCATCATTTGCATACGGATTTTTGCTAGATGAAAATGAAAAAAATTACTTGATAAAAAACCTAGACGATCAAGGAAGATTTGACGGTTACACTTTGATTTCAAAAGATTTAGTAAAAATAAATGAAAAATCTGATTTTTTAAAAAAATTAAAAATTTATAATGAATATTGGAAGTCAACTAAGGAAGAAAAGAAAGGCGAAAATATAGGCGAAATTTTTAAAAACATACCAGATTTTTTTGATATGATAAAATATGCCAAAGAAAATAAAAAAATAATAAATTTAGGAAAATCCTTAGATTATTTCGACCAAATTTGTGGTTATATAAAAAATATAGAGGATGATTTTGCAATAATTGACGCAGTAGATATAAATTCCGGACAAATTTACGATGAATTTGAAATTGACATTAAGGAAATAAAATATATAGAAGTTGAATCTATAGATAATATTTTGCTTGATTTTGTAAATAAAAAGTAAGTTTTTATATTTTAAAAGTTTCAAGGTTAAAATTAAAACTTATATATATTTAATAGAGAGATCTCTTAGGTTAAACTCATTTTTAAATTTCACTCTTTCTTTGAGATCTCTCCGCAAGGTTAAATGGGTATTGAAGGATTTTTTTATTATAGATTTTTTTATGATTAAAATTACTTTTACTTTATAACTCTTGAATTTTTTCTTTTAATTCAAGGCTTGTTTGATAGACGTCTTTTGCATCCATTATTGCTCTTACCACGCAAATCCCATCGACTTTTGTATTTTTTAATATTTCTACATTTTCAATATTTAAACCACCGATGGCATAAATATCTATGTCCACTTCTTCTTTTATTTTTTTCAAAGTTTCTATTGATGTTCTTTTAGTTTTTACGTGAGTTTTGGTTTCAAAGATTGCCCCAACTCCCAAATAATTTGCACCATCTTTTTTTGCTTTTTTGGAAGCTTCTACTGATTTTGCAGTTGCTCCTATTATTGCTTTTTCTCCCAAAAGTTTTCTACAAAGTGCAATTGGCATATCATCTTTACCAACATGAACGCCACAGCCAAGAGCCCAAGCAAGATGAACTTTATCATCAATTAATAAAGGAATATCGTATTTGTCGCAAATTTTTTTTACTTTTTTCCCTAAATTTAAAATTTCAATATCACTTTTTTCTTTTTCCCTCAATTGAACAATATCGACTCCGCCTTTTATAGCATCTTCAATTCTTTCTAAAAATTCTTCTTCATTATATTTATCTGAATTTGTTACCAAATATAATTTTTTCACAAATTTCCCTCCCTTATTTTTGCTCTTTTTATAATTTCTTCATCGCTAATTTCTGATATATTATCCATCAAATTTACAAAAAAACTATAGGGCTTTTTTGTATCAGAAATTTCTCCAGATATTTCCAAAATAAGAAGAGCTAAAATTGACGCATCGATTGGATTTGAAACTGATAAAAATGTAGAAATTAAGCCTGTCAACATACAACCTGTGGCTGTAATTTTTGAAAGATTATCACAACCATTTTCAAACAAAAAATACTTATCATCTTTTAATAAAATATCAGTTTTTCCTGTAATCAAAACTGTCGTTTTGTATTTTTTTGAAAGCTTTTGAGAAATTTCCGTAAAATATTTTATATTTTTATCCGAAACCTCATCCTCATCTCCTGCATCTATTCCTTTAGCATGAGATTTTTCTCCACAAAGAGAAAGAATTTCCGATGAATTTCCCTTAATGACTTCAAATTTATATTTTTCTAGCAAATTTTTTGCAAAATCAAGCCTAATTTTACTTGCACCAACTCCAACCACATCCATTATTACGGGAATATTTTTCTCATTTGCAAATTTTGTCGCTATTTCCATTGCTTTTAATCTCGAATTTGTAATATTTCCAAGATTTATAGAAAGCGAATCTGAAATTTTTACAATTTCTTCCATTTCATCTTCGCATTCGGCACAAATTGCCTTGGCTCCTTGAAATAAAATCGAATTTGCCACCATATTTATGGCAATTGGATTTGTAATTGCGTGAATTAATGGAATTTTTTCCCTAACAAATTTTCTATTTTCAAGAATTTTTTTTAGATTTTTCATATACATTTACTCCAAGCTTTTTTTGTATGGAATATAAAACTTTAGATTTTTGCAAAGTTTTTAAGAAAATATAAGCTACACTTCCTCCAATAATTATTGCAATTGTAAAAGAAGGTAGGTAAAAATACCAAGTTATATCGCCTGTTCCATAAAATAATTTCATAACTGGATAAGAAACAATAGCTCCAATTATTCCTGTTCCAATTATTTCTCCAACTACAGCTGCCAATAAATTTCCTTTCGATTTTCTATAAAAAATTCCAGAAAGCATAGCTCCAAAAATTTGTCCAGTTATGGCAAGAGGAGGAATTCCTAGAAAACTCATTCTCAAAAATGCAGTTATTAATCCATTTAAAAGCGAATACCACGGTCCCAAAAAAACTGAACAAACAATATTTACAAAATGAGCCGTCGGAGCAAAACCTTCAAATCTTAAAATTGGAGAAATAACAACTCCAATAGTGATAAACATTGAAAGACTTAGCATAATAAGCAAAGAATTATTTTTTTTCATAATCTCTCCTAAACATTTATATAATCAGTAAAAACTGGAGTCATGCCAATTGCTTTTAAATCTTTAATTGCATCGTCACAAGACCTATTATCAGCAATTTCAAATTGCTCATCTCCCGTATCTTGAGAATTTTTTGATCTATGACCAATTGACGTATCAACCGATGCAGAAATTTTTGTTGCGGCATATTTTACTGCCAAATTTCTAAAATCACGATCTTCTCTTGTTGAAAGAGTTATTGATGCAAATGGCAAAAATATTCTAAGGGCAAGCATAATTTGGAAAAATTTCTTATCATTTACTTCAAAAAATTTAAGCTCATCTGCTCCGTGAGTTGGTCTTATTCTTGGAAGAGAAATTGCAATTTCTGCGTGAGGATATTTTTTTTGAATTTTTTGAGCGTGAAGACCTAATTTAAATGCTTCTTCAATTGGATCATTAAGTCCAAAAAGCGTACCAAAACCTACTCCCCTAAATCCTGCCATCATTGCTCTTTCTTGAGTATCAATCCTGTAAACCCAAGATCTTTTGTGACCATAAGGATGGTAAAAATCATAAGTTTTTGGATTGTAAGATTCTTGAAAAACTGTAACAAAATCTGCTCCTGCTTCTTTTAATTTTTTATAATCAGAAACATTTGCAGGATAAACTTCTATTCCTATTGTTTTAAAATATTTTTTTGCAATTTCACATGCTTTTGCAATATATTCTACTGATGAAAATTTTTTGCTCTCTCCTGTTAAAATCAAAACATCTTCAATTCCAGTATCTGAAAGAGCCTTCATTTCTTCTTCGATTTCATCAAAATTTAATTTTGCCCTTTTTATATCAGACTTTGCCCTAAAACCACAATACCTGCAAGAATTTTCACAATAATTTGCTATATAAATCGGAGAAAAAAGACAAACATTATTTCCAAAATATCTTACCCTCTTATCTTTTGCAAACTCTCCCATTTTTTCCAAATGATTTAAAGCTTTGTCGGATAAAAGATTGTAAAAATCTTCTTCATCAAGTCTTTCTTTTTCTAAACTTCTTAGAATATCATCATCGCTTACATTTTTATTTTTTATTTTTTCGTAATGATCTAAAACTTCGGTTTTTATATGAGAATCGATTATATCCATTTCTGGAAAATAATCTGTAACTTTTTTAATATTCATCTTAATCAAAAAAATCTCTTAGTGGAGATGATGGATCAGCTCCAGATTCTAAAACTCTGCCTGGTTTTGAAAGATAAGCAAGACGCCCCGCTTCAATTCCAAGTTTAAAAGCTTTTGCCATCATTGTAATATCAGATGCACTGGCAATTCCTGTATTTGCCATAATTGCAGCAGCTCCCATTTCCATTGCCTCTGCAGCTTGACTTGGAAGGCCAATTCCTGCATCAACAATTACTGGAAGGTCAACCTCATCAATAATTATTTTTATAAATTCTTTTGTAACAAGGCCCTTGTTAGATCCAATTGGAGCAGCAAGAGGCATTATAGCAGCAGCTCCCGCCTCTTTTAAATCTCTTGCATAATTTAAATCTGGATACATATAAGGTAGAACAACAAATCCTTCATCAGCCAAAACTTTTGTAGCTTTCAAAGTCTCTTCGTTATCTGGCAAAAGATATTTTGTATCTCTCATAATTTCAATTTTTACAAAATTTCCACATCCCATCTCTCTTGCAAGTCTTGCAATTCTAATTGCCTCATCGGCATTTCTTGCTCCAGAAGTATTTGGAATAATTGTAACGTGTTTTGGTATATAATTTAAAATATTTGCCACATCTTTTGTATTAGCGCGCCTTAGAGCGACTGTGATCATTTCACATTCTGCATTTTTTACAGCAGCATCGATTAAATCCACAGAATATTTCCCACTACCAAGAATAAATCTTGAATTAAATTCTTTTCCACCTAGTATAAATTTATCTTCCATAATAATCCTTCCTTATTTTTTTCAAACACTCAAGTGCCTCAAGGCTTGCCATAATTGATACATAGGCAAGATAAAGCCCATCTTTTTTTGCGTCTGATTTAAAATCACCAACCATAGTGATATTATTTATTTTTTTTACCTTAATATCTGAAAAATCTCCAAGTCCTGCCATGCCCGATGCAGTAAAAAGAAATTTATTTTCCTTTTTTGAAAAATAATCAAATGCCATTACCTTGGATTCTTTATTATCAAAAGCTTCAATAAAATAATCTGTATTTTCTACAATTTTATCCATATTTTTTTCATCCAAATACATATTTTTTGCATGAATTTTTGTATAGGGGATGGTTTCTGCGATTATTTTTTTTGTTGCAAGTACTTTTTCTTTGCCGATATCAGAAATTTTATAATTTTGCCTGTTTAAATTTGAATATTCAACCTTATCAAAATCATACAAAAAAATTTCTCCAATACCTGCCCTTGCCAAAATCATGGCAATATTTGAGCCAAGTCCCCCACAACCTAAAATTGAAACTTTTGCTTTTTCAAATATTTCATTGTCATTTTTATTTTGTCTTTTTAAAATTTTATCTCTTAAATCCAAATCAACCCCCTCCAACAAAGGAAAAAACTTCCACCTTGTAGCCATCTTTTACAAGAAAATTTTTAAAATTTTCTCTTTTTACAAGTTCTTGGTTGACTTCAACAGCCACAAAGTGAGGATCAAATTTATTTTCTTTTAAAAATTCATACAAGGAAATTTCATTTTTTATTTTTACTTCCTTGCCATTTATTAAAACCATATTCACCTCCTAAAAAAAAGAACACAAATAGAAACCATACCCGAGGTGGTATGCCCCATTTGTGTTTTGCACATAGATTATTTGACTAACTACTATAAATTAATTTTTTATTAGGATCAAAAAAAGACCCTAACTAGGGTCTTTAAACTTCTTTTAAAATTTGCCGCTTTCTTACGCAGGTTTTAACCTAATCAAGTTTAAAGGGTTGATGAAAAATCATCTCTCAGCTAAAAGCACCCCTAGCTATTTTTATTATAGGACAAATTTATTTTATTTGCAAAATATTTTTTACCTATCTTCCAAAGATATGTAATTTTTTATTTGGCTTAGTGATTTGTAGGCTGGTCTTATTATTTTTGAATCTTCAATTTGTTCAAGTCTGTGAGCAGACCATCCAACTGTTCTTGCTATGGCAAAAATTGGAATATATAAATCTTTTGGAATATCTAGCATTTCATAGCAAAATCCTGAATATAAATCTACATTTGCACAAATTGGATAGGATTTATTTAATCTTTCCATCAAAAGCCTTCCACCAATTTTCTCAATTTTTTCTATATATTCAAAATCTTTTTGTCTATTTTTAATTTTTGAAAGCTCTCTTGCCTTTTCTTTTAATAAAACTGCCCTTGGATCTGAGATTGTATAAACTGCATGTCCCAAACCATAAATCAAACCTTTTTTATCAAAGGCCTTTTTGTCCAAAATTTTTTCCAAATATTTTTCTATTTCTTTTTCGTCTTCTATATTTTTTAAATTTTCCCTAATATTTTCAAGCATAAGGCTTACTTTTAAATTTGCTCCTCCATGTCTTGGGCCTTTGAGCGAACCAAGTCCTGTGGCAATGGCTGAATAGGTATCAGTTCCTGATGATGAAACTACATGGGTTGCAAAGGCAGAATTATTTCCTCCTCCGTGTTCTGCATGAATTATCAGTAATAAATCCAAAATTTCTGCTTCTTCTTTTTTATATTTTTGGTCGATTCTAAGCATAGAAAGTATATTTTCTGCAATTGATTTGTTTTCATCTTGATTGTGAATTACCAAAGATTTTCCATCAAAATTGTGAATTTTAACTTGGTAGGAATAAATTGCAATTAATGGCATTTTTGAAATCAAGGACAGAGATTGGGACAAAACATTTAAAGTATCTGTATTATCAGCCATTTCGTCATAAGAATAAAGGGCAAGCACTGACCTCATCATTATATTTACGATATTATTGCCTGGAAGATTTAGGATTGTATCTTCAAAAAATTTATTCGGCAAATTTCTTTCTTCTACTAGAATTTTTTTGAAACTTTCTTGGTCGTTTTTATTTGCTAATTTATTGAAAAGCAAAAGATAAATAATTTCTTCAAAGCCAAATCTTTTTGTATTATTAAAATCTTCTACCATACTTGTGAGGGGATAACCCCTATAAAAAAGCTCGCCTTTGCTTGGAATTTTTTCTCCATTTTCGATTTTATAACCGCAAACATCGCCGACTTTTGTTACTCCAACCAAAACTCCAGTCCCATTTTTATTTCTAAGTCCTCTTTTTATAGAAAATTTATCGTAGAGGTTCTTATCTATTGTATTTTCTATTTTTATTTTTTTTGAAAGGTCTACAAGTTTATCTTTATTCATTTTCTCCTCCCAAATTTTTGATTATTTCTTGGGTGATTTTCTCCAAACTTGCATCTCCTCCCAAATCTTTTGTATGGTTTTTCTTATCTTCCATTGTTTTTTCAATAGACTTTCTTAATTTTTTAGCCAAATTTTCTTCCCCAATATCATCAAGCATAAGAGAAGCTGTGAGTAAAATTGCAATTGGATTAGCAAGATTTTTCCCAGCAATATCAGGAGCTGATCCGTGAACTGATTCATAAATTGCAATATCTTCTCCCTTATTTACTCCAGGAATTAAACCAAGTCCACCGACAAGGCCTGCTCCCAAATCTGACAAAATATCTCCGTACAAATTTTCAGTAACAATGACGTCAAATTTGTTTGGATTTAAAACCATTTGCATGGCAGTATTATCAACCAAAAGCTCTTCAAATTCTATATCTGGATAAGATTTTGAAATTTCACGTCCAACATTTAAAAATAATCCATCGGTAAATTTCATTATATTTGCCTTGGTAACTATGGTCACTTTTTTCCTATTAAATTTTTTTGCATACTCAAAAGCTGCTTTTATAATTCTTTCAGATTTTTTTCTTGTGATTACCTTTATTGAATGAAATTCATCTTCAGAAATTTTTTCCTCAAGGCCCATATACAAATCTTCAGTATTTTCCCTAAAAATTACCATATCGACATTTTCATATTTTGTTTTTATATTTTTGATTGATTTTATTGGCCTAATATTTGCAAAAAGATCGTATTTTTTTCTAAGCTCAACATTAATTGACCTAAAACCATGTCCAATTGGGGTTGTGATTGGGCCTTTAATTGCAATTTTGTTTTTTTCAATTGATTTAAAAACTTCATCTGGAATAAAGGTATTTTCTTTTTCAAAAACACTGGCTCCAGCATTTACTTCTTCAAATTCAACTTTTGATCCCAAAGCCTTTAAAACTTTTTTCATAGAATCGCAAATTTCTGGACCGATTCCATCTCCTTTTATCAAAGTTACTTTCATAATTACTCCAATTCTAAATTTTTGGCATAATTTAAATAGCCACCCATTTTTAATATTTCAATTTCTCTTTTTGAAAATTCTCCCCTAACTTTTATTTCTATATCCTTATCCAAATCTTTTAAAATAAATTCTCCACTTTCCAAAGACTTTTCTATATTTTTTATTTGAATATTATCAAATTCTGATAATTTTTCATAATCTTCTTTCTTTTCAAATTCTAAAGGTAAAATTGCATTGTTAATCAAATTTGACCTGTGAATTCTTGCAAAAGATTTGGCAATAACCGCTTTTACATTTAAATACAAAGGAATTAAAGCAGCATGCTCTCTTGATGAACCTTGACCGTAATTTACACCTGCAACAATAACTCCACCAGAGTTTTTTTCGGCTCTTTTTTTGAAATCATCGATTTTTGTTGTAAAGGCAAATTCTGATAAATATTCTATATTTGACCTAAATGGCAAAAGTCTAGCATTTGATGGGCAAATATCATCAGTCGTAATTCCATCGCCCCCCTTATAAATTATTTTTGAATTTATATCAGAAACAGGACTTGCCTTTGGAAATGGCTTGATATTTTTTCCCTTTACAGTTTTTTTAATTCTTTTTGATAAGTCTTCTTCTCTTTTTATAAAATAAGCATCAGTATGGTCAAAAATAATATTTTCGTCAAAATCTTTTTTAAATTCAGCCTCTTTTGGATTGGATATGAATCCATTAATTGCAGAAATCGCACAAGTTTCTGGACTTGCTAGATAAATTTGAGCATCAATTGTACCAGATCTTCCCTTAAAATTTCTATTAAAAGACCTTAGAGAAATTCCACCAGCTTTTGGAGCTTGACCCATGCCTATACAAGGCCCACAACCCGATTCCAAAATCCTTGCACCAGCCTTAATCATTTTTGCAAGGGACCCATTTTCAGATAATTTTTGCAAAATTGTGGCAGAGCCTGGAGAAATTACAAGAGATACATCAGGATGAACTTTTTTCCCATCAAGAATTGAAGCAACCTTCATCATATCCATATAAGATGAATTTGTACAAGATCCGATTGCAACTTGGTCGATTTTTATTTTATCCATTTCAGAAATTTTTTGGTATTGGTCTGGAAAATGAGGTCTTGCCACAGCAGGTTCAATTTTACTTAAATCAATTTCCATAAACTCATCATAAAAAGCGTCCTCGTCTGCCTCTAATTTTTTGTAATCTTCTTTCCTATTTTGACTTTTTAAATATTTTAAAGTATTTTCATCAGAAGGAAAAATCGAAGTCGTCGCCCCAAGCTCAGCTCCCATATTACAAATTGTCGCCCTGTCGGTTACAGACAAAGACTTTACACCTTCTCCAGAATATTCCATTATATATCCCGTTCCGCCTTTGACAGATAATTTCCCCAAAATATATAAGATCAAATCCTTGGCATTTACATAATCCTTCAAAGAATTTTTTAATTTAATATTGAAAATTTTTGGAACTTTTATAAAATAAAAACCTCTTGCCATAGCAACAGCTACATCAAGTCCACCCGCTCCAATTGCAATTTGTCCCAAAGCTCCGCCCGTTGGAGTGTGAGAATCAGAACCTAGAAGAGTATTGCCAACTTTTCCAAATTGCTCCAATTGAACTTGATGACAAATTCCACAACCAGCCTTTGAAAAAGTTATACCAAATTTATTGGCAGCAGATTTTATAAATTCATGGTCGTCAGCATTTTCAAATCCTTGTTGGAGAATATTATGATCAATGTATGCAAGAGAATTTTCAGTTTTTACATCCTCAATATCCATTGCCTCAAGTTGCAAATAAGCCATAGTCCCCGTAGAATCTTGAGTTAAAGTTTGATCGATTTTAATACAAATCTCCTCGCCAGTTTTTATCTTTCCTTGTAAAAGATGGTTTTCTAAAATTTTTATAGCTAATGATTTTTTCATTTTTTACCTCTTTACTTTAATATATTATTGTAATAATTATACACCGAAGTAAAATAATTTCCAAAAAAAAATCCCACGCAAATTACGCGGGGAGAGATTTAAAATGATAAATTGTATTAGGTTAAAATTTAAAATAGCTATTAAAAAAAAATAGCTATTAAAATAAGAATAAAAAAATAAATTCATAGGAAATTTTTTAAAAAAATCCCCCATGAATTTAACCTACATATTTTTAGCTTTATTAAAAGAAGCCTCTACTGCCTTTATCAAACCTGCCCTAAAATTATTTTCTTCCAAGGCCTTCACTCCTTCGATTGTTGTTCCTTTTGGGCTTGTTACCTTATCTTTTAAAAGTCCTGGATGCTCTCCTGACTCTTCCATTAATTTTGCTGATCCTATTATAGTTTGAAGAATTAATTTATATGAAATATCTCTTTTAAGTCCACAAAAAACTGCCCCATCAGACAAGCCTTCTATAAATAAATCTACAAAAGCAGGCAGACATCCATTTACAATACTTGCTGCATCAAATTGATTTTCGTCAATTTTTATGGCCTTGCCAAACGATGAAAAAATTTCTAAAACATTTGAAAATTCGTCATCACTCACATTTGAATTTGGACAAAGAATTGACATTCCGCATCCTACAGATGCTGGAGTATTTGGCATAGTCATAACAATTTTTTTATCAGATCCCAATAAATTTTCAAGTTTTTCAAGAGTAAAACCTGCAGCTATTGAAATAAATACTTTATTTTCCAACAAATCTTTTATTTCATCAATTACTTCTTTATAATAATTCGGTTTTACAGCCAAAATTATATAATCAGAATTTTCCACGACTTTTCTATTTCCCATTATATAAACTTCTTTGTCTTTAAAAAATTCTAAATTAGATCCCCTATTAGACAAATAAAGTTCATTTTGACCCAAAAGACCTTTGGCAATTGAAGAACCCATATTCCCAATGCCGATAATACCAATTTTCATATTTCCTCCTTATAGAAAAATATATTTATTTTTGTTTTCATATTAAATTTAATCGTTTTATTAAATTTATCCTTCGTATACTTAGGGCGGAAGGAATAGGGGACTTCCGATTGTCCCCTTTTTCCTTCCCCCTAAGAACCCCCATCTTTATAACCCCTTAACCGGCCCTTGCAGGGAGCAAAAATCAGAAAGAAACTAAAGTTTCTTTCATTTTTTAAATTGATTATCCAAATTTAATAAAGATATAAGCCCAAAATAAATAAATTCGAAGTTCATTAAAAGAGAAAAAATAAACTCACTACCGTTCAAACAATTTTTTCTCTAATAATTCACTTGAATTTATAATTATTTTTAAATAGCAGTAAATCTTTAAAAACTTGAAAGAAGCGTAAGCTTCTTACAAAACTAGCTCCATGCAATGGTCGGTTGCAGGGGGGCAAAAAAGTGGGGGTCGTTAGGGGGAGGAAAAAGGGGGAGAATCGAAACTCCCCCATTTCCTCCGCCCTAACATTACGAAGTATTAACTAAATAAAATAATTTATTCTAAAATAAAAATCAAATTTCTAAAATAATCTTTAAAAAGATTATTCCCTAACTTGCCCTTCTCCCAAAATCACATATTTATAAGTTGTAAGCTCATTTAATCCTACTGGTCCTCTTGCGTGAAGTCTTTGGGTTGAGATTCCTATTTCTGCTCCAAATCCAAATTCTGAACCGTCTGTAAATCTTGTTGAGGCGTTTACGTAAACGCAGGCTGAGTCTACTTCTTGGATAAATTTGTTTGCTTCTTCTATTTTTTCTGTAATTATTGCATCTGAATGGCCTGTGGAATATTTGTAAATGTGGTCAATTGCACAATCTATATTTTCTACTTCTTTTACTGAAAATTCGTAGTCCAAATATTCTTTCCCATAATCTTTTTCACTTGCAGGAATTGCTCCCTTTATTTTTCCTATTGTATTTTTACAAGCGTGAACTTTTAATTTATATTTTTCTACGATTTTATTTAATCCATCATAAAAACTTTGGTCGATGTCTTTGTGAACGACTAAACTTTCAAGGGCATTGCACACGCCGATTCTTTGGGTTTTGCCGTTTTCGAAAATCTTCAATGCTTTTTCTATATCTGCATACTTATCAACATACAAATGGCAATTTCCCACTCCCGTTTCAAGGGTTGGTACACTTGCATTTTTTACAACTGCATTTATCAAAGATGCTGAACCTCTTGGGATTAACAAGTCTACATATCCGTTTAATTTCATAAGCTCAGTTGATGATTCCCTACTTGTATCGTCAATTATTTGAACAATATTTTCATCAAAACCTGTGTTTTTTATTCCTTCTCTTATTGCACTTGCAATGGCAAGTGAAGAATTTATTGCCTCTTTTCCACTTCTTAAGATTATAGAATTTGAAGATTTTATGGCAAGAATTGACGCATCCAAAGTTACATTTGGCCTTGCCTCATAAATCATTGCCAAAACTCCGATTGCAACTGATTTTTTCCCAATCAAAAGTCCATTTTCAAGAGTTCTCACATCAGTCATTTTTCCAATTGGATCAGGAAGTTTTATCATTTGATCAATTGATAAAATCATTGAATCAATTCTTTCATCATCAAGTTTTAGCCTATCAAGAAGACCTTCTGCCATATTATTGGAAATCCCCTTGTCGTAGTCTTTTTTGTTTGCTTCAAGAATATTTTTCCTGTTTTTTTCCATGGAAATTTTTATATTTTCTAAAATTTTATTTTTATCTTTTGTTGAAAGCTTTACAAAATCTTTTTTTGCTTTTTTGGAAAGCTCGCCCATTTTAATCAATTTTTCTTTTAAAGATTGTTCCAATTTCCTCTCCTTTCACTATTCTTCTTATATTTTTCAAATCTTTTGAATTTGCAATTACCGTATCAATTCCCTTTTCCATACAAAGGTTAGCTGCATTAATTTTTGTCGCCATCCCACCTGTTCCAAGATTTGAATAAGAATCCTTACCCATTGACCTTAATTTTTCATCAATCACATTAACTTCTTTGATTAATTTTGCATCCTTATTAATTCTAGGGTCATCTGTATAAAGCCCGTCAATATCTGACAAAAGCATAAGCAAATCAGCATCAACCAATTTTGCAACAACAGATGATAGGGTATCATTGTCCCCAAAATCAATTTCGTAAGTAGAAATCGTGTCATTTTCATTTACAATCGGAATAACTCCCATTTCCAACAAATCATTTATAGTATTTTTGGCATTAAAATTCATAACCTCGTTAGTTTCAACCATTCTTGTAAGAAGAATCTGCCCGATAGAATACCCATATTCCGCAAAAGCTTTGAGGAAAGTATTCATCAAAGTAACCTGCCCAACGGCAGCTGTGGCTTGTTTTTTGCTAATATCATTTCTAGGCCTTTTTATAGAAAGCCTGTTTGCCCCAGTTGCAATCGCACCAGATGAAACCAAAATCACCTTAATGCCCTTATTTTCCAAATTTACAATTTCCTTAGCCAAATCCTCAATTCTTTCAATATCAACCCCACCATTTTCATGGCTTACAGAAGAAGAACCTACTTTTATAACTATTTTTCTTAATTCATTACTAAATTCTCTCATATTTTTTCACCTCTTATATTTTATAAGAAAACACAAAAATAAGCAATTTAAAACACCCTTTTTGTAGGGTGTTTAGTATTAAAAATTATTTATTATTTGATTTTAAATTACTATTAAAATTTTTCAAATTATTAATCCTCAAGGCACATTTGATAAATTTTTTTCACATCTTCAGGTTTAAGTTCTACAAAACCATTTATTTTGCCGTTTTTGCCACAGGCTTTTTTGCTCATTTGTTCAAAATATTCATCGTCTATATTTATTTTTCTTAAATTTGAATCTAGTCCAAGACTTTCAAAGAAAAATTCTTTTGTTTTTTCTATAGCTTTTTTTGCAACTTCCATTTGTTCAAGATTTTTGTCAATATCAAAAACATTTACTCCCAAATCATAGAATTTATGAACAGTTTTTTCACTCAAAACATATTCCATCCATCTTGGTGTTAAAATTGCAAGACCAAGTCCATGGGTTATATCATAAAAGGCTGAAAGTTCGTGTTCTATTGGATGAACTGTCCAAGATGCCTTTGCAGAATTTGCAATAAAATCATTGATTGCCCAAGATGATGCCCACATAAGATTTGCCCTTGCCTCATAATTTTTAGGATCTTTCATGGCAATTGGACCGTATTTTATTACAGTTTTCATCAAAGATTCCATAATTCTATCAAGCATAAACATTGAATCATCAACATTAAAATAGGATTCAAAAATGTGAGATAAAATATCGCTAGAACCACAAGCTGTTTGGAATTTACTTACAGAATAAGTAATTTCTGGATTTAAAAATGAAACTTTTGGTCTGGTATCTTCGTGACCTGATGAAAGTTTTTCTTTTGTTTGAGGATTTGTTATAACCCCACCATTATCCATTTCAGAGCCTGTTGCAGCCATGGTTAGAACTGATAAAAGTGGAATTGCAGGGCTCATTGGTTTTCCTTTTGAAATAAATTCCCAAGGATCAAAATCTGCACAAGCACCTGCTGCCATAAATTTTGACGCATCAATTGTAGATCCACCTCCAACAGCAAGAATTGCCCCAATATTATTTTCCTTAATTATTTTGACCCCTTCTCTTACAGAATCAATCCTAGGATTTGGTTCAATTCCAGAAAGCTCAAAAATTTCAACTCCAGAATTTTTAAGCTCACTAATAACCTTATCATAAACTCCGTTTTTCTTAATAGATCCACCACCATAAGTGATAAGCACCTTATCAGAATATTTTTTAACTTCTTCGCCCACAAAATCAAGAGCGTCTTTGCCAAAATGTATTTTTGTTGGAATATTATAAGTAAAATCTAACATAAATCCTCCTTTTTTTCTCTAGTAAATACTTACCCAAAACTAACCAATATAAATTTAAATTTTATACAAAAAAACTGACTCTAATTTGAGAAAAACTCAAAATAAAGTCAGTTAAAACTTTTAAAATTTATAAATTAAATTTTAATTTTTGCTATTAATTTTTTTCAATTTCTAGCGCTTTGTTTTTCTTTTTGTTGTAATAATAAGCCGCAAGAATCATAAGAACAAGTCCTATAATTGTAAATCCAATCCAAGCTCTAATACCATTTGTCATTGGAAGAGATACTTTCCTATTAATAATTTGCATTACATCAGAATTATCTGCCTTTGGCTCAACATAGTCTACATAAACATAAGATTTTTCATCATTTTGTTTTTGTTTTTCTATGTTATCAAGTAAAGCTTGTAAATTAGCTGGAATTCTTCCAGAATTAAAACTATACATAGCTTCAACTGTTTTTCCATTTGCAATTAAGCTTGTTTTTATTTCATCATTTCTAGCTACACCATAGTCTAGTGCATTTACCTTTATTACAATCTTATCAGAAGATTTTTCAGCTCTTGCAAGTTCTTTCAAACTAAATTCTACTCTCTTACCTTCAAATTCTGTTGGTAAATTAGCAGCTATATTCGCATCAGCTTTTGTCTTATCTGATGGTTTTTCTCCTTTTTTAAGTCTATAAACCTCTACGTTTCCAGATCTGTTATCTGTATTATTGATGTAGTCGATTATAAATTTATCGTTATCAGAGTAAGTTTTTTCTTCGTTATTTGGATTTATTACATAATACATTTCTAACAATCCAAGACCTGAAGTAGTTCTGTTTGTTAGTGTAGCATAAGCTACTGTATCATTAGCATCTGTAGATTTTTCATCCTTTTTAATATTTCCAACACTTGCTTGTGATTTTACTCTAAGTTTTCCATCAATTATAGCAAATTCTCTTACAAAACCATCAACTTTTGAATATCCATCTGGAGCTTTAACTTCTTTTAGTGCATAGTAGCCATTCTCATAGAATTTAAATTCTATAAGTCCATCATCTCCTGATTTTAGAATATTATCATCTGACTTTGTATAACCTAGCGGAGCTTTTTCAGATTTTTTCAAGAATATTCTTCCCTTACCATTATTTTCTTTGTATAAGACGAATTTATCTTTTTCGTAATCTGCATCTGGATTTTCTTTATAATAAAGCTCAAATTCTGCACCAGCAAGTTGTTTACCATCCTGGTCAGTTTTCTTAAACTTAATTATTTGCTCTTTAAGATTTACAATTTCGATTGGAACAGTAGAACTTATTTCTTCAACTTGTTCGCTTCCATCTTCTTTGACTATTTTTCTTACAATTCTACCAGTTTTTTCAACAGTAAACTCGTAAACAGCACCTTCAATTTTTTTATAACCAATAGGTGGATTAAATTCTTGCACTTGATAATCTCCTTCTTCAAGATGATCAAATCCAAATGTTCCATCTTCTTGTGATTGTTTATCAAAACCATTGACATACTTAAAGAGTCCATCTTTTGTATCTTTTTTGTACAAACCAAAAGTTGCACCTTTTAATGGATTTTTCTTTGAATCAACCTTTTTAAATAGTATTTTGTTAGGTTTATTTATAGCTTTTATACTAAACTTAGCTTCTCCTGTATTTTTTTGTTTAAAGACGTAAATACTATTAACTCTTTGTACATAATATCTTGTTATAGCATCTTCAAGATATACTGTTGATTCATAATCAGTTTCTTCTCCAACCTTTAAATATCCTGTGACTTTTACAATATAAGAATCATTTTGGCTAACATTTGAGCTTTCTAAACGATAATTTGCACTTCCACCTTGAGCAACACTCTCCCAATAAGCTTTATGATACTTAGTTGTTCCTGGGCTGTTATCATTAACTCCAAAAGATTCAGGCATGTATAAGTTAATATTTTGACCAGAATTATTATTCAATGCTTGTGTTTCTATTTCCAAATTTGTAACTAATTGATTTGGTCTATAATAGAAATTCAATGGACCAGATGTTTTTCTTAGCTTGTTAATGTAGAAGTATTGTTCAAACTTACCAGTTTTTACATCAAAGCTTGTTATCTTTGATGCCATATTAAGATGTGTATTACCTACTATATTTTCAGCCATTTCTGGATCATAAGTTACTCGCATGTTCTTATAATTTTTAGTATCATTTCCTACTCTCATTCCAAGTTTTTGAGTAGAAGAATTTTGAACTTTATATAAGTTAATGTGGGCTGTTAAAGCATTTGAAAATTCTATCAATTCAAATTGTCTAGCATAATCAGTGAAAGTATAAATTATTCTATTATTTTCTCTGTCATACTCTCCTTTTGCTATTGTACCAACTCCATCAGCAAAAATATCTATATTCTTATTTTCATTTCTCAATATTCCCCATAGATCAATATTGTCACTAAGATTTAATACAAAATAATCTCCAGGATTAATATCAAGTCCATCCTTTGGTTTGAATTTATTTTCAAATAACATACTTTGACCAAGATGAGGTCTTATTTCATCATTTCCTGTAGTATTATCTCCCTTTTGCTTGTGCGGTCTAAGAATTTCTATACTTGAATCAGTCATTTCTATTGAGTCAGTAAGATTTTTCCCAGTTCTTTGAATAGGTCCACTGTATGGGTCAAGTTTATCTCCACCGATTGTAAAGTTCCAAACACTATCAGATTTTACATATCCTGGATGAGATTCAATTTCTTCAAGCCTATAATTTCCTATAGGAAGTCCTTCAAATGTTAAATTTCCATCTTCTCCGATAGTTTCAGTATATTCTGATTTGCTTACAGGCTCTCCCTTTTCATTTTTCTTCGCACTCGTTCTTGTTAGTTTGAATTTTGCTCCGATTAAATCGCCTGCTTGATTTCTAAATCCTTTTAAACTTTTTCCTTTATCATCAACTTTATTTACACTTATTTTACCTTTTCCAGGTTTTTCGTTGATAATTTTACCCATGTTCTTAGCAGTTGCTGCTGTTACATAGTCAATTAGTTTACCGTCGGTTTCTTTTCCATCATAATGGTAAATTGATTTATTTTGGTAATTTATTCTAATATATCCATTTCCTTTTGGAATAATTTTTTCGTAACCAGTAGTTGGATCTGTTATTACTAAATCTTCCTTTGAAACTTCTATATTGAAGTCTATAATTGGATCTTTAATTTGTTTGTAGCCATTTGGTGCCTTTACTTCCAAAACTCTATAACGGCCTTCTTTAAGACCTCTAAATCCAAAATATCCATTGAAAGCTGATGATACATATTTTCCTTCAACATCTTCCCAGCCATATTGTGGACCTAGATAAGTTTGAATTTTAAATACAGCACCTTCTAGTCTATTTTTAGTAATTTTCGGATCATTAATATCTAATCCTTCTTCATCTCTACCATGTTTAGAGAAGGTTATATTATAATCAGACTGTTCATTGTTAATGCGTAGTCCCTCGTTATCCACAGTTTCACTATTGTTAGATTCATACAATGAATTGATATTTGCACTTGTAGTTACTGATGAAAGTTTTCCTACCTTATCTCCTATTGCAGGATAAATTCTACCAGTATCCCACCATGTTCCACGAGCATCATACCAACCTTTACTCAAATAATTTGGATATTTTCCTTTTTTATTTGGATCTTCCTTATTTGATGTACTCATTTTACCAAAATTAGTATCACCTGTAACACCAAGGTTAATGTTACCTAATTGATAAGAACCGCCATCAACAAAATCATAGTTCTTATCAGCTCCACCACGGTGTTGGAATTTTCTTTCTCCTTCATAGAAGTCGATTTTTATATCAATATTTTCTAATTTTTTAATATCATCTCTATTTTTAGGAATTCTATCAAAATATCCTTCAATGTCTATAAAATAAACACCCTTTTCAATATTTAATTGGTCCTCATCAAATCCCCAATCGAATGGTCTCCATCTTGCAGTATTAACCATTGAAACATTTTGATTTGAAATGTCGTACTTGTTCAATACTTCATTAATATCTACGCCATCTGGGTTTTTGATTTTATAAGTTGTTCTATAAGCTGTTTTTACTCCTCCGGTTTCTGTTGTTGGAGCTGCTGCTGTACCATAATCTCTTTCATCTCTTTTTATTACTGGATTTATTTGTACATTTATTTTTTCATTTCCAGTATATCCTCTCGTATCAATATAGATTCTTTGAACATAAGTTCCTAGAGTAGTATCGATATTTGTAATTTTTGATGAATATTTTATTTGAGCGTTAGAATCATTTAAGTTCTCTCCAGCTTTTGCCTTGTCACTTGCAACATAGTTTGCTGGTGCGTACTCAGGACCTGTTGATTTAATTATCAATTGTCCTTTTTCTTCAATAACATGGAGCTTCCATGGAGCTGGAATTTTTTTGTAGCCAACTGGGGCTTCCACTTCTTCTACTTGATAATAAGCATCTTTTTGTAGTTTTACAACTTCTCCATTTTTATCAATAAATCTTACCAAACCATCCTTATCTGATGTAGCAGTCACTTCCTCAAATTTTTTATCAACAGTTGTGTAAGTTTTATCTGTATATTTTTTAATAGTGAACTTTGCACCTTTTATATACTTACCATAAGATTTTTGTTTTAAGATTTTAAATTCTATACCAGTTTGTTTATTTGTAATTGTTGCTGTATTATCTAATAATTCTTCACCGTCAACTCTTGTTCCTCGACGTTGTTTTTTATCAACTTTTGGCTTAATCTCTCTTACAAATTCAATGTTATAAGCTGCAATTCTTTCTCCTGCTTGTTTTTCTGGCACTGGCAAATTTTCTGGCCAATCAGCTGGTTTTTGTGCATCTGGTTCATTTTTCCTATCAAATGTTACAGAATATTTATATTCAGCTTGTCCATTTTCTCCATCTACATCAACTTCTATTTCGCCTTGTTTTAAATTAGGATCGTCAGTTGTTATCGTATCAAATGGAATTTCTTTTGTTAAACTTACAGGATTTGTTGTTCTAGATTCTGGTCTTTTCTTTGTACCATGATGATATTCGTTAGGAACTGGTGCTGGATCTTCTTTTGTTTCTTCTGTTTTTTCTTCATTTCCAGTTGCAACGCCATCAGCTAGCTCCCTCTTATATTTTCTATAAAGTTTACCAGCTTTTCCTTCTACAGTCCAAGTTTCATCCTCATATTTGTCAGGCTCTGGAACATCAATTGTACTTGGTTGAATATCATTTTCAAATTTCCAAACATAATCATAAGTTATAACTGGGCCTTTGTTAATTTTATCTTCACTTGCGTAAGATTCCCCTATCCAGTTTGTGTTATACCTTGAACTTCTTGTATTAGAAATATAATCTGCACCTAGACCTATTCCTTTACCATCTTCATAGTATGTTTCTATTTCGACTAATATATTACCTTTTACGCTTGAAGGGATTGAATCGTTTTTCAATCTAAAATGATTTTTAACAAAATCTTGAGTAAATCTTACATTAGTTATTTCTGTCTTTGTTCCTAGATTGTCTAAGCTTGATCCTGTAACAGTGTACACTTTTACTATAGCTTTTTTAGGATTATTGGCTCTAACGTCAAATTCCTCTGGTTAACTGTGAATTTGGATTTTACGTGTCGTAGGTGCGAATTTTGATTCTCCAAACAAGAATACCTGCTTAAATTTATTATCAACCTTATTGATTTCTGTCATTCTAGTTTCTAAAACTATTCCAGGATCATCGGTAGCTTTTATTGTTGATAATTGCGTCTTTTCAGACCTAGCTGGATCAATATTTTCCCAATCACTCTCAGCTCTTTGTGCATTTTCCAAAAGATTTCTTGGATTTATTTCAGAAATTTCAAGTCCTTCATTTTCATCTCTAGAATCTTTTGCCATTCTTGCTAGATAATATGTTCTATTATTTATTAATTCTTCATTTGCATTATCTTTATTGGAAAGTGATCTAGCTGACTTAGAATTTAAAAGTGATGTATTTTGGGCATTTTGATTATTTTGTTTTATAAAAGTTTTTCCCTCAGCTGTAATTGTTACTGTCCAATCTGTGTCTACTTTTTCGTAACCTGAAGCAGGGCTTTCTTCTACCAAAGTATATGTTCCTGGTTCAAGATTTGTGAAAGTTATCATACCTTTTTTGTCGGTTGTCATATATCTTTCATCTTGTGAAGGATCTGGTCCTATTAATTTGAAAGTTGCTCCTTCTATTGCTTGATTAGGATCTAGCTTTCTTACTTTTTTAACTTTAAATTGGAATCTTTCTTTTTCGTTTGTTACATCAAGTGAGTCCTCTGAAATATAAGTTCCTTTTATATTCCCAGCCTCTCCAATTATTGGGTCAGATTTTTTGATATCTGAAACTTTTTCGTAGTAATCACTCTTCCAATAAATTTGATTATCTTCTGAGTACCAATCTAATCCAAGACCAACTCCACCATCTTTATTTCTGTATGGAACTTTTACATCAACTACTATAGGTTGTTTTGTAGGAGGCAATGTCATTGCCAAACGGTTAGGTTCTCCGTATCTTCCTGCTTCTGCTTTTTCAGATTTTTTAACTTCATCTGTTATATCTTCTACATTGTAATTTGCAAGTCTTACATCTGAAATTAATCCTGTTACTGGCTTATCTAATTTGAATACTTTGTATTCAGCATCTCCATCATACCAAGTCATATTATCATACTGTGGTTTTTCTCTGTGGATTGACACTTTTGTATTTTCTTCAATTTCGGATGCTTCTGGATTTATTATAAATCTTTGAACAACGTAATTTTTTTCTTCATTTATTGCAATAATTCTTGTTCCTAAGTAACGTGCGTTTTGATTATTTCCTGCCCAGCCTGTCCATCTATTATCATAATTTGTGAACTTTGATGTATCTCTTCCTTTTACATTAATCCAATTTCCGCCTTGAGCAAGGATTGATTTTATATCAGTTTGTGTTGAATCTGAAACATAGGTATAAACTTTTGTTTTTCCGTCACTTACTTCAAGAACCCATTTTTGATCAAGCTTTTTATATCCTTTTGGAGTTTCGATTTCTTTTAGAACGTATGTTCCATCTTGCAATTCCTTATTAAATTCAACTAAACCATTAGCATTTGAAATTCCTTCTGCTATTGTTGTAGTTTCTTTTTTATCTGTTATTGCAAATTTTGCTCCTGGAAGAGCCTTGCCGTCATTATCTTTTTTGTAAACTCTAAACTTTGTTCCAGCTGGCTTATTACTTACTGGGATTGTTAGATCTTTTCCTTCATATCTTCCGCCTACTCCAGTGATAGAATTTTCTGTAATTCTTACATTTCCATCGTCGTTTACTATAACTTGCCATTTTGTTTCAAGTTTTTTATATCCTTCTGGTGCTTTACTTTCAATTAAAGTATATGTTCCAGGCGCAAGCTCTGTGAAGTTTACTATACCTTCATTATCTGTAGACCTATTTATTGTATTTCCATTTTTTGAAGTTAGAGTAAATACTGCTCCTCTTAAATCTTTTCCTGTTGATTGGTCTGTTTTCTTTATTTTAAACTTACCAGCAGTATAAGGGAAGTTTGGTAATTTTACTATTTGAACATAAGTTTTTGGTATTTCTTTTCCAGATTGACTAGCAGCAGCTGAGTTATAATTTCCTTTTTGGTAAGATGCAGTTTGCCTGTTACCATCAGACATATAATATAGTCTCCATCTTTGCTTATATTTTTCAAAGTCTGTTACTTTAAAAGTTTGCATTATAACGTAACCTTCATCTGCATTAGAAATTGCTGGCACATCTATTTCAAGAGGGTGTCTTGCATGATTATATTGGTTTATAGTTCCAGATGATTTAATATTATCTTTATTGTATCTAACTGCAAGGTTACTTTGTCTATCTTGGAATGACGAAGTAAAATCGTCTCTTGAATACACTAAGTTATATATTTCAGGATTTTTTTCAGGACGTACACCATAAGATAAAGGCATGTATTTGAATTTTGTATTTACAATATCTTTTGGATTTCCATGAGTTCCATTGTAGTAATCTTTGTATGGATATACTTTGTAAATTTGCATATTATCCAATTCATAAGCTGGTGGTCCATCTGCTGGGTAGTTTTCCATACGTGGAACTCTTTCTTTTTGAATTGCTGATATCCAGTCGTATCTTAAAGTCCTTGCCGCTTTCGATTTTTTTTCATCTACTGCGTTGTAGTAAGATACTCCTTTAAAATATTTTTCTCCATTTTCTTCATATATATCTGTATAGTAATTTGCAGTTAATGGTCCTGGTCCTTGATTCCAATACCATTCATAATCTGCATCTATCGTATATGAATTTTTTTGGGCTACACCATCTGGATCCAATATATTTGTTACTGTCCATTTTCCACTGTATTGTGCCCAATATTTATCTGGAATTATTCCATTAATGTCTAGTTTGAAATTAGCAAAGTCTTGTTTTTGATTTTCTGTAAATATATAAGTCAAAAGATTAGTTTGGTAGTCAAAATATGCTTTTGCTATGACTTGACCATTTTCATCTCTTAAATCTGGAATTTCATAAACATATTGTACAAAGTTTAAGTTAGGATCAAATTGTATTTTAAATACTGAGCCTGGTCTTGCTCCTTCTATACGAGCCTCTGCATGATAGTGGAGTGATTCAAATTCATAAGCTTCCCATACACCTGGTTTATATCCTACAGAACCTGATCCTGGTCCTTCAGGAAGCGTCATTTCTTGACTAGCATTCAATACTCTTAATTTTTCTCCTGTGTCAGCAATATCTTTATTTTCTATATAATAATCTATACCATTAGTTGGTGTTCCAACTCCATCCAAGAATTTTGCTGTATATTTTACTGATCCATTTTCACTCACATTTACTTCAAAGTAAACATCTGATTCATTGTGATTTCTTGGAGCTTTCTCTTCTTCTATTCTATAGGTTCCTGCTGGAAGT
Organism: Anaerococcus vaginalis ATCC 51170; assembly: GCF_000163295.1. GTDB lineage: Bacteria > Bacillota > Clostridia > Tissierellales > Peptoniphilaceae > Anaerococcus > Anaerococcus vaginalis. The sequence continues at coordinate 1,373,077 of NZ_GG700527.1, forward strand.
TTTCCAAAATCTGCTTGTCCGTCTACGCCTGTTATAACTGTTTTTAATACTTTTCCTTCTTTATCTTTTAGGACAAAGTTTGCGTTTGCTAATGGATTTCTTTTTTGTCTATCATCATCTACTTTTATGATTTTTACAGACTGTTTTGGCAACTCTTCGTTTTGAATTTTTATTATGCTCTCATTGTCGTCTGCGTCGGCTGACGAAATATTTACGTCTGCTTGTATCCTTGCATTTTTTGATGTATCTTGTGGAGGATCGGTCAACCAATCGTAAGATACTGATGTAGATTTATTTCCTGTTGCTGTGACTTTTACCAAAAATCCCCAATCATTTGTAAATCTTTGTTTAGGAAATTTTATTTGTGTACCAGTTTTTCCAGTATAAGGATCTTTTACATTTTTATTTGCTGTTATATCATCATCTACGCCTCTGTTTAGGACACTCGAACCAAGATTTTCTGCATTTTCAACTGTACCTTGGTCTTTCATAGCTTGTACAATTTTATCTCTATAGTATGGGTCGACATCAAATACTTCTACTGTTTGTATTTGTCCACCGTTTACGTTTAGATTTAATCTTGTATCTCTATTTGTTGAACCTCCGGTATAATTTGCTCTTGGTTTTAGGTAAATGTAGCTTGTTATATTTCCATTATCATCTATCTTTGCAAAATCCATTGAGTTCATATAATCTGGCCAACTTGGTTTTTGATTATGTTCTCTAAATTGGGTTTGTGTTTTTCCTCCTGTAATACTTACATTATTTCCGCTTACAGATATTTTTCCATTTTTAGACACTATAACTTCTTTTTCTTCTTGGTCTAATTTATATCCTGTTGGTGCTTTTGATTCTGAAAGTACGTAAGTGCCAGGTTTTACGTTTGAAAATCTAGCTTGACCATTATCATCTGTGATAACTTCTCTTACTCCATCAGCATTTTCTAATGTAAATGTTGCTCCTGATAATTTTTTATTTCCATCTTTTGCATCGGTTTTTACTATTGTAAAGTTTGCATTTATGCTTTCGTCTTTTTCTGATATCCAGTTTACAAGATGATGAACTTTATCATCTGATTTTTGGTAATTAGCTACTTCTGTGTAGGTGTAGGTTTTTGTACCTTCTTGAAAATCAGCTGGGAATTCTTGAATTAATTTATGATTTATTTTTTCTTCTTTTCCATCAGCAGAAATATTCCATGTTTTTACCTTATCAAGTACCAAATCTCTTTGACTTTTATAGTCTGTTTCTCCAGGAACATCTATTGTTTTTATTGTATTTCCTTTTTCATCTTCAACTATAATCTTTTGGTCTGGAATTTTTTGGGTGTCAAGTTTATTCCAACTTTGATTTACTTTTACATCTTCATATTTATTTATGTTTACTCCAGCTAATGTATATCCTGCTTCGTCTTCATCTATATTAGTCTTGTATTCGTAAACTGCTATTCTTCCTGGAAGTTGAGGTTCGCTTGGATTTGTTTCTTTTTCTGGAATAGTTTTATTTAAGTCTGTTTCTCCAATTTTTTCAACCATCTTGCCTGTTGTTGTATCTATTCCATAAACTGCCATTTTTGATGATGTTAGGCTTTGTTTTCCTGATAATTCTCTTGTTTGAAGAGGAAGACCATGATTTTCATCTCCTGTAGATACTCCATCTGTAACTGTCCATTTTGCAGAATCATTGCTTGTAAATTCTCCCATTATTGTAGTTCTATTATTCATTCCTACACGAATGGATGTATCATCTTTTACTTTTTGTTCAGGATACCCTTTATCAAAAAGCAATCTTACTGCACCAGTTTTCCCTCTATTTTTAAGTAAAACTGAAAAGTCTATCATGTATGTTTGTTGTTTTCCCATTATTGGTGTTTGGAAATTAACTACAACATCTTTTGTTGACTCTTTTAGGGTATGATTTTTGGATTCTCTTATACCAAATTTTCCTTCGATTTCGTTTGTTGTTATATCATCTGAATCAATAGGTTTTCCATTTAAAATAATATTTTCAAAATTTTTTAAACCTGATCCTTTTACTAGAGTAGCGTTTGAAATAAGTCCTAAATCCAGTAAGTCTTTTGTTGCTGAAAAATGTACTGTCCAATCAATTGCAGTTAATTCTCCATCTGTCAAAACAGGAGTACCATTTGCATCCATATATACTTGGTAATCTTCTCCTTGATCTACAATTTCTAAAACTTGATGACTTCCTGGTTCTGCAATTGTATTTATTACATTTCCCTTATCATCTACTACAACTTGTGGCAATTTTGTTTCTTTTACTCCAGGTCCACTTATTGTATTTTGTATAAAATGCTTTTTAGCATCTCCATCAAGTTGTTTAATTTTTGCAACATTATAATCAACATCAATATTTAGAGGAATTTTTGCATTATCTTTAATTTGTTTTGTTATTCTATATGTGATTGTATTAGTTTCCTTATTATAAGAAGGAGTTGCTATTTGATCATTTTTGTAGGTTATTGGTTTTAGACTTTTTGGATCTTTTACTATTAGCCTATCGTCAAGTTTTATATCAAAATGTTGACCTGGTTGTATAGAACCAGCTTGGTTTGATGTTTCAAACCTTGTCATGATTGTGAATTTATTGTTTTCTAAACTAGGTTCACTTTCTCTATTTTGGTTTGCTCTTACTTGTACCTTTGCTGGTTCATCTTGACCTAAAAATAACATTCTAAGTTTTGGCAACAAGCCTTTTTTCTCTGTAGTTTTCTTTTCTTTTTTATCTTCACTTTTTTCTTGTGTTTGTGTTTTTTGTGAAGATTCTTCTTTTTGTTCTTCTTTTTTTGGTTCTTGTGTAGAATCTTTTTTATCTTTATTTTCTGTGTTCTCTTTTGTATTTTCCTTTGATTCTACTTGGACTTCTGTTTTGCTTTCCTTGTTTTCTTTTGTATCTTCTTTGTTTTTTTGTTCTTTTTTATCTTGTGAAAGATTTTCTTTATTAGAAGAAGATTTTTCATCTTGTACTTTTTCTTCTTGGCTTTGGCTTGGAGCATTTTCTTGCTCTTTTTTATCTTGAGCCTTTTGTTGTTCGGTTTGTTTTTCTTCTTTGTAAGCTTTTAATTTATTGTAATCTTCTTCTAAGGAGTTTGTATTATATAATTTTATTTTATCTTCACGAATTAGGGCAAAAAGATCCCCTTGGTTTTTGATTTTCAAATTTCCCTTTTCGTCTTTTTCGTATAGTTCGAAATTAGGGTCTAGGCTTGTGTATTTGATAAATTCTAAGTTAAATAATAATTTATCTTCATCAAATAATTTTTGAATTCCTTTTTCATTAAAATCAAAATCATCCATTATTTTTAAATCTATGTAGGAATAATTTTGACCGTAAATATTCTTATCTTCGTCTTCTTCAAGCTTTTCTAATTGTTCTTTTGTTACAATTTTATAGCCTTCATCTTCTTTTATGATTTCCAAATCAAGGTCAAGACCTTGGGAGTTTAGCATATCTTTTACTCGCCAATATTCCTTGCTAGCCTTTTCGTTTGTATCGAAATATCCATCTTCATACAATTTTAGGTCATTTCTTTTTATAAGCCTAAATTTCGAAGTGGTATCGGGCATAGAAATTGCTATAGAAAATTTATTTTCGTCCTTTTTCTTTTTGCTTTTGTCATAAATTTCCTGTGATTTTAGGATTGAAAAATATACATCGTCATCATCTTTCATCTCCTCTAATCCCTTTATAGAATTTGGTTTTTCTTCTTCAGCTTTTGATGAGCTTGCAAAAGCTGGTAACATCACTTGTAAAACCATAAAAACAGCCATAACAAATGACATCATTTTTCTTAAAATCTTTTTCATAATAACTCCTTTTTGAAAATTTGATTTTTGTTTATAATTAATATTTTTTCTTCTTTAATTAGCTTTGAAATTTGAATTTTTTCAGTGTAATCAATTAAAGAAATTGGTTATATTTTTTAAAACTAAAAGTGAGAATTTCTTCATTTTTACACACTTCTAATCATAATTAATTATATAACTTTATAGTTTTTTAGTCAATCTTTTTTAGATATGTTATTTAAATAAATTATTAATATAAATTTAAAATTTTGATGATTTTATTTTTTATGAAAAATTATTATGAAAAATTTTTCAAACAAAAAAATTCTCTTAATTTTTTCAAATCAAGAGAATTTTTCAAAATTTATTTAGTAAATTGTTCCAAAACCCACATATAAGATTCTTCTGTAATTTTATTCCAATAATCCCAATCGTGGTCGAATTCTTTGCCGTCTTTTTTGAATTGTGTATTTATTTCAGATTTTTCTAAGTCTTTGTTGAATTTTTCTACATCTTCAATGTTTATTTTTGAATCGCCTTCGCTTGCTCTAATATAAAATTTAATATCTTTTGTATTTTCATTTATAAAATTTGAAGGAAATTTTTCTTTATAAACTTCATCAGACCACATTTGCTTTCCATCTGAAAACGCCATATAATTTCTCCTAATAAGGCTATCTTCATCAAGTTTGTCCCAAAGAGTTGGGGAAATCAAAAGAGCTTTTGAAAACAAATCTGGATTTCTTAGTGAGAGGCTTGCTGCCCCGTAGCCACCTACAGAAAATCCTCCGATTGCTCTTTTTGTTTTGTTTGCATCTGTTTTATATTTTCCATCAATTTCTTTTATAAGTTCCTCTTTTATAGCAGATTCCATTTTTTTATCATAGTCGCTATCTACAAAAAATGAAGAAAATCCATCAGCAAAGACAACAATCATTTTATTTTCTTTATCTTTCATAATTTTATCTAGCATATCTTTTGTATTTGATTTTTCAAGAATTGAAGAAGAATTTCCGCCAAAGCCGTGGAGCATATACAAAACTGGATATTTTTCATCGCTTTTTTCATCATAACCATTTGGCAAATAAACTTTGTATTTCCAATTTTGTTTTAAAATTTCAGAATTTATTGACCCATCAACAACTTTTCCTTGGTCTTTTTTGTCAACATCAGATTTTTTATTTTTTTCTTCGTTTGATTTATTTGAATTCTTATTAGAATATGCAATTGTAGGATCTGATGAAGGATTTTCCTTGCTATTTTCATTTTTACATCCCCCAAAAATCAATCCCAAAGAAAGAATTCCTACCATTATTTTCACTTTATTTTTCATCATTAATCTCCTCAAAATAATATTGGTTTTATTATACAATATGGAAAAAAATTCTTCAATCCACAAATTTTTTCACAAATAAATGCCATATTTTTTACAAGATTAATCTAATTTAAATAAATATTTAACTTTTTAATTTATAATTTCAAAAATAAAATCTCATTGTGATATAATAATTTTGCCTATTACTTAATAGGTGAAAGGTGGTGATTGGATTGATCACGTTCCTAATGGAAAATTTTATTTTTCCCTTGTTGGTTGGTTTGATTTTATTTTTTGTAAAAAAATATTATTCCAAAAACAAGTAAATAAAAAGACAGTAGTTCCGACCTACTGTCTTTTTTTGTGGTGATTGCACATTTATCACGTTCCATTCCTTGAAATTAATCAAGGGTTTTTTGACAAGAGTTTTCTTCTCTTATCTAAATTATAACACAAAAGCCTATTTTTTCAAGGCTAATGATTTTCATTTATTTGTTGTGATATAATAATTTTGCCTATTACTTAATAGGCGGAAGGCGGCGATAAGTTTGTTCGCCATAATATTGGAAAATTTTATTTTTCCCTTGTTGGTTGGTTTGATATTGTTTTTTGTAAAAAAATATTTTTCCAAAAACAAGTGAAAAAAAAAGACAGTAGTTCGCCCTACTGTCTTTTTTTGGCAGTTGCCATGTTTGTTCACCATAACACCTTGAATAAATCAAGGATTTGTAAGAGTTTTTCTCTTAATTAGATTATATAACAAAAGCCTATTTTTTCAAGATTTCAAAATATTTTTTTGGAAAATATGGGACTTGAATCCCTGACTTTTTCACTTTAAATCTTGTGCACTCCCACCTGAAGTAATTTCCAAGTAAGATTATTTTTGCACATTAAAACTTAGAAGTCGATTTTATAAGATTTTTAAAAATTATTTTTGGGGAGTTTGAATTTTTATTTCCCTTTAGAATCTATGATATTTACTTGGCAAGACTTCATTGCTTCTAGAGCTATTTTGTGATTTTTTTCGTTTGTTGCCTTGCACAAATCTTCTATTACTGTTACTTCTGTATTTAATAGGGCGTTTTTTATGAGTATGGCATTTGAAAGTACACAAATATCTGTACAAATTCCTACCATATAAATATTTTTGATTTTTTCTTTTTCATTTAATTTCTTTAAATATTCTACAAGTTCATAAGAACCAAATGATGGTTTGTCAATTATTTTGTGATTTTTTGTATCAATTCTTATTTGCCAACCTTTTGAATTTTTTATGCAATGTTTTACTGGCAAATGACTTCCTTCTAGGCTTTCTAAATAATTTTCATCGTGTGTATCTCTTGTGAAAATTACTTCTCCATCAAAATTTTCTACTAAATTTTCTATTGGTTTTACAATCTTATCATTGCCTTTGTTTCCTAGCGCTCCATCTACAAAATCATTTTGCAAATCAATTACTAATAATACGTCCATACTTTCTCCTTTTTGGTATTTTTATTAGTATATAACTTATATTTTTTTAAATCAACTTAGAAATTTTTAAAAAAATAAACCTAGGTTTTATCCTAAGTTTATCTTTCTTTATATAATTTTTCTATTCCTAGCAAGGATTTCATTTTTTCTACTGAAACTTGATCTAGTGATTTTTCTTTCCAATTTGGACTTTCTTTGTCTATTATTAATGACCTTATTCCTTCTTTCATTGTTCCTGTTTTTCTTGCGTATTTTAATATTTTTAGGTCAAGGTCAAAAACTTGGTCTTTGGTTAGGTTTTTGCAAATAAAATATTTTTCAAATTGTAAAAAAAGCATAAAAAGATTTCTTTCTTTTAAATTTTCCAATGTTTTTTTGGCAAAATCATCATCTTTATTTTCTTCTAGACTTTTTAAAATTTCTTCTATGCTTGAATGGGCAAAGTATTTTTCTAATTTTTCTTTATTTTTTGAAATTTTTGAATTAGTATCTAATACCTTATATTTTTGTGTTTGTTTTTTTAATTCTTCTATTAATTTTTCTCCATCATATTTTTTTGATAGGGAAAATAAAATATTTAAAACTTTATCGTAATTTTTTGATTTTATATAAATATCTGCCAAATCATATTTTATTAAATCAGATGATGATAAACTTTCGCCACAAAGACCTAGATATTGTCCAAGGGCTTGGGGAAGTTTTGAAATATGTTTGCAGACTCCAACGTCTGGCACAAAACCTAATCTTGTTTCTGGCATAGCCCAATTTACGCTTTCGTCTGCAATTATAAAATCTGAATTTACAGTAAGTCCTATTCCTCCGCCCATAACTATTCCAAAATAGTGGCTTATAATTGGTTTTTTGTAATCTTTTACGTACTTATCTAAAACAAATTCTTCTTCATAAAATTCGTCTTTGTTTTTGCATTTATCATTTAAAAGGTAATCGTAATAAATTGATTTTAAATCTCCGCCTGCACAAAATCCTTTTTGGCAAAGCGAATCAAATAAAATCGCCTTTATTTTTTTGTCATCTTCCCATTTTTTCAAAATCTTTTCTATATCTTTTACCATTTCCATATTCAAGGAATTGATTATTTCTGGTCTATCAAGGTAAATAATACCTACATTTTCTATAATTTTTTCTCTTATCATTTTAATCTCCTATATTTAGGATATTTTCAAAATGAAAAATGTCAAGAAATTTACGCGTTAAATATTTTACAAATTATTTAGTTCCTAAGGCTTTTAATGTGTCCCCATGAAGTTTTTCTTTGATATTTTTATCTTCTTTTACAAAATATGAATATAAAATATCAACCATAATAGAAATTGGAAATTGTGGGCTTATTGCATTTCCATAGTTTAAATGTTGTAATGATGGAACAAGGATTACTTCATCGCAATAATCTTGGTACAAATCTCTAACTTGTGAAGTTATAAGAACTGTTTTTGCATTTTTGTTGTGTGCTTGTGATAAAAAAAGCAAAACTTCACTTGTATTTCCGCTTATACTAAGTCCAAAAATTAGAGAATTTTCATCGTGAAAAGCTCCTCTCATTTTCATTTGATCAGAATCTGTTATGGAATCTATATTTACTCCAATTCTCATAAATCTAAGTTCCATTTCGTTTGCTGCAAGTCCTGATGAGCCTTTTCCGCAAGCTACAACTCTGTGAGCCTTGCTTATATATTTTATTACTTTTTTGATTTGACTTTCATCGATTAAGCTGTAGGTTTTGTTCAATAATTCTTGGTAAGTATTTAAAACTTGGCTTACATTTCCATTTATATCTTCATTTTTTTCTACAAAATCTTCCCCATATTGGTAAACAAATTCTCTGTATCCCCTAAATCCACATTTTTGTGCAAATCTTGAAAGGGAGGCTTGAGATACAAATAATTTTTCTGCTATGGTTTTGCTGGAAAAATCTTCTCTTTTGTTATTGTGAATGAAAAAATCTGCTATATTTTTTTCAACTTCTGTAAAATTATCGTAATTTGATTCTATTATTTCTACAACGGATTTATTATAATAGTCCAAAATATTCTCCTATTTTTCTTCTTCCAAATCTCTAAAATTATAATAAGCTCCCAAGATTCCTGCTTGGTTTTGGTGTTTTGCAAATTTTAAGGTCATATTGTCGAAAAACCTTTTTTCCAAATATAGGGAAATTTTTTCTTCAATTCTTTTTTTCAAATATTTTTCTTGTGCCATAATCCCTCCGCCTAGTACGACTGTATCAGGATTTAACATATAAGATAAATTTGCAATTCCAAGTCCCAAAACATCACACATTTCATCAATTGCCTTTATGCAAATTTCATCGCCTTTTTTTGCATTTTCAAAAACTTTTTTTCCATTCCAAAAAGAAATATCTTCATTTTTTTCTTTAGCAACTTTTTCAACCAAAGTTTTTGCTGAGCCCAGATTTTCAAATTTATCATTTCTAATATTAATATATCCAACTTCAAAAGCTGAACCATTTGCCCCGTGGATTATTTTCCCATCAATTATTCCACATCCACCAATTCCTGTTCCAATTGTAAGAGTAAGACAAACTGAGCTGTCCTTTGATGCTCCAGATTTATATTCTGCATATCCTGCACAATTCACATCATTTTCAACCTGACAAGGAAGATCAAATTTTTCTTTGATTGCCTTTTTAAAATTTATTCCAATATAATTTGGTATTAAGTCTGATGCGTGATAAATTGAGCCGTTTTTTGTATCAACTACGCCTGCTGTTGAAATACAAACTCCCATTATTTGGTCATTTTGATTTTTCTTTACAAAATTTTCTACGATTTTTATAACTTCATTTAGGATATGGTCTCCGCCTTTTTGGGCATTTGTTTCGATTTCATAATTTTCTAAAATATTTGCCTTATCATCAATTAGTCCATATTTTATAGCTGTTCCGCCAATATCTATGCTTATATATTTTTTCATAATATCTCCTTTTAAAAAATAAGAGGCAAATGCTCATCACACTGCCTCTATTATATCCTATAATTTGATTTTAAAAATTGCTTTTTTAATTTTTTGTGGATTTTTAACTTTTATGGCTGTCATATGACCATCATTAGGATAACAAATTAGAAAATCTCCCTCAGTTAAAATTACTGATGAATTTTTTTCGCCTTCCATTGCTTGATAATCATCTTCTTTTTTATAAGAACCCAAGTCCATATTATCGATAAAATTTAAATCAATTTGTTCACTTCCATCAAGCATAAGATGAAGATCGAGATAATCTTTATGAGCTTCCCAAAATCTATTTTCAGGAGTAGTTGTTTCATATTCTACGATATTTACAAAAAGTTCTTCTCCTTTTATAGGATGAGTCCCTTTTTCCATTTTTTTCATATCATTATTTTTATAAAAATCAAAACATTCTTTAATTTTTTCGCTTAGATATGAAAATTCATCTAATTTTTTTATATTTCCAAATATCATTTCAAACTCCAAATCTTAATTATAAATTGTTGTATTTTTTGGTAGTGTAGTTTCATTTCCCTTAACTTTATTGTAAATTGCTGATGCAACAAGTCCTACTACCAAAGATACTACTATTGATATAATTGAATATGACCAGAAAGAAATTTTTGCTGGATCTACGAAGTATTTTATATAAATCATAACTCCACTTGCTGCAATAAAGGCAAGTGTTGCTCCAAATTTATTTGCAGTTTTTGTAAATGCTCCAAGGATAAATGTTCCTACAAGTATTCCCAAAACAAGTCCCATAAATCCATTAAACCATTCGTAAGCTGATTTTATATCTCCGTTTGCCAAAATCATTGAAACGATTATTGCAAAGATTCCTACTATTAATGAAACTCTTTGACCGATTTTTGTTTGTTTTTCTAAACTTAAATCTTTATTTAAGCTTGCTTGAATATCCAAAGCCCAGCTTGATGCAACTGAGTTTAATCCTGTTGAAAGTGTTGATTGGCTTGCTGCATAAATTGCTGCAAGTAAAATTCCTGTAAATCCTACTGGTAGCTCAAAAGCAATCCATGATGCAAAAATTTGATCTTGTTGTGCTGCTGGTGGCAATGGATTTGCTTGAACTTTATAAAATACGTAAAGTCCTGTTCCTATTAAATAAAATACTGTTGCTATAAAAATTGATAGACAACCATTTGTTATCATCATTTTGTTTAATTTTTTTGTATCAGTTGTTGTTGTAAATCTTTGTACAATATCTTGACTTGAAACATAAGAGCCTATTGTGTTTAAGCCTGCTCCAAATATTAGTAAAAATATTGAATCCTTAAATATATTTGCATCAAATATTGGTTCGTTTACTGCTAAAAATTTGTGATTTGTGAAAAGCTCGTTTGCAACTGCTCCAAATCCACCATTAATATTTGCCATCAAGTAAAATAGTCCAAAAGTTACTCCAATAAGTAAAACTGATCCTTGGATAAAATCTGTCCACAAAACTGATTTTAATCCACCAGTATATGAATAAATTATTGCTATAACTCCCATGATTATAATCAAAATATTTACATTTATTCCCATAAGTTTTGATAAAACCATACATGGAAGATACATTATAATTGACATACGACCAACTTGGTAAATTATAAACATAATAGCACCAAGAATTCTTAAACCTTTACTATCAAATCTTAATTCAAGATAATGATAAGCTGTGTCTATATCAAGTTTACTATAAATTGGTAAGAAAAATTTTATAGTAAAAGGAATTGCTACAAGCATTCCAAGTTGTGCAAACCACATAATCCAAGTTCCTGCATAAGAATTTCCTGCAAGAGAAAGAAAGGAAATCGGACTTAAAAGTGTTGCAAAAATAGAAACTGATGTTACCCACCAAGGCACTGTTCCATCGCCTTTAAAATATTCTTTGCCCTTCATTTCTTTTTTAGAAAAATGAAGACCTGCAAACAATACTGCTGCCAAATATACAATTAATATTGCTAAATCAATTTTTGTAAATCCCTGCATTTTATTTCTCCTTAGCCTAAATATTTATTTTTTGCATCATTTATCATTTTAGCTGCTTCATTTACAATTTCCATATCAGAATCAACCAAATTTTCTAATGGTTTTCTAACCCCACCAAGATCTAAGTTTTCATTTATTTTTAAAATAGCCTTGATTACTGCATATAAATTTGCACGAGCTTCGCACATTTTATAAATTATTGCATCAACATCATATTGAATTTCGCAAGCCTTTTCTAAATCTTTATTTTTTAGACATTCATCCATTTTCAAAATTAATTCTGGCATTACACCGTAAGTTCCACCGATTGCTCCCTCAGCTCCAATAAGTCTTCCAGAAATAAATTGTTCATCTGGACCGTTGAAAATTATGTAATCATCTCCAGCAGCTTGTTTAAACATTTGAATATCTTGAACTGGCATTGAAGAATTTTTAACACCAATTACATTAGGATTTTTTCTCATCTCAGCAAATAATGAACCTGTCAAAGCAACTCCAGCAAGTTGTGGAATATTGTAGATTACAAAATCAGTATTTGGTGCAGCAGAAGAAATATCATTCCAATAAGATGCAATAGAATATTCTGGAAGTCTAAAATAAATTGGAGGAATAGCTGCAATAGCATCAACGCCCAAACTTTCAGCGTGAGCTGCAAGTTCCATAGAATCTTTTGTATTGTTGCAAGCCACGTGAGCTATAACAGTAAGTTTTCCCTTAGCTTCTTTCATTACATTTTCAAGAACAATTTTTTTATCTTCAACACTTTGGTAGATACATTCCCCGGAAGAACCATTTACATAAACACCCTTCACACCTTTTTCTATGTGATATTTTGTAAGCTCTCTTACTTTTTCTGGACTAATTTCTCCATTTTCATCGTAGCAAGCATAAAATGCTGGAATAACTCCCTTATATTTGTCTAAATTTCTCATAATTTTTCCCTTCCTTTATATTTTTATTTTTTATTTTTCTAATTCATTAATTTTTTCAGCAAAATTTTTAGTTATAACTTGTGGTCTAGTAATAATTGAACCAACAACTACGCTGTAAGCACCAAGCTCAAGAACTCTCTTGGCTTTTTCAGGTGTATTAATATTTCCCTCAGCAATAACTTTGTTATTTACATTTTTTAAAATATCTCTAAGAATTTTGAAATCATTTTCTTCGATTTTATCATTTTTAGATTGGTCAGTATATCCAACCAAAGTTGTTCCGATAAAATCAAATCCAAGTTTGTCAGCATTTATAGCCTCATCAACAGTAGAACAATCAGCCATAAATAATTGATTAGGATATTTTTTCTTAACTTCCTTAAAAAATTCATCAATTCCAATTCCACCAGGTCTTAAATCTTTAGTAGCATCCATAGCAATTATTTCTGCCTTAGATGAAATCAAATCATCAACTTCTTTCATAGTTGGTGTAATATAAACTTTAGAATTTTCATAATCTTTTTTTACAATACCAATAACTGGCAAATCAACTTCATTTTTTATTTCTTTAATATCTTCACTAGTATTAGCTCTGATACCCTTTGCTCCACCTTGCTTAGCAGCTTTTGCCATTCTTCCCATAATAAAAGATGAATGTAAAGGCTCATCTGGCAAGGCTTGACATGACACTATTAATTTCCCTTTAATAGAACTTATTTCCTCTATATCAGCCATATCTACCTCCTTGATGGTTACAGTATATTACATCGTAAATATAATTTCAATATTTTAATTTATTTTGAAATAACTTTCACAAAATAAATCCACAAAATTCGTTTTCCCGTTTTCCAATATATGATTTTTGAATTTTACGAAATTAATTTCAGTAAAATTAATATTTTTAAAACCATTTGCTAAAAGCTGATTAAAAATTAACGCTGGTTTAAAATATTTTTTAGATAAAAAATAAAAATTTAATATGATTTTACAAACTAATTTTTCGCAATAAAAAAACGCGATAAAATAAGTATCTCGTCAGATTGTTGACAAACTAAAAAAAATTACTCATTTCGACCAGATAAACAATCGTTGATTTCGGTTGTTTATCCCGATTTATCGTGTGCAACGAGCGGAGAAATCTCATGGGATCTCTCCATGCGTTCGTTTCACTCACACTAAAACACGTTTGTTTTACAAACTTTTTCGTGTTATCACACTAGTTTTATGGATGATTGTGCCAAAAGGATTAGCCTTATAAGGACAGAGAAAATAATAAAAACTTGGAAAGGAGGTAATTCTCATGTCAAATACGAAAAGAACAGGACAAACAGCCCTTTATGAGCGTTTAAGTCGAGATGATGAGCTTCAAGGAGAAAGTAACTATATCATCAATCAAAAGCAACTACTTGAAAGCTATGCCAAAAGAAACGGCTTTGCAAATATCTATCACTATACTGATGACGGAGTAAGCGGAACAACCTTTGATAGACAGGGATTTCAAAAAATGATAAAAGCAGTAGAAGAAAACAAAGTATCTACTGTGATAGTAAAAGATATGAGTAGGTTTGGCAGAGATTACCTCAAAGTAGGCTTTTACACCGAAATACTGTTCAAAGAAAAGGGAGTAAGATTTATCGCCATCAACAACGGAATAGACAGTGAGAAACAAGCAGAAAGCGACTTTACCCCATTTCTAAACATCATGAACGAATGGTATGCAAGAGATACCTCAAGGAAAATACAATCTATCTTCAGAGCAAGAATGGAAGAGGGCAAAAGAGTATCGCCAAGCGTTCCATACGGCTATTTTAGAAACCCAAAGAACAAGCAGGAACTACTTGTCGACAAAGAGAGTTCAAAGGTCGTAAAACGCATTTACAGGCTTGTAATAGAAGGATATGGAGTAACACAGATAGCAGATATACTAACTAAAGATAAAGTCCTTATACCGTCAGCCTATGCAGAAATACATTATCCCGAAAATAACCACAGTTCCAAGAAAAGAGGAATAGAAGACCCATATTTTTGGACACCGACCACAGTAGGATATATCTTAGAAAAGCAAGAATATATGGGACATACTGTATTGGGAAAGACAATTAGTGTAGACTACAAAACCAAGAAAGGCAAAAGCAGATGAACTTATTATCTTCAAAAATACCCATGAAGCTATCATTGATGAAGAAACATGGAGTAACGCACAAAGATTAAGAAAAACAGTAAGAAGAAGTCCAAAGTATGGAACAACATCACACCCATTTACAGGACTTTTAATCTGTTCAGATTGTGGAGGAAAGTTAAGTTACAGAGAGCCGGCAGAACATAAAGAAAAGAAATATGATTGTGATTATTGTTTCGTATGCCAACATTACAGACACAGAAAAGGCTCTTGCAGTATGCACTACATCAAAGTAAAAACAGTGAATGAAATTCTCTTAAAATTAATCAAAGAAATCACAGACTTTGCAAAAGAAGAAAAGCAAGAATTTCTAAAAGTGATGAACAAATTATCCGATGAAAAAAGAGAAGAAAAGTATCAAGGAGATAATGAGAAGTTAGAAAAACTGTCATCAAGAAATGCAGAATTAACAACCCTCATAACAAAGCTATACGAAGACCACGCACTTGGAAAAATTCCTGTAAAACACTTTGATAGATTATTTAATACCTATGATACCGAGCAACAAGACTTAGAAAAGCAAATACAGTATTTTGAAAATGAAATAGAAAGCTATCATCAGAGAAAATTGATACCGATAAATTCCTAAAAATGATAGAGAAATATATAGATATTGAGGAACTGACAGTACAAATGATAAATGAGTATATAGAAAAAGTTGTAGTCCATGAAGCCACAGGGGGAAGAAAAGGCAAAGACAGAAAACAACAAGTTGATGTGTATTTTAACTTTATAGGTAACTGTCAAGTACTATGAAAAGCGGGCATAGAAAAATGACTTAAAAATGGTAAAATATCATTAGTTAATTTAGACTAACTTGCAATTAGCTTTCATCTTTAAGGAATAATGTGAAATGCTAAAAGCGGAGAGAGTTTAAAATTTGTTGTTGGGAGGAGTTTTGCTGATGAGTGATAAGAGTAACAAAAAATTTTGGGATAAATTCGCCAAGTTGTATGCTCCTTTTATGAAGAAGGATAAAGGTGTTTATGATAAAGTTTGCGGATACATAACCCCCTATTTGAGTAAGGATATGAATGTACTTGAACTTGCTTGTGGTTCAGGTCAATTATCCTTTAACCTTTCAAAATATACGAAAAGTTGGATTGCAACTGATTTTTCTAAACAAATGATTTTTGAAGCAAGAAAACATGGAGAATACGAGAACCTTGTCTTTGAAATAGCTGATGCTACTTCATTGATTTATACAGATGAGAAATTTGATTGTGTAGTAATAGCTAATGCACTTCATATTATGCCTAAACCGGATGAGGCGATGAAAGAAATATATAGGGTGTTAAAACCTAATGGGACTTTATTCGCCCCCACTTTTCTATGGAAAGAGGGAAAACAAAGAAAAATTATAAAAAGGTTGATGTCTATTTTAGGATTTAAGATGTATCAAGAATGGGATAAAAAGGAATTTGAAGAATTTACCCATGAATATGGATTTTCAGTAGCTGAAATGAAATTGGTAAATGGAGGTCTTGCACCAGTTGGTGTAATGATTGCATATAAAAAGTAATATTAAATTATTATTTACAAAGTAATATGAATTTAAAAGCAAAAGGGAGATGATTTTATGGATTTAATACAGGCAATTCTTGTCGGAATTGCTATAGCAGCTATTTTTAACGGTGCAGTGGCTTCTTTGGTACTTATTAATCCAAGATTCTTTTTGGATTCTTATCCAAAGGCTATCCAAAAAACAGCTCCGAAACAAATGACAAAGCAAGAGAAAAAGATAAACATGACACTTACTATCATTATTGTGGGAGTTTGTTTTATTTATTCAACAATAAGTATTTTACATTCAGGAGTCGTTGGCTTTTGGAATATATTTTGGATGGGATACATTCAGTGGAGTATATTAAATATAGGAGATTTTTTGTTATTGGATTGTCTCTTATTTCAAGGAAAATATAAAGAAAAGATAGTTATTCCGGGAACAGAGGGACACAAAGATTATGAGTTTAATAATTGGATGAAACATTTGGCAATTCGAGAACATTTTTTATTAGTTCCATTTTTTTTTGTACCAATTATAGCTACAATTCAAGCTTTGTTTGTTGGCTTTTTAGGAAGATAAATTTAGAGTTGCATAAACAATTTAATAATTTGATAAGAGATACCATAAGAACAGTAAATCAAATCGGTTTACTGTTTTTTCTTTGCTCAAAATTTGAAAGAGAGGGAAACAGAAAATGAAAAACATAGATGAAAAAATTTTAATGGCAGAAGAAGAAATCAAGCAGTTACAAAACAAAAGAAAAAAGCTAATCAGTAAACAGAAACAGGAAGAACGCAAAAAGAGAGATAGACGCCTTTATGAAAAAGGAGGAGTATTTGAAAGTATCTTTAACGAAAGCAAGGATTTTACCAAAGATGAATTTTATCAGCTCATCACATTCCAAAATATCAAAGAAATAATCAATCAAAAAATCTTAAAAATCATAGAGAAACGAGGACAAAGCGAAAATAAAAATACAGAAACACAAGAAGAAGTAACGGAAACAGAGGAATAGTCCCTTGTTTACAAAGGCGCACATATACACCTTAACAGGTGTGTGCGTTCTCCGAAGGCTCTTAGCAGAGGGCATATCAGCTAACGCTGATACAGGGGAGTTACACTCCCCTACGGAAATAAATTTCCTACCCCTTGTGTACTTCCAAAAAGAAAACCGATAAAAGCTATCCGATTTTTTTAGGAAGTCTTTATCATCGCCACCGTACCCACATCAAAAAAGAGAGGAGGTTTTTTCCTATAGCGATATATCATCTTTGTATAAAGATTATCTCAAGAGGCAAAGGCAAAAGTGCAGTGGCAGCTTCCGCCTATCGAAGTGGCGAAAAGATAAAAAATGAGTATGACGGAATAGTCCACGACTTTACAAGAAAAGGCGGAATAGCATATACAGAAATTCTACTACCACAAAATGCACCGCAGGAATTTGTAAATCGTTCTGTCTTATGGAACAGTGTCGAGAAAATAGAAAAAAGTAAAAATTCACAGCTTGCAAGAGAAATAGAAATCGCCTTACCCAAAGAATTAAATCGAGAAAAACAGATAAATCTTGTACGAGAATATGTAAAAGAAAATTTTGTGAAAGTTGGTATGTGTGCCGACATTGCATTGCACAATAAAAATGAGGGAAACCCTCATTGTCATATCTTACTTACCATGAGACCACTAAACGAAGATACAACATGGGGAGCAAAATCAAAAAAAGGAATATATCCTTGATGAAAACGGAGAAAAAGTAAAACTTAAAAATGGCAATTTCAAAACAAGAAAAATAGATACAGTCGATTGGAACAAGCAAGACAAGGCAGAGCATTGGCGAAAAGCATGGGCAGACATTACAAATAAATATCTTGAAGAAAACAGCATATATGATAAAGTTGACCATCGTTCTTATCAAAGACAAGGCATAGAACAAATACCGACTATTCATTTAGGCGTATCGGCAAGTCAAATGGAGAAAAAAGGCATAACCATCGACAGAGGAAATATAAACCGAGAAATCAAACATCAAAACAAGATACTAAAAGAAATATCAAGACGAATTAAAGCATTGTTAAATTGGATAAGGGGAATTGGAAAAGAAGAAAAAGAAGAAAATCAAAATACAAAGTCCACCCTTCCACCCAAAGAAAATTTGCAATCAATCTTTGAAAATCTTATCCGTAAAAATGCAGATAACAATAATGCAGACTTAGAGAAATACATTGAAAGTTATCAGTTTCTAAAAGAGAAAAACATCACTTCCTTATCTGAACTCAAAGAAAATATAGTTACTTTAAGAGATAAGAATTACAAAATCACAAGAGCCTTGAAAGATACTGAAAAGAGAATTGATGATAACACCAAACTTATAGACCAAGCAGAAAAATATTTGAAGTACAAGGACATCTACAAAGCCTATGCAAAGTTAAAGAAAATAAAACAGGAAGATTTTTATAATGAGCATACAGCAGAGCTTATTTTATTTGAAAGTGCAAAGAAACATCTCAAAGAGCATTTAGGGGAAAGTAAGACCTTAAATATATCCAAATGGAAATCGGAACTTACCACTTTGAAGAAAGATAAAAAGATCCTATATAGTCAAATATTAGAAATAAGAGAAGAAGTAGAACAGGCTGAAAAAGTTAAGACCTGTATAGAGCAGTTACAGGAACAAGAAAAGCAACTATCACAGGTAAAGAGGAACGGGTTAGACCTATAAAACTAAGTGAAAAAATGGTATAATGCTATAAATATTGAGCAAAACAAATTTGAAGTTGTAAGGGGAAATGAAGATGGATTTTAATAAGATGATTCCAGAGTTTTCAGTTTTTGATATTAATAAAACAAAAAGATTCTATAGTAGATTAGGATTCAAAGTAGAATACGAACGCAATGATGAAAAATTTGTTTTCATGTCTTTTCAAGATAGTCAGTTTATGTTTGAACAAATTCATGATGATGGGTGGAACACGGGCGAATTAAGTTATCCCTTGGGAAGGGGTATAAATTTTTCAATAGCAGTTGAAGATGTTGAAGAACTTTATAAATTAGTGAAAACTCTAAATTTTGAAATATATAGAGAACTAACAAGAAATAAATATCAAGTTAATGGTACAGAAGAAACACAAATTGAGTTCTTAATACAAGATCCCAATGGATATTTATTAAGATTTACAAACTGATAACTCACAGTTTGTCTAACCTAAACAACTAAACATAGGCTATAACATAGCAGTTCACAGAACAGTAAGTCAAAAAAAGATTTACTGTTTTTTCTTTGTCAAAATCGGAAAGGAGGACTTATGGAAGACGAAAAAAGAAAAATAAAAACACCACCTAATAAACAGTTAACAATGGATATTGGAAAGACAAAATATACTGTAAACCTACATTTCAAGCAAGGTACAGGAGAAACATACAAAGATAAAATACTAAGGCTAATCAAGAGAGAAACAGAGAAGATATAAATTTGTCAAAGAAATTTTGTTTATGTCCTTGACAAATCTTCCCAAATCAAGGCACAATCATCTATTCGAGATGAGTTTTAGCATAATTTTATTTTTGAATTATTAATGAACTATTAAACTGACTTTGTCTGCGCTCTAACTAGATAAAATAAGTATCTCGTTTACTTTTATATGATTTATCAGCCTATTCCTCCCAGAATTGCTCCTGCTATCAAGGCTATTAGTGCTGCTCCTACGTATATATATTTTGAAAGTAGAAAATAAAAATTTCCGACTGGTTTTTTTGCTCCTTGGTTTACTGCTTTTAGGGCAAATTCTTTTCCTCCCACCCACAAAAACATTATTCCAGCAAGTCCTGCTCCCAATGGGCAAACATAAATCGAAATCACATCCATCCACTCTCCTACAATTTTTTGAATCAATATTGCAATTATGCAACCAAAAATATGAATTATAAGGGTTGATTTTTCTCTAGAAAAATTAAATTTTTCTTGCAAATAGGCTACTGATGATTCGTATAGGTTTATAATTGAGCTAATTCCTGCAAATAAAACGCAAAGGTAAAAAATTATTCCCAAATATCTTCCAGCTGGCATAGAATTTAAAACATTTACTAAGTATATAAACATAAGTCCTGGCCCGCCTGTATCTAGCGGTGTATTTGTTGTTGCCATGGCTGGAATTATTACAAAAGATGCCATAAGTGATGCTATTGTATCAAAAATCGCCACATTTTTTGCGGATGCAATGAGATCTTCTTTTTTTGATAAATATGAGCCATAAATTATTGTTCCAGATCCTGCTACTGATAGTGAAAAAAATGCTTGGCCAAAGGCATATATCCAAACTTTTGGATTTTTTATTAAATCTTTGTTGATGGTAAAAATATATTCGTAGCCTTTTGATGAGCCTTTCATTGTTGAAATATAAATTGCAAGAAATACAAATAAAATAAAAAGTGTTGGCATCATTATTTTATTTGATTTTTCTATTCCTTTTGAAACACCCAAAATCATAATAAAAAAACTTACAACTATGGCTATTACTATCCAAAGATTTGCCCCGCTTGCTGTTTTTGAAAAAGTTTCGCCAATTAGGTCCATATTATTTCCCATAGCTTTCAAATCTCCAGAAAAAGCCATAAAAGTGTATTTAAAAATCCAAGCCATTACGCAAGTATAGCCAATAGCAAGGGCAAGCGAACCTACAACTGGAATTATTCCAAGTCTTTCTCCAATTTTTTTATTCTTGTATCTTAATTCGGTGCATTTACTAAAAGCTCTAACAGTTCCAGATTCCGTAAATCTTCCCAAAGCCATCTCACTTATAACTCCTGTTGATGCAATTAAAATTACAAATATAAAATATGGAATCAAAAAAGTCATCCCATCATATTGAGAAACAAGAATTGGAAATCTCCAAATATTTCCCATACCAACAGCCGAACCTATACAAGCTAAAATAAAGCCCCACTTACTTTGAAATCCATCTCTTTTTAAATTCTTTTCTTTCATAATTTACTCCTAGTATTATTATAACAGAAAATAATAATTTTTATTTTATTTTAATAAATATTAAAAAAGTAGGCAAGTAAGTTTTATAACTTTGTAAAAAAGATTAAAATAAATCCATAAAAATCCTTCCGATTTTAAAATTTATAAATAGTTTTTATCAACAAAAAAACTCCGCCTGCTTTAAAACAGGCGAAGTTTTTTAAAATATTTTATTTCCTCTTACAAATTTTGAAACTACATCTTCATCTTTTGACAAATATACTATTCTTTCAAGTCTTTGTTTTAAGTTGAATTTATCTTCTTCTAATAATTTTTCATCATCTATTACTATAGCATCAAATTCGTAGCCTTTTTCAAATGAACCGACTTTTCCAAAAAATTCTCCTCCGCCTAAAGTTGCCATATAAAATGCTTCTTCAAGGCTTAATGGTTTTATTTTTTCGTCAACTAATCTATATCTTAATTTTGAAACTTTTATGGCATCTGCCATGGCTTTAAAAATTGATGCGTGAGTTCCTCCTGCAACATCTGAACCAAGTCCAATTTTTTGTCCTTCTCTTAGATATTTTCCTGCTGGAGCAATTCCTGATGTTAAATTTGTATTTGAATCTGGGCAATGTGCAATGAAAACTTCATTTTCTTTTATCAAATCTTGTTCATCATCATTTGAATATACACAATGAGCCATTACCGTTTTGTTATTTTTGCCAAATAAATCAAAAATATTGTAAGCATCTCCATAAAATTTAGCCTTTGGAATTAATTCTTTTACCCATTCTATCTCTCCCAAATTTTCTGATAAGTGGGATTGGATAGGAAGATTGTACTCATCTTTTATTTTTCTTAATTTTTCAAGCAATTCATCAGTACATGATGGGATAAATCTTGGTGTTAAAATTGGATAGGTGTTTTTGTATTTTCCTTTGATAGATTCAAGCCAATCAAGTGTGGCCTTTTCTGATTCATCTGCATCTTTTTCTTCAAGGTCTACTCCACCATTTCTATCCATATTAACTTTTCCAACAAATGAAACCATTTTTGATTCTTCCATCAAATCCATCAAAATTTGTGTAGATTTTACATGAAGACTTGCAAAAATTACATGTCTTGTATTTGGTCCATATTTTAAATAATCTACAAATCTTTGGTAAGATCTTTTGGCATAATCTTCGTCTTTAAATTTTGCCTCGCTTGGAAAAGTGTAAGTGTTTAACCAATCCAAAAGTTCCAAATCCATGCCCATACCCCTAAAATTATATTGAGGGGCGTGGATATGAAGATCTGTAAGACCTGGGCAAATTATTTTTTCTCCAAAATCTATTACTTCTATGTCTTTATATTTTTCATCTAATTTTTCGAAAACTCCCATTGATTTTCCATCTTGGCAAATTAAATAAGAATTTTCAAAACAATTTATTTCGTTTTGATTTTTGCTATAAATTATATTTCCCTTTAGGGCATAAGTTTTTGTCATTTTCTCACCTACCCTAAGGTTATAAAGGCATACCTAAATACAAAGGTAAGGGCAATTATTAGTGTTAGTGGTTTTATTTGATCTTTTTGTCCTGTAAAGAATTTTGCTATACAATATGTGATTAAGCCAAGTGCTATACCATTTGCTATTGAATATGTAAATGGCATGAAAACTATTGTACAAAATGCTGGGAGTGCATTTGTTATGTCGTTAAAATCTATGTCTTTTACTCCACCAAGCATCAAAATTCCTACGAAAATTAAGGCTGGTGCTGTAGCTTGTGCTGGGATTATTGAAATAATTGGCACAAATATTATTGATAGTAAAAATAAAATTGCTGTTGTAAGACTTGTAAGTCCTGTTCTTCCACCTTCTGCAATACCTGCTGATGATTCTACAACTGTAGTTACTGTACTTGTTCCAACTAAAGCTCCTGCTGCAGTAGAAATCGCATCACTCATTAGAGCTTTTTTCAAATTAATAACTTCTCCTTTTTCATCAACAAGACCAGATTGTTTTGCTGCTGCAAGCAAAGTTCCAAGTGAGTCAAACATATTTACAAGTGAAAAGCTTAGAACAAGCATAGTTACTGTAAAAATTGATGTCCACATATTTTCTCCCGCAAAAAGTCCTGCGAAATCTAAATTAAAAAATGAAACTTCAAAAAAGTCATTAACTTGTGAACTTAAATTTAAACTTAATTTTGAAATGTGAGTTAGTCCCATTGGAATACCTAAAAGAGTTGAAGCTAAAATAGAAATCAAAATTGCTCCCTTAACTTTTTTGTAAGATAAAATTGCTATCAAACAAAGTCCAATAAGTGAAAGGACTGCACCCATAACAAGTTCTACATTTGCATCAGGACCTCTCCATTTTGCAAAATCTACAAGAGAAACCAAAGTTGCCTCGTTACCTACAACAAGACCTGCATTTTTCAAACCAATTATAGTTATAAACAAACCAATTCCAGGTGTCATAGCAAGTTTTATAGAATCGGGAATTGCACGAATAATTGCCTCCCTAATTCCAAGAGCTGTGATTACAATAAATAATATTCCTGAGATAAAAACAATTACAAGAGCTTGGGCATAAGAATATCCCATACCAAGCATAGTAGTATAAGCAAAAAATGCACTTAGGCCCATGCCCGGAGCTTGAGCAAAAGGAAGTTTTGCATAAAAAGCAACTAAAATTGTACCAATAAAGGCACCAAGACAAGTTCCTATAAATACACCGTTTGAAATTTTTTGAGCCATTTGGCTATCACCCATAATTTCAAAAGGCGAAGACAAAACTTGAGGGTTAATTATCAACACATATGCGATAGTGATAAAAGTAGTGATTCCAGCGATAATTTCAGTTTTTACATTAGTATTATTTTCATTAAGATGAAAAAACCTATTTAGAAAACCATTTGTTTTTGAGTCCATAAGGATCCTCCTTCATAATTTTTTTCTAATTTAATAGTTATAGTTATTTTAAGATTAACTATTAATCTTTAAAAGCCATAGCCACTTATTTACGGTAAGTCGTAGAAACTCTCAACCAATTATGAGATTATATCGCTTTTAGTCAAAACTTATCATTTATCGACAATTAAGATAACGTTTTCTGTATTATACTACATACAATATTTCTTTGTCAATAGCTTATTAGCGAAATAAAGTTATTTTTTATAAGATTTTTTCAAAATTTTGTGATTTTCAAAAAATAAAAATTAAAAATTCAAATTATTTTAAAAATGGGTAAATATCTATTGAGATTTTTAGGAGGACTTATGAACAAGAAATTAAAAAATAAAAATTATCTAATCGGATTAATAATGTTCATTTTGACATTGATTTTTTCTTATATGTCTTATGTTGGAGTATTTTTTTTACACAAATATAAAGATATTTTAGAAATGTATGAAAATCCACTTGTACCCAACTTTTTTACTTTTTATATTTGGATTTTCATTTATATTTTTTCTCTTTTATTTTTGCTTTTGCCATTTATAAAAAAGCTTTCAATGACAAATGAAGAAATCTATTACGAAAAATTAGTGCCACTATTTATTTTTTGGAATATGGCAAATGGAATTTATGTAGTAATGGTAAACAATAATTATCTTATGCCAGCCCTTATAGGATTTATGGCCTATGCTTTGATTTTGATTAATCTTGTAAAAACTATTGATCAAAATAAGGATTTTTCTAAAAAATACAAATATCTTATTACTCTTCCTACAGGAATTCACGCAGGATGGATTATTTTTTCGGTTTTTACAAATATAATGATGGTTCTTTTCGAAAATAGAAAAGATTCATATTCAACTTTTGCAATAATTATAAGCCTAATTTTATTAATTCTTGCAAGCGCTATGGTTTTATTTGTCTTTAAAGAAAACAAAAATCCAGGACTTATTATTGGATTTTTATTTTCCTTAATCGGAATAATAGCAAGACAAAGACCATCATCAAGTTTTCAAAATTCTAATTATATTGTATTTATAGGAGCGATTGTTTTATTTATAATAACAAGCCTTGTCGCAATTTATATTTTTAAATTCATAAAAGAAAAGTAAAATTTAAAAATCCTAGCTTTTTTGCTAGGATTTTTTTTTTAATTTTATTATTTTAACTTCAAAACTATTCCAAAATTTCTTCTACAACTGGAATTGGATTTGTTTTTTCATTTGAGTAGGAAAATGTATTGTAAAAACTTTCTATCCATTCATCTGTTAGTTTTTCGTCGTGATAAACTGTTGCGAGAATATCGTCTTTTTTGATTTTATCGCCTTTTTTTACTTTCATTTCAAGTCCTACTGCATAATTTATATTATCTTCTTTCTTTTCACGTCCTCCTCCAAGTTTCATTGATAAAATTCCAAGATTCATGGAATGAATGTTATCAATGTAACCTTCTTTTTGGGATTTCATTTGAGTTTTAAATTTTGCTTGAGGCAAAAGGTCTGGATCTTCTATTTGTTTTACATTTCCGCCTTGGTATTCAACCATTTTCTTTAACTGTTCAAAGGCCTTGCCAGAATTTATTGCATCTTCAAGCATAGCTCTTGCTTCATTTTTATTTTTGGCAATTTTCCCTTGAACAAGCATAATCTCTCCAGCTGTTAAAACCAATTCTGTAAAATCTTTTGGCCCATTTCCTTTAACAGTTTCAATTGCCTCTTTTACTTCAAGAGCATTGCCGATTGTATTTCCCAAAGGTTGATTCATATCAGTAATCATTGCTTTGGTGTTTTTGCCAAGTTTTTTACCTATATTTATCATTGCATTAGCTAATTTTTTGGCATCTTCAATTGTGTGCATAAAAGCACCTTCTCCATATTTCACGTCAAGTAAAATTGTGTCAGAGCCAGATGCAAGTTTTTTACTCATTATAGATGATGCAATAAGCGGAATTGAATCTACAGTTGCTGTAACATCTCTTAGAGCATACAATTTTTTATCAGCAGGAACCAATTCTCCCGTTTGACCTATAATTGCAAAGCCAATTTCATTAACCTGTTTTTTAAAATCTTCTTCTTTTAAAAAAACATTAAAACCTTCTATTGATTCCAATTTATCAAGTGTTCCACCAGTATGACCCAAGCCACGTCCGCTCATCTTTGCAAGTTTTAAGCCACACGCAGAAATTATTGGGCCAAGAGCAAGAGAAGTTTTATCTCCAACCCCACCGGTTGAATGTTTATCAGCCTTTATTCCATTAATATCGGACAAATCAATTACATCGCCACTATTCATCATACATTCTGCAAGCTTTGCAGTTTCATGATCTGTCATGCCATTTAAAACAATAGCCATAAGAAGAGCAGAAGTTTGATAATCAGGAATTGATTCATCCGTTACACCATCAATCCAAAATTTAATTTCCTCATCTGTTAATTCTTTTTTATTTTTCTTTTTTTCAATTATATCTACAAATCTCATCTTATCCTCCTAATTATATATAAATACCCATTTTTCAAATTTTTGAAAAATTTATATAAATTAAGCGTTTTCTTTATCAATTAATTTTTCAATATTCTTATTAAGCCTATCAAGTTGTTTAATCATAAGCCAATTTTGTGCAAATAAGGCATTGATTCCACCACTAGCAAACATAGTAGAATTATTAAAAATAAGGTCTAAATCCTCTTTCTTAATTTCTTCTAATTCATAATAATCAACAATTTGTTCAAACGCTTTCTCATTTTTCCTATCAAAAATCGCCATATTTCCCTCCAATCTATATAATGATTTTACCCAATATAAAAAATATATATAAATTTCTTTTTATTATGATATTATTTATATAGGAGGATTTTATGATTAAAAAATTAATTAAGAATTTTAAACCTAATCTTTTTAGGGTTTTTATTTTACTAATTTTATTTTTGGCTATGGGCGGAGTATTTTTGGCAACAAATATGAGTGGAGGACTTCTTTTAATTGGAGATTTGCTTTTTATTTTTGTTACCTTGCTTTTTTCAGATCATTTTGACTTGTATAAGTCCAAAAAATATAAAAATCAGTTTTTAATAACCGTAGTATTTACAATTATTTTAATATTAATTCTGTCTATGGTTTTAGTTTCTTTGGATATGGATGTCAATGATTTTAAAGGATTTAAATCTATTTCTTTTAATTTATATATGCTAACAGGAGCTTATATTTTATCTTTACTTTACAAGGAAATC
This sequence comes from Anaerococcus vaginalis ATCC 51170, assembly GCF_000163295.1. Taxonomy (GTDB): domain Bacteria; phylum Bacillota; class Clostridia; order Tissierellales; family Peptoniphilaceae; genus Anaerococcus; species Anaerococcus vaginalis. The sequence continues at coordinate 1,400,402 of NZ_GG700527.1, forward strand.
AGATATTTTTTGGATAAAAGAGCAAAAAAATAAGAGCTTTTGCTCTTC
>NZ_GG700527.1:1400499-1641236 GCF_000163295.1 Anaerococcus vaginalis ATCC 51170
ATACTGTTGACAAAGTATACAAATCCTCATGCTAAGAATATCATACGGAAAAAATTGATTTGATTTCAAATTTTAAAATTCGTCAAAAAACGCACTGTTTGAGCGTTAGCGAGTTTGCGTTTTTAGAATTTTGGAATTTAGAAATCAACAATTTTTGAAGTCCGATATTCGTGCTTGAGGGTTTGTCTACGCTCTGAAGAACTTTTGCTCTTATTTTTTTAATATATCCAAAGGATTTACTCTTTGGGGGCTTATGGATAATTTGTTTTTATTGTTGTAGAAAACAAAGATTGGGAAATTTGTTTTTCCTTCTTCTAAGTTTTCTGCTAGGCTTTCTAGGAAAAATTTCAAATCTTTTTTGTTTATATTTTTCTTTTCTTTTTCTAGCCAAAATGGGGATAAGGGTTTTATTGCTTCTATATCAATAAGGATTCCTACTTCATATTCCCTATTTAAAAAACTTGCCCCAAAGGCATAGATTCCATTTTCATGGTCTTCTTTTTGGTCTATGTTTAAATTTTTTGGAAGATTTATTACATCTATTTCCATCACATTTGTAATTTTCCCATTTATTTTTTCAAAATTTTCTAAAATTTTATCTTTTTCTAATTGTTTTTTAACTAAATTGTAATATTTTTTATTTTTTAACATGTCCCCTCCTATTTTTGTAAATCCAAAACTGCATTTGCCATAACTTCTACCGCTGGCTTTATCGCCTTATCTGAGCAGTAAAAATTTTTGCTGTGGAGGGCTTCTTTTTTATGATTTTCTTCTCCGCTTCCAAACCAATAGAAAAATCCTGGGACTTTTTTCATATAAAAGGCAAAATCTTCGCTTGCCATGGTTTGTCCTTCTTTTATTATATTTTCTTCTCCCAAAATTTTTTTTGCTGATTTTAAAACTTTTTCGTACATTTCTTCTGGGTTATAGACTAGGGGAATTTTTTCTGTGTATTTTATTTCGTACTTACACTCATAGGCACAGGCTATATTTTTTACTATTTCTTCCATTCTTTTTACTGATTTTTCCAAAGATTTTTCTGAAAGTGATCTTATTGTTGCAGACAGATGGGTCCTATCGACAACTAGATTGTCTTCTGAACCTCCATTTATGGAATTTACGGATAAAACTGTAGAGTCAAATGGATTTGTGTTTCTTGAAATAATTGTTTGAAGGGCCATAACTATATTTGACGCGCAGACAATTGGGTCAATATTTAAATGTGGCATAGATCCGTGTTGGCCCTTTCCAATAATTTCAATTTTAAAATTGACTTTTGTGCTCATAAGGGGGCCTTTTTTTAAAACGACCTTGCCATAATCAATTTCTGGCCAATTGTGAAGGCCCAAAATCTTGTCAATTTTTACCTTTTCAAAAAGTCCCTTATCCAAATATTCCTTGGCGCCTGTCGTTATTTCTTCTGATTTTTGGAAAATAAAAACCACATCGCCTTTTAATTTTTCCTTATTTTTTGATAAAAGTTTGGATATGGCAAGGACAACTGAGGTGTGATAATCGTGGCCACAAGCGTGCATGATCTTATCATTTTTTGATTTATAGGAAATTTCTGTTTCTTCTTTTTGTAAAAGAGCGTCAATATCTGCCCTAATACCAATTACTTCTCCATTTTTTCCAGTATTTAGCCTTGCAATCAAACCAGTTTCTATTGGAAAATCTATAATTTCTATCCCATCAATTTTTTCCAAAAATTCTCTAATAATTTTTGTTGTTCTAAATTCATTTTCTGAAACTTCTGGGTGCATGTGAATATCGTGTCTAATTTTTATTATTTCTTCTAAATCTTCATTTGAAATTTCAAGCATTATCTGTTTAAAAGTCCTCCCTCTCCAAGTTCAATAAAATCTTCTTTTTTAAGGTCGATTTTTGCAAAAATTCTTGGCAAAAATATGTCAAAACTTGTAAATTTTGAATGCATACTTGCGCCCGGAACTCCAAGTAAATAAGTTTTTCCCCTCATACCAAGAGTGAGCATATTTCCTGGTTGAACTGGCATTCCTTGGATGATAAATTTATCAGATAAATCTTTTATGGTTGATGGAGTTATATCGTCAGGATCCACGCTCATTCCACCAGAAAATATAACAAGGTCAGCGTCGTCTTCTAGATATTTTTTACAAACTTTTTCTATATATTCTTTGTCATCTGGACATTTTTCAATTCCAAGAAGTTCATGGTCAAAGTGGGATAATTTTTCCCTAACTACAGGCTCAAACATATCTTCTATTCTTCCTGTAAAAACCTCATTTCCCGTAATTATCACTCCAACTTTTAATTTTTGAAATTTTTTTACTTGAAAAATCGGCTCATATTTTTTGGCGATTTTTTTAATATTATTAACTTGCTCTTTTTCTGTAAAAAGCGGAACAATCCTTCCTCCAACCAAATTGTCTCCCTCATTTACAATTGAATATGAGGCAATTGTTGCAAAGGTGTAATCTCCTTCCATATTTAGATCAAAAAGTCCCTTTCTGTTTATCACAAAAAGTCCATAGGTCTTACTTTTAAAGCCAATTTTTCCTTCTGATGGATTAGAATAGGAAATATTTTCTCCAATCAAATCATCTGCCACTTCTTTTATTGCATCTTCTTCGTGGACAAAACCTTGGTCAAGCTCTCCCACAAATATATTCTCTTTTCCAATATCTTTTAATTTTTCTATATCTTCTTTTTGGATTACATGGCCTCTTTTAAAAAGTACGCCTTTAAAGCCACTTGCTTTTATTCCAGTTAAATCATGAAAAAGCACATGACCCACTGCGTCTTCTACTTTTATTTTTTTTAGCATAAATTCTCCTGTTTATAAATTTTTCCAAAAAATTACAAACCATTAAATATTTAATGGTTTGTAATTTTCTAATTTTCTATTACTTTATTGTTTTTTATTGAAATCATCAAGGATAAAATTGAAATTGCAATTTCCTCAACGCTTCCATCGTCAATATCATAGCCTACTGGGGCGTGAACTTTTTTAAGTAAATCTTCACTAACTCCCTTTTCTTTTAAATTGTCAAAAACTCTTTTTACCTTTCTTTTTGAACCAATCATACCTAGGAATTTATAATCTTTGTCAATTACATTTTCCAAAACTTCCTCGTCATAATCTGGTGTGCAAATTAAAATGTAGGTATTTTTGTTAAATTTATATTTTGATGCAAAATCTTTCGGATTAGAAATTACAAATTCTTTTATATTTTCCAAATCTTTTTTATTTTTGAAATCTTCTCTTTGGTCGACTATTGTCACGTCAAAATTTGTATTTACAGCAACTCTTGCAAGCTTTTGTCCAACATGGCCTGCCCCAAAAATAATCAAACTGGGATTTGCCCTAAAAATTTTTATATAACCCTTATTTCTTCCACCACAAGACATTTTCACTTCTTGTTTTTCATTTAAAGTGTAATCAAAAGATTTTTCTTCGTCATCTTCTAAGGCTTTTTTTGCTTGTTTAATAAGGTCAAACTCTATAGGACCACCGCCGATTGTTCCAGAAATTTCTCCATTTTCAAATACTGCCATAGAAGAATTGTCCTTGCCGGGAGCTGAACCTTTGGTTTCTGTAAGAATTACCAAAGCAACATTTTCTCCCCCATCAAGTTTTTCTACAATATTTTTAAGAATTTGTATGTCCATTTTCAATTCTCCTTTTTCCTATAAGAATAGCCTCAAGGCAGCCCCCTCCAATAAGTCTTGCCTTATCAGAAATAGTTTTTGCATTTTTTGGAATAACTCTTGGATCAACATCCCCAATTTTTAAATTCTTTGTAACATAAGAGCCATTTCCAATCATGCCCCTAACCATTCCATCAAGTTGTGATTTTATTTCTTTTCCATTTACAAGAGCGACAACTTGGTCTTTTTTTACAACAGAGCCAATATCTTCAATAACTTGGATTTCTCCCTCATCTACTGCTCTTAAAATTCTTTCACTTGTAAAACCTTTAATATTTCCAGGAATTCCCGTATTTTTTTCAGCAAAACCTTCAAAAATTAATCTACCAAGATCATGGCCCCTGTTTGTTTCAATTACATAATCAACATCAACTCCTGCCTCATAACCAGGTCCAAGAGCAATTGTAATGTCAGCCATATTTTTATTTGTTCCAATATTTTTTTTGGCAAGAGTTCCATCAACCACAGCCATAGGTTTTAATTCCTTTATAATTTCAGCTTTTGGATCAATCAAAACCGGAACTACATTTTCATCCCAGGCCTTTTTGATTTGGTCAAGATTTTCTACTTTTCTAGCTGTAAAATCTTCAATTTGTACTTCTCCATCAAAAATTGCTTGGGCAGTTGAGACATATCTTCTTATACAAAGTGGTTTTTCCATCTCCAAAACCAAAACCTTAAAACCAGTTCTAAATAATTTTTGGATAGAACCAGTTGCAACATCGCCACCGCCCCTAAAAACTACAATATTATTTAGCGGCATCTTCTAATTCCTCCAAATTTTTGTAGGTATCAATATCCCACAATTCTTTAATATCGTCAATTTTAACTTCATTTTTATTATCATCCTTAACCAAAATCATTCCGCCTTGGTCAAAATCTAAAGACAAAAGACCTTCCCTATATTCTGGTGAGAAAATTACAGGAGCTCCCCTTCTTTTTTCAGTTCTTGGATAGGTAATCAATTGATTTTCCTTATATTTTTCAATTAATTTATTAACAGTTTCAACTTTTAATAATGGTTGGTCAGCTACAAAAAACATCATAGCAGAATCCTTATCACAATTTAAAACTCCAAGCTTAATTGATGCAGATTTGCCAACTTCATTGTTATCATTGAAAATAGCCTTAAAGCCTCTTTTTTTGGCAGATTCAAGAATTTCATCATAAGATGAAACAAGGATAACATCATCAAAATCAATTTCTTCTACCAAATCAAGAACCCATTCATAAAGTTTGTCGCCCTTAAAATCAAGTAAAAGTTTATTTTCTCCCATTCTTTTAGAAAGTCCAGACGCCATAATAATTGCACTAATTTTCATAATATTTCTCCTTTAAAATTGATCCATAAAAATATTTCAAATTTATTTTCTCTCTTAAATAATTTATTACCCCTTTTGCTTGATTTATCTCAAAAATACTATCAGCTTGGTTAAAGAAAATAAATTTTTCTCCGCAAAAATCTCCAAAAATTCCAGATTTTATTAATTTTTCAAAAACTTCTTCATCTACAATATCACTTTTTATATTCTCCCTAAATTCATCAAAATTATAAATAAAATCAGGAAAAATTTCTTTTCCATAAACTTTTATAGAAAAAATTCCAACAAGTTTATCTGTAAAATCATAAACTACTGGTTCATATTCTTTCCAAAATTTTAGGGGAAGATTTCTACATCCATCTGCTTCTATTATAATATAATCAAAATCTTTTGCGATAATTTTCAAATTATTTTCTCCAATAGATTTTAATTTATTAACTCCATCAAGCTTTTGCCCAATAGCAACTATTTTATTTTTATAATCTTTTTTTACATAATCATCAAAGGACAAAAAAAGTTCATCGACTTGGTCTTTTTCTGGAACTTTTATTTTTGTAGAAGTAGTGATTAAAACCGAACCTTTTTTCTTTAAAATATTTGCAAGATAAAACATAAGAGAAGTCTTGCCACCAGATCCTGTAATAGAAATCACATCATTTTTTTTGATTTGTAAAATCTCATCTAATTTTTTTCCATAATAAAATAAATTAAAGGACTGTGAAATTCACAATCCTTTATTCTCCTATTTTTTTATAATTTTCTTTTTATTTTTTACGTAAGCTGTATCTCTTAATGGAAGTTCCAATCTTAAATCATGGTCCATTGCATAATATGCTCCTTGAACTGCTGGTGCTGTTGGAATTGTTGCAATTTCTCCAATTCCTTTTGCTCCGTAAGCAAGGTCTAACAATTCATCTTTTTCAATTAAAATCGTATGAATATTTGGAGCATCTGGTGCTTTCCACAAGCCCATTGTTCCATATTTTGCTTTTAAAACAGAATTTTGAACTTTCAAATCTTCTGTCAAAGCATAACCAAGACTCATAATAACGCCACCTTCGATTTGTCCTTCAATTGTTGTAGGATTTACAACTTTTCCAGAATCGTGAGCAGCATAAACATCTGTAACTTTTCCATCATCATCTAAAACTACAACATGAGCTGCAAAGCCGTAGGCAATATGTGATTTTGGATTTGGTTTATCTGATCCAAGTGGGTCTGTTGGGTCATCATATTCGTAAAAATATTCTTTTTTATCAAGCTCTTCAAGGCTATGGTTTTCTAAATCTTTTGCAAGTTGTTCTGCACATTTTTTTGCAGCCTCACCAGTTATAAGAGTGTGTCTTGAACCTGATGTTGTTCCAGAATCTGGACTTGTTAAAGTGCTTGGTGGCATAACTTTTATTTTGTGATATGGAAGTCCTGTTGCCTTTCCAACCATTTGTAAAATAATTGTACCAACACCTTGACCTATACAAGTTGCTCCAGAAAATACTTTTACAAAATCTTTTTCAACAACAATTTTTACCCTACCAATATCTTTTAGTCCAACGCCGACTCCAGCATTTTTCATAGCAACTGCAATTCCTGCATGGTCTTTATTTTTTTCATAAATATCTTTTACAGCCTCAAGACATTCAACCATTGCAGTAGATCTGTCAGCGATTTGTCCGTTTGGAAGAACTTCGCCTGGTTTTATTGCATTTCTGTATCTAATTTCCCAAGGAGAAATTCCAACTTTTTCTGCTAAAATATTTATGTTTGATTCCATTGCAAAATTTGATTGGCAAACTCCAAATCCTCTAAAAGCTCCTGCTGTAGGATTGTTTGTATAATATCCGTAGCCTTTTATATCTGTATTTTGATAATTGTAAGGACCTACTGAGTGAGTACAAGCTCTTTCCAAAACTGGTCCACAAAGTGAAGCATAGGCTCCTGTATCAAAATAAATTTCACATTCCATTCCTTGGAAAATTCCATTTTCATCGCAACCGATTGTAAAGGTTCCTTCCATTGGGTGGCGTTTTGGATGCCATCTTAATGATTCATCTCTTGTAAATTTATGTTTTACTGGTCTTTTGAAAAGATAAGCCGCTAGAGCTGCTGGTGGTTGAACACTCATGTCCTCTTTTCCACCAAATCCTCCGCCGACAAATGGATTTACTACGACAATTCTTTCTGGAGTATCTTCCCAGTCAAACATAATTGACAATTCTCTTCTTGTATCATAAACTGATTGGTCGGATGAATAAACTCTTACTCCATCCTTGTATGGTTCTGCCACGCAACATTCTGGTTCAAGAAATGCGTGTTCGCCAAGTGGAGTTTTGTAAGTAAATGTTGCTGTATATTTTGAATTTGCCAAAGCTTTTTTTGCATCTCCACGAGAAACGTGTCTTTGTTGGCAAAGATTGTCAACGCCTTCGTGAACTTGTGGTGCATCTTCTGCCATAGCGTCTTTGATTGAGCTAACTGGCTTTAATTCTTCAAGCTCAACTTTTACAAGTTTTTTTGCTTTTTCCAAAGTTTTTTCATCTTCTGCAACCACAAAACAAAATGCATCTGCAAGGGAAGCTGTTGTTTGTCCAACATCAATAAATACTGGCCAATCTCTTTGAATGTGTCCAACTTTTTGTACTGGCAAATCTTTTGCAGTAAGAACTCCAACAACTCCATCAAGTTTTTCCGCCTCGCTTGTATCAAGACTTAAAAGTCTTGCTCTTGGGAATTTACTTCTTACACAAGAACCGTAAGTCATATTTGGAAGTTCTATATCATCCGCATAAGTTCCTGTTCCAAGAATTTTTTCTTTTGCATCAATTCTGTCGGCTCTTGCTCCAACAAAAGATTCACTTTCCTCATTCTTTATTTCTTCTTCGCCTCTTAAAATTTTTCCGGCTAAAGTTATTCCATCAACGATTTTTTTGTAGCCTGTGCACCTACAAATATTTCCTTTTATGGCTTCTCTTATTTCTATTTCTGTAGGATTTGGATTTGTTCTTATTAAACTTGCTCCACTCATAACCATTCCAGGAATACAAAAACCGCATTGGACAGCTCCTGCCTTAGTAAAGGCGTATGTAAAGGCATCTTTTTCTTTTTGAGATAGACCTTCGTTTGTTATAATTTCTTCTCCATTTAATTTTGATAGCCTAACTATACAAGATTTTTTGTGAATATCTCCAACTATAACTGTACAAGTTCCACAAGCTCCTTGGCTACAACCATCTTTAACAGAAAATAATTTTAAGTCATCTCTAAGAAATCTTAATAAAGATTTATCTTCGTATGTTTCATAAGTTTTCCCATTAACTTTTATAATAAAGGGATCCTGTCCTTGTATTTTTTTTCCTATTAAAATCGTATCTTTATTTGTCATCATATTTCCTTATCTAATTTTCTTTTTATAAATTTGCCCATGCCTTTTTTTCCATAATATCCATTTTTATCCAAAATAATTTTTCCTTTTGCTATGACTGTATCAACTTTTACATCTGTTTTGTATCCTTCATAGCTTGTATAATCACATTTTGAATGTCTGTTTTCTTGTGTTATTGTGTAGGATTTTTTGGAAAATATTCCTATATCTGCATCTTTTTTTTCTTTTATGCTTCCTTTTTTATTTGAAAATCCAAAAATTTCTGCTGGATTTTTGCACAAAAGATTTGTCAATTTATTTAATGGAATATTTCTTTTTAAGCCTTCAGTCAAAACCACTTCCATTCTTTCTTCAACTCCAGGAATTCCTCCTGGTGCTTTTGTAAAATCATCAGCGTAAGGTTTTTTTTCGCTCTCATATATAAATGGACAATGGTCAGTTGCTATTACATCCACATCTCCATTTTTAATTCCCTCCCACAAGGCTTCAATGTCTGATTTTTTTCTAAGGGGAGGTGCGCAAATATATTTTACCGCTTCTTCGTTTGGATTATCCATATATTTACTTTCATCATAAGTTAAATATTGGGTGCATGTTTCGCAATAAATATTTTTAAGACCTCTGGCTCTTGCTGCTTTTATTTCATCAAGTCCTTCTTTGGTTGATGTGTGAACTATATATAATTTCGGATCATTTGCAACTTTTGAAAGATAGGCAAGTCTATTTATTGTTTCTGCTTCGCTTTCATTTGGTCTTGTAAGTGCATGGTATTTTGGAGAAAGATTACCAGCTTCTATCGCCTCTTTTCTCAATTCTTTTATGAGCCCATCGTTTTCACAATGAACACAAACTATTGTTCCAACTTCTTTTGCTTTTTTCAAAACTCTTAGGATTTCATCATCTTCAAGTTTTCCTGCATAAGTTGAATAGATTTTGATGGATGGGATTCCCTCATCCATCAATTCCTCTATTTCTTCTATCAATTCATCATTAACTTCATACATTGCTCCGTGAAAAGAGTAATCTATAACAGCTTTTCCGTCTGCAATATCGTGATAATGGTCGATTAATTTGTGAAGGCTTGCTCCTTTTTCTAAAGCTCCTATATGATCACAAATGGTAGTTGTCGCTCCATAACTTGCTGCTAGTGTTCCTGTATAAAAATCATCGCACGCAACAAATTTTCCCAAATCCAAAGACATGTGGGTGTGAACATCTACTCCACCTGCCGTAACTATTTTATCTTTGGCATCAATAATTTTTTCAGCACTTAGGTTTAAATTTTTGCCAATTTTTTGGATTTTCTCATCTTCTATATAAATATCTAAATTTTCTATTTTTTCATCTAGAACTACCGTTCCATTTTTAATCAATATAGACACGCCTTCACCTGCTTTTACATATAATCTTTTTTATCTTCTTCTTTGATTTGATTTACTACATGTTCTTCTATTTCTTCAAAACCATTTTCAATATTATTTGCTTTTTGTACTGCTATTAAAATATTTTCGTAACCTGTACATCTACACATGTGATTTGCCAATTCTTTTCTTAGCTCATCAATTGTGTAATATTTTCCTCTTGAAATTATTTCTGTTGCAGAAACTATAAAGCCTGGTGTACAAAAACCACATTGAACTGCTGCTTCATCTACAAAGGCTTGTTGGATAATTGAAAGTGAACCATCAGATGCTGTCAAGCCTTCTGTTGTCCAAATATCTTTTCCTTCTGCCCAAATTGCAAGATAAATACATGAGTTAAAGCTTTCGCCGTCAATTAAAACTGCACAAGCTCCACATTCTCCAACTTCGCATCCTTTTTTTACACTTGTAAGGGCAAATTCATTTCTCAAAAAATCTGTAAGTGATGCTCTCACATCAACCATTTTTGTAACCCTGATTCCATTAATTCTACATTTTACAATTTTATATTGAGGTTCGTAATGTAGTTTTTCTTCTGGTTTTGGGCCGTATGGTCCATATTCTCTGCTATGCATTTAATCCCTCCTCATGTTTTTTTCTAATTTCTTTTAAACATCTTGTGGTTATTTCGTAAAGTATTTGTGTTCTTAAAGCTTTTGATGCTCTCCATGAATCTCTTGGAGATAATTCATCTAGAGCTTTTTTTGCAAATACATTTATATTATTATCTGTAAGTTCTCTTCCTACCAATGTTTTTTCTGCTTCAAAAGCTCTAACTGGAATTGCAGCTGCAACTCCATAAGATATTCTTACTTCTTCTACTTTATTATTTTCATCAAACTTTACATTTGCTGATGCTGTTGATGTTGCTATATCCATAGCATTTCTCATTGCATATTTAAAATAGTGTCCGTAATGATTTTCGTAGGATTCTTTTTTAATTTTTATAGCTGTAACAATTTCAGTTTCTCTTATGTCTACTGTTGCATATTTTATATAAAAATCTTTTACAGGAACTTCTCTGTAGCCATTTTCGCCTTTTAATTCAATTATTGCATCATAAGCCATAACTGTTGTACAAGAATCTGCTGATGGAGCTGCGTTACAAATATTTCCACCAATTGTTGCAATATTTCTAAGTTGAGGACCACCTGCAGTGTCAACTGCTTCTCCCAAAGTATTTATATATTTTTGAATTATTTCATCATTTGTAATGTGAGTAAAGCTGGTTAAAGATCCAATTCTAATTGTTCCATCTTCTTCCATACTAACTCCCCTAAGCTCATCTATAAGATAAAGTGAAATAAGCTCAAGGCCTGCCATTTTTCCTTCTCTAATTTTTACCAAAACATCAGAACCACCAGCTATATATCTTGCTTCAGGATGTTCTTTTTTTAATTGTATTGCCTCATCGATTGTATAGGCTTCATAAATTCTTTTTACATCATACATAATTTTTCTCCTTTAAGCATCATATTCCATATCTTGTTCGTAATCATTTTCAATTAGTCCAGCTTCTTTGAAAAGTGGGAACAAAACGTGTGGTGTCATTGGACATTTATTAACTTGTACTCCTGTTGCATTTAAAATTGCATTTCTTATTGCTGGAGCTGGAGAACAAGTTGGTGGTTCGCCAAGTGATTTTGTATTAAATGGTGAAACTGGTGATGGATTTTCTATAAAGTAAACTTCAAAGTGTGGATGATCCATTGTTGTTGATAATTTATAATCAAGAAGATTATTATTTAAAATTTGTCCCTTATCATTATATTTTAATTCTTCTGATAAAGCATATCCTACTGCCATACTCATTCCACCGTGAGCTTGAGCTTCAGCAAGTCTAGGATTTATAAGTCTACCACAATCGTGAACATTTATAAGTCTTAGAAGTTTAACTTTTCCAAGTGAAATATCAACTTCAACTTCTGCAAATGAACAACCAAATGAGAAAGCATTATTTCTTATTGTATAAGTTTCTTCAGCAGAAATATGTTCACTATCACGAGTATTATACAATGCTTCTGTAGCAAGTTCTCCTAAAGACATTAATGGCTTGTTAGTTATTTTATTTATTATCATACTATCAACAAGATCAAGATTGTGTGGAGTATATTCCAAAATTTTACTTGCCCTATCTAATATTTTTTCTTTAAATACTCTAGCAGTATTTGTAATAGAAAAACTTGAAACAAAAGTTTGTCTTGAAGCATAAGCTCCCAAACCAAATGGAGTTACATCTGTATCTTGAGTTGAAACTATATGAACATCTTCCATTTTTACACCAATAGCATCTGCTGCCATTTGTGAAAATGCTGTATCTCCACCTTGTCCAATTTCAGTTTCCCCAAGTTGCATTTGAACTGAACCGTCTTGGTTTAAAACCATTCTACAAGAAGAAGATTCTAGAGAAATTGGATAAACTGCTGTGTTATACCAAAATGTTGCAAGTCCTATTCCTCTTCTTATATTTCCAGTTTGATTTTTATATTCTTCTTTCTTTTTATCATAGTCAATTGCTTTTCTACCAACTGCCATTGCTTCTCTAAATGAATCATAATAATTTTCATTTCTTGAGAAACCATCAACAAATCCTTTTGGCATTATATTTTGAATTCTCAATTCCAAAGGATCCATATTCATAACTTTTGCAACATCATCAAGATGAGATTCAAAAGCAAACATAGTTTGTGGAATTCCATATCCTCTCATAGCTCCTGCTGTTGGAAGATTTGTATAAACAGTATAACCATCAGCTTGAGTATTATCGCAAGGATATAATTGATGGAAACAATTTGTTCCCTTTGCAGCTATTGAATGACCGTGAGATGCATAAGCACCATTGTTAGAAAATAATTCCAATTTTCTTGCAGCAAAAGTTCCGTCAGCTCTTACATAAGAAATAATATGAAGTTTTTGTGAGTGTCTTGTTCTTGTTGAAACAAAAGTTTCTTCTCTTGATGTATCAAGTTTTACAGGATGACCGCCAACTTGAGTTGTAAGGTAAGCTGTTAATGGTTCATACAAAGCATCTTGCTTGTTACCAAAACCTCCACCAATATATGGTTTTACGATTCTAATTTTTCCCCAGCCAATTCCCAAAGCTTGACCGCAAACACGTCTTACAATGTGAGGAATTTGAGTTGAAGCAATAACAACAATTTTTCCTTGCTCTTCATAAGCACAAGCAATTCCATTTTCAATATGAGAATGTTGAACGATTGGAGTTTCGTACCAGCCTTCAACTTTTGTAAGACCTTCTTCTTTTATAGCCTCTTCATAATTTCCTCTGTGATTTTTAGTATGACCTAAAATATTGTCAGGAAATTCATCGTGAATTGGTCTTAATCCATTATTCATTGATTCAATAGGATCCAAAACAACTTCATATTCTTCATATTCAACTTCAATTAATTTCAAAGCCTGACTTGCAGAAACTTCATTTTCTGCAATAACAACAGCCACATCGTCGCCATAATATCTAACGTGTTCATTTAGAAGTCTTCTATCAGCAATATCTTGATGGCTTTTGTCAGTTGACCAAGGGTGGCCTGCTGTTGGGAAAGTATGTTTTGGCACATCAAAACAAGTAATAATTTTTACAACTCCCTCAACCTCTTCAGCCTTTTTAGTATCAATAGAGATAACCTTTCCATGACCAATTGTTGAATGCAAAACTTTAGCAACATAAGCCCCCTTCATAATAAGGTCTTCTGTGTATTTTGCATGACCAGTTACTTTATCGTACGCATCTACTCTTTTAACACTTTTTCCTACATACATTTTAACCTCCTAAAATGTTTCAAAGCATTTTTAATTTATGTACATTTACATTTCTACTGTATATTGTATATAATATATTACCACAAAATACTAATCGTTTTCAAGGTTTTTACGCAAATTTTTAGTCAAATCAAAAATAATTTTTAAAATTTTTTCAAACAATATTTTAGAATTAATAAAATTTAGAATTTTTAAATTTTTTAATGAACTTTCCATTTATATAAATCTGTTTTTATAATCTTAAATAAGCCGTCATTAGCAAATTTTTCTTTTATGCTCTTAAAAATAATTATAATTATCTTTGATATAATATTCATACTAAGGTATGTTTAATTTATATTGCTATGAGAAATTATTAGATAATTTAGTTTGATAAAAATTAATTTCGTCATTATTATGACATAGAATTTCTTATACAAAAACAAATTAATTAATGCAAACTTAAAAAAGAGAGGTTATTATATCTTGAATCAAAAAAATAAAAATTTTTCAAAGTTGCTACTTCTTTTAGGAAACTCTATCGGTCAACTAGGAAGTAGCATACTTTCTTTTGTGCTTGGGCTTTATATTTTAAAAAAATTAAATTGTTCTATATTTTTTTATAGCCTTTCCCAAATTATAGGACCTTTAGTGGCGATTTTTTTATTGCCTATTTTAGGAAGTGCCATTGATAAATACAATAAAAATAGAATTATTAGATTTTCTCAATTTCTTAGTGCTATCTCTCTGTTTTTATTTATTATAACAAGTAGAAAAATAGAGATAGAATATATACATATTATAGGTCTGTTAATAATTTTAAAACTTTCCGATCAAATCCTATCTACAAGCTTAAATTCTTCTACTATTAATATAGTTGATAAAGATGATATTCAATCGTTTAGAGCTCATTTACAAATAATTCAAGCAGTAAGTATGGTTTTATCTCCCATTATAGCAGTATTTATTATTGATAAATTTGCATTAATTGGAATTTTACTCATGGAAATGTTTATGGAATTATTGGTATTAGTAATCTATTGGAAAGTTGATTTTAATAAAAATACAAAGAAAGAAGTTAATGAAAGTCAAAGCTTACTAATTTTGTTTAAAGATGGTATTGATTTTATATTTAAATACAAAAAAATTGTATTTGGTTTAGCTTTTGTTTTAGTGGTAAACTTTATTCTTGGTATCGTTAATATAGGTTTGCCATTTGTCGAAATAAAAATTTTAAATTTATCAAGCAAAAATTATGCTTTAAATGATAGTATTTTGGCTATAGGTTTATTAATAGGTTCATTAATTTCATCAAAAATTAAATCCCAAAAAACTTTAAATATTGCTAGAAATTCTATAAGCTTAATATCTTTAGTAACTTTTGTGTTAGGTTTGTTATTAACATTAGAATTAACTAAAAACAGTTGGTCTATTATATTGGCAGGATATTTCTTAATAATTGGTATTTCAATTACTATATGTAATATACTTCTATCTAGCTGGTCTATACTAAATATCCCTCAAGAATTTCAAGGAAGGGTTTTTAGTATATTAAACACATTAACTCAAGTGTCTTTGCCACTAAGTATGTTATTATTTGGATACTTATTTGAAATAATATCAGTATACGCTGTTTTTGTAGGAGCTGGAATCTTTTTATTATTATTTACAATTGGTATTCCTTCTTTATTTAAAATTAATTTAAAAAATGATAAATTGGAGTAATTTAAAAAAGTCTATAATATTGCGTAAAATATTTTACACAATATTATAGACTTTTCTTTTATTTTATTGTAAATTTTAAGCTTTTAAAATTTTATTCTTCTTCTAATTCTTCTAATTCAAGATTTGCTAAAGAATTTTCTTTTGCTTTATCTTCTTCTTTTTCTGGAATTATCAAATTCATTAAAACTGCAGAAATTGTCGCAAGTACAACTGGTGATGATCCGATTGCTACTGCTAATTCTTCTGGCATAAAGAAAACGCCAGCATTTTGTGCGCTTGCAACTACTGTAGTAAATCCAACGCCAAGTGCTACTGAAACTCCAACTATTGAAGTGTTTCTTCCGCTTAGTGGTTGGCTTGTTATCATTCTAACTCCATTCATTGTTATTGCTGCAAAAACTGAAAGTGTTGCTCCTCCCAAAACTGGATAAGGAATTGTTGTAAGTATTGATGATAATTTTGGAACAAGTCCTGATACCAAAATAATTAATGATGCAAGTGTAAATACTTTTTTATTTACTACCTTATTTATTGAAACTATTCCTGCATTTTGTGAAAATGTAGCTGTTGGTAGGCATCCAAATAATGCTCCAAATAAATTTGCTACTCCATATCCTACAATTCCACCTCTTAATTCTTTTGGTGTAGGAATTCTATCCATACCACCTACTGTTGTTGAAGTCATATCTCCTATTCCTTCAATTGCTGTTACTATAAAAATAATTGTAATTGAAACTATTGCTGATGGTTCAAAAGCAATTCCAAAATGAAGTGGTTCTACAACTGAAATCCAACCTGCTTCTTTTACTGTAGAAAAATCTACCATTCCAAAAAACATTGATATTATGTAGCCAATAATCATAGCAAATAATACATTTGCAAGTTTAAACATTCCTTTTCCAAAATGTGTAAAGCCAAGTCCTAATATTAAAGTTATTCCTCCGACTAACCAATTTTGCCAAGCTCCCCAGCCAGCAACTTCTACGCTTCCTGCTCCTCCCATATAATTCATAGCTACAGGATAAAGTGAAAGTCCTATTACAAGAACAACTGTTCCTGAAACAAGTGGTGGAAATAGTGGCATTATGTATTTTAATCCGATCCCAAAAAGTATTGAACAAATTCCACCAACGATTTGTGCTCCCAATACTATGGCAACAACTTCAACGGGGCCTCGTGCTCCAAATTGATTTGCTAGAGCAATCATAGTTGGTACATAAGCAAATGAAACTCCAAATATCATTGGAAGTCTTGATCCTACAATTTTAATTGGATAAATCATCAACAATGATGTAAGTGCTGAGCCTATAAGGGCAATTTGTATTAAAATAATTGTATCTTTTGGTGAAAGTCCACTTGCTCCAGCAAGCATTAATGGTGGAGTAATACAACCTGCAATCATTGCCACAACGTGTTGAAAGGCAAGTGGCAACGCCTCTTTTGTAGTTACCTCTCCGTCGAAACTAAAAAGTCCTCTAAATTTTTTTTCTTTTTCCATAAAAATTTTCCTTCTCTTTTATTTTTATTTTTTTCCGTAAGGAAGGGAGCTATTTTAAAACTCCCCTTATAATAATTTTATTTTTAAAACAAAATTATTTTTATTTATCATCCATCGCCTTTCTTTCAGCTTCTTCTTCTGCTATAGTTTTCTTTGGCATTATTATATTTAATAAGAAAACTACTAAAGTTGCTAAAACTACTGGTGAGGATGTAAATACCATTCTAAACCAATCTGGAAATTGTGATAATGCTTGATCGCCTAGTTGAACAATTCCCATTCCAAGTGCTATTCCAAGTCCTACTATGGTTACATTTCTTGAGCTCATTTCGTCTGACATTATTAATTTCATTCCGCTCATTGTTATTTGTGCAAAAACTGTAATTGTTGCTCCACCAATAACCGCTTGTGGAACTGAAAGCATCAATGCTCCAAATTTTGGAATAAATCCTGCAACAAGAATAAGGCTTGCTGTGATTGCAAAAACTTTTCTTGCAACAACTTTTGTTAGTGAAACTATTCCTACGTTTTGACTGTAAGTTGCTGTTGGCATTCCACCAATTAATGAACCAATTACTGAAGCAAGTCCGTTTGCTTTAATTCCTCCTTCAAGCTCATCTGCTGTTGGAACTCTATTAAGTCCTCCAGCTGTTGTTGATGATAAATCTCCTACAGCTTGAATTGAATTTACAACAAACATTACTGACATTGTAATTACTGCATCAATTGGAAATTCTAATTTAAATGGCATAATTCTTGGTAGAGTTAGCCAAGCTGCTTCTTTTACTCCATCAAAATTAACGATTCCAAAAAATATTGACGCAACATATCCAACGCCAATTCCTATTAAAATAGCTGCAAGTTTTATAATTCCTTTTCCAAACATATTACAGCAAAGAGTTACTGCTAAAGTTAAAAATGCTACACCCCAATAAACCAAATCCCCTTGGTTTGGATTTCCATTTCCTCCTGCCATATAATTTAAGGCAACAGAATAAAGTGAAAGTCCAATTGTCAAAACAACTGTTCCTGAAACCATTGGCGGGAAAAATTTATAAATTCTTTTTATATTCATTCCTACCACAAAGGCAACTACACCACCAACTAACTGGGCACCATAAACTGCTCCTATTCCATATTTTATTCCTATTGATGTCAAAACTGGAATATAGGCAAAACTTACTCCCATAATTACTGGAAGTTTTGCTCCGACTTTAAATACTGGGTATAATTGCAAAAATGTTGCTATTGCGGCTACAAACATTCCAGCTTGAATCAAATAAACTGCATCTTGAGCTGATACTGCAAATTCTGTATTCGCTAATTGCCCTGTAAGAACGATTGCCGGAAGTGTATTACCTACTATCATTGCCAATAAATGTTGAAGGGCTATTGGCAAACTCCTTTTAAAACTCGGATTTGCATCCATGTCAAACAAGGACGTGTTTGTGTTTTTTTCTTTTTTTTCCATCTCATCTCCTTTTTTTGATATAATTTTTTTCTATATCCTATATTAGAATTTTTTAAACTCCAATAATATGATACATTTACTTATAATTTAAACAAATAAATTAATAAAAAATTTTTTTCTTATATTTTTAAAATAAGTTCATAAAATATTTAAATAAGAATTTTATTTATTAAGCTAGTTTAAAAAACAAACTAGCTTAATAAATTTTAAAGATTTTTCCAAATTTTTGCAGCTCTTTGTCTTGAATCTGCATGGATTTTTGCTTGGTCGACTGTTGTAATTATTTTATCTTTCATTACAAATTTTCCATTTATAATTGTATCGTTTACAAGTCTTCCTGTTAAACCAAATAAACTATGTCCGCCCCAATTGTCCTTGTTAATTGGTGTATATGGATCGTAATTTATTGTAATTAAATCTGCATAAGCTCCCTTTTTAATTCTTCCTACTTCATTGTTTAGGAAATGTGAAACTATGTCAGGGTTATTTTTAAATTGCATTTCCAAAGTTTCTCCAAATCCTTTTGTTGGATCTTGGGTATTGTGAGCTTGGATAATATTTGCAACTTTCATTGATTCAAACATATCGTTTGTATAGGCATCTGTTCCTATTCCTACTTTTAATCCTTTTTCAAAAAATCTATTTACTGGAGGAACTCCTACTGCGTTGTTCATATTTGATTCTGGATTAAAAATTACTGGTGTATTATTTTTCTTTAATATATCCATTTCTCTTCCATTTATATGAACACAGTGGATAGCTAAGGAATTTTCATTTATTATGCCAAAATCATTTAGTCTTTCTACAATTCTTTTGCCGTATTTTCTTTGGCAATCCCATTGGTCTTCGATTCCTTCTGCAACGTGAACGTGGAAGCCATTATAAACTCCATCCATTGCATCAAGAGCTTTTTCTAATGATTCATCTGAAAGGGTAAAGGAAGCGTGAAGTCCAAATAATCCTCTTAGCATATCATCATTTTCTTTTTGAGAATATTTAATCCAATCCACGTTTTCTTTTATTTCCCTATCTCTGATTTCAACTCCATCACGATCTGAAAGCTCATAACAAAGATTTGTTCTAACTCCTACTTCTTTTGCAGCTTCTCCAAGAGTAAATAGAGAATTTTCTACAGAATTTGGTCCTGAATGGTGATCAATTACTGTTGTAACTCCATTAGCTATTGATTCCATATAAGTTGTTAGGGCATTTAATCTTACATCTTCTGTTGTAAGCTTTCTATCAAGAGCCCACCATAAGTTTTCTAAAACATTAAAGAAATTATCTGTTGGTTTTGAAACTGCCATTCCTCTTGCATAAGCTGAATAAATGTGTGAGTGAGCACATATCATTCCTGGCATAAGAAGTTTTCCTTTTAAATCAATTACTTCTTCATCAGGATATTTTTTTAAAATATCCTGATTTTCTCCAACATCTTCTATTAATTTGTCCTTGATATAAACTGCGCCGTTTTCATAAAAATTATTATTTTCATCGTTTGTAATTATTAGGCAATTTGATAATATCATCTTATCTCCTTATGAATTTAAAATTTCACTTGGCTTTATATAGTAAGCATAGTTTTCTTCGATGGCTTTTATTAGTTTTTGCATATTTTCTGACAAATCATCTAAGTTTTCTGTTTCAATTACTTTACCATTTTCAAGTCTAACTAGATATTTATTACCATCTTTTAAGAAACCTGTATTTGTTGAATCATCAAAGTCTTCTTTTGTCCAAAATACTGTAAGTTTATCTTTGTAAGGACGTCCTGCGTGTGGGCAATAGAATCCACAGTTGCCACATTCATTACACATTCCATCTAAGTGGATTATTTGATGAAGATTATTAAATCCATCAACCTTTATAGCCACGTTTGCTCTGTTTGGACAAACTTCTGTACACATTTCACAAATTTGATTACATTTTAAACATCTGTATCCTTCATTTTTGCCTTGGATTTTTTCTTGAAGTCTTCCTCTTTTTTCAAAAATTATTTTGTTTTGTTCTTTAACTTCAAATTTTTCAAAATCATTTTCTAGATTTTCTTTTGCTAAAATATCAAGACAAACTGCTTTTGCTTCTCCCATTGCTTTTACAATAGTGCTTGCTCCAGCTCTACAATCTCCAATTACATAAACATTGTCGATATTTGTTTCGTAATTTTCTGTAGTTTTTACATTGCCCCAATCATCTAAATTAATATTATTTTCTTTGAATGCGCTTGTATCTACTCTTGCTCCTGTTGCTCCAATTACTGTATCAAATTCAAGGTCAAGTTTTTCTCCTGTTGAATTGATTGATCTTCTTCCAGATTCATCAAATTCCCCAAGTTCCATTTTTTCGCATTTTAAAACTTTTCCGTCATAAGAATAAGGAGCTACTAATTCATAAATTTTGTGTCCTTCTTCTTTTACATCATTCACTTCTTCTTGAGTTGCAGGCATGTAAGCTTCTGTTCTTCTGTAAACTAAGGCTACGCTTTCAACTCCTTCAAGTCTTGCTGCAGTTCTTGTGCAATCCATAGCTACATCTCCTGCACCTACAACCGCAACTTTTTTACCAACATTTGCCTTGCCATTCATTCTTACATCCCATAAGAAATCAAGAGCATCAAGGATATTTTCGCTTCCTTCTTTTACTGGAGATCTTCCCTTCTCCCAAGCACCTGTTGCAGCAATTATATAATCATAATCTTTTTTCAATTCTTCATAAGATTCTGTAACTTCGGAATCAAAAACAAATTTTACGCCTTGTTTTACAGCGATTTGGTAATCTCTTTCGATTTGTTCGTCAGAAATTCTAAATTCTGGAATAACGTGGCTTACAATTCCGTAAGGTTTTGATAATTTTTCTCTTACTGTAACATCCATTCCATTTCTTCTTAAATAAGATGCTGCAGCAATTCCACCAGGACCTGCTCCTATAACAAGAACTTTTTTGTCTGATTTTATTTCTGATTCTTTAATATTTTCTACAAACTTATCTTGAGCCTTATCAGCTGCTATAAGTTTCATATCTCTTATTTGAAGGCTCTTTTCATAGTCAACTCTTGTACAATGATCTTGGCAATAATGTGCACAAAGTTTTCCAAGAATTGTTGGTGCAGTATTGTCCATCGCAATAACTTCAATCGCCTTATCGTATTCACATTCAGCAACTAATTGCAAATATTCAGGAATTTGTTGTTGGATAGGACAGCCACCATCTTTACAAGGAGCCTTGTAGCAATCTGTAAGTGGAAGAGTTGAATTTGTTTTTCTTGATCCAACTTTTTCTCTGTATAATTTATTATTAACCCACTCGCTTATGATTTTATCTCTAAGTTTTACAGTTTTTTCTACATCAACATCGTGTAGTTTATCACTTAATAAATCTTCAGTTTCTTTTGCCAATTGGTTAAATCTTAAATATCCACCTGGTTTAAGAATTGTTGTTGCAACTGTAATTGGTTGACCTAAAGCTTCAAAAATTTCTTTAATATTTCTAGCATCAGCCCCGCCAGAGTATGACATTGGAAGTTTGCCATCAAATTTTTCTGAAAGCATAGCTGCCATAGAAATAGTTAATGGAAGAAGAGCTCTTCCTGACATATACATTTCTTCTGCTGGAAGTTCATTTCTTTTTACATCAACTGGGAAAGTATTTGTAAGCTTTACACCAAAGGCAAGATCATTTTTCTTTGCAAGATCTAATAATCTTTCAATCATAACAACTGCATCTTCGTATTGAAGGTCATCTTTGAAATGGAAATCTGTAAAAGAAATATAATCAAAGCCCATATCATCAAGAGTTTTTCTTGCATATTCATAACCTAACATTGTTGGGTTACATTTTATAAATGTAGATATTTTCTTTTCATCTATTAGATATGTTGCAATTTTTTCAATTTCTTCTGCAGGGCAACCGTGAAGGGTTGAAAGTGTTATAGAATCACAAATATTTGTGCTGATTTTTTCTAAATCTTTTTTATCAAATTTTGAAAATTTATCGATATTTTCTTCAAGATATAATTTACATTCTTTAAATACTTCTGTGTCTTTAGCATTTCTTAAATTTTCAATATATGTATCAATTTTTTCAGATTTTATTCCTTCAAGATCATAACCTACTGACATATTGTAAGCAAAATCTTTTTTATCAGAAATATTTAATTCTTTTGTCAAAGCAATAATTGCAAAATATGCTTTTACATATTCATTGTAAGCTTCTTTTACTGTAAGCTCTGTTGACCATTCACAGTTATAACATTCATCTTCCGAATTTATACATGGTTTTGCAACAGCTTTTTGTATATCTACTCCATCAAGTTTTTGAACTGTTTTTAATTCAATAAATCTTGCTCCTGCAAGATAGGATGCTAGAATATTTTGGGCAAGTTGAGATTGAGGACCTGCTGCAGGGCCTACTGCTGATGAAATCTCATCGCCAAAAACAGTTTTTAACATTTTTCCTGATTCATTTTTGTAGAATTTTTCTTTTTTAATTCCAAAAATAGAACCTTCATTCTTATATTCTTCCAAAGCCCAATTCATTAGGTCTTTAAAAGGTATAGGTCTCATAAATTCACTCATTTTTTTACTCCTTAATTATAATATGATAATTTAATAGGTTTAAATCTTAAAATCGCTCTATTGTTTAATACAGACTTAATTAAAAACTCATATATTAATATTATCAAAATTTTTATTGAAAATTATTTAGCTAATTTTCTTTTTATAAATTTTCCATATCCTGGAACTCCTAAATATTTCCCTTCTGATAATACAAACTTTCCTCTGCACAATACTGTCTTAACTTTATAATCGGACTCAAACCCCTCATATGAAGTATAGTCTACATTTGAATGTCTATTTTCTTGTTTAATAACATATTTTTCTTTTTCTAATATTATTATATCAGCATCACTATTTGGGTTAATATTTCCCTTTTTAGGATATAATCCAAATATTTTAGCTGGATTAGCTATTAATACCTCTATCAATCTATCAAGACTTATTCCTCTTTTTAACCCCTCTGATAGTATCAGCTCTAATCTTTCTTCAACACCTGGTGCTCCACCTGGGCAATCATAAAAATTATCTTTATAAGGTAACTTCTCTGTTTCATAAAAAAATGGACAATGATCTGTAGCTACAACATTAACTTCACCATCAATTATCCCTTGCCATAAAGCATTTTGATCAGATTTTTTTCTTAAAGGAGGTGACATAATATATTTTATTCCTTCAGAATTACCGCCATCAATATATTTTTGCTCATCTAATAACAAGTATTGAGTACATGTCTCACAATATAAATTTTTAACTCCTCTTTTTCTAGCCTTTTTTATTTCATTTAAACCTAATTCCGTTGAGGTGTGAACTATATATAATTTAGGATATCCTGCTATTTCAGATAAATAAATTAGTCTATTGATTGCTTCCGCTTCTGTTTCAGCCGGTCTAGTTTTTGCGTGATAAATAGGATCTAACTCATTCTTTGACTTTGCCTCTTCTCTTAATTCTGCAATTGCTCCATCATTTTCACAATGAACACATACTACTGTCCCAGTTTCTTTAGCTTTTTTCAATATTTTTAAAATTTTATCATCATTAAGTTTTCCACCATAAGTTGTGTATATTTTTGTTGAAACTATACCTTCATTTTTATGATATGATTCCATTAATTCCAATGTTTTATCTCTTGAATCTTGGATTGCTCCATGAAAAGAGTAATCAATTATAGCTAAATCTTTTGCCATTTTATGATATTTTTTTATCATTTCATCAAAATAGCTTTCTTTAGATCCAAAAGCTATATGATCTACTATTGTTGTAGTTCCTCCACAAGCAGCAGCTCTTGTACCTGTGTGAAAATCATCAACAGCAACAAATTTACCTAAATCTAGAGACATATGGGTGTGAACATCTACGCCTCCTGGTAAAGTTAGTCTTTCTTTCGCATCATATATTTCACACTCGTCATCATTAAGATTGCACCCTATAGATTCTATCTTCTCTCCATTTATTTTAATATCTACTATATTTTCACCGTATAAATTAGCATTTTTAATAATTAAAGACATATTCCATCTCCTATTTTTTCTTAACAATTTTAAGATATAAATAGTACAAAGCACCTGTAGCTATTACACCAAATACATAAGCATTATTGAATATCCATGTTATTGATTCAATATATTTACCAGCAAATATTAATGCTGTCATTATAATGAATAATACTATTACAGGGATGTTCCACCCATTGCTATAAAAATACTTACCTTCATTCGTCTTATAAACATCAACCATATCTATTTCAGTCTTATATTCAAATAGATATGATACCAAATATATACCTGATATAGGACCAATAAGTGCACCTAATAACTGAGTTACATTGAAAATAAGATTATAAGCACTTGACAAACTATCCCAAGGCCTTGCTAATAAAGCCAATAAAGCAACTAATATAGTAACAACTTTATATGGTATTTTATTTTTAGTTAAAGTCGCTGCGATATTCACTGGTGGAATTAAATTTCCAGCAACATTAGTAGTTAAAACAGCCAAAATTATAAAAATAGAGAATATAATTCTTATAAATATACTAGGAAAATTTCCTACTAATACGGCAGGTTCCCAAATTTCTTTACCAAAAGCTAGTAATCCACCAGCTGTCCCACACATTCCTACAAAAGAAATATAAAATGTCATTAAAGGAGCTGAAATAATTTGCCCAACACTTTGTGCTTTTTGGTTTACACAATTCCTTGTAAAGTCTGGCATTGATAATGCAATTCCTCCGTCAAAAGCTATCATAGCTGAAAGAGCCGGCCAAAAAAGTTTCCAAAAGCTAATACCTGGTTTTGCTTGAAGTATTTTTGCTCCAAATAATGTTTTAAAGCTCCAGTCAGCGGTATAAAGTCCCCAGATAATAACTATTAGGCTTAGAACAATTAATATAGGTGCTGACACGCCTTCTAGTATTTTAACTGCCTTGCTACCTGAAGCAGCAATATATACGTTCATAATCCAAAAAATTATAAATGAAATAAAGTGAGCTTTAAATCCCATTTCTAACCAACTTGGAAAAATAGCGCCAATTATCGTATATATAGCTTGACCTCCGATCCATGCTTGAACACCAAACCAAAATACCCCAAGAATAGCCCTAATAAATGATGGAAAAATTGTACCTTTTTTACCAAATACAATTTTGCTAAGCATCGGATATGCCATACCATATTTTGTACCAAAATGACCCAAAACTATAGCTACTCCCATAACTATGGTATGTCCTAATACAACAGTTAGTAAAGCCTGTCCCCAAGACATTCCTGACACCAACAAGCCACTTGCTACTTGATACACGGCTATAGAAACAATCATTCCAATCCATAAATTCGATATATCCTTAGTGTGCCAATTTCTGTCTGTAGACTTTATAGGTGAGCTTATTTCATTATAATCATTTTCATGATTATTTATCTCTTTTATCCCTAATTCGGTTAAATCATATATGTCGCCATTTAAAACTTGATTTTTTTGTTTTTCCAAAACTTACCTCCTTTTCAAATTTCAAATTTGAATAAGATAACAACTTTCTAATTTAATATTAAACGTTTTCTTAATAAACACTTTGCAAATTCGAAGCAATTCAAAATACTACAGTTCCTTTTATAAATATTATATTATTAATTTTATGTATATTTATCATTTAGCAAAAGATTTTTAAAAGTTAATCGCTTTTCATAAACTTGAAAGTTTTATCTTATTATTAACCGATATAAATTTATATCAAGAAAGGACTAAGCCTTTCTTGATATGATTTTAATTTATTTTGTATATTCTAGTGGTAAAACTGCGTATGTTGCTGCACAAGTTACTAAGTCTTGTTTGAATGTAACTTCGTTTGGTGCGTGAGCTTGATCTTCTGCTCCTGGTCCAAATCCTATTACTGGAATATTGTGTCTTCCCATTATAGCAACACCGTTTGTTGAGAATGTCCATTTATCTGTTAATGGTAAATCTTTTCTCTTTTCAATTTCTTTTTCTACATTTGGAGCTATTCTCTTATCTCCATAAAGACCTTTGTATGCTCTTTCTAATGCTTTTGTTACTTCGTGATCTTTAGGAATTACCCATGTTGGGAAATAGCATTCTTGTTTTTTGCTTACGCCAGTCCATGATGGTCTTTCGTAATCATACATTGTAACTTTTGCACCGAATTTTTTAGCTGATGGTAAATCTTCAATTTCTTTTATGCAAGACTCCCATGTTTCTCCAGCTGTCATTCTTCTATCAAGTGAAATTGCACAAGAATCTGCAACTGCACATCTTGATGGAGAAGTATAGAAAATTTGGCTTGTTGTAACTGTTCCACGTCCTAAGAAGTTTGCTTCTTTGTATTCAGGATTGTATTTTTCGTCAAGCATTTTTACAAGACCTTTTATTTCTACTGAATCGTCTGCTGGATTTTCGTTTAATTGTTCGATTTCGTTAAGGATTTTTGCCATTTTATAAATTGCGTTGTCTCCTCTTTCTGGAGCTGAACCGTGGCAAGAAACTCCTTTAACTTCTACACGGATTTCCATTCTTCCTCTTTGTCCTCTGTAGATTCCACCGTCTGTTGGTTCTGTTGAAACTACAAATTCTGGTTTGATTCCTTCTTCTTCAATCATATATAACCAGCAGTTTCCATCACAGTCTTCTTCTTGAACTGTTCCTGTAACTAAAACTCTATATTTATCATTTAAGAATCCTAAATCTTTCATGATTTTTGCGCCGTAAACTGCAGATACGATTCCACCTAATTGGTCTGAGCCACCACGGCCACCAATTAAATTTTCATCTTCAAATCCTTCGTATGGATCAAATTCCCAGTTATCAATGTTTCCAATTCCTACTGTATCAATGTGACCATCAAATGCGATTTGTTTTTCGCCTTTACCCATTTCGCCAAGTACATTTCCTTGACCATCAATCCAAGCTTTATCAAAGCCTAGTTTTTCCATTTCTTCTTTTATTCTTTTTGATTTATCGCCTTCTTCGCAAGATTCACCATGTTTTAAAATTAAATCTCTCAAGAAAGCATTCATATCTTCTGAATAATTTTGAGCAGTTTCTTTTACTAAATCATAATTAATTTCTGTCATTTAAATCTCCTTTTTAATTTTAAAATTCTTATTTATTTTCGTCTTCTTTGTCAACTAATCTTTCTTTGTTAGCTTCAATTAATTTTTCAATTGTAGCTTTAGGATCTTTAACTTTTTGTAAGAATATCATTGCAGCAATTATATATGGTTTAAAGCTTGCTTCTTTGTAAAGTGGATCTCTATATCTATCAAATACAGATTCATCAACTTCTCCATCTTCACATGAAAGTCCTGTTATATCTGCTGGAAGACAGTGCATGTATAAAGCTTTACCATCTTTTGTAAGTTTCATCATTTCTTCTGTACAAGCCCAGTCCATGTGTTCTTTGTTTTGTTCAAGAAGTCTTTGTTCAAGTTCATCAATTCCTTTTTGATCTCCTTTTGCATAAAGATCTGTTCTTTCTTCCATAGCTGCAAATGGAGCCCAAGATTTTGGATAAACTATATCAGCATCTTTGAAAGCTTCTTCCATTGAATTTGTTTTTGTAAAGCTTCCACCGTATTTTTTAGCATTTTCTTCTGCAATTTCTTCAACTTCTGGCATTATTTCGTATCCTTCTGGATGAGCTAAAACTACATCCATTCCAAATCTTGTAAATAAACCTGAAATTCCTTGAGGAACTGAAAGTGGTTTACCATAAGATGGAGAATAAGCCCAAGTCATAGCAACTTTTTTACCTTTAAGATTTTCAATTCCACCAAATTCGTGAATAACGTGAAGTAAATCTGCCATAGCTTGAGTTGGATGGTCAATATCGCATTGAAGATTTACAAGGTGTGGTCTTTGTTCAAGAACGCCGTGATCATATCCTTCTTGTACATATTCAGCAAAGTCTTTCATATATTTGTAGCCTTTGCCTATATACATATCATCTCTTATTCCAACTGTATCAGCCATAAATGAAATCATGTTAGCTGTTTCTTTTACAGTTTCACCGTGAGCTTGTTGTGATTTTCCTTCGTCTAAGTCTTGAACTTCAAGTCCTAGCATATTTGCAGCTGATGCGTATGAAAATCTTGTTCTTGTTGAATTATCTCTAAATAATGAAATAGCAAGTCCTGAGTCAAAGATTTTTGGAGAAATATTTTTTTCTCTCATTGCTCTTAATGTATCAGCAACTGTAAAAATTGCTTCAAGTTCATCTTGTGATTTATCCCATGTGTGGAAAAAGTCATCGTGGTATAAGTTTTCAAAATCTAAGCCTTCTAATTTTTCTAATAATTTGTTAATATCTTGTGTCATTAATTTTTTCTCCTATCTAATTATTTTTTTATATTCAAATTTTTCATCGTTTGTATAATATCCATCCCAAACTACTTTTCTGTAGTGTTCGAAGTCGGTATCTCCTTCTGTTGAGATAAATAAAATTACTGAATTTTCATCTAATTTTAATTTTTCTTTTATATCTTTTAAATCTTCTCTTTGTAAAATTTCACTAACAGCTCCAACAGTTGCTGCTCCAGATTCTCCAGATATAACTCTCTCATCTTCTCCAATTGGATTTCCCAAAATTCTCATTCCTCTTGCAGCTGAACTATCTGGAACTGATAAAAATGCGTCAACGTAAGATTTTAAAATTGGGTATCCAACAGTAACTGGTTCTCCACAAGCAAGTCCTGCCATGATTGTATTCATTTCACCTTCAACGTTGTGGATTTTGCCGTCATTTATTTTTGCTGTTAGGTAGTTACAATTTGCCTTTTCTGGCTCGATTAGTCCTATAAAAGGTTTCTCACTTCCCTTATATTCGTCTGAGAAAAATCCTGTTACTCCAGTTGCAAAAGAGCCTACTCCTGCTTGTAAGAATATGTGAGTTGGTTTTTTGCCTGCTTCTTTTAATTGATCAGATGCTTCTTTTGCAAGAGTTGAATATCCTTGAATAATCCATGTAGGAATTTCTTCATATCCTTCCCAAGCTGTATCTTGAACCATAATATATCCTTTTTCTTCAGCATATTTATTGGCAAGTCTTACGCAAGCATCGTAGTTAAGTCCATCCATAATGTCACATTTAGCGCCAGTTTTTCTGATATTATCTCTTCTTTCAAGAGCTGATCCGTCAGGCATCAATACCACGCAATCTTGTTCTAATTGTTGGCTTGTCCAAGCAACTCCTCTACCATGATTTCCATCAGTTGCTGTAATAAAAGTTACCTTGCCTAATTTTTCTTTGATTTCAGGAGAAATCAATTTCTCATAAGGCAGATCCTCTAAATCCATATCAAGTTTTTGAGCTATGTATTTTGCCATAGCATAAGATCCTCCCAAAACTTTAAAAGCATTGAGACCAAATCTTAATGACTCGTCTTTGACAAATATATCCTCCACACCAAATAAATCCGCAAGATTGTTTAATCTTTTTAATGGTGTTACAGAATATTGGGGAAAGCTCGCATGAAATTTTTGAGCTTTTGAAGATTCTTCTTCATTAATAAAACTTAAATCAGCTAAATCTTCCAAATTTCTTTCATTTAAAACTATATTAAAACTCTCTTTCAATCTTTTCTCCTTTCTAGAACTTCTTCTGGTATTATAGTAACATATCACACATCAAAAAGCAAGACTTTTTAAAAATGTTTTCAAAAATTTTTTTAATTTTTTATTTTTTAATATTTTTCTATTTTAAATTTTTATTTTCCTGTGAAATTTTTTTTAAAAATTTCTATTTAAATTTTTTCTTTCATTAAATTTTTCGTATAGTATAATTTAAATAGAGTATTTGAAATTCAATAATTTATAGAAAGAAGGAAGATATGTCTAATATAGAACTAGAAGTTTGTGGAGGTTGCAATGCAAAAATCCCCCAAGAAAGTCTAGGCGAAACTTTATCTTCTATTAAAAATTTTAAAAGAGATGATGTTTTGATTGGATACGATACCATGGACGATTGTGCTCTTGTAAGAGTTGATAAAAATAATGGAATTGTATCTACCCTAGATTTTTTCCCGCCGATGGTTTCCGATCCATATATCTTTGGACAAATTGCTGCGGCAAATGCCCTATCAGATATTTATGCTATGGGAGCCGAACCAATTTGTGGGCTAAATATTGTTTTGTTTCCTGAAGATGAAAATATAAATATTTTGAAAAAAATTCTCCAAGGAGGTGCAAGCAAGGTTATAGAAGCTGGTGCATCTCTTGTAGGCGGTCATTCAATTCATGATCCAAAAATAAAATACGGACTTTCTGTAACGGGAAAAGTCGATATTGATAAAGTTTGGAAAAATAATACGCCAAATGAAAAAGATATTTTGATTTTAACCAAACCTTTGGGAGTGACCTTGGTTACAAATGCCTATGGGATTAATATTCTTGGACAAAAAGAGATGGATAAGGCCATTTCTTCTATGATATTTTTAAACAAATATGCCAAGGAGATTTTGGAAAAATATAGGATAAGCTCAGCTACTGATGTTACTGGTTTTTCTTTTATGGGTCACTTATCAGAAATGCTTGGCGATAAATATTCTGCCATAATTGATTCTAAAAATATTCCAATCCTTGATGGAGCAAAAAAAGCTGCAAGCGAATTTGTTTTTACCAAGGGAGGACAAAGAAATAGGATGCACATGGAAAATATGGTGGAATTTCTGGTTGACGACTTTGCTCTTGAGGAAGTTTTATACGATCCTCAAACATCTGGAGGACTTTTGGTAAGTATTCATAAGGATGATGCAAAAGATGCCTTGGAAGAATTAAGAAAAAATAATATAAATGCAAAAATTGTAGGTCAAATAAGTAAAAAATATGATAAATCAATATTTATCGAATAAAAATAAAGGAGTATGAAAATGAAAGAAATTGATGCTAGAGGAATCGAATGTCCAATGCCTGTAATTATGGCAAAAAGAGAAATTAAAAATGGAGAAGAAAATTTTTATGTACTTGTAAATGAGGACATAGCTGTAGAAAATTTGAAAAAACTTGCAAAAGAAACAGGATTTGATGTTGAAATCGAAGAAAAAGAAGATGGAGTTTTCAAATTAACTTTTAATAAAAATGAAGAAAAAACAGAGAAAGATGATAAGGAAGAAAGCCTATCTTCTTCTTATGTTGTAGTTTTTGATTCTGATAAAATCGGAGATGGAGATGAAGATTTTTCAAAATCTTTATTGGAAAGTTTCTTAGTTTCAATAACTGAGGCAGACGTTCTTCCAAAATTTGTAATTTGCTACAACAAGGGAGTATTTTTGACAACTCAAAGAGAAAATACCATAGAAGATTTGAAAAAGCTTGCTGATAATGGGGTTGAAATAATCTCTTGCGGTCTTTGCCTTGACCACTATGGAGTAAAGGAAAAATTAAAAGTTGGAAGAATTTCAAATATGTATGAAATTTCTTCATTAATGAGAACCCATCACACCATTAGACCATAATGGAATATGTAATTTATACTTTCAAATCGTCAAATTTAGCCTATCTTGCCCTAAGCAAAGTCGAAAACGAAAATATTAGGGCAAGGCTAGTCCCTCTTTTGCCAGAAATTGATGCAGGTTGCGGACTTTGTCTTAGGTATGAAAAAAATTTTGATGAGAAAGTAAAAGAAATTTTTTCAAAATATAAGCTGGATTTTGAAGAAAAATACCTGCTTATTTACAAAGAAAATGACAGAAAGCCAGAGGTTAAAGCTTATGATTTATCTTGATAATGCTGCAACTACAATCGACAAGGACGAATCAGTCGCAAGGGCAGTTTATAATGCAATAAATTCAAAATCTTTTGGCAATCCCTCAAGAGGAGCCTACAAGGTTAGCCTTGATGCCCTAAATTTATTGATGCAAACCAGAAAAGAAGTTGGGGCTTATTTCGGTATGGACAATCCCTTAAATGTGGTTTTGTGTCCAAACATAACTTTCGCCCTAAATTTTGTGATAAAATCACTTTTTACAAAAGGCGACCACGTCATAACAAGCCTTGCAGAACACAACTCCGTCCTAAGACCCCTTTATGATTTGGCAAAAAACGGAACAGAGCTTTCTTTTATCGATATAAAAGATGATTTTAGCCTTGATCTTGAAAAAATTGAAAGTTTAGTCAAAAAAAATACAAAAGCCCTAGTAATTACAGGAGCATCAAACGTATCAGGAGTTTTGACAGACCTTGATAAGGCAAATGAAATTTGCAAAAAATATGATTTGAAATTAATAATAGATGGAGCCCAAGTTGCAGGATATGTGCCTTTTGATATAAAAAAATATCCCGAATCAATATTTTTATTTACAGGCCACAAGGGACTTCACGCTCCCCAAGGAACGGGTGGATTTATTGTAAATGGAGATTTTGATTTCAAACAAGTTTTTGCTGGTGGGTCAGGTTTTGATTCATTTTCAAAAACCCAACCACACGTCTTGCCAGATTTATTTGAGCCAGGGACTGCAAATGTTCATTCCTTTGCAGGACTAAAAGCCGCCATAGAATTTTTGACAGAAAATTCTCAAAAAGATATAAATGAGCTTACAAAAATTTTGTATAATGGCCTTAAAGAAATTGATGGAATTAAATTTTATTCAAATATAAATTTAAAACACGTTCCAATAATTTCATTTAACATAAAAGATATTCCAGCAAATTATATAGCAATGAAGATATGGGATGATTACGAAATTTGCGTAAGAGCAGGCAGCCACTGTGCCCCACTTTTTCACGAAAAAATGGGAACAAAAAAACAAGGCATAGTAAGAATGAGCCTGTCATTTTATAACACAAAAGAAGAAATAGAAAAAACAATAGAGGCTGTGAGAAATATAGCAAATGAAAAAAGCTAGGGGAATCCTAGCTTTTATTTTAAAAAAATTATATTTTCTTCATCAAAAGTGAAATAAAGCTCTTTTTCGTTTTTCAAATTTTCCCATTTTTCTTTTTCTATAAAAACGGTAATTTGTCCTTTGCCTTCTTTTTTTCTTATTAGTAGGCAAGTGTTGAAAGTTTGGTCGATTTCTTTTATTATTTCCATTTGGAAAGAATTTTTTTCTTTTTTATTTTTGGAAATTTCTACATCATGACCTCTTATGCCTATAAATTTTTCATTGTGATTTTTTTCTAAATCTAAATCAAGGTTCCAAGCCTCAGCCTTATAAATATTTTCTCCAATTTTTTCAACTTTTGAGAAATTTTTGCAACCTGATAGCTCTGCTGCTGCCATGGTTTCTGGATTATGAAAAAGCTCCTTGGTTGGTTTTTTTGCTTCTGATTTTCCTTTTGTCATTATTACAATGTCATCGCACATTCTGTATATTTCATCTCTATCGTGGGAGACAAAAAGGGTTGGTATTTTATATTCTTCTATAATTTTTCTAACTTCAAGCTCAATTGACCATCTCAAGTATCCATCGATTGCTGAATATGGCTCGTCTAACAAAAGAATTTCTGGCTCGTTTACCAAAATTCTTGCAAGGGCTGCTCTTTGTTTTTCGCCACCAGAAATCATTTCTGGCATAGAATTTTTTATGTGCCCAATATGAAGTTCTTCAAGTTTTTTATTTATTATTTTTTCAGAATTTATATTTTTTTCCCTAAGCCCAGTTTTTATATTTTCATAAACTGTCATGTTTGGAAAAAGTGCGTAATCTTGAAATAGATAGGCAACTTTTCTGTCTTTTGTTGGTATATTTATTTTTTTATCTTTATCAAAAAGGATTCTATCATTTAAAACTATTCTTCCATAATCCGGTTTTATAATTCCCGCTATTGCTTTTAGGGTTAAGCTTTTGCCAGAGCCTGATGCTCCCAAAATTCCCAAAATTCCTTCTTCATTTGTAAATTTTGCATCAAGTTTAAAATTTGTAAATTCTTTTTTTATTTCAACATCAAGCATAATTTTTTTCCTTTGGATTTGTATCTTCTAAGAAATTTATGGCAACAAGAACAACAAATGAAATCAAAACATTTATCATAACCCACTTATAAGCAACAGTATCTTGACCGATTCTCCAAAATTGATAAACAGTTGTTGAAATGGTTGCGGTTTTTCCTGGAGTGTAGCCGCTTACCATGGATGTTGCTCCATATTCTCCAAGGGCTCTAGCAAATGATAAAACTAAACCTGCCATAACGCCTTTTTTGCAATTTGGCATCAAAACTTTCCAAAAAATCCATGTATTTGACTTGCCCAAAGTTTGAGCAGCGTATGATAAATTTTGGTTATAAGCTTCAAAAGCTCCTCTAGTTGTTCTATACATCAAAGGAAATGTTACTATAACTGTTGCAAAAATTGCTGAATACCAATTCATTATAAGAGGAAATTTAAAATATTCTACTGCGATTTTTCCTAGGGGCGAATTTGGTCCTAGAATTTTTATTAGAAAAAATCCTACAACAGTAGGAGGCAATACCAAGGGTAAGGTTAATACCACATCTATTGCCCCCTTTACTTTTGCAGGTAATTTTTTTATATAGTAAGCAGCAAATATACCAAGAAAAAATATTATTACCGATGATATACTTGCAATCCTTATTGAATTATATAAAGGATATAAGTCCATATCTATTTATTTAATGCCTTTATTTAATGGCTTAAATCCATATTTATCTAAAATTTCTGATGCTTTTTCGCCTTTTAAAAATTCTAGATATTTTTTGCCTTCTTCTGGATTTTTTGAATTTTTAAGTAAAGCTGCTGGATAAATTACTTTATTTTCTAGCATTGAATCATCAGCTACTGCTACTGTTTCAAGTCCTGCTGTTTTTGCGTCAGTTTTATAAACTATTCCACAATCAGCTGCTTTTTCACTTACCCATGATGTAACTTCTTTTACGTTTGAACCAAGTGTAACTTTATCTTGAATCTTATCCCAAATTCCTAAATTTTTAAGAATTTCTTCTGAATATTGTCCAACTGGAACGTCAGCATTTCCTAGAGCGATTTTTTCTACTTCATCTTTTTCAAGATCTTTAAAATCTTTTATTCCTTTTTCATTTCCCTCTGCTACTGCAAGAGTTACTTCATTTTCAAGTAAATCAAATCTTGTTTCTTTGTCAATTTTTTCTTCTTTATCAAGTTCATCCATTTGTTTTTGAGCTGCTGAAACAAATACATCACAGTCTGCTCCCTCATCAATTTGAGTTTTTAATGTTCCTGATGAATCAAAGTTAAAGGTCAAACTAAGATTTGGATTTTCTTTTTCAAATTCTGTTTTTAATTCTTCTAAGGCTTCTGTCATTGAAGCTGCTGCGAATACTACAAGGTCTTTTTTCTCCATTTTGCCAGCATTTTCATTTGATTTTTCTACGCTTGCATTTGAATTTGACATAGCTTCATTTGAATTGTTGTCATTTTTTTTGTTGTTAGCACAACCTGCTGTTCCGATTAATAATGCTCCTGCTAGAGCTGTCATTGCGATTTTTTTAATATTCATTTTCTTCTCCTAAAATTTTAATTTCATCACCTGTTTTTATTACGCCTTCTTTAATTACTTTTGCAAATATTCCCTCATAAGGCATAATACATTTTCCTACACTTTGTTTTATGGCGCAGCCCTTGTGACATTCTTTTCCAATTTGACTAACTTCCAAAATACAATCGCCAATTTTCAATTTTTTTCCTATTGGAAGCTCATGCAAAATTATTCCTTGGGTTGTAATATTTTCTGCAAAATCCCCAAAAGCAAATTTGCGATTTTCATTTTCCATTTTTCTAATTGATTCTACTGCCAAAAGGCTTACTTGCCTGTGCCACTTTCCTGCGTGGGCATCATTTTCTAGCCCAAAATCTTTTTTAAATAAACCCTGACCTATCTGTTCTTTTCTCACACCCTTTGTCTTTGAAATATTTATTGATAAAACTTTTGCGTTAATTGTGTCCACTATTATCCCCTTCTAATATATCTAAGCCATGACTTAAAAAAGGCAAAATTCCTTCTATACTTTCTATAACAGCCTTGGGAGATCCTGGTAGGTTTATAATTAAAGAATTATTTTTTATTCCAGAAACTGCCCTTGATAAGGCCCACATATAAGTTTTCTCTTTTGAAATCAACCTTATTGCCTCGCTTATGCCTGGCGTTTGTTTTTCTATTACTTTTAAACTTGCCTCTGGTGTGTTATCTCTTTTTGAAAGCCCAGTCCCACCAGATGTTAAAATTAATTGGATATTTTCATCAACTAATTTATTTAATTCTTTTTCAATATTTTCCAAATCATCGTTAATTATAGACTTATAAACCATCTTATAATTTTCTGGCATTATTTTTTGACAAGCGTCAATGCAGCCGTCTTTATTTTCGCCAGTAGATCTGGTATCAGAAATTACCACAAAGGCGTAATTATAAATTTTTTCTTTCATAAAGACCAGATTTTCCTCCTGATTTTTTTACTAAATATATATCTTTTATGGTCATAGACTTATCAAGAGCCTTGCACATATCATAAACTGTCAAAAGACCAGCTGAAACTCCAGTCAAAGCTTCCATTTCAACGCCGGTTTTTCCTTGGCACTTAACTTTCACCTCACAAAATAATAAATTTCCCTCAAAATTAAAATCTACATTTATTCCATTTAATAAAAGTGGATGAGCCATGGGAATTATTGAAGATGTATTTTTTACAGCTTGAATTGCTGCAACTTGAGCAATGGCAAGGACGTCTCCCTTTTTTATTTTTTCATTTTTTATAGCTTCTATCGTTTCATTTTTTAATTCAATTGAACCTTTGGCTATGGCTTCTCTTTGGCTAATTTCTTTTTGAGAAACATCAACCATTTGCCCCCTGCCATTTTTGTCTAAATGTGTAAACATTTATCCTCCTATCCTATACATGGATTCTTTTATAACTTCTTTTTCCAAATGATGTCTTTGAGGCTTTTTCATAAGAGCCTCATCAATTAATTTTTCTATATTTTCATTTGCTCTTATCGCTTTTTTTAAATCAATTTCTAAATCCGAATGAAGACAAGGTCTAATTTTGCCATCAGCTGTAAGTCTTAATCTGTTGCAAGTAGAGCAAAATTTATGACTTAATGGCTCAATAATCCCAAGTGTATAATCAAAATCTTGGACTTTGTAAAGACTTGTTGGCGAATTTTTGTCGGGATTTTTTATTGGAATTAAATTTAATTTTTTTATAATTTCATCGCTTGAAATAAATTTATCTTTTGAAAATTCTGCCGTACCACCTATTGGCATTAGCTCAATAAATCTAAGCTCTATGTCATTTTCTTTGGCGAATTTTATAAAATCATAAATTTCTCCATCATTAAATCCCTTTATCAAAACGCAATTAATTTTTATTTTATAGGCAAAATTTTTAGCATAAGAAATTGCATCAAGGACTTTTTTTAAATCGCCACCTTGACTCATCATCTTATATTTTTTCTCATCAAGGCTATCAAGAGAAATATTTAATCTTTTTAGTCCATTTTCCCACAAAATTTTTGCCTTTTCTTTTAAAAAATATCCGTTTGTAGTCATTGCCAAATCTTTTAGTCCATCAATTTCTGCAAGCATTTTCACTAAACTTTCTACATTTTTCCTAACCAAAGGCTCGCCACCTGTAAGTCTTATTTTTTTGATTCCTTTTTTTACAAAAATTTTGCTTATTTCATTAATCTCTTCTAGAGTCAACATATCTTCATGATTTTTTTTGCAAGAAAGACCATCTGGCATACAATATTTGCACCTATAATTACAACGGTCTGTAAGAGAAATTCTCAAATAATCTATTTTTCTTTCATACTTATCAAGCATATAATCAACTACTTTCTATATTTTTATAATATCCTAGCTTAAAACCAAATAAACAATATTCTTAAAATTTTAAAAAAAAATTGAACTTGGAAAGAAAGTAAATCTTCTAAATCTCATTAAATAACTAAAGTGAAAATTAAAAGATTTGCCCTCTTACACCAAGTTCACTATTAGCTTAAAGCATTTCTATAAAAGCTGCAATTCTTGTATTTATTTGTCCAATATCTGTTTTTGAAAAATCAGTTTCCAAAGATAGGTATGGGATATTTTTTTCTTCTGTTACAAATTTTCTAATTGATGTAGTTTCTATTGCATAAGTGTGACAAGCTTGAAGCTCTACATCCAAAACTGCATCGACTTTATATTTGTCGATTAACCTATCCAATAAATCAAATCTGTTTTTATTTGGGCTCATCACTGAACAACCAATATCTATGTATCTTTTTGCAATTGCCTTTATTGGATCGTCTGTATTTTCTTCTACAAGTCTATCATAATTTTTTTCGCCTGTACAGTTTTCGTAACTTACAACAACTGCCCCATTATCTTCAACAGCTTGTATGACTTTTTCAGTTGCTCCACCGATTGGACAACCTGTAATTAAAATCCTTGGTTTTTTTGGGCGAGTTTTGTCATATTCTTTCATGATTTTTTCTGCCAAATTATTAAGCTCATCAGCAAGATTTTCCCTATCAAATTTAAAAGTTGAACCATACAAAACTTTAAAATAATCATATCCTGACATAGGAGTTGGATCATTTGCCATTGTGCCCGCAAGTTTTTTGAAGGCTTTTCTAATTTTATTTTCAAGCTTAATTTGATTTTCTAAATTTTCATCAGAAATTTCTACCCCAAAAGTATCTTCAATTTTTTCTTTTACTCTAATAACTTCTTTTTCCCAAAAATTAATGGCATCTTCTCCTTGGTTGTGAGGAAGATTCATCACATGGACTGGTTTAAATTCCCCCATAAGCTCATACATTTTTTGTTTTCCATCACAAGTAGTCTCCCCTATTACCAAATCTGAAAAATGAAAAAATGGACACTTGTCTGTGATTGCAAATCCATAAGATGATTTTATCAAAGGACAAAGATTGAGTGGCAAATCTTTTTCAGCTTCACTTATAGTTTCATCTGAAGTTGAACAAAGTGAAACTGTTCTTGCTCCCATAGCTTGGGCGATTTCTCTTGGAAAATATGTACAATACATCCCAACAACAGGCTTTCCACTATCTTTTATTTTTTTAACTTGCAAAAAAGAATTTTTTCTTTGCTCAGCAAATTCTTCAAAAACTTCAGGTAAATCTTTTACTAATTTCATTTTACCTCCTTTAAACAAAACAATTTTATGGCTTTATTTTTAAGTTCAAATTAAAAACAATTATATATCTAAAATTTTTAAAATTTTATATGATATATTTTCATCATTGAGGATTTTTTTTATTTTTTCAAAATTTTCATCTTCAAATCTAAACGCCAAACCGCAACCTGCTCCAAATTCTTCTGGTACTGGAATTAATTCTCCATTTATTTTTTTGTTTTTACAAAAATTTTCCATCAAAAGAGCATCGTTTGTCGTATCAAATCCTGCAACAAGTTTCATATCTCCTCCTCATATTTATAAGTAGAGTATAACATATCACTAAATCCTTTTCAATGAAACGTTTGTAGATATTTATATTTCTGTTATAATATTTTTGTATAGAATAATTTGATAAAAGAGGAATTTATGAGCGAGAATAATAAAAATAAAGTTAAAATAAAAAAAATAAGCAGGACTTTTGTAAAAGACGAAGCCTATAATTTGCTTGCACAAAGAATAATTAGCGGAGAACTTAAACCATGCGAAAGACTTAGAGTCCAAGAGCTTTCAGATGATTTGGGAATTTCTAGAACTCCAGTAAGAGAAGCTTTGTTGCAACTTGAAAGCGAGGGCTTAGTAATGACCAAAGCAAATCGTTGGACAATAGTTGCTCCTATAAATCCTTGTGAAGCAAAAGATATTTATCCAATTATCTATAGCTTGGAGGAGCTTGCTTTGATTGAAGCTTTCGACAAAATTGATGATAAATTTATTGAAAAAATTCAAGATATTAATGAAGATATAAGTTATTTTCATAGAAAAAAAGACCAATTAAAAACTATAAAAAAAGACAACGAATTTCACGATGCTTTCATTGAACTTTCTGGAAATGCTGAGATAAAACCTATTATTGATAAACTAAAAAGAAGAGTTGAAAGAATGGAAATTTATTTTTTTGAAACAGGCGATGAAAATTTCACAACTTATAAAGAACACATGAACATAATTAACGCCTTAAAAGAAAAAGATTTGGAAAAGGCTAGAAACTTTTTAGTTGAAAATTGGAAATCAACCATACATACTATAAATAAACTTTCCAAGGATTTGGAATTTGAAAATATAGAAGATCAAATAAAATAAATTAAAGGCTTTTGTGAAATATTAAAAATTTTACAAAAGCCTTTTTTTACTAAATTTTATATCAAAAATTCTTTTGGCAAATCATGGCTTGCAAAGTGTAAAATCGAAAGGCTAAAGCAATAAGCTCCAGCGTTTGAAACTTTCAATATATCGCCAATATTTGCTTTTTTTAATTCTATATCACTTGCTAACAAATCTAAACTTGTACACAAGTGTCCCCCAATATCTACAATTTCTTTTTGGGAATTTTCTCCAATAATTTCAAATTCACATTGATTTTTTCCTGTGTAAAGTGGCTCAAAAGCTTTTT
This sequence comes from Anaerococcus vaginalis ATCC 51170, assembly GCF_000163295.1. Classification (GTDB taxonomy): domain Bacteria; phylum Bacillota; class Clostridia; order Tissierellales; family Peptoniphilaceae; genus Anaerococcus; species Anaerococcus vaginalis. The sequence continues at coordinate 1,441,337 of NZ_GG700527.1, forward strand.
TGCACTCATATCCCAAAGCTTGTTTTAGCATTTCTTTCATAGGTCCTTTAACAAAACCGTTCATAGCATTTTTTACAACAAGGTAGGTTTTCCCATTTGAATATTTTTTGTCGATTATTGGTGTATAATAAGTTCCTGAATCCATAACCAAAAATCTTCCGCTTTCTATCAAAAATTTTGCCCCAAGCTCATTTTTATTTTTTTCGTACAAATCTTTCATAGTTTTTGCCAAAATATCCAAATTCACATCATCTTCGTTTTTTTTGTCGTAGGCAACTCCTATTCCTGAGCCAAAATTTATAAATTTAATATCAGCATGTGAAAGTTTTGAAAATTTCACTGCCAAATCATAAGTATTTTTGTAATAATTTGAAAGAAGATTTGTGTCAAGAATTTGGCTTTGAACGTGAACGTGAAGACCTACAAGTTTTAAATTTTTGTAAGTCCAATCGAAAGAAAAAATTTTATCTTCATCAATTCCAAATTTACTTGAATGGGCTTTTTTATCTGTCATAGAATAATTCGGATTTACTCTTATGCCAATTTCTAAAATTTCTCCGTGATTTTTTGCAAGTTTTTCTAACAAATCAAGTTCGTGGAAAGAATCTGCAATAAAAATACACTTGTCCCAAGCTTTTTGTAAATCTTCCATAGTTTTTCCTGGAGCAGAATAATAAATTTGATTTTTTTCCATACCAGCCTTTATTGAAAGCAAAACTTCATTGCTTGATGCGGCATCAGAACCAATTCCATTTTCCTTTATAGTTTTTATTACTGGCATAAAGGGATTTGCCTTGATTGAATATAAAAATTCAATATTTTCAAATTTTTCTTGTAATTTTTGGCAAGATTTATCAATTATTTCTTTTTGATAAATATAACAAGGGGCGTTTTCTCTTACAAATTCATCAATATTTTTTGCTTGCATAATTTTCTCCTAATTTTATCTGAAAACCTTTCTTTGTAATTTAAATTTACTTCTTAAATCCATTATACAATAAATTAATTTATAAAAAAATCCTTGAAAACTTACTGACTAGTAAATTTTCAAGGAAAAATTAATCTGCTTGAGGTGATATTTTTAAATCTAAAAACAAATCGTTGTATAAAATTGTTGTTTCCTTGCCCAAATTTTTGAAAACTTCTAATTTTTCTATATCTTCATCGTCCGGATACAAGGTTTTATCATTTCTTGCTTCTTTGTCAATATATTTCATTGCCTTTTTGTTTGGAGTTGGATACCAAACATAATCTGCATTTTTTGCTGCAACTTTTGGTTTTAGCAAATAATTTATAAGAGCATAAGCTCCCTTTGTATTTTTTGAAGTTTTTGGAATAACCATGGTGTCAAACCAAATATTTGAACCTTCTTTTGGAATAGCATAAGAAAGATTTGGATTTATTTCTTTTGCCATTGAGGCTTCTCCAGAAAATGTAATTCCAACATCAGCCTCGCCTTGTGCCATATACATTCTAATTTCGTCAGCAAGAATTGCCTTTACATTTTTCATAAAACCAACCAAGTCATCCTTAGTTTCTCTTAAAATTTTTTCATCTTTTTCATTTAGACTTTTTCCATTTGCCAAAAGACCAATGCAAAGTGTTTCTCTTGCTCCATCAAAAGATAAAATTTCTCCTTCAAATTTTTTATCCCACAAATTTTTCCAAGAAGAAAAATCTTCTTTTTTGTATTTTTTATTGTTATAAATTATTCCAAAAGATCCCCAAAAATATGGAATCGAATATTGGTTGTTTGGATCAAAAGAAAGATTTAAAAATCTTTCGTCAATATTTTCAAGACCTTTTATTTTTTTGTGGTCCAATTTTTTCAAAAGATTTTTATCTCTCATCATCTCAACCGTATATTCTGACGGAAAGGCCAAATCGTAGGAAGTTTTTCCCTGCTCAACCTTTGCCATCATGGCTTCGTTTGAATCGAAAGTTTCATAAATTACATGATAGCCAGTTTCTTTTTCAAAATCTTTTATAATTTCAGGATCAATATAATCGCCCCAATTATAAAAATAAATATTTTTTGAATCCTGATCTTTTGCTTTTTCATTTAATTTTTTTTGTCCTACAAACAAAAGAAGGCAAAGAGTTAAAATTCCTATAAAAAATTTATAAACCTTATTCATCTTGTCCTCCTTTTTTCTTCTCTACTTTGTATGACATAATAGCCGATTGCAAGAATTAATGACAAAATAAAAATCAATGAAGAAAGCGCATTTATTTCCAAAGAAATTCCTGTTCTAACCCTTGAATAAATTTCTACAGAAAGAGTTGAAAATCCTGAGCCTGTCACAAAAAATGTAACTGCAAAATCATCCAAAGAATAAGTCAGTGCCATAAAAAAACCTGCAAATATTCCGCTTGCAATATTTGGAAGAATAATTTTATTTAAAATTGTAATATCATTTGCTCCCAAATCTTCAGCCGCTTTCATCATATCAGAATTTAGGGCATAAAGCCTTGGAAGAACCATCAAAACCACAATTGGAATTGAAAAGGCAATGTGAGCAAGCAAAACCGAAAAAAATCCCATAGGAATTTTTAATAAAAAAGAAAATAAAATCAAAAATGAAGCACCCATCATAACATCAGGCAAAACCATAAGGACCGAATTTAAACTTAAAACTTTCTTTTTTAATTTTTTATCTCTCATATAATAAATCGAAATTGCACCAAGCGTTCCAATAATTGTTGCAATCAAAGACGATAATAAGCCAATTATTAAAGTATTTATTACAATATTTATAAGCCTTTCGTCATTAAAAACTTTTTTGTAATAATCTAGGGTAAAGCTTTCAAAAACATTCATATTTCCCCCGCTATTAAATGAATAAAAAATCAGAAAAGCTAAGGGCAAATACATTATTATAAATACAAAAAATAAATACAAATTTCCAATTTTATTTTTTTTATTTTCCATCTTTGACCGCCTTTTTATTTAAAATAGAAATAACTGCAAACATCATAAAAATTAAAACAAGGCCAATGGTTGAACCCATGCCCCAATTTTGAGTAACCAAATAATGCTCTTCAACAGCTGTTCCCAAAGTTATAATTTTATTTCCTCCAATAATTCTTGTAATAAGAAAAAGTGAAAGCGAAGGAATAAAAACCGCCTGACTTGCAGCCATCACTCCATCCATAGAAAGAGGAAGGATTATTTTCCTAAAAGTTTGAAACTTACTTGCTCCCAAATCTTCGCTTGCGATTATATATTCATTTGGAATAGAATCTATTGCCCTAAAAATTGGAATTATCATAAAAGGAAGTTCGACGTAGGAAGCAACCAAAATAAAGGCAGGATTTGTAAACAAAAATCCCTCACTTGCAAGTCCCAAAAATCCCATAATACTTCCATTTTTATTAAAAAGTCCAATAAAGGCATAGGCTTTTAAAACCAAATTTATCCAAGTTGGAAGAATTACCAAAAGCAAAATAAAATCCTTGTGCTTGGCCTTTGACAAAAAATATGAAAAAGGATAGGCCCACAAAAGTGTGAAGGCTGTTATTAAAAAGGCAGTCAACAAAGAATTGAAAGTCATAATCATATAATTTTTATTTGAAAAGTAGGAAATATAATTATTTAAAGTGAAATTTCCATAAATATCAAAAAATGATTGGTAAATCAAAAGAAGAATTGGAGCAATAATAAAAATTAAAATCCAAATATAATAAATAGCTGATAATTTTTGGTATTTTTTAGCCATCATCTTCTCCAATCGCATATTTTTCAATTCTTTTATCAAAATCATCCTCACTTTCGTTATAACGCATAACGTGGATGTTGTCTGCATCAATTTTTATTCCAATATCGTCGCCTTCTTCAAAAGTTCTTGTCGTATGAATTTTCCACCTAAATTCGGAAGAATCAAAACAAATTAATTCATTAAAAACTCCCCTGTACAAAATATTGTCGATATTTACAACAATATCCGCATCATCAACTGACACAACATTTATATCTTCAGGCCTAATTACAACTTCAACCCTTTCATTTTTATTAATTCCAGCATCAGAGCATGCGAAAGTTTTATTTGCAAATTCAACCTTATAATCATCAACCATTCTTGCCTTTAAAATATTGCTTTCTCCAATAAATTGAGCAACATAGCGATTGATTGGCTCATCATAAATATCTTTTGGGCTTCCTTGTTGGACAATTTCTCCCTTATCCATTACAAAAATCCAATCACTCATAGCAAGCGCCTCTTCTTGATCGTGGGTTACAAAAACAAAAGTAATTCCAAGCTCCCATTGCAAATCACGAAGTAAAACTTGCATAGATTTTCTAAGTTTCATATCAAGAGCAGACAAAGGCTCATCAAGTAAAAGCACATCAGGTTTATTTACAAGAGCACGAGCTATGGCAACTCTTTGTCTTTGTCCTCCTGACATTTGAGAAATTTCTCTTTTCTCAAATCCTGACAAATTTACCATATCAAGAGCCTTTTTAACCTCTTTTTTTATAATTTTTTTGTCAGTTTTTTTAATTTCAAGACCAAAGGCAACATTATCAAAAACATTCATGTGAGGAAAAAGAGAATAATTTTGAAAAACTGTATTAACCTTTCTCTTACTTGCAGGAACATCCAAAACATTTTCGCCATTAATATAAATCTCTCCAGAATTTGCATCCAAAAATCCAGCAATAAGATTTAAAATTGTAGTTTTCCCACAACCAGAAGGCCCCAAAAGCGTATAAAATTTCCCCTTCTCAAGCTCCAAATCAACAGATTTTAAAATCATTTCATCATCAAAAGACTTAGAAACTTCCTTTAAAACCACAGAATATTTATCTAAATTTTCACACACAAGACCACCCCCATTAGTTTCTTTTAACAGTATAACATAAAAGAAGAAAAAATTTGCAAGTCAAGTCTACAATATTTTATTAGTAAATTTTACATAATATTATGGACTTGCTTATAAAATAGTGATTTGTTTAAATATAAATAAAAAGTGTGACGGCTAATAAATAATTATAACCATCACACTTTTTATTACACATTGATTTTAAAACCTTAAAAAGCATCTCTTAGGATATTTGCCAAGTCAAATTTTGTTACCAAAGCTGGATTTGTTGGTGTGCACCTATCGTTTAGAGCTGTAAGTGCCATTTTTTCTATAGAATCTTGGTAAGCTTTTTCATCAATTTTACCAAGTTCACTTAATTTTTCTGGAATATTAAATTTTTTATTCATTTCTTTTATTACTTTGATTAAACAAGTGTAGTCCCTATGATTTAATTTTTGAGCTAAATCGTCTAATTTTTTTCTAGCCTCTTCACTATTTTCACAATTATATTCTATTACATAAGGTAAAAGTATTGCATTTAATCTTCCGTGAGAAATATGAAAAGTTCCACCAATTGTATGGGCTAGGGAATGATTTATTCCAAGTCCTGCATTGTTAAAAGCGATTCCTGCCATATTTGAAACTTCTAGCATTTTTTCTCTTAGTTTTAACCTATCTCCATCATCGTATACTTTTGGCAAAATTTCAAAAACTGTCTTTATGCAAGTTTCTGCAAAAGTATCGGTATATATTGATGCATTTTTACTACTATAGGCTTCTATTGCATGAGTCAAAACGTCCATACCTGTATCAGCTGTAATAAAATTTGGTACAGTTTTTGTAAATTTTGGAATTAATAAAGCATAATCTGGAAGCATTATATCGTCTATTAATACTTTTTTATCATTGCCTACTGTTACAACTGCAAAATTTGTAGACTCACTTCCTGTTCCTGCTGTAGTCGGGATAGCTACAAAAATTTTTTTTACTTTTTCTTCTTTATATATATCATATATAATTGCTTTAGTAGCATCTATAGCTGAGCCTCCACCAATGGCACAGATTAAATCAGGATTTGAATTTTTTAAAGCTTTTTTTCCTTCTTCAACTAATTCTTGGCTAGGATCTGGTTGAATATTGCTAAAAATATCATAGGAAATATTTTTATCTAACAATTTTGTCACCTGATCTATCATTTTACTTTCTACTACAAATGGATCTGTTACAAAAAAAATTTTATTAGGATTTAAAGAATTTAAAATTTTTATGCTATCATCTCCAACATTTATAGTAGGTTTTACTGAAAACGTCATATAATTTCCTCAACTTTCATTTCTATTGGTATTAGTATCTCTGTTACATATTTTTTCTCATCTCTAAAAGTCCAAGAATCTACCACAAATCTCTCTATAACATCTTCTGATAATTTATATCTATACTTTTTAGCCCACTCTCTAAGTTTTTCATAGGATTTACTTAAATTTTCATATTTTCCAAAATGATAAATAGAACCATAGAATCCATCTTTCAATGTAAAAATGATTCTTTCATCTTGAATAGGTTTAACTGCTTTTTGTATGTATAAACATCTAATGTTTCTATTTTCCTTTTCACACTTTAATCTTTGGATATAAGAATCAAAATAAAACATAACAGAACCTGTAATCTTATTGTTTTTACTTTTTACAAAATTTGCAAAATCTAAATCTAATACAGTATCTTCATAACAAAAACTAAAATCTATAGGATAAGATATTAGTTCACTTTGTTTTATATACTTAATACTTGGGGTATTATTGCCAATAATAAATGCTGAAGATGCTTCTGATATTAACTCATTCCAATCTTTTATAATAGTTAATCGCTCATCTAATTTTTTTATTTCATTACTTGTTCTTTTAATAAGTTCATTGAATGATTTACTCACATCATCATAGTCTGAATTAAATATAAAGTCTCTAATTTCATACAATGAAAAATCCATAAATTGCAAATATTTTATTATAGAAATCAAGAGAATAGTATCCTCCGTATAATATCTATATCCATTTTCTTTAACTACATCTGGTTTTATAAGTCCTACAGTTTCATAATGTCTTAAAGCTCTTGTGGATACATCCGCTTTATTTGAAGCCTGACCAATGGAATATAATTTTTCTTTATTGATCATTTTTACTCCTTAATTATTTACTTTTTCAAATAAGTATTTAGTATTTTTATAAATATTTTCTTCTAAATTATAAAAAGGGCTTTCAATCATCTCTTCTATAGCCCATAAAGTTTTCAAAGACAAACAAGTAATTTCTGCAATATAATAATCATTAGACGAAATACTTTTATCTTTAGATTTTTCAGGTCTTACTTTTTTTAGATCTTTTGGAATATTTGTAGATTTAGAATTTAGAGTATTTTTTATATTTTCTAATAAATGGGACTTAACAGGAGATAATTCTTCTAAATTTTCTTTAATATCTTCAAATCTATCTTTATCTGTAAATTCCATCATTCTAGCATACTTATCAAAAATAGGATTTACGCCATTTTTTTCAATTTCTTTTAAGTCTTTATATAAATAATCTATAATTTTTTGATTATACGCCAAATATTGAGAAAGCCTCATAATGAAAAATTCTTTAGGTGAATCTTGGCAAACTGCTCTACCATTAAGTCCCCTTATTTCATCAAAGTTTTTCCATTCAAAATCTAAAATCCAAGAAAGCTCATCAAAAACACATAATAAATTATAATCTCTAAGTATATCTTTCATCAAGTTCTTGTCAATATTTTTAAATAAATATCTCATATCAATTTCCTTTCACCAAATTAATTGCCTTAATTTGTGGATTTATAATTGAATTTTGTACTTCAATAGCATGAGCCAATAAAAAATCATCATCTGATTTGGTAATAGATCTATATTTTAATATATCTTTTACATATATACTTAGTTTTTCACTTAAATAAAGAAGATCTTTTTTATCATTTGATGCCATAAATTTATTCATATCTTTAAGTAAATCACGAGGATAATAATTAATTTGTGCTAATCTTTTGTATCTTAACTTATAATAAGGCATATATACTTTTGCAAATAAAAAAAGTACTCCAAATAAAGCTTCCATAAATTCAGCTTTTGCAAAAAAAACTGCTGAAATATCATTTCTATCAAGAGATCTTTTTAAATTATATTGTCCCGCTTGAGCCATTTGGAAAAGATACGCTGCAAGTTTTTTTCTGAGTACATCTTCTGGATAAAAATCTAATAAATATTTTCTATATTCTGAAAATAATTTACAATTATCTAAAAAAATTTCTCCATTAGTGACAGTAGCAAGATAAGATTCTGGAATTTTTAAAAATTCTATATCGCTAATTGGAAATTTCCTAGCTGATGTATATTTTTCATAAAAATCTTCTAAAGAGAATAACCCAACTCTTTTATCTACCAGTTTCGACTCAACTTTCTTATATCCTAGAAATTCATCTGGTAACTTTTCCAAAACAGAATTAATCCTATTTTTATAAATTTTTACATCATCTTCTTTTAACCAAATACAAAATCCCGGACCAAAATCATGATCTTTTGAAATATCATCATCAAGACCAAAACATTCAGAGCCTTCTCCAACCAGACCAATTGAACAAAGATCTAAAATTTCTGGACAATTATTTTTAAAAATTGGATAGGCTATATCATAAAAATATTTTTTTGATAATTCTATGCCATTCATGATATTTCCTTTTGCTTTTTAGCTTGATTAAGGTTTTGAATTAGAATTTCCTTTACTGGACCTTCACCAACAGTTTCATCAAATACTTCTATAGCTTTTTCATAATAGTATACAGACGTATAATATTCTTTATTGTTATAATAAATATTAGCAGCTGTCGCATAAGCATTTGCCAAATGTGGAAGTCTTAATCTATTTTTTTCATAATAAAGTATAGCCTCATTTACATTTACCAATGCTTTAGCATACTTTTTTTTAAGTATTAATATTTCTGCGAGATTTATCTTAGATACAGCTATTTTTTCTTCATTTTCTATTATTTTTAGAGCTTTTTCAATATCTTCTTGTGCTAAATCCAACATATTTTTTGCCCTAAAGGCTTGAGATCTATTATTATATACGCTTGCCATTAAATATTTTGTATCGCTAAGTTGGCTAAGAATATTTTCAGTTTCATTCAAAGTATCAATTGCTAAATCATAATTTTTAGAAACTATATGGCAATTCGATATATTTATAAGAAGACTAGCATAATCTTTTGAAATAAATCCGTAGCTGTCTAACACTAATTTTTGTATTACTTTATAAATCTTATAAGCAAAGTCTGTTTGACCCTTTACTCTAAGAAAAGATGCGAGCTCATTACCAACAGCGATAATGGCTCTTTCATCTTTTAAACTTATAGTTTTAGAAAATTCTTCCATCAAAAATAGAATAACTTCCTTGCCATTTGATTTATTAAACTTTAGCTTCAAATCATTATAAAAGTTTGATAAATCATATTTCATGATTCTTATTTATTTTTTGGTAAAATTGTTTCAACTTCTGTGTGTGGTCTTGGAATTACGTGTACAGATAATAATTCTCCAACTCTTTGTGCTGCTGCAGCTCCTGCGTCTGTTGCTGCTTTTACTGCTCCTACATCTCCTCTAACTAAAACTGTTACAAGTCCTCCTCCAACGTGTTCTTTTCCTACAAGTGTTACGTTGGCTGCTTTTACCATTGCATCTGCTGCTTCAATACTTCCTACTAATCCTTTTGTTTCGATCATTCCTAATGCTTCGTTCATTTTTTCTCTCCTTTATATTTTTTATTTTTTTATTAACTTATTTATTCACCTTTAAAGGCATTTACTAGTGAGTCTACCATTTCTTTTAATTCTTCTAGGTTTATCTCACCTGTTTCATTAAAGTTTGAAGATTTCTTTTCTTCTTCTGTTTTACAATTATTACAACCTGTTGAATATTCAAAATATTTTGGCTGGTTTCCATAGTTTGGTAATGAATTGTTATTTAATAAAGAATTATTTCCGTGATATTTTTTAAATATTTCATCTTCTTCAACAAGCTTATCAGCATCTTTTGTTCCATAAACTAATTTTTTGAAGTTAACAAGGTGTTTTGGACCAACATTTTCTGATACGCTTGATCCTCCCATTGTTCCACATCCTAAGGTTAGCGCTATTGGAAGGCCTGTTGTAAGTCCTGTTCCTCCCATTGTTCCACCAGTATTTACAAGAATTCTACTTGCAGGTTTTATAGCAAATTTTCTTGCAATTTCTTTATCTTCTGTATGTAGGCTCATAGTGTGTCCTATACCATTTTCTAGAAGTTTAAATGAAAGATCGCAAGCTTCCTTCCAATCATTTACTGTGTAAAATCCTAGTACTGATGTCAATTTTTCATAAGATAATGGATATTCTTTTCCAACTCCGTATTGTTCACCAACAAGTACTCTAGTCCCACTTGGTATGCTAACTCCTGCAGCATCTGCTATAACTTTTGCACTTCTTCCTACATAGTTAGGATTCATTGCTGTTCCATTTCTAAATAATAAAGCACAAACTTTTTTGCATTCCTCATCAGTCATGAAATATGCACCAGCTTTTTCAAATTCTGAAACTACTTCTTGTCTATTTGTTCTTTCGACAATTAATGATTGTTCTGAAGCACATATTGTTCCATTATCAAAAGTTTTTGATGCCATAATATTTCTAACAGCTTTTTTGATATCAGCAGTTTTTTCTATATAAGCTGGTGAGTTTCCTGCCCCTACTCCTATAGCTGGTTTTCCAGCAGAATATGCTGCTTTTACCATTGCTGGACCACCTGTTGCTATGATTAATTTAACTTCATTAGCATGCATTAATTCATTTGTTGCATCAATTGAAAGTTTTGTTAATCCTTGTACAATATTTTCTGGTGCCCCTGCTTTTACAGCTGCTTCATTTACAATTTCTATTGCCCTTGATGTACATTTACTAGCTTTTGGATGTGGACTAAAGATTATAGGATTTCTAGATTTTATAGCTATCATTGAGTTATATAAAACTGTTGATGTTGGATTTGTTGATGGAACTATTCCCATTATTAAACCAACTGGATCTGCTATAGTAATAACTTGACCTTCTTGGTCAGCATCTACTATTCCTATAGTTTGTTGATTTTTAATTTCTTCATATAAAAGTCCACTTGCCATGTGATTTTTATATATTTTATCTTCTACCTTTCCAAAGCCTGTTTCTTCTACTGCAATTTCTGCTAATTCTTTTGCGTGAATTTCTCCAGCTTCAGCAATAGCTTTTATAATTCTATCAATTTGATCGAATGTATAATTTTTTAATTTTTTTTCTGCTTCAGCTCCTTTTCTAGCAAGATCTCTTGCTGCTTGGATTGAAGATAGATCAAAATCTAATTCTGCCATGCTTACCTTCTTTCTAATTTATTTGTTAATTATTCTTTGTGTGGTAAGATTGTTTCAACTTCTGTGTGTGGTCTTGGGATTACGTGTACTGATACTAATTCTCCAACTCTTTGTGCTGCTGCAGCCCCTGCATCTGTTGCTGCTTTTACTGCTCCTACATCTCCTCTAACTAAAACTGTTACAAGTCCTCCTCCAACATGTTCTTTTCCTACAAGTGTAACGTTAGCTGCTTTTACCATTGCATCTGCTGCTTCAATACTTCCTACTAATCCTTTTGTTTCAATCATTCCTAATGCGTCTAATTGTGCCATTTTTTTTATCTCCTTTTTTTCTACTTTTTTTACGATCTTATTTGTGGTTTTTTTGTTTACTTCTGTATTCACTTCTTCGTTTTTTGTAGCTTCTGTTTTTTTTGCTACTTCTTTCTTTTTTTCTGTCATCTAAACCCCTTGTATAATAATTTCTATAAAGTCTTTAGGACCTAATCCTAGAGCATTGGCTTCTTCTTGATCTATATGACAATCAAGATATCCGTTATCTCCTACTCTAACACTTACATTTTCAAGTAGTGCTGACCTTTCACCTCTAGTTTTTATTGAAACTATATCTCCATTTTTTAATCCTCTTTCTTTTGCTTGAAGATTATTAAAATGAATGTGTCTTTGAGCAACTATTGTGCCTTCTTTTAAAACAACTGTTCCTTCTGGTCCTATTACTGTGATTCCTGGAGTATCTTTAATATCTCCTGACAATCTTAGTACTGGTTTTATACCAAGTTTAAAGGCATCTGATCTTAGTATTTCTACTTGACTTTGTTTTCTTACTGGACCTATTATTCTAACTTTTTCTATGCAACCTTTTTTTGCTGCTATTGTCACACATTCCTTGCATGCAAATTGTCCTGGTTGTGATAAACTTTTTATTGGTGTAAGCTTGTATCCTTTCCCAAAAAGAGTATCTAAATCTTCTTGAGATAAGTGAATGTGTCTTCCTGATATTCCTACAGGAATCTTATAAAGATCTATATTAACTTTTTGCTTATTTTTTTTATAATTGTCTACTAAGCTTTCTAGCAACTGACTAAATTCATTCATCCTATCCTATTATCCTTTCAATATCATTTTCAGATAATAGGCCTTGTTCTATCCCTTTTTTAAGTATCCTATAAATTTGTTCTTCCGATAAAACAGCTGATGATTTTTTACATTCTTTGCTTTCTTTTTTTTCTTCTATATCATTTTTTTTATCTTTACAATCACATTTTTTAAATTCTATGCCAAAATCTTTTGCTAAGTCTTTGGCTGCAGCTGTGATTATAGTGTTGTCATCAATATAGATTTCTTTTTCATTTTTTTTCTTTAAGACTTCTTCCTGACTTATGAGTCTTTTCATCAAAACCTCCTAGAAATCACAATCCTCATCTATTATTCCAACTATAACAGCATCTACAGGAATTTTTTGATTTTGATTTTCCTCAAGAATTGCTCTTGCAGATGAACCTTGGGTTATAATAACCCTATCTCCTCTACCAGCTCCTATTGTATCTACTGCTACTATTTTTTTATTTTTTTCACTTCCATCTAAAATTTCTACTAACATAAATTTAAGACCATTAAGCGAATCATATTTTCTTGTAGCCCATACATTGCCTATAAGTTTTGCGATTACCATATATTTTTTTCCTTAATTTTTTCTTCAATATTTCTTAGGGCAACTTTAACTTCTTCCATCTCTCCTATTATTGCAAGCATAATCATATTTTGTGGACATGAGCCTCTAACATCTAATACTTCTACCCCACTAGTTTTATAGGCTATATCACTTGCCACAGTCATTTCTATTAATTTTCCTTGAACAAGCCCTAAAGCTCCAGGATTTTTTTCCAATTTGAATTTGGATCTATTTTTTATAATATCAAGTGTGGCTGGGCTTGGTGCTTTTATAAGTTTAATATCCATTTTTAATCCTCTATAAGTGATAAAGCTATTCCTATTGGCGTTACAAACATAGGATTTGATGGTTTTAATGTTTTTATTTTTGTCTTTTGACCAACATAATCTTCCATTCCACTTAAAAGTGCTGTACCACCTACCAAAACAATTTTATCTATTTTTTGATCTTTGCTTGCATTTTCGATTATAGAAATTATTTTATCTATAACAGGTCTTACAACAGGAAATATTTCTTTATGTTTTGAAAAATCTCTTTTTAATTCTTCTGCTTTATCAAAGTCAATTTTATATGCCCCTGATAATACTAATGAAAAATGTGTTCCACCTGTAGCTTCATCTAAAACTTTTACTACTTTTTCGTCTTTTACTATTGATATTCCAGTTGTACCGCCACCGATGTCTACTACAGCTCCATTATCAAGATTTAATAATTTATTTGCAGCTGTTGGCTCGTCTAAAACTTTTTCTACTATAAAACCACTTGACTCTGCTACATTTTTTACTGCTCCACCGTCTATATTTTCTGTTCCTGGTGGGATAGCGCATCCTGCTATAAGAAGTTCTTCTCCTAGTTTTTCTTCTAGTTGATTTTTTAGCTTTCTTACAATATCACAAGCTCCTATATAATCCACAACCATTCCATCTTTAACAACTTGAGCAAATTCATATGCACCTGCAACAGGTCTTTTATCTTCATCAAATACACACAAAACTATAAAAGCAGTTCCTAAATCTATACCTGTGTAAAGTTTTTTATTTTTTGTCTTTATAGGCTTTTTTATTGATTCTTCAAAGTCTTTTATGACTTTATTAACATTTTCTAAATTGATAAGCTTATCCTCCTTTGCAAATATTTATAAACCAAATATAAAGTTTAGCAGCTATTTTATATATAAACTCTTCATTATTTTTTTCTTTAATCTTATTAAGTTTATCAATACCTTCTTCTATACTTATAAAGCTTTTAAGATATGGATTATCAAGATTCATATTCATATAAATATCTATAGCTTCACTTTCTTTACAATTCATTTTCTCTAGGTCTATAATTTCATTTTTAAAAATTTTTATCGCTAAGTCATTTAAATAAGAAGCAAATTCATGGTCAAAATCTTTAAGCTCAAAAGCAATTTTTTTAATTATCAAACTCACTTCTTCATCTAATTTTTTCTCATCCAAATTTTTGCAAATCGGATTATCCCCAAGCTTATTTTGTTTCTTTTTTGTGTTTTTAGCCTTTGTTTTATCAACTATATCTATCCTAAAATCCAAAAGAAATTGTCTAGCTTGTGGAGTTAGCTTACTACCTTTTTCAATGATGTATGAGTCAAAAGGGCTTTTTTTGTATTTGTATCTTAAATTATCTTCTGTTATAAAAAGCATCTTTTTTCCTCAGTTTCTTTTATATATTTTCTTAATTTTTCTAGTCCCTTACCTGTCTTTAGTGATATCTCAAATATATAATCACTTCCAATAGCATTTGCTATTTGCCTTAATTTTTCCAACTTTACATCATCATAAAGATCAATCTTATTGATTATTGTAATTGTTGGTCTGGTAAATGATTTTGCAAAGTTTGGTGGAACATGACAATCTTTTTGTAAATCTATCATAAAAATATTTACTAAGGCTTGATTTTGTCCAACCATAATCAAAGCACTATTTAAGTAGGGATTTTCTATATATCCTTCTGATACTTCAATAGTTTTTTCTCTAAATTGAAGATCTAAACTTTTTTTTGATTTAAGATTTTTCTCTTCAATTAAGCTTGCAAGACTTGTCTTTCCCACTCCATCATTTCCAGCTATTAACCACTTTCTACTCATGACATTGTTACGGGACAAGAAGTAAATTTTAACATACTTTCAAAAGTATCTTTAACTGCTTGTAGGGACTGTTTTACGCTTTCATTATCTCCTTGTAAAAGAACGCATCCATTAAATCTATCAATAAAGCAAACTTCTACATTCGCAGCTTTTGCTGCCACATCAGCTGCTATTATGGAACTTTCTGTTGGAGTTAAGGTCATAATTCCTATGGCATTTCCCTTATCCAAACCAATTTTTTCATTTACTGATGGATCTGGAGATGAAATAAGATGAAGAAGGGTTATTTGTTTGCCTGGTACTGATTCTTGAACTATTCTTTGCAAATTTTCCATATTATCACCTAATGCCTTACTAAATTCACTTCGATTTTCTTTTCATCAATCCACTTTTGGATTTCATCTAACTGTTCATTGGACAAGGCAAATTCACCTTCCATCTCAGAATCCATTGGATAATCCATATCAAGCTGTTCATATTTGCCAACCCCATACCTATGATAAGGAAGTAAATCTATGCCATCGAAATTTTTAAAACATTTAAAATCTTCTAAAAAATCTACAACTGCTTTTATTTCTTCGTGGCTGTCATTTACTCCTTTTAAAATTGGCATTCTTACCCTAACTTTTTTTCCACATTCTAGTAAATATCTTAGATTGGATAAGATTCTTTCATTATTTACTCCAGTCCAATATTTATGCTTTACAGGATCCATTTGTTTAATATCAAATAAGAATAAATCTACATGGTCTTTTATTAAATCTAAAGATTTTCTTGGAGTATAACCACAAGTTTCTATGGCTGTATTAATTCCACTCATATGACTTTCCTCAAGTAGGGATTTCAAACTTTCAGCTTGAGCACTGCATTCTCCTCCGCCTACTGTTAACCCGCCACCACTCATCATATAAAAATCTTTATCTTCTTTTACAATATCCATTAATTCAGTTATTGTTTTATCTTCACCTACAATTTCTATAGCTTTTTGAAGGCAATTTTTCTCACATCTTCTACAACCTATGCAAGTTATATCTCTATGAACTTTGTGTATTCCATTTTCCATATAATGAATTTTTTTTGGACAAACATTAACACATTGACCACAATTTATACAAGCATTTTTTTTAAGCATTACTTGATATTCTCTTTTTAATCCTTCAGGGTTGGAGCACCACTTGCATCTAAGTGGGCAACCCTTGAAAAATATTAAAGTTCTTACTCCTGGACCATCATGGACGTTGTACTTTTGAGTATTGAAAATTCTAGCAGTCCTTTCAATTCCTTCTTTATTTGAATCTACATCCATTTATATTCCTTTCTATTCTAGAAGTGTTCTAGCATTGTACGACTTATAATTTCGTCTTGAACATCCTTACATAATTCAACAAAGAATGCTGAATATCCAGCAACACGAACTACTAAATCTCTATGTTTTTCTGGATGTTCTTGAGCATCTAGCATAGTTTCATTATCTAAGTAGTTAAATTGCATCTCTCCATTTCCATACATACAAGCTGTACGTAATAAGGTTACAAGAGCATTTTCTCCTTCTATAGAATCTAAAATTCCTTTTTGAATTTTAAAATTGTGTACCATACCCATATTCATTGAATCATTCGCCATTTTTGATACTGATTTTATAATAGCTGTTGGTCCATTAAAGTCAGCACCTTGAGTTGGTGATATGCCATCTGATAATGGTGTCCATGCATCACGACCATTAGCTGATGCTCCTGTCATTTGTCCAAATGGTGTATTGTTAGATATTGAAAGTGTTCCATGGCAAAGTCTTGAATAAAGTGTTCTATATTTTGCGTGTTCTCTTTCTGTAAAGTTTATAATATCGTTACAAATCTTATCTGCATAGTCATCATCGTTACCATATTTTGGAGCGTCTAAGCAGTCTCTTTTGATTTGTTCATAGCCTTTAAATTCTGCTTTTAATGCTTCATTTAATTGTTCTAGGCTATATTTTTTATCGTCATAAACTAATTTTTTGATTGCTGCCATACTATCTGCATAAGTTGCAAGTCCTGACCATACAACTCCTGGACCAAAATTATACATTGCTCCACCTGCTGAAACATCTTTTCCATGTTCCATACAGCCTTCATACATTATTGACATTAAAGGCTTTGGTGCCATATCTCTGTGAACTATTTGAGATATTGTTGTTGCTGCTGCTGTTAATTTTGTTATATATGAAATTTGTTCTTTTACAGCTTTTTCAAATTTTTCCCAAGTATCAAAGTTTGAAAGACTTCCTAAATCAGGTGTAACTTGCTTTCCATACCAAAGTGGAACACCGTGGTTTAATGTTAATTCTATTGCTATTGGCCATTGTGTGTATGAAGTTGATGTCCATTGATATAATCTTCCAGATTTTTGTGGTTCAACGCATCCCATCATACAATAATCTCTAGCATCTTCTACGCTTACTCCTTTTGCAAGCATCATTTTTATGTGAGTATCATCAAAGTGGCAAGCCGGGAAGCCCATTCCAGCTCTTACTACATCTACAATTTTTCTTAAATATTTTTCTGGAGATTTTGTGTGGATTCTTGTCGCAAGTGATGGTTGGTATATTTTCACATGTCTTACCGCATCCATCAAAAGATATGTTAAATCATTTGTTGCATCGACACCTTCTCTTGTGATTCCACCGATTGTCATATTAACGAATGGTTGATATCCTGCAAAGAATTTAGATGAACCTTCACTTGTTAGCCACATCATCTCGCTCATTTTTATTAGCATACATCCTGCAAGTTCAAAAGCTTGGTAATCATTCATTCTTCCACTTTCAATATCTTTTTTGTAGAATGGATACATATATTGGTCAACTCTTCCTATTGACATTCCTGTTTGGTTTTCTTCAACTACAAGCAAGGATTCTATTGTCCAAACTGCTTGTATCGCTTCCCAAAATGTTCTAGGTTTATTTGCTGGAACGTGAGCATTTACTTCTGCTATTTTTTCCAATTCAATTTTTCTTTTCGGATTTGTTTCTTTTTGAGCTAATTGTTTTGCATATTCACTTAATCTTTTAGCATATATCATTACTCCTTCAGTTGTTTCTATTACTGATTTGTAGAAGTAAATTTTATCTATATCTTCTGGATTTGAATAATCAAGTTTTTCTAAGTGTTCTTTTGCTTCTTGTTGGATATCTTTCATTCCTTTTTTCATTAGGATTACATCATATCCTGGATTTGAATCTCCTCCTCCATTTACTTGATGGTAAGAACAATCTGATACGAAAGATTCTCCTGATAATTCCCATACTCCAGCATCTCTGTATTGGTCTTCACATACTTCATCAAGACTTCTTCCTTCCCAGAATGGGAACAATACGTCTTTACAATATTGTTTGTCTTCTTCTGAAATGTGGAATGGATCTTGTGGTCTGTTTTCAATTGTATCTAATTCATCTCTTAACCATCTCCAAGAAATATCTGGAGAAAATGCTCCGCTTCTTGGTGCCCCACAAGGTGAACCTACTATTAATTCATTATCTTGAATTACAAGTGGTGCTGTTTCACAATTTTTTCTAAAAGCTTTTGCTCTTAGAACATTCTTTGGCATTCCTGGATTTTCTTTTGTTAGTTCTGTTACTATTTTTGCCCTATGCAAGGTTATAGTTGGAACTTGTTTTAAAAAGTTTGCCTTTAAATCAATAAGTCTTTGAGTAGGTCCATTAGGAATTTGTGTTCCTTCACTTTGTATTCCCACACTTAAATCACAATTTTTATTATCCTCTTTGTTTAATTGATCTTGCACTTTTTCAAATAATTTGCGTACACTTTCTTTTTCTGAATCTGACATATGCTCTGTTGCCATTGCCAATTTCTTAGAAAATTCTCTTAAGTCCATTTCTCCTCCTAATAATCTTTTTCTAATGAATTTAATATTTTATCAAATAAATCTTTATCTTTTTTGACAGTTTTTTCGCTTAGAAAGGAGCTTATATCTTTTTTATCACATATACCTATTTCTCTAAATTTCATAAAATGGTTTGGTGTTAGTGATGTTTGATTGCATCCTTCTATTTTTTTTGTTGATAGGCTAAAACTTATGGGAAGGTTTGTTCCTATTCCTACTGAACCTAAACCAGTTGGTGAGTTCACCAAAACTCTTGCTACAGGTTTTTTTTCTATGAATTGTTCTATTACATATGCATCGTTGGAATATATTGAAAGGCTTTGACCTTTTTTGTCGTTTAAAATTAATTCAACGCATTTTTCACAAGCATTCAACCAATCATTTTCTATATATAAAGAAACTATAGGATTATATTTTTCTTTTGAATAAGGACTTTTTTCTGATACATATGGTTTTGTAACCACTAGAATTTTTGTATCTGAATTAACTTTTATTCCTGCAATTTCGGCGATTTGCCTTGCACTTCTTCCTATAAGTTCCTTTCTGCAATTATGGTCTTGATCATATAATATTTTTTCAAGTTTTATATGTTCGTCTTTGCTTAGAAAAAATGCTCCATATTCTTTAAATTTTTCTACAACCTTTTCATAAGCATTTTCTTCTACTACTATTGATTGCTCTACTCCTGGCAAAAGTCCGTTATTAAATGTTTTTGAATTTATAACTTCACAACTTGCCTTATCTATATCACAATCTTTGTCGATAAATACTATGTTATTTCCTATTTCCGCTTTAAAAATTTGAGCCTTATCGTTTTGGATTTTTCTTTTGTTTTCGCTTAGAAGATTTTCCAATATGAATGAAACTTTTTCACTTTCATATAAGGTTTTTTCTCCTAAGTCAGAGTTATAGGTTAAAATATCTAAAAAACCTCTTGGATAAAAATTTTCTTTTAGGATTTTTTTAATATCTTCAACCATTTTTGTTACAGTCTTTTCACATCGTAAATCACTTACTACTATAAGAGGATTTAAAGCTCTTATTGCAAAATATATGGCTTGAAAACTAGTAAGTGTTGATAGGTATGGGGCTATAAATACAAGACTAACACCTTTTGAAAGAGCTACTTGTCTTGAGTTTTGATTTTTTACTATATCATATATTTGAGGATATGCTTTCAATTCATTTTCCAAATTATCTAAATAATAATTTCCAAGTTTTATCTCATCCTCATATTTTCCATATGATGTTTCTTCAAAAGACATTTTTGCAAGTTGGTCTATGTTAGTTTTGTAATATTGTTTTATTTTTTTTAATAGTTCATTTCTTGTTTCTTTGTCAATGTCAAGAAGAATTCCCCTAGAATTTTCTGCCTGTTCTAATAAAATTCTTGCTTGTTGAATCGAAAGAAGATCTGTATCTATTACTTTCATAGTCCACCCCTTAAATCAAATTATCTAAATTATAAATTTCGGTTACTTTTTCTAAATCTGGATGTGGGCTTGGTATTACTAATGATGAGTAAACTTCTGCTCCCATAGCTTCTACTGCCTTAACTCCTGCTTGTACTGCTGATTCAACTGCTGACACATCTCCTTTTACAAGTATTGAAATATATCCACTGGCTACGTTTTCGTAACCAATAATTTCTACACTACCTGCTTTTTCCATTGCATCTGCGGCTTCTAGCACATATACTAAACCGAAAGTTTCTATGCCTCCTAATGCTTGCATCTTAACTCCTAATCTTCTACTTTATGAACTGAAATTACTTTACTTACATTTGTTACTGGTCGTTTCATAACATTATGAGCTGTTATTTTTCCAATTTTTTCGCCTTCAGCTACTCCGGCTTTTACTGCACTCATACATGATGAAACATCTCCTCTTACTATTACAGTAACTAGAGTTGATCCTACGTTTTCATAGGATACAAATTTTACATCTGCTGCTTTTAGCATAGCATCTAATGCCTTTATAGCTGGCAACATACCCAAAGTTTCTATAAGACCTATTGCTTGTGATTCGTATTGCATATTTTCACCTACTTAATATAAGAATTTATAGTATTTTTTTGTTCTTCACTTGCTTTATAATAAACAACTAATTCATCATCTATTAGCATATATGAATCCTCATCTATTAATCCATTTTCTTTCGCCGTCATAAGACTTTCTATTATATTTTCCATTGTAAAAGCCTTGTGATTTTTGAATTCATCTTTTAACGCTTGATAAACATCTTTTGCAGACGCCTTATCCTCATTAGTAAAATATTTTAATATTTCATAGTTTAATGGTCTTCTCATTATTTGTTACCTCTTTTAAAATAATCAAGTGGATTTACACTCATTATAAATATTCCTAATGCCATAAGAAGTGATCCTAACCATGCTATTGGCGCTATTTCATAACCTGGATTTTTCAAAATTATTCCAAGTATAATCCAACAGAAAAATGGACCCCAGAAAGTATATGTTCCATTGCATGCCATACCTAAAGCTGCTCCGCACATTGAATTTCCTTTATACCAAAAGGCAAATGATATAAATGTAAAAAATCCACTAGCAAATAAAATTAAAATTGTTGGATCAGTAATAGCATTTATGAAAAGACCAGAAATAAGATGTATTCCGCTCCCTTCAATTATTCCAAAAACTGGTAAAACTATTAATAGATTTGCTAATGATGATGTGGTTTGCCTAATAGCTATTCCTATTTCCGAATCAATCATTGAAGTTCCAAATCCAGCTATAACTCCTTCAAGTCCCCATCCAAATGCTGCCACGATTGCAAGGATTATTCCTAAAACCATTCCATCTTTAACCTCTCCAGTAAGACTTGTCGCGCCTATTAAAAGAGACGAAGCTAAGCAAATAACAATTCCTAAAATTGTTCTTGCTGATAATTCTTGCTTTAAAATTATTCTTCCAAGAATTGCTCCAATAGCTACATTAAGACCCGCTATAGGTATAACAACTGGTCCTCCCATTTGAACAGCAAGAATATATGTAACTCCTGCTATCGGCCCTCCGACTATAGCTGCAAATACCATTATCATTCCTGGCTTTGTTTTTAAAGTCTTTATAAAATCTCCAAATTTTCCCTTGATAATTGAATTTGCTAAAGCCCAGATTGCTGATGTTAAATCGTTTATTCCTGTTGCAAGTGTTCCAAGAATAAAAGCCAATGTAATATCTGAAAGTCCAGCTTCACCTGAATACCAAAACTTCCATATTCCATACACTGTGGCTGTAGTTACTAATGCTGTGTAAAGTCCATAATATATACCAGATTGAATACCAATATTTAAACCCTTGCTAAAATACTTTTTATCAAGTTTTTTCTTAGTGGATTCAGCTTTACTAACAGCATCTGAATAATTTTTTGTTTTTTCCACCACTCTATCTCCTTCTTCATTAATTTAAAACATATAAATGTTTTCCTTGTTTAGATATTAACAATATACCTAACGTAAAAGTCAACTTTTTTTATAAAAACAACGTTTCCAATTGAAATTCTAGCTTTCTTTTGTCACATTTTTATATTTTTCTTTTCTTACATTATCTTTAATCTTAACCTTAGCGTAAAACTTTTTGATTTTTTTTCTATATTTTTTATATATTTTAAATACTTATATATTTATAAATTGATTTTTTAATGTTTTTTGTGAAATCAATTAGATAAATAACTAAAAAATAGCAGAACATACCTATTCTGCTACCATTAGTATTTATATTTTTTAAGTTTTAAATTTATTAATAATAATCCTTTCTATCCTTATCCACATCCCAATAAATTTCTCTGTATTTTCCATCATAAATTTTTAAAATTTCTGGCATTGATTCGCTCATCTTATCCATTTTTTTAAATTCGTCGTAATCTTTCCAAAATAATTTTCCTTCCCTGTTATTTTCAATTAATTTTCCAGAAAATTCCTTTGTTTGGTATAAAAGTCCCACATCTTTTTGAAATTCGCCTTCATCGTTTGTAAAAGCCCAAGTGATTATTCCAAGAAGTTCAGGATTTTTTATATCTAAGTTTGTTTCTTCTTTTGCCTCTCTTATTACAGAATTTTCAAAAGATTCGTTTTTTTCAACTTTTCCACCAGGAAAGGTAAGACCCTCCCAGCCGTATTTTTTCTTTTTATCTAAAACTAGAACCTTATTATTTTTTTCATCATAAATTTTTACCATATTCATAAGTACAATTTTCATATATACTCCAATCCACAAAAAAAGGAAGCAAGTTTCCCCACTTCCTCTTATATTTATTTTCTTTCTAGTTCAATTTTTACACTTTTATCATTTAATTCGAATTCTTCTATATCAAGGTCTTTAACTTTCATTGTATCTGCTAAAGTTTCTTTTTTGATTTCTTCTTCAAATTCTTTTAAAGCATTTTTCAATTCATCATCTGCATTAAAGAAGATGTCAATCCTATCTGTAACTTCGTATCCATTTTCTTTTCTAAGATTTTGGATTTTTGATACAAATTCTCTTGCGTATCCTTCTTTTTTAAGATCTTCTGTGATTTCTGTATCCAAAACTACAAAGACATTTCCATCCATCTCAACATCAAATCCTTCTTTTGCTTGGATTCTTACGTCAAGATAATCTTTTTCGACAGTGTATTTTTCTCCATTTATTTCGATTTCTTGTGGAGAATTTTCAACTTTTTCTACAAATTCTTTTGCATCAACGCTAGCCAAGAATTTTCCAAAGGCTCCCACGTTTTTAGCAAAAATTTGTCCAACTTTTCTGAAGTTTGGTTTTAAATAATAATCCATAAAGTCTGAAAGGTCATCTGCAAATTCAACTTCTTTAATATTTAATTCTTCTTTGATTAAACCTGTCAAATCACCGATTGTTTCTTTAAATGATCCATCTACAATTATTTTTTCTAGAGGTTGACGAACCTTGATTGATTCTTTTTCCCTTGATGCACGACCAAGAGTAACCATTTTTCTTACAAGGTCCATTTTATCTTCTAATTTTTCATCAATCAAATCTTCATTTACTTCATCAAGTTTTTCAACGTGAACTGAAAGTCCATCTGTTAAATTTCTGTAGATTTCTTCTGAAATAAATGGAGCTATTGGAGCTGTCATTTTTGAAAGACTTAGCAAAACATCAAAGCATGTTTTGTAAACTGCTTTTTTGGATTCTGTTAAATCTTCTCTCCAAAATCTCTTTCTATTTCTTCTTATATACCAATTTGATAAGTCTTCTACAACAAAATCATTTACCAAATGAACAACCTTGTTGT
The DNA here is from genome assembly GCF_000163295.1 of Anaerococcus vaginalis ATCC 51170. GTDB lineage: Bacteria > Bacillota > Clostridia > Tissierellales > Peptoniphilaceae > Anaerococcus > Anaerococcus vaginalis. The sequence goes on from NZ_GG700527.1 coordinate 1,465,504, forward strand.
AGTCAAAAGATTCCATTTGTTCGTAATAAGCTTTTAATAGTGAATTTAATCTTGAATATAACCACTTGTCGATTTCTTCAAGCTCTACATTTTCAAAATTTTTGATCTCATCAAGTCCAATATTATCTGTATTTGCATAAAGAACAAAGAAATTATAAACATTTTCTATTGTCCTAAAGAAATTATTTTTAACTTCGATTAGTCCTTTTTCGTCAAATTTTGTTGGAACCCAACAAGGAGATACATATAAAGAATAAAATCTTACAGCATCTGCCCCATATTTATCAAATAATTCAAATGGATTTAGGGTATTTCCTTTTGATTTTGACATTTTTTGTCCATTTTTATCAACAACCAAGTCATTTACTAATACATTTTTGTATGGTGCTTTTCCTGTAATAATTGTTGAAATAGCCATGAGTGAATAGAACCATCCTCTTGTTTGGTCGATTCCTTCACAAATGAAATCTGCTGGGAAATAATTTTCAAAATCTTCTCCCTTTGCAAATGGATAATGTACTTGTGAAAATGGCATTGCTCCTGAGTCAAACCAAACGTCAATTACATCTGGAACCCTGTGCATTACTTTTCCACATTCTGGACAAGTTAAAGTTACATCATCAACATAAGGTCTGTGAAGTTCTATATCTTCTGATATATCTTCTCTTGCTTTCTCAGCTAATTCTTTTCTTGAACCGATTGATTCAACATGACCACAATCGTCACATCTCCAAAGATTTAGTGGAGTTCCCCAATATCTTGATCTTGAAATTGCCCAATCTTTTACATTTTCAAGCCAATTTCCAAATCTTTTATCCCCGATTGTTTGTGGATACCAATTAACTCCATTATTATTTTCAACCATTTTTTCGGAAAGTTTGCTCATTTCTATATACCAAGATGGTTTTGCGTAATAAACAAGTGGAGTTTTACATCTCCAACAGTGAGGATAATTGTGTTCGATTGTTTGTTTTTTATAAACTTTTCCCTCATCTCTTAGATGAATGAAAATTTCTTCGTTTGTATCAAAAATAAATTTCCCCTTCCAAGGAGTTTCTGTAAAACATCCTTCAAGGTCAACTGGTTGAACGAATGGCAAATTATATTTTCTTCCAAGTTGGTAGTCATCTTCTCCAAAAGCTGGAGCTGTGTGAACAATTCCTGTTCCATCTTCTGCTGAAACATAATCAGCACAAGTTAAGAAAAATGCCTTGCCATCTGGCTTTACATAAGGAAGTAGTTGTTCATATTCAACATACTCAAGATCTTTTCCCTTCATCTCTTCAACAACTTCGTATTCGTGATCTGCCATAACTTTTTCAAGCAAAGATTTTGCCAAATAATAATAGCAGCCATCAGTTTTATCATTTACCTTTACATAGTCAAGTTCTGGATGAACAGTTAAAGCAACGTTTGATGGAAGAGTCCATGGAGTTGTTGTCCAAGCTAGGAAATATTCATTGTCAGCTTCTTTTTTCTTAAATTTACAAATTAAAGTTATGGCCTTATCCATTTGATAGCCTTGAGCAACTTCGTGACTTGCAAGACCTGTACCACATCTTGGACAATATGGCATAACTTTTGCGCCTTCATAAATTAATCCTTTTTTGAAAGCCTCATTTAATAGCCACCATTCAGTTTCTATATAATCATTGTCCAAAGTTATGTAAGGATTATCCATATCATAAAGAAAAGCCATTCTGTCTGACATATCTCTCCACATGTCTGAATATTTAAAAACTGAATCCTTACATTTTTGATTGAATTTTTCAACGCCGTATTTTTCTATTTGATCTTTTTCTGTAAAGCCTAATTCTTTTTCAACTTCAATTTCTACAGGAAGTCCGTGTGTATCCCATCCAGCTTTTTTCAAAACCTTAAAGCCCATCATATTTTTATATCTTGAAGTCATATCCTTCAAGGTTCTTGCTATAACGTGATGGATTCCTGGTTTTCCATTTGCTGTTGGAGGACCATCATAGATTATATATTCTTCAGCATCTTCTCTTGTTGTAAAAGTCTTATCCAACAGGTCTATATCAGCCCAGTATTTGGAAAGATCAAGTTCTCTTTGTTTAGTATTTTTTGTATCTAGTGATTTAAAACTTGCCATAATTCCCTTTCTTTCTAATTTCTTAAAATAAATTATAATAAAAAAACGCCCCCAGAAGGGACGGTCCACCCAAAAATTGAGTATGAAGTTAACGCCTATCTTACGTAATAAACTAATTTTTTCATTTATTAAGCTAAAAGATGATCTTCATAATAAAAAATTCATAGCCACTTTCACCTAAAGGCCTCTCTGTAAATTATTTTTTAAAACTACTCTTCTTTTAATTGCCTATATCTACTGACTAATTTACTATTTTTAAAGAAAAAAGTCAAATTGCTTTTTATTTAATATTTATAAAACCATAAAAAGAGTTCCTGCTGTAATTAAAATACATCCAATAATAGATTTTGTAGAAAATTCTTCGCCCAAAAATAAAAATGCAAGAATCAAAGTTAAAACTACACTCATTTTATCAATTGGAACAACCTTTGAGGCGTTTCCATATTTTAAGGCTCCATAATAGCAAAGCCAACTAAGTCCAGTCGCAAGACCTGATAAAATTAAAAAAATCCAGGATTTTTTGCTAATATTATAAATTCCAGAAAATGAAGAAGTAATAAAAACCATGCCCCAACTCATTACTAAAACTACAAAAGTCCTAATCGCAGTTGCAAGATTTGAATTTACTCCTTCAATTCCAACTTTTGCCAAAATTGAAGTAAGGGCAGCAAAAATTGATGAAAAAATCGCAAGTAAAAGCCACATAAAATCTCCTTTATTTATGAATTTTTAATCTAAATTTATCAATAGAAAAATTATCCCAGCTGTCAACATTTGAAATTTCTAGGGCTTTTTCTAGCATTTCTATATCAGAATTAAAGTCTTTTCTGTAAAAATAATAATTTTCTTCCATAAAAGAGAGCATTATCCCATCATAATCATTAAAATCTTCAATAAATCTAAGTTTTTCTACATCAAAATATTCAAAAACTTTTATCTCTAAGTCTTTTAAATTTTCTTTTGTAATTGGATTAAATTTTAAATCAAAAAATCCTGCGTTTACTGCCTCATAAACTATATCAAGTCCTAAATTTTTTCTAGTTGGATAAATTGAACCAGAAATTCCTTTTAGCCTTCCATTAATTTTTACTTCAATCCTAATTCCATTTGAATTTTTCTTAAATTTTTCGTCAAAATCTCTTAAATAAGTTTTGTTTTCTAAATAATATTCAATTGCATCATAAGCAAGTTTTACATAATCATCCATTTTAAAATTCTTTCTTTGTTTTAATTTTCAATTTTTATTTCCTTTTGCATTATTAATTTACCCAATTTATAGATAAATTAATTGAAAATGGGTAAATTAATAGGAAGAGAAAAAATTTTAGTTAATAAATAAACAAAAGGAGAAAATAAATGTACGATTATTTAATTGTTGGAAATGGAATAGCAGGTCAAAAGGCCGCTGAAACTATTAGAAAAAAAGAAGAAAATTCTTCTATTATTATAATTTCAAAATCAGCAAAACACACTTATTGGAGAACAAAGTTATCTGAGCTTATCGCAAAAGATTTTACAGATGATGAAATTTTGGTAAAAAAACCTGAATGGTACGAAAAAAATAATATAGAAGAAAAACTTGAATGTGAAGTAGAAAAACTTGACCTTGAAAATAAAAAGGCAATTTTAAAAAATGGAGAAGAGATTGAATATAAAAAAGCCCTTATAGCAACAGGATCTCATCCATTTGTGCCACCAATAAAAAATATTGACGCTGATGGAGTTTTTGCAATTAGAACAGTAGATGACTTAAATTCTTTCAAAAACCACATCAAGGAAAACAAGAAAGTTGTAGTAATTGGCGGAGGACTTTTGGGACTTGAAGCTGCTTTTTCTATAAAAAATACAGGTTATGAGGTCCTTGTTATAGAAACTTTTGACTATATTTTGGGAAAACAACTTGATAATGAGCTTTCCAAAAAGTTAGAAAAAGAATTAAATGATGCAGGAATTAAAACTTCTACAGGAAAAAATACTGCAGAAATTTTAGAAAAAGATGGCAAAGTTTGTGGAATAAAACTTGAAGATGGAGAAGAAATCGAAGCAAATACAATTTTGGTTCAAACAGGTGTAAGAAATAATTTAGATATTGCAGAAAAATCTGGACTTGAATTTGATCGTGGAATCCTTGTAGATGAAAACCTAAAAACAAGTGATGATAATGTCTATGCAGCAGGAGATTGTATGCAATTAGGAAAAGCTACAATCGGTCTTTGGACAGCCTCAATGGAAATGGGAGAAATTGCAGGAAGCAATATGACAGGAGATAATAAAACCTACCAAACACCAAAACCATTTTCTTCCCTTCTTCTTGGAGATATAAAACTATTTTCAGCAGGCTTTAATTCAGGAGAGGAAATAGAAGAAATCAAAAAAGAAGACGGAGAAAAAGTCTACAAATTATTCAAAAAAGGCGAAGATTTTGTAGGAGGCATCCTCTACAAAGACATAAAATTCCAAAATGACGTTAAAAAAATAGTATTTGAAAAAGAAGATCCAAAAAATACAAAACTTGGAAAAGAAATTTTTGGGATGTAAGAAATAAGCTCTTGGCTAAACCAAGAGCTTTTTTAATCTTCAATAATTTCAATCGGACTTGCTTCATATACAAAAATCATTGAATCAAAAATTTCTTTTGGAGAATTTTCTATTCTATATGAGTATGGGATAAATTTAATTATCGGAGTGTAGCCTTCGCCTAATGAACCCATTTTTATTTTTGAATCCAAGAGATTTTTACAATCTCCATCTTTTACTTTTGAAAAATCTAAATAATAAGAATTTTTATAATTTTTTGCATGATAGGCAAAAGGATCTGCTGATATAAATTTTTGTATTGTTCTTTGATTTTTTTGCATAGTTTTTATGTTTACATTTGTTTTATAAAAATCTGTTCCTATTGTAAAATATGATTTTTTATATTTTTCCAATAAATTTTCTCCCATGTTTTTATACATCGGATCTTTTTTTCCAATATGGCCATTGTGTCCTGCTATCATTGTTCTTGAATTTTTTTCATAATCTTTTATCCAAGAAATATTTTCTGCCATTTTTTTATCTCTGTATTCACTTGATTTTACATAATCATCAACCATTTTATAATATGGAAAACTTGATATAATATTTTCTATAAGTCTTTTTTCTTTGGTATTTTTTTCAAGTTTTTCATTTAATTTTTTCAGATTTTCTTCCAATATTTTCATTTTTGGATCTTTTATTGAAATTTTGTCTTCTTCTAAAATTTCCAGACTTTTTATATCAAAATCAATATTTTCTTTTTTTACAAAATCTTTTAAAAGTTTTACGGAATTTTCTGGATTTTGCATATCAAAACCGTAAAAGGAAATTTTTTGGTCGTGATTTTGGTTGTATTTTTTTATCCAATTTATTAGATCATTCATCTCATTTGTATGATAGATTGTAAAGGAGAAAATTTTTGATGGATTTTTTTGAAATTTTCCTGATTTTACATAAGAATCTATTTCCATTCCTTCTGAAAAATCACATTCCAAGGCAAAAGCCCTAACATTTGCATCTTTTACTAATTTTTTTAATAAGTCTAATTTTAATTCTTGAAATTCTTTGTTTCCATGTGTAGCCTCGCCAAGACCAATGATTTCTACTTGGTCATCAATCTTTATATCTTCTATTTTTTGAGCATATTTGCTCAAATCTGAAATTTCTTTTTTGGCTTTAAATTCCGGAATTTTTGTCCACAAAAATATAAACAAAAATCCTAATACTGAAATTGAAATTATTATATATAGAAGAATTTTAAATATTTTTTTCATTTTTACTCCTTATTTAATTTTCCCATTTCAAAATATATTGGTAGGGTTATTCTAAATATCATTATATAAATTAATGAGAAAATTATTATACAAATCGCCTCTATTTCTATAAATCTTCTAAGCTCAAGCATGGCAAATAATTGTAGCATGCCAAAGGCAAGTTTTGATGCGATTAAAATATGGATTATTGAAATTATTAGGGGTGCAAAAAATGTGAAATAGTTTTGTTTTTTGACTGATTTTTTTATTTCTTTTTTGCTCATTCCTACTTTTTGTAGAATCTTTATATTTCTTCCATCTTCAAGGCCTTCAGCGGCTTGTTTGTAATAAATTACAATTATGGTTGAGATTAAAAATACTAGGGCTAAAATAAGAACAACAATGTAGGCTCCCGTGTGAATTTTATCAAATTCCATCCTATTTTCTATGGAATTTTTAACTAAAATTTTATCTGTATCAGATATATTTTTATTTAATGTATTTGCCATCTCATCAATATTTTTTTGATTTTTTTCTTTTAGGTCAAAATACGTTCCTGATACACTAGGGAAAGTCTTAATATTTTTGCCATCAGATATTTTTTTTGAAAATTCATCCATGTCATCTACTACAACTAGGATATTGTGAAAAAGACTTGTTGTAGGATCCATTAAGACATAGGAAATATTTTTTGCATTTTCTTTTACTTTCAAATTTTGATTTTCTATAGAAATTTTTCCGTATTTTTTCGCTTTTGAATCAAAAACTATAGCCTCATCTTTTTTAAGAGAAATATTTGTCTTATTTGCTTTATTAAATGATTTTATATCTGTTATGGAAATAATTTTAGTTTTTTCATCCATTATTGTTTTTCTTAAATCATCATCTTCTAGTATAGAAAATTTTCCAGGTGATTGTTCACTAACTACAAGACCTTTTCTTCTAAATTCTCCAAGATTTTTTATTTTTTCTTTGTCTATATTTTTTTCAAGTAAATTTTTTGTATATTTTCCACTTTCCTTATCATCTTCTTGGTATTGGATTAAAAAATCACTTGGAGCAATCCTATCTAATAAATCATTTTTCCCAACAAACATGGCACTTATTACCACAAAACTCAAAAGAAAAAGTGAAGAGATAATGGTAATTGATGAAAGAGCCATGGCAGATTCCTTGCTTCTTTTGATAAGTTCTCCGATAAAGGTCATATTTGTGCCCTTATAATAAATTTTTTTATTTTTTCTAAAAAGTTTTAAAATCCAAATCACAAGAGACCTAAAGAAAAAATATGTTCCAATTATTACTGCTATACTTGCTGGTAAAAATTTTGGAAGAGCTTGAAATATTCCCCCATCAATTGAAAGGGCTGTATAATAACCATAGCCAATTAAAATTATGGCTAAAATCATAGAAATTACATTCGCTTTTGGCTCTTTTTCGCCTTTTTGGGAAAGTTTTGAAAGCTCAATCGGATTTGTTTTTCTAATTGAATTTAAGCTTATCAAAGTTATTAAAACAAAAATTATAGCAAAAATCATAAGTCCCAAAGCTAACTTGGAAAAATTTATAGAAAGTTTTATCTCCGTTTGAATTTTTAAAATTCTTGCCACTAAATTTATAAAAAGAGGTCCCAAAAGAATTGTAAAAAATGTTCCAATTATTAAAGTTAAAATTCCAAGAATTAAATTTTCTATAATCAAAATTTTTCTCAAAGATTTTTTGTCCATTCCAAGTCCATACAAAAGTCCCAATTCCTTGTAGCGATTTTTGACAATGGTTTTTGCCATATAGACAAGAAAAATCAAAGAAAAAATCGCCACAATCCATGAACCCATTTCCAAAAGAGTTTTTATGATTTCGCTTCCTCTAGTTTCTAAGATAAATTTTTCACTTTTTAAATCTATTAAAAGATTAAAAATGAAAAGCATAAAACTTGATGCCAAAATGTATGGAAAATACAAAAATTTATTATTTTTTATTCCCCTTGTAGCCATTTTAAAATTAAGCTTGTTCAAATCCCTCACCTCCAGATAAAATCATCATTTGAGATTTGACCAATTTTTCATACATTTGGTCATTGGTCCTATCTCCCTTATAAAGGTCATAGAAAATTTTCCCATCTTTTATAAATAAAACCCTAGAGGCCCTTGCAGCAGCCATAGTTGAATGAGTTACCATAAGAATTGTTTGGCCTTTTTTGTTTATTTTTTCAAAAATATTTAAAAGCTCCATTGATGAATTTGAATCCAAAGCTCCTGTTGGCTCATCTGCCAGCAATATTTTTGGATTTGTAATAAGAGATCTTGCAACTGCAACTCTTTGTTTTTGTCCTCCGGAAATTTGATAGGGAAATTTGTCCAAAAGATTAGAAATTTTCAATGCCTTTGCAATAGGAGCTAATTTTTCTTCCATAATTTTGTATTTTTCATTTGCTAAAACCAAAGGCAAAAATATATTGTCCCTGTTGTTTAAAGATGATAAAAGCGAAAAATCTTGGTAGACAAAGCCTAATTTTTCCCTCCTAAATTTCGCCCTTTCCTTGTCACTTTTATTTTTTGTATTTTCATTAGATAAAATCACATCTCCAGAAGTTTGTTTATCCAAAGTTGCAATCAAATTTAAAAGAGTAGACTTCCCAGACCCACTCTCGACCATTATAGCAACAAATTCTCCTTCTTCAACCTCAAAATTTATATCTTTTAAGGCAACAACCTCTGTATTTTTATCTTCACTATTATAAACTTTTCTTAAATTTTTAACTTCTAATATATTCATATAATCCTCCTAAGTCTATATTACAAAAAATAAATGAAAAAATCCCTAATCTAAACTTACAATTTTTCTCCTAAACTTACATTTTGTAAGATTAAAAAAAATCGGCAAATGCCGATTAATTTTCTATAATATCAGATTTTTTAAGATTAATTGAAAATATAGTTCCATTTTTTTCTTTAGATTCGATTTTATAAGCATATCCAAGTTTTTTTAATATATCATTTACCAAAAAAAGTCCTATACCAGTTGAATTTGCATTTCTTTTATCACTATCTCCACTAAAACCAAATTTATTAATATTTTTCAAGTCACTAGCTTTTATACCAATTCCAGAATCTTCTATTTTTAAAATAAAATTGTGGTAGGAAATTTTAATAAAACCCCTATCTGTATATTTTATAGAATTAAACAAAACCTGTTCAATCACAAAACCAAGCCATTTTGGATCTGAAATTGCATTTTCATCTTCTATATCAAGAATTAATTTTAAATTTTTATGGATGAAAAAACTCCTATATCTTTTTACAATATCTTTAACAAGCCTTTCTATAGAAAAAGATTTGAAAGAATAATCAAGACTGTCTTGACCCAATTTTATAAAAGATAAAATCGATGCAATATAATCATCAATCCTTATTAGCTCTCTTTTTATATCATAATTTTCTTCCCTTTCACTAATCAAAGAAATACTTGAAAGAGGCGTTTTTATTTGATGGGTCCAAATTGTCAAAAGACTTTCCAAATCATTTTGCCTTAGTTTGCTAGAAATTCTAAGATCTTCTATCTCTTTATCCTTTCTTTCAAAAATTTCTTTCAAATGCCTTTCATAAAGATTTTTCTCAAAAAAAGAAAAAGAATTTTTCTCTAAACACTTTTTCGCCTTAAAAAATCTAAAAATTCCTATAAATAAAAATATAAAAAATAAAATTATAAGACAATAGGAAAAAATCTTAAAATCTATAGGAAAGGCAAAAGAAAATATTAAAGATGAGATAAGAAAAATAAAAAAGGAGAAAATATAAGCCCTATTAATGCTAAAAAATAATTTTAAATTTTTCATTTTATAAAATATCCCACTCCCTTTTTTGTTTGAATAAAATCATCTAAGCCCAGATTTTTTAATTTTTTCCTAAGTCTGTTGATGTTTACAGTCAAAGTATTATCATCAATAAAAGAATCAGTCGCCCAAAGCTTGTCCATAATAAGCTCTCTTGAAACAATTTTTTGTGAATTTTCCATAAGAATTTCCAAAATCAAAAATTCATTTTTAGAAAGATTTATTTCTTTATCATTAATTTTTAAAATCATCTTATCCTTAATCAAAGAAATATTTTTATAAGAAAGGTCTAAATTTTTCCCAGAAAAATCATAAGTTCTTCTAAGAAGGGCCTTGATTTTCATATTTAAAACCTGCATAGAAAAAGGTTTAGAAATAAAATCATCCGCCCCATAATTTATGGCATTAATTAAATTTATATCATCAGCCGCACTTGTTAGAAAAATTATAGGAAGATTTGAAATTTCTCTAATTTTCTCACACCAATAAAATCCATTTTCAAAAGGAAGTTTCAAATCCATCAAAACAAGCTTATAATCTCTTTTTTGAAATTCATCCAAAATATTAGAAAAATCATTTGGAACAAAACACTTATATCCCAAAAGCTCAAGCTGAAAAGAAAGCTCTTCACAAATTTTTTTATCATCCTCAACAATAAATATATCCATAATAACTCCTTAAAATTATTATAATAGATTTTTTAGTTTTTGAAAATTTTCACAAAAAAAGAAGCCTTTCGGCTTCTAATTTTTCTTTTTAAAAAGTATATCAAAGGATTTTTCTTCTAGATTTTCTCCAATAAATATCAAAGAATTTGTAAAAGATTCTCCTTGGTATTTTTCTACTGAAAATTTATTATCGACAACATCTACCTTTACCTTTTTATCTTCTACATTTACAAGACCCTTTGCCCTAATTAGTTTTCCAAACCTATTTTGACAAACTGCATTAAAATTTGTCCCAAGTTCATTGAAATCTTTGAAAACTACATTTTCATATGCCAAATTGTCAAGGTGCAAATGTTTATAGTCCCCTCTTATTAGAGATTCTTTGTCATATTCCCCGATAAGAGAGTCCCATTCTTTTTTATCAAAATCATTATAGTGGGTGGTAAAAACTTTTGCTTTTGTTAAGTCTTCAAGTTTTTTTGCTTCTTTTTCGATTTTTTCTGTACTTATATTTTCAGTTTTTGATAATAGTATATAGGATGAATTTTGGATTTGATCTAGGAAAAGTTCTTTATATTCTCCCATAATCTTATCTATACTGTAATAGTCAACTATGGCTATTGGTTTTAAAATTTTAATTTTTTCATATTCAATTGGACTAATATTTTCAATTATTTTAGAAAGATAGCCCAAACCTGTTGGCTCTATTATCAAATATTCTGGATTTATTGTATTTTCTATGCTCATAACTGTCGTTGCAAAATCTTTTTGTTTTGAACAACAAATGCAGCCTTCTTCCAAGGATAAAATTTCTTTACCTGTATTTTTTAATAAGTCTTTATCTACATTTGCCTTGGCATAATCATTTTCTAAAATTACTACATCATCCAATTTTTTTGACAATTTTTCTATAAAGGTTGTTTTTCCACTTCCCAAAAATCCTGATACTATTATTATTTTCATCTAATCTTCCATTAAATCTTCTGCTACAATTACAACTGGTTTAATTAAATCTTTTGGTTTATCTTTCATTAAGTATAATGCTTTTTCAACATTTTCAAATCCATTGAATTTATGAGTAACAAGTTTTGAAAGATCTAATTTTCCACAAGAAACAAGTTTAGCAAGTTTTTCCATTCTGAGTCTTCCACCTGGTGTTAGACCTCCATTAATTGCCTTGTGGCCCATTCCAACTCCCCATTCAACTCTAGGAATTTTGATATATTCTCCACCATCTAGGTAGTTTACGTTACCAATTTTTGCACCTGGTTTCATAGCTTTGATTGCTTCTTCAAAAGTATCAACTGTTCCACCAGCAATTATAACTCTATCAACTCCCTTACCATTTGTAAGTTCTAGAACTTGTTCAGAAATTGATCCGTCTTTGTAAGAAATTATATCTGTTGCTCCATAGAATTTAGCAGCTTCAACGCAATTTGGACGAGTTCCTACTGCATAAATTCTACTTGCTCCTCTTAGGTTAGCTCCTGCAACTGACATTAATCCAACTGGTCCAATTCCTACTACCAAAACTTCATCTCCAAATTGAACATCAGCTTGTTCAACTCCGTGGAATCCTGTTGTAACCATGTCTGATAACATTGGAGCTAAAACTGGATCTACTCCTTCAGGAATCAAAGCAAGGTTAGCATCAGCATCATTTACATGGAAAATTTCTCCAAATACACCGTCTTTAAAATTTGAGAATTTCCATCCAGCAAGCATTCCACCTGAATGCATTGGAAATCCTGCTTGACTTTCAAGAGATGACCAATCTGGAGTAATAGCTGGAACTAAAACCCTATCTCCTGGTTTAAAATCTTTAACTAATTCTCCAACTTTTACAATTTCTCCTGCAGCCTCATGGCCCAAAATCATATCGTGTCTATCTCCGATAGCTCCTTCCCAAACTGTGTGAATATCTGAGCTACATGGAGCCAAAGCTATTGGTTTAACAAGCGCATCTAATGGTCCCATTTCTGGTTCCGGTTTTTCAATCCAACCTGTCTTACCAATTCCTAACATTGCAAACCCTTTCATAGAGTCCTCCTTATTTTTTATTTTATGTTTTTTTTTACAATTTAATTTTAATTTATCTTTCAATACTTGTCAATCATTTATCATTTTATTTTTCTATTTTAAATTTTGATGAAAACCATAACTTTAAACTAATGTAGAATGCTATCATAATAAAATTAAATTTTCACAAATCAAATTTTTATTTTTAACTTTCAAATTATTTAAAAATTTTTCCTAGAAAAAAATTGCGGATTAAAAAAAGCAAAAAAATAAGACTGCGTTTGCAGTCTTATTTTCTACAATTTCATTGAATTTTGTCTTCTTCTTAATTTTGTTATTGTTGCTTCTTCGTCAAGTTCTATCATTGATAAATCTATTACTGTATCTTTTGGAATGTCTACTATGGCTTTTGTTTTTTCTGTGATTAGGGCGATTGGAAGTAGATCTTCTTTTATTGATCTTGTGTGGTCGGTTAATTTTCCAAATACCTTATCTGATCCTATTCCCTCTAAATATTCTCCCTTTTTTATATCTCTTTTTGCAACTGAAACTGTATCAGCAACTTGTCCATGAAGTGGAGCTATTGTTGGCTCATTTTCTAAAACTGCATTGTAGATTGTAATTGGCGTTTCAAGACTTGTTAAGTGATATGGTCTAAATAATAAATAATTTGGACCATCGCCAAAGCCTAAAAATTTCATCAAATCTCTTACTTCTTTTTTGTCGCTTGTTACAATTAGAAATACTCCTGGTGCCATGCCTGGAGAAAATTCTACCGTTTTGTAAGATGATAAAACTCCACCGTCTTCTTTTAATTTAAAATCTTCTACGGCTGTTTCTGGGCTTGTAGCAATTCCATGACAGCCAAATGTATCTGGCAAAAATCCAAGGCAGTTGCAAACTGAATTTAATTCTATCATTGTGTTTGTTCCATCGACAAAACTTGTAAGCATTCTTGGAGAAAGTCCTTTTTTTTCTGCTTGGTCTTTTAAAATTTCTGCATTTGCATAGTTATCTAATGGATTATTTTTTCCTTTTGCCGCAACCAAAATTTCTAGTCCTATTCCATAAGCAAAATCGCAAAGATCTATTATTGATCCTGGCTCATCTCCTGCAATTCCTGTATAAACAACTCCAGCTTTTTTTGCCATATCGTAAAGAATTGGTCCAACAACTGCATCACATTCTACATTGAGTGTAATAAAATGCTTATGATATTGAATTGATTTTGCTGCAAGTTCCGCTCCAAATGGCGGATTTCCTGTTGCATCTATTACGGCTGTAATTTGTAAAAGTTTGTAAGCAAGTCTATAATTTGAACTTACTACAACAAAACCCTTGTTCAAAGCCTCATAGGCTTCGTCATAAGAATCTGTATTTATAATTTTATCTTCAGAAATTCCTGAATCAATTAGGGCAATTTTTGCTTTTTGTGGTGTGTGTTCTATTACAAGAGAAACTTCTATTGCATCAATATCTCCCAATTGATTAATTAAGCTTGCTCCCATTTTTCCACAACCAATTATCGCCAAAGAAATTCTTTCTCCATTGTGTTTTAATTCTTTTAGCTTTCTATTTATCTTAAACATTTAATCTCCTTATATCCTCTGAGGCAGTTTTTGCTGATGAGAAGGCCCATTGAATATTATATCCACCGCAATCTCCAGCAACATCCATAACCTCTCCTATAAAATAACAATCCTTAATTTTTAAAGATTTCATGGTTTTTTTGTCGATTTCCTTACAAGATACTCCTCCCAAAGTCACTTGGGCGTTGTTCTTGTCATTTATATCCATAATATCAAAAGAAAGATTTTTCAAAATATTTACAAGTTTTTCCAAATCCTTTCTTGAAATATTTTTTTTACCAGGATTTATTTTAATCCTTTTAAGTATATCAATTATGAGTTTTTTATCTAAATTCCCAATTAATAATTCTTCAATACTTCTTTGAGGAAATCTCTTTGACTTTTCTTCTAATTTCTTTAAAAGTCCATCTTTTTTATACTCTGGATAAAAGTCAATGTCAAGACTAACTTTTTTACCATCTTTTAAGAAAAGAGAAATTAAATTTGAAAGATCCAAAATCGCAGTTCCTGTAAGGCCATAGTTTTGAAAAATCACATCATCAGTTGATGATTTTATAAATTTTCCATCTACTTTCAGGCTTGCTTTTGCATTTACCTTAACACCCTTAGCTTTTTTGGACAAGGGATTTTTCGCCTTAAAATTTGTTATTCCAAAAGTCATCTCTTCTACTTTTGTATGTTTTTCTAAAATTTTAAAGATAGATCCGTCTGAGCCAGAATTTTTTAAAGTCTTTCCACCAGATGCAATCACAAGAATGTCGTACTTGTATTTATTTTTTTCTGTTATGATTAATTTCTTGTCAAAATCAATGTCCAAAACTTTTTGGTCAAAAATAAATTTTGCGTTTTCTTTTGCCTTCATCATAAGAGCATCTTTTACACTTTGTGAGCTCATTGTTTTTGGATAGCATCTTCCTGATGGCAAATTTGTCCATTCTATGCCCAAATATTCAAAATATTCTAATAAGTCTTTGTTGGAAAAATTATCCAAGGAATAATTTACAAAATCTTTTTCTTGTGAATAAAAATTTTCATAGGAAAGCTTTAAATTTGTAAAATTACACCTGCCGTTTCCTGTTGCAAGGAGTTTTCTTCCACTGTCTTTATTTGAATCTAAAACTGTTATATTTTTATTATCTAAAAAAGAGCAGAAGGCAAGCGAACTTACCCCTGCTCCTATTACAAAAATTCTCATAATTCTTCTAGAACTTCCCTTATGGTTTCTTTTTCGTTGTAGTAGGTTTTAATATTTGCTTTTAATTTTAAGAAATCTTCTTCGCCTTTGCCAAGCATAAAAACAAAATCTCCTTTTTTTGCATGACTTATAGCATACTTTATAGCTTCTTTTCGATTTCTTATAATAATGCACTCCCCATTATTTTCTTCGACTCCTTCTTTAATTTGATTTGAAATATTTTCAAAGGTATCAAATTTTGGATCATCGGTTGTTATTACAGAAAATATATCATATTTTGCAGATATTCTACCAAGACCTCTTCTAATATCAGGAGTCCTATCTCCACTTATTCCATACACTGCAAATTTTTTTCTATCTTTTGGCAAATCTTTATAAAGACTTTCAAAAGATGTTGTTGTGTGGGCAAAATCTACTACTATATTTATTCCAAGGTCATTTTCTATAAATTCAAATCTTGATTTTACACCTTTAAATCCTTCCAAGGCTTTGGAAATTTCTTCCAATTTAAAACCAAGGTCATTTGCAATTGCTATAGCACAAAGAGAGTTGTAAATGTCATACATTCCAAATCTTTTTAGGTGAAATTTAACACCATTTACAAAAAATTCAAGTCCCATATCTACTCTTTTTATATTCTCAGCTTTGTAATTTGAATCTTCATTTATAGAAATTGTAAGGGCATCTTTGAAAATTTCTTTAGCTTTTTTCCCATAATCGTCATCTAAATTTACGACTTGTTTTTTGGAATGATTTAATAAAATCATTTTTGCCTTGAAATAGTTATCCATAGTTTTATGGTAGTCCATATGTTCTGGAGATAAATTTGTGAAAACTCCATACTCATAAGCTATTCCATAATTTCTTTTTAGGCACAAACCATGAGATGATGTTTCCATAACTACATTTTTAATTCCATCTTTTTTGGCTTCATTTAAAATATAGTTTATATCTGTAATTTCTGGTGTCGTATGCTCAGTTGGTAAAGTTTTGCCGTTAAAAAAAGCTCCATCTGTACCAATATTTGCACAAGTCTCTCCCAGTTTGTTCAAAAGAAATGAAACAATATTTGCAGTTGTAGTTTTTCCATTTGTTCCTGTAACTCCAATCATTCTTAATGATTTTGATGGAAAATCTGATAAGAAATTTGAAATTTTTGCAAGAGCTAATCTTGCATCTTCAACTTTTATATAATTTATTTCATTTTTAAATTCTACGTCATCATTTGTATAGACTATAGTTGATGCTCCATTTTCTAGGGCATTTTCTATATAACTATGTCCATCGAATTCAAATCCTCTTATCGCTACAAATATAAAATCTTTTTTTATTTCTTTTGAATTTGAAGAAACTCCTACAATTTCTTTATCATTTTGAATATTTTTGGAAATATAGGAAATTTCTTTTAGTATCTTTTCTATTTTCATTTAATGAATATTGTATCCTTTCTCAGTAAGTAATTCTTTAATCTTCCTGATGTGGTCTTTTCCATTTGTTTCAAGGGTTATTTCAACTTGGATATTTTTATATCTGCTAGTTGCTGCAAGGCTATCGTGAAGTACCTCAACAATATTTGCTTTTGTGTAAGCTATAACATCAAGAAGATCTCTAAGCTTTCCAGGTGCATTTTGAAGTTCAACAGTAAATCTTGCGATTCTTCCGTCTTCATAAAGTCCCTTGTGAATTAGTTGAGAAATAAATGACATATCAATATTTCCACCACTGATTACGCAAACAACATTTTTATTTTTGCAACCAAGTTTTTTACTTGCAGCAAGACTTAATGCTCCTGAAGGCTCTGCTACTAGTTTATGTTTTTCCATCAAAGTAGTCAAGGCTACCATGATTTCTTCTTCTGTTACAGAAATATATTCATCAACATTTTCTTTGCAAATTTCGTAAGTAATATCTCCAACTCTTGCAACAGCAGTTCCATCTGCGATTGTATCAGCAGAATCTAATGTAATTGGTCCACCTTTTTCCATAGCAGCTTGCATTGATGCAGCATTTGCTGGTTCTACACCAACTATTTTAATTTCTGGTTTCATTTCTTTTGCACATTTTGCAATACCAGAAACAAGTCCACCGCCACCGATTGGTACTAATATGTAGTCAGCTTCTTGTAAACTTTCTAAAATTTCAAGAGCGATTGTTCCTTGTCCTTCAATTACATCTTCATCATCGTATGGAGGAATAAAAGTATAGCCTTTTTCTTTTGCAAGCTCTTGAGCGTATTTATTTGTTTCATCAAAAGTTTGTCCGTGAAGATCAACTTCAGCTCCATATTTTAAAGTTCCATCAACTTTAATCATCGGAGTTGTTTCTGGCATACAAACAATTGCCTTTATGCCTTGATGATTTGCAGAAAATGCTACACCTTGGGCGTGGTTTCCAGCTGATGCGGTTACGATTCCAACGGATTTTGATTCTTCATCCATTTTTGAAATCTTGTTATAAGCTCCCCTCAATTTAAAAGAACCAGTTTTTTGTAAATTTTCTGGTTTAATGTACACATTGTTTTTTGATAAATCTGAAAAAATTTCAGAATAAAACATGTGGGTTGGGTTAATAGCTTCGTCTACTCTTTTTTTTGCACTTTTAAAATCAAACATAAAATGCCTCCTTTTGCTTAAATTATATCACAAGCAAAATAAAATAAGAATGTTTTTCTATAAAATAAATCGAAAATTTTGACAAATAAAATCAATATTGAATTTTCAAGCTTAGTCTTACTTATTTTTTATTTATTTCTAATCTTTTTATAGAAAAAATATTAAAAAACGTTTTTATTTATTTTCAAAAAATTTATTTTCTAATATTTTGAAAATAATTTTTTTTGAAAGTACTTTCATCGTTTTATGAATTTTATCAATTTTTTTTGAAACAAAGTTCATTTTTTTGCTTATATTGAAAACATTTTTTTCTTCTTATATAATTGAATAAAGTAATTAGTTAAGGAGGACTTATGTTTAAGTATTTACAAAAAGTCGGCAAGGCTTTTATGCTACCGATAGCGTTGTTGCCTGCCGCAGGTTTACTTTTAGGAATTGGTGGTGCTTTTTCATCACAAGCTACAATTGATGCCTATCCTTTTTTAGCAAATAGTGTTTTACAAACTATTTTTAAGGTTATGGCTGGTGCTGGAAATATAATTTTTGCAAATCTTGCCATGCTTTTGTGTATTGGTATTATGGTTGGTCTTGCAAACAGGGAAAAAGGAGTTGCAGCTCTTGCTGGTGCCGTTGGATTTTTGGTAATGAATGCAACTATATCAACCCTTCTTTCAATTTTTAATCCTGACGGAGATCCAATTGATACTGGTGTTGTTGGTGCTTTGGTTATTGGTCTTATCGCTGTTTATCTTCACAATAATTATTACAATATTCAATTGCCACAAGTTCTAGGATTTTTTGGTGGTTCAAGATTTGTTCCTATAGTTACATCTTTTGTTGCAATTATTGTCGGAGTATTTTTCTTTATAGTTTGGCCACCTTTCCAACACTTATTAATTTCTGCTGGAAAATCAATTGCAAAACTTGGCGTTTTTGGAACATTTTTATACGGAATGCTAATGAGATTATCTGGAGCTGTTGGTCTTCATCACATGATTTATCCAATGTTTTGGTATACAGAACTTGGTGGTGTTGAAATGGTTGCTGGAGAGCAAATTGTTGGTGCTCAAAAAATATTTTTTGCTCAATTAGCTGATCCAAATCACGTTGGATTATTTACTGAAGGTACAAGATTTTTTGCAGGAAGATTTTCAACAATGATGTTTGGTTTGCCTGCAGCTGCTCTTGCTATGTATAAGAACGCAAAAGAAGAAAACAAGAAAAAATTAAAGGGATTATTTTTGGGAGTTGCTTTAACTTCATTTATTACAGGAATTACGGAGCCTCTTGAATATATGTTCCTTTTCGTTCAACCACTTTTATATGTTTTCCATTCATTCTTGGATGGTTTATCATTCTTGATTGCTGATTTATTAAATATAAATATTGGAAATACATTTTCTGGTGGAGTAATTGACTTTATTTTATTTGGTGTACTTCAAGGAAATGAAAAGACTCACTGGTTATTAGAAATTCCATTTGGATTAATCTGGGCAGCTCTTTACTATTTCTCATTCTCTTTCTTAATAAAGAAATTTAATATAATGACACCAGGAAGAGGCAATGATGAAATAGCTGATGAAAAAGAAGTTAAAAAAGATTCTAATTCAAATCTTCACGAAGAAGCTCTTGTTATTTTGGATGCACTTGGTGGAAGTGAAAATATAATTGATGTTGACGCTTGTATTACAAGATTAAGAGTAAATTTAAAAGATCCAAAAATTGTTGATAAAAATATTTTAAAACAAACAGGGGCAACAGGAGTTCTTGACGTGCCAGGAGGAGTTCAAGTAATCTATGGAGCAAAGGCAGTCTTATACAAAAATGAAATTAATGATATACTTGGAGTAGTAGATTAGAAGATTTCAATAAAAGAGGTAGCCATGATAAAAAATTCCGCCATTGTTGCTATAGTTGATAGTTATGATAAATTTACAGAAGTTGAAAAACTAATTGCCGATTATTTTATAAAAAATAAACACAAAGAAGATTTTTCAATAAAAAATATCAAAAACAAACTCCACGTTTCCGAATCATCCATAACAAGATTTTCACAAAAATGTGGTTTCAAGGGATATAGAGAATTTATTTACAGGTATGAAGAAGGATTTTTAAAAGGAATTTCCAAATCTTCATTTAATGTAGAAGAAGTTTTAAACACTTACGGAAGAATTTTAAATATGTTTCCATCCCTTATCGACAACGAACAAATTGATAGAATAGCAGATTTGATTATAAAATCAAAATCAGTATTGTTTGTGGGAATAGGAAGTTCGGGACTTGTAGCAAGAGAAATGCAATCAAGACTTACAAGGCTTGGAATTTTAGTAATGGCAATAGATTATCAAGATGAAATGAGAATGAGGGCAGTTTTTCAAAAAGAAAATTCTCTGCTTATTGGCATAAGCCTTTCAGCCAACAAAGAATCCGTTCTTTTCGCCCTAAAACAAGCCAAAGAAAATGGTGCAAAAACAATTCTTGTTACATCAAATTCAAAAGATAAATTTTCATTTGTGGACGAAAAAGTAATTATCCCAACAATAGAAGATTTGAGAGGTGGAAATATAATCTCCCCGCAATTTCCAGTTCTAGTCTTTATGGATTTTTGCTACAATAAAATCATAAAAAATAATCTAGAAGATGATTACAGAAAACTTCTCCACAAAAAAACAATAGATGCCTTAGAAGAAGACAAAAAGTGAGCTATAAGCTCACTTTTTTTGTGGAATAAATTGCTGATAGTATTTAGATAAAGCTATTAATATTGGTAAATCAAGTAAGCTAATACTATAATTTAATTGTCTAGCCTTACTTACTTAAATCCATCTAATAATTATCTCAAACAAAATAAAACCCATCCGACCAAAGAGAAATCTCAAAAGGTCAAAGATGGGTTTTTGTTTTATAATCCTAATTTTTCATCTACTACTTCTTTATTAAAGCCTACAATATCTTCTCCGTCAATATTTATAACTGGAACTCCTCTGTGGCCATTTTCTACTAGATAGTCGATTGCGCTTCTATCTTCGTCTACGTTTTTTTCTTCAAAATCTATATTATTTTCTTTTAAATAATTTTTTGCTGCCTTGCAATGTGGGCAAGTGTTTGATGTGTAAATTGTTACTTTTTTCATATTTTCTCCAATCTTTTTTTATAAATCTTTTTTTCTAATACGATTATTATACTCAAATGATAATCTCTTTCAATCTACCCTTTTATTTTTTCAAATTCATTGGCTATTTTTATAAAATCGTCAAGAGAAAGATTTTCTGCTCTGAGATTTTCTTTTAGAGATAAATTTTCTAAAATTTCTTTTAAATTTTCTTTTTCTATCACACTTGATAGGGAATTTAATATGGTTTTTCTTCTTTTATTAAATCCTGCTCTTACTACATTAAATAGGGTATTTGTATTAACATTTTCGTCATACAATCTCAAATTTAATTTTAAAACTTGGGAATCTATTTTTGGTTGGGGCATAAAAACTGATTTTGGAACTTTAAATTGCCCAATAATCTCAGCATAATATTTTATAAAAACTGAAAGTGATGAATAATCCTTGCTTTTTTCATCCGCCTTCATCCTATCTGCCACTTCTTTTTGAACCATAATTGTCATGTCCTTGCAGGAAAGGTCTTCTTCAAATAATTTTTCTATTATTGGGGTTGTTATATAGTATGGCAAATTTGAAACGACTTTGAAATCTTCGCCATCAAATTTTTCTTTGGCAATTTTTTTAAGGTCAGTTTTTAAAATATCTGCATTTATTATTTCTACATTTGAAAATTCGCCAAGATTGTCATTTAAAATTGGAATAAGAGTCTTATCTATTTCTATTACAACAAGTTTTTTGCAAGTTTTTGCCATCTCTTGGCTGATTGTTCCAATTCCCGGCCCAATTTCTAGGATATTTTCGCCTTTAACTTCTGATAAATCTATAATTTTATCTACAAAGTTTTTATCTACCAAAAAATTTTGTCCCAAAGATTTGCTAAATTTAAAACCGTAAAGGTCTTGAATTGTTTTTATTGTTTTTGGTGAATATAATTTTTTCATAATTTTTCAACCGCACTTTCAAATTCTTCTCGACTTATGCCAAAGGAATTTAGTTTTGATAAAAGTTGCTTGGAATTAAAATATCCTATGGATAGAATATCGCCAAGTTTTTCCCTTCTGTTTCTGCTGTCGTTTGTAAGGGTTAGATTATTGTCCAAAAGGTCTTTCATGGTAAATTCTTCTCTTTTTTGACAAGTTGAGGCATGGGCGTTTTTGAGTGCCTCAATTATATCTTCTTTTGAGGCGTTTTCTACTCCCAAATCTCCCTTTTTGATTGCTTTTTTCCTGTCAAGATAAGCGTGCTTAGCGTTTGGAATTTCTTTGGAAATTTTTGCCCTGATTTTTTTTCCTGCAAAATCTGGATCAGTAAAAATTATTATCCCACATCTTTTGTCAATTTCTTTTAATTTTTCAATCAAATCTTTGCCAAAAGCAAGGCCATTTGTTGCTATAAGCTCGCAATCGACTGCTGATTTTATATTACTTATATCATCTTTTCCTTCAACTACTATTGTTTCTTTTATCATATTACCTACTTTATATTAAAAAATTCCATGGCATTTTTGCTTGTTCTTTTTGCAAGTTTTGATAATTTCATCCCACGAAGATTTGCAATTTCTCTTGCAACTTCCACGATTTTTCTTGGATCATTTCTCATCCCCCTGTAAGGTTCTGGAGAAAGATATGGACAGTCTGTTTCAAGCATGAGCTTATCCAAATCTACATTTATGGCTGCATTTTTTTCATTGTCAGCGTTTTTGTAAGTTACAACTCCCCCGATTGAAATATAATATCCCCTTTTCATACATTCCATAAGATGGATATATGAATAAGAAAAACAGTGAATTTGAACTTTTAAATCTGAATAATCTTTTAAAATTTCCAAACAATCATCAATTGAATCTCTGGAATGAATTACGACTGGAAGCTTTAATTTTTTTGCAAGGTCTAATTGTTTGATAAAAATTTCTTTTTGCTCATCCTTATTGTCATCTTGCCAATAATAATCAAGTCCAATTTCTCCAATTGCTACAACTTTTGGATTTTTTGCTAAATCTTCTAATTTTTCTATAGAAGAATCATCAAATGATTCTATATTTTCTGGATGAAATCCAACTTGGGCATACAAATTATCGTATTTTTCTGCAAGTTTTACAGTTTCATAAGAATTTTCTAAGTCGCAAGCTGGCATTATGACAGAATTTACAGCAAAATTAGACAGATCCTTTATAAGAAAAGATCTGTCCTCATTAAAATCATCACTCGTTAAATGGGCGTGTGAATCTATTAATTTCATTAAGAAATCACCGTACCTGGTTTGCAGTCTTTGATTGTTGTAAGTAAAACTGCATCATCTCCTGCAGCAAGAAGCATTCCTTCTGATAAAATCCCTCTCATTTTTACAGGTTTTAGGTTTTTGATTACAGCAATATTTTTGCCAAGTAATTCTTCTTTTTTGTAGAATTCTTTTATACTTGAAACAATTGTTCTTGTTTCGCTTCCAATATCAACTTTAAAAACAAGAAGTCTATCGGCATCTGGATGGTCGTTTACTTCCAAAATTTTTCCAACAACAAGGTCAAGTTTGTCAAAATCATCAATTTTAATTTGTGGTTTTGATTGGATTTCCTCTTCTTTTTCTTCTTCCTTTTTAACTCCAAGTCTTTTCTCAACAAGTTCATTATTTAAAGCATGAAGTTTTTCAAGTTCTTTTTCTGTATCAAGTCTGTTAAATAAATTTTCGCCTTTACTAACTTTAGTTCCTTCTTTAATCAAACCAAATTTATGAGCAGATTCAAAACCTTGATTTTCTACTCCCAATTGTCTTAAAATTTCTTCTGTTGTATTTCTCATAACAGGCCCAAGCATTTGGGCAATAATTCTTAAAGATTCAGCAAGATTGTATAAAACTGTATTTAATCTGTCATAATTTTCTTCACGTCCCAAAATCCATGGCTCAGTTTGGTCAACATACTTATTTGATCTTCTTACAAGATTCCACAAACATTCCAAAGCCTCATTAAACTTAAATTCATCCATTAATTTTGTAAAATCTTCATAAGTTTTTTCAGCCAAGGCAATCAATTCGCCATCAATTTCATCTTCTTCCAAGCCTTTTTTAATAATTCCATCATTGTATTTTGAAATCATTGAAACAGTTCTTGAAAGTAAATTTCCCAAATCATTTACAAGGTCAGAATTGTACCTATCCATAAATTTCTTTGAAAGGAAGTTTCCATCAGCTCCAAAATTAAATTCACGAAGTAGGAAATATTTCAAAGAATCTGTTCCATACAACTCTACAAGTGGCTCTGGATACATAATATTTCCCTTAGATTTACTCATCTTGTCATTGTCAAACAAAATCCAACCATGAGCAAAAACTTTTTTTGGAAGTGGAATATCTAAAGCCATCAAAAGTGCTGGCCAAATTATTGTATGAAATCTTACAATATCTTTTCCAATTAAATGAACACCAGCCGGCCAATATTTATTGAATTTTTCCATATCATAACCATAGCCAATAGCTGTTAAATAACAAGATAAGGCGTCAATCCAAACATAAACAACGTGTTCATTGTCAAAAGGAACATCAACACCCCAATCAAAAGTATTTCTAGATACAGAAAGATCTTCAAGACCTTTGTCAATAAAATTATTTAACATTTCATTTTGCCTAAATTTTGGCTCAAGAAATTCTGGATGGTCTTTGAAAAGTTCCTTTAATTTATCAGTATAATTTGAAAGTCTAAAAAAATATGATTCTTCTTTACGATGATTAACTCCTCTGCCACAATCAGGACAATTTCCATCATCAAGTTGGCTTTCAGTAAAATAAGATTCACAAGATTCGCAATAATATCCGTCATAATGACCCTTGTAAATATCTCCCTTATCATACAAATATTGGAAAATATTTTTTACATTTTCTTCATGTTTTGGATCGGTTGACCTAATAAATGAATCATAATCAATATCAAGTTTTTTAAGCAAAACTTTTGTTTCTCCTGCAATTCTATCAACAAATTCTTGAGGCTTAGATCCATGAGAAAGAGCTGCATTCATTATTTTTTGACCGTGTTCGTCAGTTCCAGTTGTAAGATAAGCATCAAATCCCCTGAGTGCCTTATATCTTTTCAAAACATCAGCAATAACTGAAGTATAAACATTACCAATATGAAGGTTGCTATTTGGATAATATATTGGCGTTGTTATATAATAAGCATTTTTATCCATAAATTCTCCTTTTTAAAATTAATAAAACTAAATTTCTTTTTATATATACCTATATTATAGCGTTTTTGTCCATTTTTTCCAATTTAAAATATATAAGAAAAAATCGGAAAAATATAAAACAGAATTTAAAATTAAAATTGTAAAAAATATTTATAAGAAAAAATAAACTTTAAAAATTAGAAAAAAATTTATTGGATTCAATAAAAAATTATGAAATAAAAAAACAGCACAAAAAAACAGAGTAAGCTTTAATGCCTACTCTGGTTTTAGATCAAACTTGGTTTTTTTGCGAACCAAATTTGTCCTTATTTATTATTTATTAGTCAACAGCTACCATAACGTTGCTTGCTTTAATTACTGCATAAGCTTCTTTGCCTTCTTCAAGACCAAGTTCTTTGATAGCGTTGTTTGTAATAGATGATGTGATTATAGTTCCGTTTCCTATATCGATTTTAACAATTCCATTAACTGCACCTTCAACAACTTCTACTACTTTTCCTTTGATTGTATTTCTAGCTGAAATTTTCATAATTTACTCCTTAAATTTTTATTTTCCTAATTATTATACCCCAAATTTTCTGATACAAATTTTTTTAATAGTACCTTGCTTGATTTTTATTTTATTGTAACTTTGTGGAAGGTTTTTTTGCCTTTTTTTACAATTATTTTCCCATCTTCAAACAAGTCTTCGTTTATTTCAAATCTTGGGTCAGTTATTTTTTCATCATTTATGCTTACTCCACCACCCTTTACTGAATCTCTTGCTTGAGAATTTGATTTAGTTAAACCTAACTTTGTAAGTAGGGTTAATATTCCCATTGGTAATTCTTCTTTTTCAATTTCAGTTGTTGGCATTGCTGATTCGTCTCCAGCACCTGAAAATAATGCTTTTGAAGCTTCTAGGGCTTCTTTTGCTTTTTCTTCGCCGTGAATTAATTTTGTAATTTCATAAGCCAAAACTTCTTTTGCATGATTAATTTCTTTTGCATCTTTGCCCTTTCCTAATTTTCTACATTCAGCAGTTGGAAGGAAAGTTAGCATTAAAAGGAATTTCTCTACGTCTCTGTCGTCAACATTTCTCATGTATTGGAAAAGCTCATAAGCTGAAGTTTTTTCTTCATCAAGCCAAACAGCTCCCTTTTGACTTTTGCCCATTTTTACGCCATCAGCAGTTGTAAGTAATTTGAAAGTCATTCCATAAACTTTTGCATCTTCCTTTTTCCTAATCAAGTCATAACCACCGATTATATTTGACCATTGGTCTGAGCCACCAATTTCCAAAGTACAATTGTGTCTTCTATATAGTTCTAGAAAATCGTAAGATTGCAAAAGCATATATGAAAATTCAAAAAATGTAAGCCCCTTGTCCATCCTATTTTTGTAGGCGTCTTTTTTTAGCATTTCATTTACAAGGAAATTTGATCCAACATCTCTTAGAAAATCTATAAAAGGAAGATTTAAAAGCCAATTTGCATTATTTTCAATTATAGCCTTGTCCCCAGAATCTTCTCCCTCATTTTCAAATTCCAAAAATCTTTGAAATTGTTTATAAAAACAATTAGCATTATGATTGATTTTTTCCTTTGTCATAACCATTCTCATATCACTTCTTCCAGAAGGATCCCCAATCATTGTAGTTCCTCCACCAAGAAGAGCGATTGGTCTGTGGCCATAATTTTGCATTCTCATCATAACCATAATTTGGATAAGATGACCTACTGTCAAAGAATCAGCAGTTGCATCAAAGCCACAATAAAAGGTCAATTTTTCATTTTTTAATTTTTCAGCCAACTCTTCTTCATCAGTTGCAGCCTCAAAATATCCACGATCTTTTAATTCATCAAATACATTATCGTATTCTTTTTCGTATTGAAATTTCATTTTTTTCTCCTTTATTTTTAAGTACAAAAAAAGAGTATAAGAAGGCATCTTGATGCGGTACCACTTCTTTTTATACTCCACGCTTCCACTAAGTAGAAAGCCAACTTTGGACAAAGAATTTTGTAATTTCAAAAAAATTATCCCAAATTTTTCCTACTGTAAATCCTATAAGTCCTATTTACTTAAAATTAATTATACAATATTGCTTGATTTTTTCAAATTTTTCAAAAAAATTATAATCTATGCCAAGATTTTTCCTTTAAATTCTCAAAATTTTTCCTATTATCAACATCCATTTTCCCATCAAAATCAATCTCATAAGAAATATTTTTGCCCAAATGAGGAAATTTTATAAAAGCTTTTCTAGAGTCTTCAACGATTTCAAAAACTTCAATTTCATCCCAAGGCATAAGAATAAAATCGCCCTTAGCAGAATTTGAAACTTCCTTTTCATAAATCCCCTTTTCATTAAAATACAAAAGAAAAGTCCTTGAAGAATCTACTGTGCTATACATATTACTAAAAAGTAATTTCAAAAATCCCTTGCCAGTTGAATTATGTTTAGTAGCAAATAAATACGAATCAGTATTTTTGAATTTTTCATTTATTTTTTCCCTAAATTCATTCACATCATTAAATAAAAATCCCATTTTCTCTCCTTATTTAAAAATAAAAACCTCTTTGATGTCCTTATCCAAAACCTTGCAAATTTTGTAGGCAGTTTCAAGACTTGGACTTATAGTATTATTTTCATAAGCCATAATCGACCTTCTTTTAAGCCCAACAAGTTTTGCCAATTTATGCTGAGAAAGATTTTTCTCTTTCCTAAATTCCCTAATCCTATTTTCAATCTCAACTTCCATATCAAAATCCTTGGTTACATTTATAGTACATTTTTTGTTACATTTATAGTACCATAATAATGAATTTTTGTAAAATTTAAAAAAATATAATTTTAATAGGTAAAAAACTTTTAATTCATTGATAAAGTAAAATAAAAATCCAAAAAAACAAAAGAGATCTCTCCACGCACTCCACTTCGTTTCGTTTGGTTGAGAGATCTCTTTTATTAATTTTATCCTACTATTTACCAAAATCTTTAGAAAAAAATTCCCAGCTCAAAACTAAAAAAAATAAAAACAGGAACTTTCGCTCCTGTTTTTGCTAATCGATTTATATTTTTTTGTAATTATTTTTAACTTAAAAATCTATTTTTTTGCCGTAATATGCAGCTTCGTAGATTTTCTTAATATCTTCTGGAGAAGTTTCTCTTGGGTTTGTAAGTGTACATGCGTCTTTGAATGCATTTTCACTCATTTTATCCAAAACTTCTAAGAATTTATCTTCTTCTATTACAGTATTTTTACCGTCTTTAATGTTTGCAGTAAGTCCTACTGATTCATTTAATTTTCTAATTTCTTCTGCAATATCATCAATTCCTAGAATTTTTTCTAGCTCATCATATCTATCTGTTGATTTTCTATTGTAATCAATGATGTATGGAAGCATAATTGCATTTGCTTCTCCGTGTGTTAAGTGGAAAATTCCTCCGATTTTGTGAGCCATTGAGTGAACTATTCCAAGTGAAGCATTTGAAAATGCCATTCCTGCAAGTGTTGATGCATCGTGCATTTTTTCTCTTGCATCTATATCTTCGCCATTGTCATAAGCTTTTTTAAGATTTCCAAAAACAAGCTCGATTGCTCTAATTGCAAGTGGAGATGTGTAATCATCTGCTGCTGTTGAAACGAAAGCCTCAACTGCGTGAGTCATAACATCCATACCTGTTTGAGCTGTAATTAATGGTGGCATTTTGCTTGCAATAACTGGATCACAAATTGCTACATCTGGAACGAAATCTGGATGTACCAATGGATATTTAATTTCTTTTTCTGTATCAGTAATTACAGAAAATGCTGTTATTTCTGAAGCAGTTCCTGATGTTGATGGAATACAAGCCATTTTTGCCTTTGTTCTAAGTGGTGGATTGTCAAAAGCTGCCAATTTTTCAAAACTATAACCAGGATGTTCATAGAAAATCCACATAGCCTTTGCAGCATCCATTGCAGAACCTCCACCAATTGGAATTATCCAATCAGGACCAAATTCTTCCATTTTCTTGCCACCTTCAAGACAAGTTTTTACAGAAGGATCAGGTTCAACACCATCAAGAATCATAACTTCCATACCAGCTTCTTCCAAATATTTTTTAGCTTGATCCAAAAAGCCAAATTTTTTCATAGAATGTCCACCAGTAACAAGAACAGCTTTCTTGCCCTCTAAATTTTTTAAATATTCAAGACTGTCCACACCGTGAACAATAGTTCTAGGAACTTGAAATGTTGTAATAGCCATAATTTTCTCCTTATAAATTTTCTTTGTTAATCTTTTATCACTACCATTATATGAGATTGTCCACCAATGTCAACATTATTTTTATCTAACAGATAATTTTTGTTATATGAATAACATTATTAAAATTTATCATAATTTATTATTTAATGTAATTAAATTTTTCGAATTATTATCTACTAATTAATACAATTTGGTTTAATTAAATTAATTTTTATTTGAAAAACTATTTACTTTTTATTTTGCAAAATATTTTTTCTAGCCTAAGCAATTTTTCGTCAAAATAAATTTTTAATTACCTTCTCTAGCATCTTTTATATTTGGGGATTTTTCTTTTTTATGTCTTCTTTTATAAATTTTAAAAAAAATACCCTCCTTACTGGTTTGTCCAGTAAAGAGGGTACATATCAGATTTTTTACAATGCTGTTTTTTATTTCTAGTCTTATATCGAATTTTATGATTAGTGGATTAATTATTCTAATTTTTTCTTATTTTCTTATGTTTAGCCTTGTCTAAAAGTTACTCCTACTTCTCCTTGTGGATGTTTCCAATCTTTTACAATTTTTCCATGTGATAGGATTCTACATGTTCCACATTCTAAGCATCCAAGGTGACTGAAACCAAAAACTCCATCTACATAGGTGTAGCAACCTGCTGGACATGCCATTAAAAGTTTATTTATTTCTTCTTCATCTTTGTAGTCTGTATCTACATCGATGTGTGAATTATGCTCATCTGTATGGTATATATCAAGACCTAATTTATCTTCTATGCTCATTCTTTTCATTTATAGTGCCTCCATTACTGCGGAAATAAAGTTTGATAATTGTGTTGCGCTCATTCTACTTGCAAGGTCGTTTACTGTTCCCATTATAAATCCTTTGGAATCTTCGCCATTTACTTTGAAAGCTCTTTCTGCTACATCGTTAATAATTTCTGGGAAGTCTTTAAAAATTTCTCTTCTGCTTAATATTGTTGGGAATGCCTTGAAAGTATTTAAATCTTTCATTATGAAGCTGTCTTCTAAAAGTTTTTTATAAATTGATAAGCTTTCTTTACTGTAATCTTCTTTTTCTTTGCTAGCTATTATTGATAGTGCTGCAAGTCTACCACTTTCAATTGCAAAATCCATTCCTCTTACTGTATAACCTAGGTTTACGCAAAAACCTGCTGCATCTCCTACTACAAGGAAACCATCTCCATATAATTCTGGAATCATATGAATGCCTTCTTCTGGAACAAGGTGTGCTGAATATTCTATTGTTTTTCCACCTTTTATAAATGGTGCTACATTATCGTGTTCTTTGAATCTTTCTAACAAATCGTTTATTTTTGTATTTGCATAACCTATATCTGATAATGTTGCAACTACTCCGATAGATATGGAATCTTTATTTGTATAAATAAAGCCTCCTCCAAATCCTCCTATGGTTGGATCGCCACATGAAAGCCAGCTCATACCTTCATCGCTTTCTAGATTAAATCTTTCATTGATTATTTCTTCTGATAATTCAATAACTTCTTTAGCTCCAACTGCTACTTGATGAGGTTCTAGTTCTTTTTTTATTCCTAATTGTTGAGAAAGTAATGAGTTTACTCCATCAGCTATTATTACTACATCAGCAAATACTTCTTCTCCTGTAGCATCAATACCTACTACTTTTCCATCTTCTACAAGTAATTTTTCTACTAAAACTCCACTTATTATTGAAACTCCTGCTTCTTCTGCTTTATCTGCTAGGTATTGGTCAAACTTACTATGTAATACTACATAGGATGAATCTTTATCTTTGCCAAGAGCTTTTGATGAAAATCCTATATCAAAAGATGATTTTTCACTCATCATTGATATTTTTTCTTTTACTACTTTTCTTTCTATCGGAGCTTCTTCGGCAAAATTTGGTATTATTTTTTCTAAACTATGACCATATAACCTGCCTCCTGTCACATTTTTTGCTCCACAATAGTCTCCTCTTTCAACCAACATAACTTCTAAATCATTTTCTGCTAAAACTATAGCTGCAGATAATCCTGCAACACCGCCTCCTACAATTATAACATCAAATTTATCTTCACTCATTGTTTCCCCCGTGTGTTGAATTATAATTTTTGCCCTTTGATCATTACGCAAGCTCCAAAGAGCATTTTTTTTACTTCAATATTCTCAACTCCAAATCTTTCACAGATTTTTATTATTTCATTTGGACTGATAAAATTCTTCGTTGATTCATATAGCCACATATAATCTTTATATCTTTTAATACCTCCACCAAGGACTGGCATTAGATATTTAAAAAATAATTTATAAAATGGTTTTATAATTTTATTTTCTACTGGAAAGGAATCTAATATATATATTCCTTTCTTTCCTACTCTAACCATTTCGTTTATTACTTTTTCATAATCATCTGTATTTCTTAAACCAAAAGATATCGTTACATAATCAAATGTTGAATTTTCGTATGGAATATTTTTTGCATCTGCCTTTAATAAAGTTATGTTATTTATTTTTTTTGATTTTTCTTTTGATATCCTAAGCATATTTTCTGAAAAATCTACACCAACAACTTTTGCATCACTTTTTTCAGCTATTTCTATTGCTATATCTCCTGTTCCACAGCAAACATCCAATACTTTTTCATCATTTTTGATATTTTTTAAAATATCCTTTACTAATGTTTCTTTCCAACTTTTTTGTAATCCTAGGCTTATCCTATCATTAGCCTTGTCATAATATGGCGAAATTTTTTGAAATATTTCATAAACTTTTTTGCTTTTCTCCATATTATTCTCCTATTAAACTTATGGCTATTATTACTAAATAACTGAAATTTAATAAAATATTTGTAAGCCCTATATCCATCATTTGCCTAACTCTATCTTGAGGAAGTAGGCTTGCTGTAAAAATTCTAAATATAAATTTTCTTTTTAAAAAGAATATGATTAAATCTATGATTAAAGCTTTATACCCTCCAAAATAAAGGACTAGATAGGATTGTGATATAAACCACACTATAATTAATATTTTATATAAAATTCTAATATTTTTCCTACCCATAACAACAGCAAGTGTATTTCTATTTGCTTTTTTATCTTTCTCTATATCACTTGAATTGTTGCTCATCATAATTAATGAAATCCCTATTATAAAAGGCATTGCATATCCCATAATTGTAAAATCAATTTTTTCTGAAATCACGCTAAATACACCGATAGGTATTAATCCTCCCATTACTATTCCACTAAATACTTCTCCTACTGGAAGATATGAAATAGGGAAAGGTCCCATTGAATAATTTAAAACCGTTATTACTCCGATTATCCCTATGATGATACTTTTATAATTTATACTTTCTAAAGTTAAAAGTCCAAACACAATTCCAATCGTTAGAAAAAATAGCCCTAAATTTCTAACGTTTTCTGGTCTAATACAATTATAGAACATAATATTATCAGATTCTTTTAAGTTATCTTCCTTACTATCTACTCCATTTATGAAATCACTATAATCGTTTATAGTATTTACGGATGATTGTAGGAAAACACACGATAAAACCAAACCCAAAGACCTTAATAAACTTATGGAATATCCTGATTTTATCAGCATCAAAATCCCAAAAATCGAAGGAATAATAGATGCTACAAATGATTTTGGATTTGCAAAATTAATTATGTTTTTTAATGTCATCTTTTGATAAGTTTTCATTAGTTCTTCTCTATCTTATCTAAAATCTTATATAAGTAATCAGATTCTCTAATTGGAAGACTTGCTAGTATCAACCTATTTTTATCGGCAAACTCCTTGATTTTTTTTGAACTTAAAATACAAGCTTTTGATTCTATGAGTAATTGCCTTAATGTAAGTAATTCGTCATAATTAAGACTTACTTCTTTGTTTTTATTGAGCAGCTTATATATTTCATCTCCATACTTGTCATCATTCATGCTGGATAATAAAGGATATGTGTATACTCCTTCTTTTACATCAACAAACTCTCCTTTTCCTGTTTCATCTTTACTTGAGAATAAATCTAAAATGTCATCTTTCAATTGAAACATCAAGCCTAAGTTTTTTCCAAATTCAACCATTTTATTAATATCAATTTGATTGAATCCAGCATTTTTCGCTCCAAAATAACAAACTGTTTTAAAAAATGAAGCAGTTTTTCCGCAAATATTTTCAAAATATTCTTTTTCACTAATATCTAGTCTGTATTTTATTAGATTTTGACCAACTTCACCATTGCACATATCTCTAATAGTGTCAGATATTATAGAAATTTCTTCGACAAGTCCTTTTTTTGCCAAGTAACTAAATACTTTAGATATCATATAGTCGCCTGCAAATACGGCTACATCTTTGCCATATTTTGATTGGATTGACCTATGTGATCTTCTAATTAGCGAATCGTCTATTATATCATCATGAATAAGTGATGCAAGATGAGTTATTTCTACTGCAGCGCATTGACTAATTATTTTATCTGAAATTTGGTTTTCTCCCATCAGGCTTATATAAATCAAAAGCTTTGTTCTAATCATCTTTCCGCTAGAAATCAAAGTATTCTCAATAATATTATAGAGCTTTTGGCTTTGCTTGTAATCTCCTAAGATTTCTCTCATTTCTACAAGTGTTTTATCAATTAAATAATCTATAATAGTTTGCTTTGATTCTTTTGCTAAACATTCACTTATTGCAAAATTCATTTTTAGATTAATCCTCTCTTTTCAGATATTATTTCTGAAGTGTGTTTTACCTTAATATCAAGACCTTCTGCTTCAAGTCCTCCTCTAATTTGCATCATACAACCTGGACAATCCACAGCAACCACATCTGCTCCAGAATTTTTGATATTTTCTATTTTGTTTTTTAATATTTTTGATGAAATATCTGGATATAAAACATTATAAGATCCTGCAAATCCACAGCAGTTATCGCTATCTTCCATCTCAACAAATTCTACGCCTTCTGTATTTTTAAGTAAATCTCTAGGTTCTTCATAAACTCCCAAAGTTCTCTTTAAATGGCATGAATCATGGTAAGTAACTTTTACTTCTTTTCCATCTACTGCATTTACTTTGTCATCTTTTTCATGGAATAATTTACAAAAATCTACGCATTTTTCTCCCAAAACTTTTGCTCTTTCATACATTTCACTTCCTTGTTCAAAGAAATCTTTGTAAGATTGAAGTTGATGAGTACATGATGGGCAAGCAAGAAGAATATAATCGTATTTCTCTGCATCCATGGCTTTTATATTTATTTCCGCTTCTTTTCTAGCATTTTCAACATCACCCATATTGCTTGCAGGACAACCACAACAAGCTTGACCTAGAGGAAACTCTACTTTGTATCCTATTGAGTTCATATTTTTAATCAAAGATTTAGCTGTATCAACATATACAAAATCAAGTAAACAACCAGCAAATAAAGCCACTGTTCCTTTTTGATTTTCTACATTTTGTTCAATTTCATCAAAAATATCTCTAAGTGGAACTTTTGCTATTGATGGTAGAACTTTTCCTCCAGTCATTCCTGATACGAAATCTGGAAGATGTCTAATCATTGTGTCGCCCTTAGTAAATGGCTCTTGAGCAATAGATGCAATTCTTAATAATGAATGGAAAAGTTTCCTATCTGTTACTGCATCTAATGCAAATTTCTTTATTGGATCTGGATTTTCCTTAACGTGTTCTTCTCTAACTTTCATTATCATTTCAGCTATCGGAAGTCCACCACCACAAACTTCATTACATCTACCACATTGTAGACATACACTTTCTATTTCATTTGCTCTATCTTTATCAATTAAGAAGTGAGTTAAAAGTGTTCCTATTCCTCCAGTATAAACATTGGAACCATATACGTGTCCTCCTACTAAAGCAAAGGCTGGACATACATCAAGACAAGCTCCGCATCTAATACAGTTAAATATTTCTCTATAACCCTCTTGAGCCAATATTTCTCTTCTGCCTGGATCATCTATAATCAAACAATAGAATCCTTTTTCTTCTTTTGTATCACTTTCTTTGTCAGTAGTTACTTCACAAGCACCTGTATACAATGATAAGTAAGCTGTAATTCTTTGTGCAGTACCATTACGAGGGAGAGCTTTAAAAATCCATCTAGCATCAGAAATTGAATTTACAAATTTTTCTATTCCAAATATATACAAATGATTTTTTGGAAGGGTTCCTACCATTCTACCATTACCTTCATTTGTCATTGTAAATACTGTTCCAGTTTCAGCAACTGCAACATTTGCTCCTGAAACTCCTAAATCTGCATTTTTAAACTTATCTCTCATAACTCTTCTTGAAGTTTTTACTTCTTCAGATATTATAGGTTCGTGTTTAGTTTTAGTGTATTCTGAAAAATAGTCTGCAACTTGTTCCTTATTTAAATGCAAGGCTGGCATAACCATATGTACTGGGCTATTTCCTTCAAGTGAAATAATAAATTCTCCCAAATCAGTTTCTTGGCAATCTACACCATTATCTTTTAGTATCTTATTAAAATGAATTTCTTCAGAACACATTGATTTAGATTTTACGGCTGTTTTTATGTCTTTTTCTTTTAAAAAGTTTTCAACCCATTTTGCAGCTTCTTCTTTGTTTTTTACTACAACAACGTGTCCGCCTCTTGCCTCGCAATTCTTTTTGAATTCACTTATCATTTCATCAACGTGCTCAGCAGCAAATGTTTTTACTCTTTTTATAGCTTGTTGAGTTTCTTTAAAATCAATTCCTTGATAAGAATTTAGTCTTCTTTTTGGATAAGTCTTACAAAAATTTCCGAGGGTTCTACCTAAAGTTGCATTGTCTAACGCATCTTTTATCTCTTCTTTTAAACTAATATTATCAACCATATTAATCTCCTCTTATAATCTTAAACCTATAGATCTGTAACTATCACTATACTCATTTGCAAAGGACCATGAACACCAACCGTACTTACGCACTCTATATCTGCTGTCCTTGAAGGGCCTGTTATAAAACCTACATATTTTGGGAAAGGTTTTAATTCGGATAGTTTGTCAAACATATCATCATAACTTTCCACAATTGTTGAGCCTTTAACTATTCCTATATAATAATCTGGCATAATAGCCATAAGCCTAGCATCTACTTCATCACTTGCTTGTACAACAGAACCAAGCTCAGCCACTCCATAAGCAACTTCTGTTATTCCGCCTTTAGCTGTTTCGCTGTTTAGTCTAATATGATCAGTATAAACTGTAATATCATTTTTTCTAAAAGCTTCAACTACTCCTGCTTCTTTTGCAAGCTCTGTTTCCAACATACAAGTTGATTCTATTCCATTGTCTTTATAAATATTTACAAGTGTCTCTGCTAAATCATTCTTACTTGTTTTATAACAAGTACCATTAACACTTTCTAAATTTTTTGCAAAAGTGTCAAATAATTCTATTTTATTTTCTATCATTTACGACCTCTCATTTTTTATTTTTACATATTCTAGTCATAATCCATTACAACTCTAAGCTTGGTATCTTGCAAAGAAAATGAGCTTATTTTCCTTGAAGATATATTATCTGCCAACTTAAATCTTCTTTTATAATTTAAGTAAGAAACTTCTAAATCATTTCCTATTTTTCTAACTTCTACCTCCTCTTCTTTAGCATATTTCAAATCTATTACAATAATCTTACTAGCTTTTTCTTCTATGATATAAAACGCTTTATCATTAACGAAAATATCTTCTAGTTTAAGATTTTTAAATATCTTATCATGCAACTTGTTTAAGGCTTTTAACCCGATAACTTCATAATCTTGTAAGTGAATCTTAAAAACTTTTTTTTCTTTAAAAAATTCTTCTATTTTTATAATATTTGTTTTATCTTCATCTAATAGATTTCCATAAGAAGATTGTTGAATTTCTTCTGGATATATCATATTAATAAACACGCAATCCGATAAAAATCCATACATATTTATAAGGCTATAAGATCTAAAAGTTTCATTTGCTATAACTTTATTTGCCTTGCTTATAAATCTGATTGTTGTTATATTTGGATTTTGTAATATACGTTCAAGTTCGTATAATTTTTTTGATAAACTTATAAACTCATCAAATACAATATCTTTTGGTTTTTTAACGTCTGTTCTTTTTTCAATAAAGCTTCCAAAAATACTATTAAACTTCTTAACTAATGGTACTAATGAATCCGACAAATTATTAAACTTTTCTCCAGTCGATAGCAGGGATATTGTTTCACCACTAGGCCCACAATCAACAATTAAAACATCAAACTTTCCTTCTTTATAAATTTCTAAAATTTTAAGTAGAGAAAATACATCATCAAATCCAGGAAGAAGTGACAACTCATCTAGCTGTATTTCTGTTGTTACACTTTCTTTTACAAGCTCTCTCATATAAGAGCTTATATTTCCCCACGCTTTTTTACTTTCTTTGATGGGATTAATCTCAAGTCCGTAAAGATTATTTGCTATCTGCTTGGGACTATCATTTAATTTTTCTTCAAACAAATCACTTAAACTATGAGCAAGATCACTACTTATAACTAAAGTTTTATATCTTTTGGAAATATTTATAGCTGTTAGCGCTGAAATTGTAGTTTTTCCAACTCCACCCTTGCCAGTATTTATAATAATTCTCATATCTTATCCTGTTTTACTTTTAAATATATATAAAGCTCATCGTTATTGCGGACACATTTGTGAATATAAGAATCAAACAAAATATTGGGCAAGCTAATAATTCTTTTCATATCATCCACTCTAATATTTATATCTGTCCCTTTTTTATAGACATCATAATCATGAATTTTTGAAATATTTATCCTCAATATATATCCATCATTGATTTTTTCATAACTATAATTTTCACAAATAGGTTTTATATCTAAAATTGAACCTTTAAAAGATAATTCCTCTGCAAATTTTTCTATATCCTCTAGGTTTATTAAATCTTTTTTCATCAATTTTATTTTATATACTGGCATATTATAAAAACAATCTTCAATCTCTTTTAAGTGCTTTGACTGTATTTCTATTCTCTTTCTTACAAAATCACTCTTATCGTCATCAAAAAGTCTATTAACAAAAAATCCATCTACATTATAATCAAAAAGATTTAGGTAAGATAAATCTCTTTTACTTTCTTCTAAAACCATCTTCTCAGCCAATCCAACCAATCTAACCGTTGAAATCCTACTATCTTTTAAAATTTCCTCTAATTTTATAAGCCTTTTATAAATAATTTCAATTTCATCCAAAGATTGATTATCTGGCAAGTTGATTTTATATTTGTATTTAGATACAGGCCTTAAAGTTCTAATTATTCCCTTACCTATTCCAAAAAATTTCTCCAAATACCACGAAAGCATTTCTGGTATTTTTAGATAAGCAAATGTAGATGCTGATGCTGGACAGTCCACTATTATATTTTCAAAATCAAACTGTTCGTATATATCCAATATTTTAAGCAATGACAATATATTAGCAATAAATGGCATATCAACACTTGAATTATAAGATACTTTTGAAAAATCTATTTTTCTAAACCTATCTGCAAGACCAGCCTTTATATCAGGAAATCTTTCCTCTAAAATTTTTGAGCTATCAATTTCAACAACAGACAAATTCTCACAGACTTTAGTAATCTCTCTGCCTATTTTTATTCCAAAAACATCTGATAAACTATGAGCTTGGTCTATACTGATTAAAATTGTATTTATATTTTTTTTTGCAGAAATAATAGCAGTAGCGCTTGATATAGTAGACTTGCCAACACCGCCTTTTCCTGTGTACATAAAAATTTTTTTATTCATTTAATTTCAAAATTCAAAAAAATCTAACTTATAAAAAGCATTACAAAAAGTGGCATCAAAATAACTGTACAAATACCAGCTATAGCAATAGATAATCCACTCATAGCTCCTTCAACTTCTCCCATTTCTATAGCTTTTGATGTTCCCATTGCGTGGCTTGCCGTACCGATACCAATACCAATAGCTACAGAATCTTTTACTCTCATGATTTTCATAACTGTAGGTGCAAATATAGCTCCAACAGTTCCTCTAAGTATAACTGTTATTGCAGTAATTGCTGCATAAGTCTTAATGGTCACTTCATCCGCCCCAAATTTACCGATATATTCCTCAGTCAACGATTTTGCAATAGGAGTAGTTACTGATTGAGGCATCATTGACAAAGTCAAATTCTTATCAAATTTAAAAATATTTGATAGGAAATAAGCAGACAAAATAGCAACAATAGACCCTACTATTACCCCTATTAAAATAGGAACAAGATTTGCCTTTAATCTATCTATATTTCTATACAAACTTACAACTAAAGCGACAGTAATTGGTGCTATCATAAATGATATGTACTTTCCACCCTTATTAAAATTATCATAACTAATACCAGTAATTTTCAAAAAAGCTATACAAAATATTATAGCAAGCAATAACGGATTAAAAAACGCTATTTTAGTTTTTTTACTAACCATCATTCCTATTCTAAACATAACTATGCTCAAAACAATTCCAAAAAAATCATTATCAGCTATATAAGTATTCAAAAATTCGCTCATATTACTTCCTCACTTTTTGTACTATTTCTACAATTTTAGCAGTTATTGCCATAGTTATTAAGCAAGATATAGTCATAACCACAAGTATTTGTATTGCATTATCTTTAATTACATCAAATTGCACCATAAGACCAACACCAAGAGGAGTAAAAGTAAAAGCTAGAATAGAAGTTAGAAAATCTGATGTTTCTCCAACATCCTCAACCTTTACAATCTTAAATAGCAAAGCAACAAACAAAAAAATCATACCAAAAACTGGTTCAGGTATTGGTAGCCCAGTTAATTTCTTAGCTACAAAGCCTAGTAGCAAGAAAAAAATCAAATAACAAAATTCTTTAACATATTTCATAAAATCTCCTAAAAATACATTTTTCTTTTAAAAGCCCTATAAACTCTAAGCACAAATATATAAACTAAATATATATTTTTTTACTACCAAATATCTTTTTAAACTCCCACTTCCTTCCATAAACAACAGCTAAAACTATTGTTTAATATAAAAAAATAGCTTATGTGTAATTTGTCGCAAAAATATTAAAATTATAGGATCCATATAATTTCACCGCAACAAAAATAAAATTAAAAAAATCCAAACTCTTGATGTCGATTTCTTAGGTATTTAACCAATATTAAACTGTTTGGGTTTATAATAAATAATAATATAAATTAAGGACAAGAAAAATAATCAAATAAAAATATACTTATCAAAATTAACAAACAAAACGTGTAAATGCTAACATTAATCAATAAAAAATTTAATATGTAATAGTAATGCTAAAATTATATTCAATTATTTTCTATCCAGAAATATGTTTTTTTAAAGTATATCATAATTTTCTAAAAAAGAAAATGTTTTTTTAGCTTCAATACAGATTTGTTTTTTAAAATAATTATAAAAAAATATAACAAGTAATTACAATATTTCTTATCAATAAAACAAGAAAATTATTAGCCAAATACAAACGCCAATTTGTTTCATTTAACATTGCATAAACACTTTTGATATATTATTTCACAATTTAAAAATATTCCATTAATCATTTTAAATTTTTAATACAAAATATTGAGCATTAAAATTTAAAATTATATCATAAATTCAAAACACTTTAAAAATTAATAAATTAATCAAAAAAATACCCCCTTTGCAGATTTAATCTACAAAGAGAGTATTTATAAATCTTAATTTAAAACACTATTTACTTCTCATTTTTCAAAGCATTTCTTCTAACATAACCAATATTTCCATTAAAAGAAATTTTAGACCATTTTTGTCCATCAACTTTTACGTTTTTGATTAAATTTACCTTTGAATTCTTTGGGATTTTTTCTATAATATTATCTTCATCTTCAAAAGGTTCTTTTCTAAAATCAGTTTTTGATGATATTACAAATTCTTTTCCTATTCCTAAATTGCTATCTTCTTTTTCTTTTATATCTTCAGTACTTGATAGCTCATTTGCACTTTTTTTAATCAATTTTGTTAATTTTTCAAGTTCTTCATCTTCATCATCTGAATAATCATAAGAAAAATCACTATCAAAAATTGTATCTACATCTACATTTTTACTTTGATAATTTTCTTTTTCTTCTTTACATGAACTCAAACTAATTAGAAGAACAAGAAGACATATAATTTTTTTGATTTTCATCTTTTCCTCCAAAGTTTCTAATAGCTATTTTTCTATAAATAAAAACTATTTATTAAGATAGCTCTTATATAGATTTTTATCTACCTGCGCATGGGTCATCAATAAACCTATTATATTTGCATCAACTTCTTGTAAATTTTTAATTGCCTTGTCAAGGTCTTCTTTTTTTGTATCATTGTATTTTACTGCCACAATAATACCATCACAATAAGTTGAAATTATTGAGCCATCTGCCAATAAATCAACTGGAGGTACATTTATAAATATATAATCAAATTCTTTTGATAAATTTTCTATCAATACTTTTATTTTTTTTGAATCTAGTATTTGAGTTGGATTTGTTGGTCTTTGACCTGCCAATAAAATAAATAAATTTTCTTCTGTTTTATCTTTTAACAATAATTTTTCAACATCAATTTCATCATTAAAATAATCTGTTAGCCCAAAATTTTTATCAGCTTTTATAATATTTCCTAATTTTGGCATTCTCAAATCAAAATCTAAAATAGCAACTTTTAGACAATCTTTGGCAAAAGTTTTAGCAAGATCATATAAAATTTCAATATTTTCCTCATTTGGATTTGAAGACGTCATGCCAATAACCTTACATTTGCTATAATTCTTGTTATATTTTATAGCAGTTTTTATAGAATATATAGACTCATCATATAAAGATGAATTATTTAAATATCCATTATTTTCTATCATATTATTCTCCTTTTGCCTTATCTGGAATTATTCCTATCAAAGGAATATCATAATATTCTTTAATTTCATCAGCACTTTTGATTCTTGTATTAGTTAGTTCTTTTACTAATAATATTAAAGTTCCTATTAGAAATCCTAACACAAATCCTATTGCACCATTTTTCTTTGAATTTTGATTTATATTCTTTTTAGGCAGTCTAGCTTTATCTACGATTATAACTCTGTTTTTATTAAGTTTTCCTATCGCACTTTTTAGTTCTATAGCTGTTTGGTTTGCAATATCCGTAGCTCTTTTTGGTATAGTATCTTTAACCACTATGTTAATCATTCTAGTGTTAGATATCGGCTCAACTGTAACTTTATTAGTAAATTCCTCGTAAGACATCTCTAACCCTAATTTATTTTTTACTTTTGATACCAATAAATTAGATTTTGAAAGATTTGCATAAGTAGCATTAATACTATCATTCGATGATTTTTCTGTCATTATAATCGTTGATGTTTCATAAGTAGGAACTGCTGAAACTTTACTTATTGTGAAAAATCCTGCTCCTAACACTATGGCTACAGATAAAATTATATGTATATTACATATAAAAGTTTTCAAAACTCTTATTATGTCTAACTCATTATCATTCATCCAATTTCTCCTTTTAATCTAAAATATAATAATTTCAAGAATTTTAAATTCTAGCTATCTTATAGTTTATAATAATTTTAACTTAATATCAATACTTCCAGATTATTATATACTTAAATATAGAAACCAAATAAATTAACCCATAAATATTTGTTATTTAAAATTGCTTATAATCTTGTTTTCTATAAATTTATTTTATGATTGTTATTTATAATTGACTTATTCCCACGCTTTTGTTATTATTAATTAAAAGTTATAATAATGATTTGGAGAAAAAAATGAAAAAACTATCAATAGAGAAATTGTCAAAAACCGTTTCTGATAAAAGAAAAGAAAAAAATTTAACACAAAAAAAATTAGAAGAAATAACTGGTATAAACAGGACTATGATTAGCAAATTAGAATCTCAAAACTATATTCCATCAATAGAACAGCTTGAGTCTTTATCAGATACTTTAGAATTTGAAATTACAGATTTATTTCAAGATGATAAAAACAAAGTAAACAAAAAAATTTCTAATAAAAAATACAATATAGCTG
Source organism: Anaerococcus vaginalis ATCC 51170 (assembly GCF_000163295.1). GTDB lineage: Bacteria > Bacillota > Clostridia > Tissierellales > Peptoniphilaceae > Anaerococcus > Anaerococcus vaginalis. Next base: position 1,508,948 of record NZ_GG700527.1, read on the forward strand.
TTGCCGGCACGGGATATGTTGGTCTTTCTATTGCAACTTTGTTGTCTCAACACAACCATGTTACTGCTGTTGATATTATTAAAGAGAAAGTTGATTTAATTAATGAGAGGAAATCTCCTATCCAAGATGAATATATTGAAAAATATCTTGAGGAAAAAGACCTTGATTTGACTGCTACTCTTGATGGTGAGGCTGCTTATAGGAATGCTGATTTTGTTGTTATTGCTGCTCCTACTAATTATGATTCTAAGAAGAACTTTTTTGATTGTTCTGCTGTTGAATCTGTTATCGAATTGGTTTTGAAGGTTAATCCTTCAGCTACTATGATTATAAAATCAACTATTCCTGTAGGATACACTAAATCTGTTAGGGAAAAATATAATACTAAAAATATAATTTTTAGTCCGGAATTTTTAAGAGAATCCAAAGCCTTATATGATAATCTTTATCCTTCAAGGATCATAGTTTCTTGTGATGATGAAAGTCGTGAAAAGGCTGAAATTTTTGCTCATCTTTTACAAGAGGGTGCAATTAAGGAAGATATTGATACTTTGTTTATGGGCTTTACTGAGGCTGAGGCTGTAAAACTTTTCGCTAATACTTATCTTGCTCTTAGGGTTTCTTATTTTAATGAGCTTGATACTTATGCTGAAAGCAAAGATTTAAATACCGAAGAAATTATTAATGGTGTTTGTCTTGATCCAAGAATTGGTTCTCATTACAACAACCCTTCTTTTGGTTATGGTGGCTACTGTCTTCCAAAAGATACCAAACAATTATTAGCAAATTTTGATAAGGTTCCTCAAAATATGATTTCTGCTATTGTTGATTCTAATAGGACTAGAAAAGATTTTATTGCTGATCAAGTTTTGGGAAAAGCTGGTGCCTATGTTTCAAATAGCAAATGGGATCCAGAAAAAGAAAGTGAAAAAGTTATTGGTGTATATAGACTTACTATGAAATCAAATTCTGATAATTTCCGCCAATCATCGATCCAAGGTGTTATGAAAAGAATTAAGGCAAAGGGAGCAAAGGTAGTTATATATGAACCAACTCTTAAAAACGGAGAAACTTTTTACGGTTCAGAAGTAGTAAATAACTTAAAGAAATTTAAAAAAATGAGTCAAGCAATTATTGCAAACAGATATGATTCTTGTCTTGATGATGTAATTGATAAAGTTTATACTAGAGATATTTTTAAAAGAGATTAAGGTAAAAAAATGAATAATATAGATTTAAAAAATAAAACAGTTTTTGTTACAGGTTCTGCAGGTTTTATCGGATCAAACCTTGTACTTGAATTATTAAAAACTCAATCACCAATAAATATTATTGGGATTGATAATATGAATGATTATTATGATGTGAATATTAAAAAATGGAGACTTGAAGAAATTGAAAAATGTCTAAAAGAAAATCCAAATTCTTCTTACAAATTTTATCAAGAAGATATTTCAAATAAAGAGATTATTGATAAAATATTTGAAGAGCACAAACCAGATGTAGTTGTAAATTTGGGTGCTCAAGCTGGAGTAAGATATTCAATTTCAAATCCAGATGCTTACATTTCTTCAAATATGATTGGATTTTATAATATTTTGGAAGCTTGTCGTCATTCTTATGACAATGGTTCAAAAGGAGTTGAACATCTTGTCTATGCTTCTTCATCATCAGTTTATGGTTCAAACAAAAAAGTTCCATATAGCACTGATGATAAGGTAGACAATCCTGTATCCTTATATGCTGCAACAAAAAAATCTAATGAACTTATGGCTCATGCCTATAGTAAACTATATAATATCCCATCAACTGGCTTAAGATTTTTTACAGTTTATGGACCAGCAGGAAGACCTGATATGGCATATTTTGGTTTTACAAACAAACTTTTAAATGACCAAACAATAGAAATATTTAATTACGGAAATTGTAAAAGAGACTTTACCTATATTGATGACATTGTTGAAGGTGTAAAAAGAGTAATACAAAAAGCACCAGAAAGAAAAAACGGGGAAGATGGACTGCCAATTCCACCATACAAAGTTTACAATATTGGAAACAACAACCCAGAAAATTTATTAGATTTTGTAACAATACTCCAAGAAGAATTAATAAGGGCAAAAGTATTACCAGAAGATTACGATTTCGAATCCCATAAAAAATTAGTCCCAATGCAAGCAGGAGATGTCCCAATAACCTACGCCGACACCAAACCATTAGAAAAAGATTTTGGCTTCAAACCAGACACTAGCCTAAGAGATGGTATCAGAAAATTTGCTGAATGGTATAAAGAATTTTATAAGATATAAATTTCTTTGAAAAAAAGCTAATTATATAGTAATTTAAATTATTATATAATTAGCTTTTTTATTTTTTGAAATTTATTTACAAGTATCATTATATTTATTATTAATATAATCTTTAGTTGCATTTTCTTTTGGGATAATTTTCCCAGGATTTCCTATTACTATAGAGTGGTCTGGTACGTCAAAATTTACAAATGAGTTTGCAGAAATTAATACATCATTACCTATACGAACATTCCCAACTATTGTCGAATTTATTCCAATCCATACTTCATTACCTATTGAAGGAGTTCCTTTTTTCTTTCCTCTATTTTCTTGTCCTATTGTAACTCCTTTATGTATATTACAATTTTCACCAATAATAGATTCAGGATTTATTGTAATCGCAAAAGGATGTCCTATATATAAACCCTTACCAATCTTAGAATTAACAGACAATTCTACAAAATTTTTCTTTCTATTTAAAACAAATAAAACTTTATAGAAAATTTTTAATAGATGATTATTTGAATCTTGATATTTTCTAAACCATTTTTGAAATTTAGGAATTTTTTTATAATCTCCACCATATCTACATAAATCTGCCTTTAATTTACTTTTACAATTTTCACGCATTATTATTCCCTTAACTAATATCTTTTTAATTTTTTTAATATAACAGTAATATATTTCTTATAAAATATTGCATTAATTATTCCCATAAACACTAGAGAAATAATACTAACTTTTATTGAATATAAAATCCAAGAAATCCATGTAATCTCATTTATAGTGGAAAATTTAGCAATAATAACAAAAAATAAAACAGTAATTCCATCAACCAATAATTGTTTTATGAAATATTTTATAGGCCAACGTATTAAATTTTTAGAATCATATATTGCCATCCATATTGTTTGATAAAACATAGCCAATAGCGTTCCTATCGCAACACCAGCTAAGCCTAAAATATTTACAAATAAAATTGATATTACAATATTTATTATAGCTGCAATTATATAATTATTTTGCGTTTGTTTGTAGTGACCGCCAGCTAAAATCAATATATTATATGGTAGACGTAAACAGTGACCTGCATTTGCTGCTACTATTAAAACTGCAAATAATGGTTGAATATAATTTGCATCATGTATTCCTGATGTATAAACTTCTACAAATGGAATTATTAAAATAGCTGTAACTCCAAAAATAAAAGTTGTTCCAGTATGAATACTCCATTCAACCCAACCAAAAAATTTTCTTAATCTATCAATTTCTTCTCTAGCTAAAAGCTCACCCATCAATGATTGAATTCCATTTGTCATTGACATAAGAAGTTTTTTTACTCCCATAACAACCATATTATATACAGAATAAACCGAAACAATTTCAAGTCCCATAAATACTGTAAGTACAATATTATCAGTACCATCTAATACAACCGCTGAAATGTGTTGAGCTATTCCATTCCATTTTTGTTTTATTGGTTCCTCATCGTATTTTATATTCCAATTTATTTTATAATTTTTCTTTACATAAAGCGAAAGAATTAGTGGTCTGGCTAAATATATTAATGATGTAGTTAGTTTTACTATGTGAATTGATGCTCCTAATTTTATTAGAATAAAGCAAGCTATAGTATTTAATATTAATGTTATTGTTTGAATATTGTAAGAAAAATATCCCCTTTGGTTTGCTGTTATAAGTAAACTATTGACAATTCCAAAATAGTATTGAGCAAAAGAGCTTATACTTATGACTAGAATCATTATAGCAGTATACAAAAATCCAAAATTTGTTTTTGCTATTAACGGATAAATCCCCATCAAAATCACAACGTAAACCAAAAGTATTGTAGCAAGTCTTGAGAAAAACTTCTGACCAGAAACCATAACTCTGCTTATTTGATTATAATCATTTTCCGCTAAAGGCTTATATAATGATGATTGAATTACAGCTCCAACTCCAAGTTCCAAGAATGATATAATCGCTAAAAATTGCATTATTGAATTTATTAAACCGTTGACTTCAGAACCGTATGATTTTAATATAAGTCTAGGAACAATAAAGCCACATACAATTGTAGTTAACTGAAATATTAGCGATGAACTTGTGTTAAGAGCTAATAGCTTTTTTCTATTCATTATTAGTCTCCGTTGCTTAGCATTTTTTTCGGTAATTTTATCCAACTACCTAATTTATAATCCCATTCAAGAGGCTCAATTTTATCAAAACCTCCACCATCAAAAAATGTCAACTCCCCAAAATAAATTTTATTATTGCTTATATATAAATCTACTCTTACCTCTGGCATTCCTTCAGATAAAATCTCCGCAATTTTAATCATTTCTTGAAATTTTTGTGGCTTTTGAGGTTTATTTAAAGCATTAGGCATTCCAAATCTTAAGTCTACCCATTCAAAATTCATATCAAAAAAATCTCCAGTTGTTTCTTTATCAGAATTTCTATCTTGATAAATTCCAACAATCTTAGGCTTTCCATCAAAGCAATAAAATTTATAATCTCTTAAATTTTTTCCCGTTTCATCTGTCATATATTTTTCGCAAATTATTTTTCTTGAAACATTTTTGTAAGGCCATTCTCTCCCATTAAGATAATAATTCTGAGCTAACCCACTTTTTAATTCATTTTTTACTTTTTTTATGTCAATTTTACTTTTATCTGTACATATACACATTCCTAGACCAGAGTTGTGATTACACTTTAGAACAAATTTATTTGGCAAAGAATCAAAATCAATTTCTTCTGGATCATCCCATACTCCTAATAAAGGAATTAAATAGTCCTCTCCGATTTTTTCAGATATATATTCTCTAACTTTATATTTATCTACTAATTTTGTATATAATGGATTCCTATCATATAGTTTTAACCATTGTAATTTTTCGTTAAAAGATTTTGGATTTTCTAAATTTAAAGGATAATCCATAGTAGCTTTAAACATTTTTTCTATAAACTTTTTATCGTCCATATTATTATACAAGCCAAGTTTTGAATTTACTCTCAATCTATATTCTTGATTTGATATATATTTATTAGCCTTTTTAATAATATTATTTACCATTTTATCATAATTGTATTTTTGTACAATTTCCTTTCTAATTATTTATCACTTGTTCAAAATACTCTTGCCATTGTTTAAATATATTATTTGGCTTAAATATTTCAGATTTTTCTTTTGCATTTTTCCTTATTTCATTCGAAAATTCATTATCTTCTAATAATAAAAGAATATTTTTTGCTAACTCTTTTTCATTATTTACAGGAACCAAAATTCCATCTACTCCATGATTTATAATAGCCTTAGGACCACCACACGGACAATCCGTAGATATGCATGGAACACCAGCTGCCATAGCTTCTAGAAGAGTATTAGGCATCCCCTCATAATCTGAAGATAAGATAAACATCTTTGCTTTTGATAAAACCTTTGGAATATTATCCGTTAAACCCATAAGTAATATTCTATCTTCAAGTCCTTTTTTATTTATCTCATTTTTTAATTTTTCTTTCAGTTCTCCATCTCCATAGATCAATAATTTCTCATCTGGATATTTTTCATTTACTTTTGCAAATGCATTAATTAACATCATTTGATTTTTTTGATGACTTAGTCTTCCTATTGAAACTATATATTTGGGATCATATATATTTACATCAAAAAATTTCTCATCAACTTGATTGAATATTATTTTAGATTTACCCTGTAATTTGATCGGGAAATATTTTTTAGCATCTTCAGTTTGGAAAACACATCCATCAGCTTTAGGAAGTATATATTTTGATATTAATTTCCCCGTAATTCCTGGATACTCTTTGCTTGGATCATTTCTAATAGAGATTATATTTTTAACATCTAATTTTCTAGAAGCAAGCAAAGCCCTTACAACTGGCTCTCTCATAAATGAAACAACTAAGTCAGGTTTCTTCATGCAAATTATCTTTTTTAATTGTCTAATAATATTTATATTTTTAAAAATCTTATTTTTTGAAGATTTTTTATAGTCTTCTAAGCAAATTCTTTTTACATTTGAATTTGTCTTATATTCTTTTTCAACTTTATAAGAAGTTACTAAAATAATTGTATTATTTTCATCTGCAAATTGATTTGCTAAATTTGTTACAACTCTCTCAGCTCCACCTTTTCCTAATGTATTTATATAAAATAAAATTTTCATTAATATCTCCTATTAAAATATAATTAAGTTAGAAATGATTCAAAAGGTACTATTTGACAACCATCAGTTACTAATCCATATATATATAATGCTGAAAATATTAATGCAAAAATAAATATATAAAATTTCCTATACTTAGATTCATAAGTAATATTAGGTATTGAAAGAGTATATATTAGTTCAAAATATCTTGTAACTCTCGCAAATAACGAAAAACTTATTGCACCAATTTGAAGATATATCGCTCCAAATGATCCTTCATAATCTTTAACTTCGTTATTTAATTTTTTACGATTCATTATTATTCTTAAAATAAAAGATATTATAATATAAAAAAATAGTAATTTATATCCCTGACCAGAAACCGATGTATTAGAGTAATCATTCGAATAGAATTTATACAGATGCGGGATTATATACATAGCACCTAAAATAGATAACATTAGAAACAAATTTTTTTTAATCAATAACACTCTGCTATCATTCCCCTTAATAATTAGATAAGATAATAAGAAAAATATAGCCGTTTTATGAAACGTAACAGCAAGTAATATTAATAAAAGACTAACTAATTTTTTGTTTTTCTTAATAAAATCAAAACTTAAAAAGCAAATAGAGCACGCTATAGCTTGCCTTAAAATGCATAAATTAGTTCCTAAAAATCCAAGACCTAAATATACTAAAAAACTAAGTGAAAAGCATTTGGATCTTTTATATATAATGTAAGAAAAAATTCCATAACTAATTATAAATACAATATTTTCAAATATTCTAAAATTACTTGTAAATAATCTAATAAATTTATTTAAAAGAACGTAGCCAATATCATATTTAAAATTAAATATAAAAAAACTAATGCTTTTACTTGGATAAAACTTCAAAAAATAATATCTATAGTTATCTACATCAACGCCTAAATGTTGATTTCTCATAAGCCCAATCATAAGTATAGATATAAAACATAAGAAAAAACTAATTTTTCCCGTATTCAATTTGTATTTTGAAATTTTTAAAGACGAAAATGATGCCTCTAAAAACACATTTAGTAGTATAAAAGCTAATAAAAATATATAAATTGTCAAAAAATTCCCTTTCTTAAACTAATTCGTTATCAAAACCTATATAGATGATTGACTCGCTTAAAACAAAATTTAAAGCAGCACATCTATTAATTTAACTAAGAAGCTAAATTCTTGTAAAATTCTAATAACCATCTAGTTGTATCTCTTATATCAAAACCTTTTGATCTAACAATTTCCGACGCTTCTTTTAGTCTATTTTTTTTCATATTTAATATATAATTTACCCATACACCTTCTCCTTGATTTATAGGCAAATATTTAAGATTTGGTAATAATTTTACTTCCTCTGTTACAGATTCTGATAAAATACATGGTAAACCTGAAGCCTCAGCTTCCACAACAGCAACTGGTAATCCTTCCCAAAATGACGGGAAGAGAAAGACATCTACCGCTTGTAGAATGTTATCAACATCTTCTCTTGAACCCATCATATATACTTTCCCTTTCAAGTTCAAATCTTTAATTTTTGTATTTATTTCTTCTTTCAACTCTCCATCTCCAATAATTAATAAAATAGATTTTGAGTTTTTTTCCAAAATTCCTTTAAAAACTTTTAATAAAAAAATATGATTTTTAGGACTAGATAACCTCCCAACATGAGCAAATACCAAATTATTTTCAATATTTAAAGCATTTCTATATTTAGTTCTTATTTTTTCATTATATTTATATTTATTAACGTCAATAGAATTTTTTACTAAAAAATAATTATCTTCTTTTATTTTTTCCGTTCCATATAACCATTTTCCTGAAGATTCAGAACATGCAAACAAATAATCAGCCTGTTTCACTAAAGGTTTTTGTAGTATATTTTTAATAATAGCCTTAAATCCTTTTCCATTTGAAGTACTATGGCTATGTATAATTGTTTTTAAATGATATTTTTTAGCTATAGGAAAAAACACACTTGCATAACTCCTAATGTGGGAATGAATAATTCTATATTCTGGATGAGCGTCAAAAAAACTTTTCCAAGTATTTCTATAACTTAAAATATTATATACTTTAAACTTAGGGAACACGTATATTTTCCCACCCATACTCTCTATTTCTTCTCTATAATCATTTTGCGAATCACTATGAATAATAAAATCAAATTGAACTTCACTTTTGTCTATATATCTATAAAAATTCATTACCATAGTTTCAGCTCCGCCTCTGTTTAATCCACCTAATACATGTAATACTCTTATCATTGTTCTCCTTAAGTTATTTAAGTCTATTTATTATATTCTCATTAATTTTAAAAACATCAAAATTATCTTCAGCAAACTTTCTAGACTCTTGTGCCATATTTTCTGTTTCTTTAGGATGTTCAATCATCCAAATCATTTTTTCTGCTAAAGCTTTAATGTCTTTCTTCTCAACAACAAAACCATTTACACCATTTTTTACGGTTTCTTTGCATCCTGGTGTATTAAACGTTATAACAGGTCTGCCACTTGCTAAAGCCTGTAACACTGATCTTGGAACACCTTCTGGATAATATGAAGGATATATAAAAAATCTAGATTTTGCCATCCATTTTGACACATCTCTTGTTTCTCCATGATAAATTACAGTATTTTCATCTTCAGCTTTTTTTAAAATGTCATTTAAACTTGATTTTTCCACTGCATTATCTAATGGTCCAACAACATCAAAAACAGCTGTCGGATATTTTTTTTTCACGATTTTTGCAGCATAAATATATTCCTTAAGCCCCTTAGATTCTGTTATTCTTGATAAAAATAAGAATGAATTTTCATTTACAAGATCTAATTTTTTAAATTTTTCTAGATTAACACCAGAGCCACCCGTCAAAAAAACCTTAGATGTATTTTTAACTAAACCTTTATCTATAAATTCTTTTCTATCATCATTATTCTGAAAGCATATAAAATCCGCTAATCTATATGATAATTTAAGCATAGGAAGTGATATTGCTCTGACTAAATCCCATTTTAGACCTTTTAATATAAAAAGATTACCTCTTCCATTGACAACACACATTATTTTTTTTACTCCGGCTATTTTGGCTCCTAGAATCATTGATATGTGGTTTTTTATACCGTATATAATAACGTAATCTATATTCTCTTTTTTCAATTTATTTTTTATATTCAATAATGATTTTAATTCTATAAAAGGATTTGTATTATTTCTATTAGCATCTATAAATATTAATTTAGCATTGAGTTCGTTATAACATTTGTTAATTATTCCATCATTAATTAGCCCTAGATATACGTCATAACCTTTTTTATTTAAATTATCTACTAATTCTTCCCTATCAAATCCTTTAGAGCTAAATCCATTACACATTATTGCAACTTTCATTATTAAAACTCCATTTAAATATTATAAACTTTAAATCCTAATAAAGATCTATTTTTATAAGACTTAAAGCCTTAATAACAGTTGAAATAGCTCCTTTACAATCATCTGCCTGTCCAATGACAAATCCTACTCTATCTGAACTACTTTTAATACCATTAATAATATGATCTTTACCGTGAATTATTGATATTTGAATTATTCCAGGCAATTTACTTGCTTCTTCCACCCCTCTTATAGACTTAATTCTCCCATGACTTTGATCGAAATATCTTATTGCTGATGCTTTATCGTATTTTATTCTTATATCTGGTTTTTCTCCCAAAGCAATTTTTATGCAACTTTCAACCATATCAACCCCTGTAGACAAAGGAGTTAAATGTGTTGTTATGTTATCTCCCCCAAGCCTTGCTCCAATTTCTACAATTTTTGGACCATTTTGAGTGATTTTGATTTCTGTATGTGAAGGACCACTTATTATACCTATAGCTTTGTTTGCAGCAATTGTTATTTCTTTTATTTTATCTTTTATACTATCTGGTAGCTGGCTAGGTTGAGAGTGTCCCATTTCTACAAAATATGGAGCACCCGTTGTTATTTTGTCAGTAATTTGAATTATATTACATTTCCCATCTACACTGATTGTCTCTACACTTACTTCTGGTCCTTCCATAAATTCTTCAACCATTACAATCTTATTTCTAGAATTATTTTTACTATAATTATAAGCTATATTTATAGTTTTCTCGTTAAAATCAGGTAGTAATACAATACCTCGACTCCCAGAATTATCAGCTGGTTTTAAAATACATTTGTAACCTTTATCCTTAATTTTATTAACCGCTTTTATACATTTATCTAGACTATCAACTTTATAAAATAAAGGCACGGGCACGCCAAAGCTTTTTAAAGATTCACGCATTTTTGATTTGTTTGTTGCTTTTATAGCCGTATCTAAATCAACACCAACTAACCCTAATTTCTTTGAAACTTTTGCAACAGTCATTATTGGCATATCACTAGCAAGAGTCATTATCGCATCTATATTATGTTTTTTTGCAGCACTCATTACAGATTCAATATCTATAGTACTAATAATTTCTTTTTTTACATCTGGTATTTTAAATCCAAGTGCATTTGAATCTATATCAACCGCAATGACTTCAAGCCCCATATCTATAGCTTTTTCTATAGCAGGAACTTGTAAAATACTTGCGCCTAATATCATTATTTTTTTCATTTATATATGTACTCCAATAATTTATTATTTTAAACAAAAGTATCTTTGCTTTCCTCATAATTTCTATTTATATTCTTACGCATAATTATTGTATTTATTGTCATAAATATTATCTTCAAGTCAAAAAAAAGTGATAAGTGTTTCACGTAATAAACATCATTTTCCAATTTTTCTTTTGTTAAAACAGAATTTCTGTTAATAGCCTGATTATAACCAGTTATACCTGGGCGCACCGTAAGAATAATTTTCTCTTCGTCCGTATATTTATCTAAGTACATTGGTGTATCAGGTCTTGGACCAATAAAACTCATATCTCCTTTTAAAACATTTATGATTTGTGGAAGTTCATCAATACTTGTTTTTCTTGCAAATTTACCAAATTTTGTCACTCTAGGATCATCATCTCCATTAAATGTCGAACCATCTTCTAACCTTATATCTGGAGCATTTTCTTTCATAGAACGCAACTTATACATCTTAAATGGGATTCCAAAAAGTCCAGTTCTCTCCGCTTTATAAAATAAGGGTCCACCATCTTCAATTTTTATAAATATATATGAAATTATAACAATTAAGATAACTGGTATCATCAATATTAAAGATAGCAAAATATCAAAGGTTCTTTTTGTAACCCTAAAAACTAAGCTCCCTGATAATTTAGTTTTACTTGACATATTTAAAAAGCTCCTGATATTTATTATTGTCTAAATCCTTCTTATAATCTTGCATCATCAATTTAAAATCAGAATATTTAGGAACATATCCAAAATCATTCTTAGCCTTTTCCATTGAAAACATATAAGATTTAGTATTATTATTTATTTCTGGTTTATAAGTTATTTTAGATTTTCTTTCTGGACTTGGAGCCCAGATTTCTGCTATTATTTCTGCTTGTTCTTGTAGAGTAACCCCACGACCTGATGTCATATTATAAAGTCCTCTAGTTTTATCACTTTTTACAGCAAGATAAAATGCATGTGCAACATCTTTTACATAAGCTATATCTCTACTTAAATTTTTGTCTCCAAAAATACAAATATCTTTTCCTTTTTTTGCGTTATCAATAAAAATTTTAAGTCCAGATTTTTTTAATTTCCCATTTATATAAAGAGAATCATGAGGTCCAACACCATACACTGGCGGAAATCTAAACCAGGCATTTTTCATTCCATGTTGTTCATTATAGTATTTCATTGTATCATTTGCTGCATTCTTAGAAAAAATATATACTGCATGATCTCCTTCATATATGAAATCACGTGGTTCTTCTTCTGTTATTGCTTTTTTTCCCCAAGCACCCCTTACATCAGCGTAAGAACAAGTTGATATAACTCTATTTATATTATTTTTTCTACAATATTCAAGAACGTTTATAGTTCCTATAGTATTTACTTCAAAATAATCTGCTGCATTTTCTTCATTCTCTAAATCTACATTAGAGTTTGCTGGCAACAATCCACTTAGAAGAATCACTCCATCAACATTTTCTTTAGGAAGTAAATCAAAATCTTTTTTATTTACCAAATCTAGGTTTATATAATCTACACCTAGTTTATCATAATGCTCTTTAAATTTATTATTTCTTCCTGTTACAATTATTTCACAACCTTGTTTTAAAAATTCTTCGACTGTATAAACACCTATAAAACTTGATGCTCCTATTATAATATACATTATTAAACCTCTCTTTTAAATCATTTATAATTTATAAACTACTATTTTCAATAACATATCTATAATTTTCAATTATATAATCAACTTCCTCATCAGTAAGTTTTGTGTGAAGAGGTAGTGTTATTTCATTTTTGTAATGATTGTAGGCGTTTGGATAATCTTTTATATCAAATCCTAAATTTTTGTATGCTGTTAATAGTGGAAGTGGCTTGTAGTGAACATTGCACGCTATTCCTTTTTCTGCCATTTCTTCTATTATTTTATTTCTTTGTTCTGTATCTATTCCTGGAACTTGTGTTATATAAAGATGTCCTGATGATTTGTGATTTTGGTCAAAGTGGTTTAGGCTTTTTATTCCTAACGGTCTAAAGGCTTTGTCGTATTTTTCTATTATTTCTTTTCTTCTTTTTAAAAGTAATGGATATCTTTTTACTTGGGCAAGTCCTATTCCTGCTAATACGTCTGTCATATTGCATTTGTACCAAGGTCCTACTATATCATATTCCCATGATCCAAGCTTTGTTTTGCTTAGGGCATCTTTTGATTGACCATGAAGGGATAATAATTGATATTTTTTGTAGAGTTTTTCGTTGTCTATTCCTTCTTTGTCTTTCCATGTTGCATATCCACCTTCTGCTGTTGTGAAATTTTTTACTGCATGGAAGGAAAAATTTGAAAAATCTGCTACTGATCCTACTTTTTTTTCTTTATACTCTGCTCCCAAAGCATGAGCTGCATCTGACATTACTATTATTCTGTTGTAGGCTTTTTGAATTTCGTTGTTTGCCTTAAATAAATTTTTCTTTTCTTCTACAATTTCAAATATTTTATCGTAATCGCAAGGCACGCCTGCCAAATCTATAGGAATTATTACTTTTGTTTTTTCGTTTATGGCATCTTTTAATTTTTCGTAGTCCATTTCTAAATTTTCTTTTTGGGTATCTACTAAAACTAATTTTGCTCCAACGTGGTCTACTACTGAGGCTGTTGCTGTATATGTGTAGGCGCTTGTTATCACTTCATCGCCTTCTCCTACTCCCAAAGCTCTAAGAGTCATTTCTGCCGCTGCTGTTTGAGAATTTAAACAAACTCCTATATTTGTTCCTGTAAATTCTAGCAAATCTTTTTCTAATTTTTTTGTTTTTGGTCCTGTTGTTATCCAACCAGATTTTAAAGCATCTATTACTTCATTAATTTCTTCTTCGCTAATGTCTGGTGGTGAGAATGGTATGTTCATTTTTTTTGTCATTATTTATTACCCTTTCCTATAAACGTACTTATTAAAGTATTTATCGTAACAACTATGTCTAATTCGTCTATGTTTTCTTGGTTTATTACTTTGTCTAGTTTTTGGAAAAATTCTTCTCTTGAAAATTCTAATGGTCTCCCTACGGATATTCCTTCTACTTTTGTATCTGATAGGAGCTCTTCGTCCATTAGTCTTTCTTCGTATAGTTTTTCTCCTGGTCTTAGTCCTGTGTATACTATTGGCATATCTATGTCTGGCTTGTAGCCTGATAGTTTTATTAATTGTCTTGCCAAGTAATCTATTTTTACTGGCTCTCCCATATCTAGTACAAATATTTCTCCGCCTTGTGCCATTGAGCCTGCTTGTAATACTAATTTTACTGCTTCTTTTATGGTCATAAAGTAACGGATTATTTCTGGGTGGGTTACTGTTACTGGTCCACCTGATGCTATTTGTTCTTTGAAAAGTGGAATTACTGATCCATTTGAGCCTAGTACGTTTCCAAATCTTACTGCTACGAATTCGGTTTTTGGATTTTTTTCTTGTAAGTAATCTTTTGGATTTATTGTTATTATCCTATCTCCATCGTTGATTGTTACTTTTGCTAGTTTTTCGTATTCTTTGTTTTGTCTTATATCATTTATTCCTTGGATTATTTTCTCGCATACTCTTTTTGTTGCTCCCATTACTGATGTTGGGTTTACTGCTTTGTCGGTTGATATTAGTACAAATCTTTTTGCATCGTAGATTAATGAAAGTAGGGCTACTATGTAGGTTCCTCTTACGTTATTTTTTATTGCTTCTACTGGACTTGTTTCCATTAATGGAACATGTTTGTGAGCTGCTGCGTGAAAAATTATTTCTGGTTTGTAGGTTTCGAATACTTTTTTTACTCTTGCATAGTCTCTTACTGAACCAATTAAGGTGATGAATTTTAAATCTTTATTATTTCTTTTTAGCTCTTGTTCAATTTCGTAGGCATTGTTTTCATAAATATCAAATATTATCAAAAATTTTGGTCCGTATTGAGCGATTTGTCTACAAAGCTCTGATCCAATTGAACCTCCACCGCCTGTTACCAAGACTACTTTGTCGTTTAGGTAATCAAAAGTTTCGTTTGAAAATATTTTTACTGGATCTCTTCCTAATAAATCTTCTATTTGGACATCTTTCATTCCAGACATGGAAATACTTCCTGAAACTAATTGGTAAATTCCTGGTAGGACTTTCACCTCACAATTTGTTTCATTGCATATTTGTAGGATTTCTCTTTTTTGATTTTCTTGGGCTGATGGTAGGGCTACTAGTATTAGATCTATATCTTCTTTGTTTACAAGCTCTTTTATTGAATCTCTACCACCATAAATTATTGTTCCGTCTATATATTGACCTTTTTTTTCTGGATTATCGTCAATAAAAGCAACTACTTTTATGCTTGTATTCTCTTGTCTGTTTGATTTGTTTATATCTTCTTTTATTGTCTGCCCAGCTGATCCTGCTCCAATTATTATTGCTTTTTTGAATTCTGGATTTTTGTCTAATAGATTATATTTTCCTTGTATAAACATTTTGTTGGCAAATCTTATTCCTACTGTAAAAGTATATTGAATCAAAAATCCATATACGAAATATGACAATGGCATCCTTTGAAACAGAATTGAAATACCAAAAATATGAACTAATAATGATAAAGCTACTGCTTGAGTTATTTTTATTAATTCAGTATATGATGCATATTCCAAAATTATTCTATATAGCTTGAAAGCTGAATATATAGCAATTGTTATAACTGTATTTATAAGAGCATAGTTTTCAAAAGCTTTTAAATATATCCTTGGTATTTGAATTAAACTTCCATCAAACCTTAAAAATAAAGCTAAAAAATATGCTAAGTTAATGATTATAATATCAAAAACTAAGAGTATATATGTTTTTTTATTTATTATTTTTTTAGTATCCATTTTCATTCCTTTTATAGCTCTTCTTTTTTTACTTTTTAAATTTTCTTTATTTATATAAATACTCATAGGGTAAGACATCTCCGCTTACAATTTTTACTAAGAAAAAGATCTCAAGCACTGTATACCTTACCCTTTTAATTAAAATATTTATTTATCTGTTTTATTATTTTTCAAAATCCCATCATGAACTTGGTCAATAGATTCTTCATCCGCTCTCATCATGTATAAATTACTTCCTGGCATTAGGTATGATGGTAGACCTGGTTCGCTTGTTCCTGTTACTGCTTGACTTTTTATTTTCCAGTCCTTTGCGTCATCTATTTGACCATTTACTAATTCTATCATTTTATCATAAGGCATATTTGTATTTACTGAATCAAGTGCAACTTCTGCTATCGAATTGAAATTCAAAAGTGTTTCAGTTGATAATAATTTTTTTATTATACCTGTCATTACTCTCACTTGATTTTTTCCTCTATCAAAATCGCCTTCTGCAAGGTGGTATCTTTCTCTTGAATATGCCAAAGCCATATCTCCATCCATGTGAATTGTACCTTGTGGGAAATATTTGCCACCATTGGTTTCAAAAGCAACAGGATTTTCGACATCTACTCCACCCAATAAATCTATAAGTTGTATAAGAGTTGTGAAATTTACTTTTGCATAATAGTCTATATTTATATCAAGGAAATTTTCCAAAGTTTTTATAGATGTGTCTACTCCAAATAAGCCTGCGTGAGTTAATTTGTCATTTGCATAATCTCCCATTCCAGCTATATTTACATAAGTATCTCTTGGAATTGTTGTTATTAAAATTTTTCCTTTTTTAGGATTTACACTTACTATCAAATTCACGTCAGATCTTGATACAGTTGCAAGATCTCCATAAGTGTCTATTCCTGAAATATATACATTAAAACTTTGATCTTTTTCAACTTCATTGTTTTGATTTAGCTTTTGATCTCCCTTAACAGAATAAGATTTTAAAACTCTAGTTTTTTGGCTAAATCCTTCAATATTATCATCTAACATTTCTCTAAAGCCTTCATTTAATAAAACAGCTTGAACATTTCCATTAATTAAGCTGTTACCTAAAGTTAAATAATCTCCCAAATCCTCAACATTTAAATCATCGCCATTTTCTTTTTTGAATTTTTTTAAAGCTTGTTTAACATTTTCTTTGTCCACTTGCTTAGCTATGGCAACCTGATTTTCATTCAAATCATCCAATGTTTCAATTGGAGATTCTTTCAAAACAACAAAAGACATTTTTGTTTTGATTACTTCTTTTTTGTCATTTATTTTTTGAACAGTTTGTATCGAAGTACTTGCGTAAGAAATAAATAAGCCTTCCACTGCACTTACAAACAAAAGTACAATTATAAAAAAGGCTTTAATCGGCTTGCCAGCCTTTTTTCTTTTGAAAATCAATAAAGAAAATCCAAAAATAAGTAAAAATATAAGTCCCAAAACTATAAACCTATATTTCACTGGCAAAATGCTATATTTATTTAAAAAATAAAAAAATATTATGTACACAATAGTTGATAAAAAAATCGAAATTTTAGATATTAAATTTTTCATCATATCTTCGGAAAATTCTCCTTCATTTAAAATTTGTAATTATTCTCAAACAATGATATAACAACTTGTAGTATTTGTCAATAATAAAGCAGCTCAAACATTTAAATTTTGCGATTTTCATAACTTTTAAAAATCAATTTTAAAAGTTCTTTTATAATTTTTCAAATTAACAAATAAAACTTCTTACTATAATATAAAAACAAGTTATTATCGTTTTTTGCCTTGTTGAAAGTATAATATTTCCAAAGAAAGAGGTGACCTATGATATTAGATGAAAAAATATTTAAAGAATTAGAAAAAAATTATGAAAAAGATCCTAAAAATAAAGTTATTGAAAATGCCATTTCAAATATGGGGATAATGGAGGCTTCTTTAAATAAAAATATTATCAACAAACACGATTTTATTTTTTCTAACGAAGTTGAAACTAAAGAAGTTACTAATCAAAGAAAAACTGGTAGATGTTGGATGTTTGCTGGTCTTAATATGATTAGGATGCATATTGCCAAAAAACTTAATATGGAAAAATTTGAGCTTTCTGAGTCTTTTCTTTATTTTTATGACAATATGGAAAAGGCAAATTTGTTTTTGCAAAGAGTAATTGATACAAAAAATTTGGATATTAAAGATAGAAAAGTTGAAGATGTTTTCTATTCAACTCCAGAAGATGGCGGATATTTTGAATTTTTCTATTATTTGATAAAAAAATATGGAATTGTTCCAAAGACAAATATGGGCGAACTTTTCCATACAGAGGAATCTTCTTTTATGTTTTATACTTTGGAAAATGCCCTCAAAAAAATCGCTATGGATATTAGAGCGACGGATGACGAAAAAGAAATTGAAATTTTAAGAAAAAAAGGTCTATCCTATGCCTACAATATTTTTGTAAAATCCATTGGAAAACCTGTTGAAAATTTTGATTTTAAATACTATGACAAGGACAACAATTACAAAATTGAAAAAGATATGACGCCAAAGAAATTTTTTGACAATTACGTTGGGGATTTTTTTGATGGAAAAATAAAATTATTAAATGACCCGAGACATCCTTACAATAGGATTTTGGTTGATAAAAACGCAAAAAATGCAGTAGATTTGCCAGATCTTGTTGGAATTAATGTTGACATGGATACAATGAGTAAATCCGCTCAAAAATCTATAAAAAACAACGAAACAATGTGGTTTGCTTGCGATGTTGACATAGATAAAGACAGAGAAAGCGGAGTTATGGATGAAAATTTATTTAATTTCGACCAAACTTTTACCAATTTTGACAAAATGACAAAAGCTCAAAGAATTGATTCAAGATATTCTACAGCCTGCCACGCCATGAATCTTACTGGCTTTGACAAAAAAGATAAAGACGTAAAATTTTGGAAAATTGAAAATTCATGGGGAGAAGATAACGGACACGACGGATATTTTTCTATGACTGACAAATGGTTTAGGGAAAATACTTTTGAATTAATTGTTGATAAGAAGTTTTTGACAAAAAAAGTGATGGAGGCTTTTGATAAGGAAAAAATTTATTATGATGAGTTTGACCCGATGTATAAAATGCTAAAAAATATAAAATAAAATCTTTGAAAAATAAATTTACAAAGCTGGGCTTAATACAAATAAAAAACCCAGCCTAAGCTGGGAAAATAAAGAAGAACGTTATACGGTATAAAATAAATAAGTCCGGGATTAAACAAAGTTCAACTTTATAAAATTTACAAAAGTAGTATTACTTCTTGTAAAAAATTATACCTCAGCAAATCGAAAAAGCAAGCGGAAACGATTTTTTGATAAATTAAAATTATCTTTTGATTATGTTCAAATTTTTTAAATTTAATTTATTTTGAGAAATTTTAGTTTTTAATTAAATAAAAAGTGGCTTTTGCAAAACTATGATTATAAATAATTTTGCATCAGCCACTTTTATTTATTCCTCAATTTTTTCCAATTTTTTTATTGTATCTATTGATTCGTTTAGGCTTTCTGTGTTTATGTCTGGGTTTGTTTTTTCTTCTTCGTTTATTTTTCCATCTGGTGCGTAGCCTAGGGTGTTTGTGTAGGTGAAAACTAAGCCGGAATTTGGGCATACGTCATTTATTAAGCCAAGTGTTACTCCATCGCCCCCGGTTTTTTTGCCTACTAATTTTGCAATTTTTGCGTTTTTGCAAAAATTTGCCATTCCTTCGGCTGCTGAATATACTCCTTCGTCAACTAATAAATACAAATCTCCTTTAAATTTATTTTTTTTCATTGGAGTGATTTCTATTTTGTCTTTGCTATAATATGAAAAATCTTTTAAATCTTCTTTGTGTTCAAGCTCCATTTTTTCTATATTTACATTTGAAATATCTTCAAATCCAAGCTCTTCGCTTTCTAATAATAGTTTTGTTCTCATTCCATCTTTAAAAAACATGTGATTGTTTACGGAAATTTTTTTGTCTATGAGTCTTGGTAAAAGATATTCTTGCCAATATTCTATATTTCCACCGGAATTTTCTCTGATGTCTATTATTATTGTTTTTAAATCTTGATTTTCTTCTAAAAATTTGTCTAATTTTTTCATATCTTCTGAAAGCTCATATTCTGCTAGCATTTCTTTTATTTTTATTAGTCCCAAACTTGGTGCTAGCATTTTTACTTCCATATTTTCGCCGGAATTTTCTGTGTATTGGGTTCTTCTCCTGATTTTTTTCCTATCAGCTTTATTTGATTGGACTCCATCAACTCCGTATCTATCTCTTACGCTTTCTTTGTTCAGCGTTAAAAATTCATAATACATTGACGGATCTGTCCAAAAATGTGAATAGTATTCTAAGGTTTCTTCTACGTAATCTTTTTGTGCAATTGTTGCGTGGTCATTGTGCAAATCTTCCATTATTTTTCCCATAGTGTTTGTAAATTCTTGGTCGTTTTTGCAAAATTTTATTTCGCTTAAATATTTTGAATAATTTGCCAAAAAGTCAACTCCGTATTGCCTTTTCAAAACTCCAAAAAATGGATAATTATCTCTAATTTCATTGAAAAGATAATTGAAATCTTCTACCATTTCTTCTTGGCTTAATTCTTTTTTTTCTACCTTATTTTCAAAAACTAATTTGCATGGCCCATCTAATTTTTTATACCATGCCATATAGGCTTCTATTGATTTAAATTCATCAATTTTATCTGGGTTTATTTTTATTATTTTCTTCTCTTTTGGCTTTTTTTCTGAAATCAAACTATCTTTTCTTTTTTCTAGATAGTCTAATCTCCTTTGAGCGCATGATGAAAATAAAATAATAATCGCCAAAAATAAAATGCTTATTTTACTTTTTTTCTTCATCAAGTCCTCCATTTATAACCCAATCTCTTTTTTTTATCTCATATAAAAAGGGAAGAATGCCTATTGGATTTATTAATGAAAAAGCCATTATCATCAAAAGTTTAAAGTAAAGTCCTTTTTTTTCATTTCTCAAAATAGAAGCTGTGCTTTTGTTGTTGGTTTTTATTAAATATATTCCTCTTAAAAGCAAAAATATTCCACCAGCTATTTCAAAACCTTCTTTATAATATATGCCAAAAGCGAAAACGCAAATTGCAGACAAAAAGTAAAGAAAGTATGCTATTTTATTTTTTGTATTGTATGTTTTTAATTTTGTAATTTCTCTACTCATAAGTCTATTATATCAAATTAAAGTCCTAAATTTGGATACACTTTCAAATAATTATCAGACCTTGCTCCGGCTTTGTAATTTAAATATCCTGCCATAGCAATCATGGCCGCATTATCTGTGCACAAAATTATATCTGGATAATAAAATTTGACTCCCCTTTTTTCACATTCTTCTTTTAATCTTTCTTTTAATCTAGAATTTGCAGCAACTCCTCCTGATACTGCAAATGTATTTAATCCTGTTTCATCTATCAATCGCATAGATTTTTCTACCAAAACATCTACAACGGCTTCTTGAAAACTTGCTGCCAAATCTGCCTTGTTTATTTCTAAATTTTTTTGGTTTTGGTGGTTCATATAATTTAAAACTGAAGTTTTAAGTCCTGAAAATGAAAAATCGTAAGAATCTTTTTCAAGCATAATTCTTGGAAAATCTATGGCATCCTTTCTTCCTTTTTTTGAAAGTTTATCAATTTTTGGTCCGCCTGGATAGCCAAGTCCGATTGACCTTGCAATTTTATCGTAAGATTCTCCAGCAGCATCATCTCTTGTCGTTCCAATTATTTCATAATCTGTATAGCCATTTACTTTTACAAGATAAGTATGACCTCCACTTACAACCAAAGAAATAAACGGTGGTTCTAGGTCTTTATTTGACAAATAATTTGCGCAAATATGGCCTTGCATATGATTTGTTCCAATCATTGGAATATTTGCTGACAAAGAAAGAGCCTTTGCCGCAGAAATTCCTACCAAAAGTGAACCAATAAGTCCAGGACCTTTGGTAACAGAAATTAAATCAATATCGCTATAAGATAAATTTGTATCTAAAAGCGCCTTTTCAATCAAAGGATTGATTGCCTCAAGATGTTTTCTTGATGCGATTTCTGGCACAACTCCTCCAAATATTTTATGTATATCAATTTGTGATGATATTAAATTAATCAAAACTTCCCTGTCGTTTTTCAAAATAGCAACTGAAGAATCGTCACAAGAAGTTTCAATTCCCATTGTATAAAAATCTTTCATCTAATCCAATTCCTTTAACATTATATAAGCATCTTCGTGAACTCTGGCATAATAATTTTCCCTAAGTCTAATTTTTTCAAAACCAAATTTTTGATAAAGATTTATAGCTGGAAAATTTTTTGTAGAAACTTCTAGCCAAATTTTTGAAACTTTTAAACTCTTTGCAAAATTTATCATGTGCTCAAGCATAAATGAACCAATATTTTGCCCACGATAAAGTTCATCAACTGCAATAGTATAAATTTCTATCTCATCCAAAATTTTTGAAATTATATAAAAGCCTAGAGTTTCTCCATTTTTTTCATATACAAAACACTCTTTGTGCTTATTTTTTTCAATATCATTTATAAGATCCTTTTTAGGCATAGGCTTATAAAAAGCACTAGATTCGATTTTATAAACCTTATCCGTATCTCCTACAGTCATTGTCCTAATCATTTTTCTTTTCTCTATCCCTTTCCGCTTGTGATTTTCTCAAATAATTTGGCACAAGCTTATAAAGATCATAGTCCTCATCTTTTTTCAAAAGAGCAAGCTTACACAAATTTTTTCCAATACAAGAATTATAAGAAAAATCCAAAATTCTTGCCCTATCAAATTTGTCCCTATATTTTTCACCAACTTCCGAAACCAAATCAAAATCTACATTTTTTTCATTACAAAGTTTCGAAAAATCATCAATATTATATAAATCTTCCTTAACAATTTCATTCATATTTTCATCATACATTGCCCCATAAATTCTTTTTCCCCTTGCATCAAGCATAGA
The DNA here is from genome assembly GCF_000163295.1 of Anaerococcus vaginalis ATCC 51170. Lineage (GTDB taxonomy): Bacteria > Bacillota > Clostridia > Tissierellales > Peptoniphilaceae > Anaerococcus > Anaerococcus vaginalis. The sequence goes on from NZ_GG700527.1 coordinate 1,531,988, forward strand.
AGCCTTAAAAGAATTCGAAGAAGAATTTAGGGCAAGAGCCTTCAAAGTTGAAACTGGAATTAATTTTTTATTTCCAACTTGGGCAAAAGTCTTTGCAATTGTCATTCCAATTCTTAAACCCGTAAAAGATCCCGGCCCTTGGCTAATGGCAAAAATATCAATATCAGAAAGCTTTAGTCCCAAAAGATTTAATAAAGTTTCAATCATTGGCACAAGCGATTCCGAATGAGTTTTTTCTTGATTTACATTAAAATCCCCAATGACTTTTTCATCCTCAACAACAGTTACAGTAGAAATCATTGTGGAAGTATCAATTCCTAAAACCCTCATAAAATCTCCTAATCTAAAAATTTCACGCTAATTTCCCTAGCGTTTTCATCAATTTTTTCTATATTAACTTCAATCATATCATCTGGAAGATAATCCTCTGCCTTATCTGCCCATTCCAAAAATGTTACAGCATCCTCTGGGTAAAAATAATTTTCAAAATCTATATCTAAAATTTCATCAGGATCTTCAAACCTATAAAGGTCTAGATGATAAATTGGAAAATCTTCCCCTTGCTTTTCTCCATTATAAATATTTACGATAGCAAAAGTTGGAGATGAAGTATTAGAAATTCCAAAATATTTGCAAACAAAAGAAACAAAAGTAGTTTTGCCACTACCCATTTCTCCAATTAAATTTACAACTTGGCCCTTTTTCAATTTTTTAGAAAAATCAAAAGCAAAATCTTCCATTTCCTTTAAAGAATTAATTCTCATAAAAACTCCTTCTAATCTATTATACTACAAAAGTTTAATTTGAAGCTTTTTGTAAGATATATTATAGTCTAAAATAAAAAAAATCCAATGATTTTTAAGGTAAAAATAAAATTCTATCTATCTCCAAAAATAATAATAGAGATCTCTTTTATTAAATTTATAAAATAATAAATTTCAGCTTTCAAAAAAATCAAAAAAACAGACCACAAAGTCTGTTTTTAAAATTTAAAATAATTATTTTCTATCGTGCAAAATTCCTGAAACGTGTTTGTATAATAATTTTGTTACCAAAATTTCTATTGAACCTTTTATCAAATTAAATGGAACAATCGCGAAAAGCATCATAGTAAAATAAGAATTTACTAAAGTATTTGTTTTGTGTGCCATAGCTACAAAGGCGCTCATTTCTACTCCCATTGCTTTTCCATAAAGTGGAAAAATTACAAAGGCATTTGATAAGGTTGCTGCAAGTGTCATAATTAACATTCCGCAAATCATAGCTATAGTTGCATTTTTTTTGGTTTTTTTCCTTTTATATATACTTGCTGATACAAATACAAAAAGTCCTCCAACTATAAAATTGGAAATTTCTCCAACTCCACCTGTGCTTGTCTTGCTCAAATTCAAAATATTTTTGATAAGTTGAATTAAGACTCCATACAAAGGCCCCATCGAAAATCCACCAATAAGAGCTGGCACATCTGCAAGGTCAACTTTCATAAAAGGTGGTGCAACTGGAATTGGAAATTGAATAAACATAAGTATAAAACTCATGGCTGAAAGTATTCCAACTTTAACTAAGTTTCTTAATTTTTTTTGATCATGACTCATAAAATCCTCCTAAAATTTGGCATAAAAAAATGCCCTTTCAGGGCTCAGACTGTTGACAAAGTTTACAAATCCTCATGCTAAGAATATCATACGGAAAAAATTGATTTGATTTCAAATTTTAAAATTCGTTAAAAATCGCACTGTTTGAGCGTTAGCGAGTTTGCGATTTTAGAATTTTGAAATTTAGAAATCAACAATTTTTGAAGTCAGATATTCGTGCTTGAGGGTTTGTATACGATCCGTGCCCTTTCAGGGCTAAATAATTTCTCATAAAAAAGAATATCTTCTCTCATCCAGACTATAACTGTCGGTATGGGAATTTCACCCATTCAGTAAAAAACTCGCAGACTTTAACTGCCGGTTAGGAATCAAACCTCACCCTGAAGATATTTATATAATATCACAAAATAATTTGTGGCACAAGATAATCAATATCAATTTTATTTTTTTATTTGCATTTGAAAATCTCTAAATTTTTTCAAAAAAATAACCCATCTAACAAAGTATAAAAATTTCAAAATTTAAATTTTCCAATTTTAAAATTTTTATACCTCTCCCGCTAGTTAGATTTGGGCTATTTAAATTATTCATATTCTATATTATAAAAATCATTGTATAAATGGGGCTAATTTCCTATTTCACAAGATTCTAAAATCCATTCGTATCCTTGTCCTCTTACTGTTTTAATTGGTTCAAGTTTTGCTTTTTTAAATTCTTTTCTGATTTTTCTAACATGCTCTCTAACTGATCTGTCTGTTGTTTCAATTCCCATTTTTGACATTTCTTTTACAATAATTTCTTTTGAAACTGGTCTGTTCATATTTTTTATTAGAATTGTACAAAGACTAATTTCGGATTTTGTAAGATCTAAAATTTCATTTCCTATCCTAAAAATCCCATTGTCCACTTCAATTGAACAAAAACCAAAAGAAATAATTTTGGAATTGTTAATTTCTTCGACCTTTTTCAAAGTATATTTTATAAATTCATCTCTTGAATAAGAATGAATTACAAAATCCTTGTCGTCAATTTTTGCCTCATAGGGACTTTTTTTGTACCTATCTGTAAGATAAATTACCGGAATATTTGTTGTTTGTTTTATGTACTGGATAAGCTCAATACACCTAGTATGAGTCATATCCACTAAAATTAAATCAAATTCCGACAAATCATCTTCAAGAATAATGTCTTCAAAATTCTCATATTTTTTTACAACAACTTCATTCTCATCAAATTTAGAGTTGAGCAAGTTAGAAATCCCATTTTTGTATTCCATCGATGCAATTTTCATAAGGTCTCCTAACTTTTAAATATTATCACGTTAATTTGTAATAATTTCACTCATTACTATTATATTATATAGAAAATTCTTGCAAATATCAATATAAATATTCACAATTATTATAGAATTATTTAAGCTTTGAAAATTATTTTAAAATCGCTCATTTCAAACAATTTAAAATTTTTCAAAATCCTTTTAAATTTTCCGAAGTTTATTTTACCTCATTTTTCTTTTAAATTCCAATATTTATTTTATATGATTATTTGATTGTTTTATGCAAGATTTTCTTTCAATAAATTATAAGATAAAAAATCCAGAAAATTTTATTGAAATATGATATAATATTTTGTATAAATTATGTGGATATTTTCCCGTTATATTTTATTATTAAGGAGGAAGTTATGACAAAAAAACAGGGAAAACTTGCTGTCTATATTGGACAAATTATTACTAATTCATTATTGGTACTTTATTTGGGAATGATTTTGGCGAAGATGAAATCATTTTCAAATATTTACGAATCCATTGAAAACGGCGCAGGTAATATTGAAGATTTTTTAAGCCAAATGGAATTTGCTATTTTTGAATATCTTGGAAAATTCAAAAATATAATTCAATACATAGGATTTATCAAATTTTTATTTTTTGTAAATCTAGTTTTGTTAATTGCTGGAATTTTTATTTTTAAAGAACAAATTAAAAAATATATTTTCTCAGCTGCTGGAACATTGGTTTTATTAATATCTTTTATTACAATTTCTCCATTGATGGAATTTGTTAAAGTAGTTAAAGCAAATATTATGGCAATTAATTTTTCAAATCCAGACTTGGGAGCAATCGAAGGAAGTTTTGCAAACATTAGTCAAGCTTTACAAAATTTAGCCAATGATTTTGACCCACAAAAAGCAAAATTTGCTAAATTTTTGGTAATTTTGGCAATAATTTTATTTGTTGTTTCAATAGTATTTTTTGCCCTAGCAATTAAAAATAAAGAATATGATAATCTTTCAGATTTAAATACAGACGCAAAAAATGCACCTGAAAATTCTTTAGAAAATGACAAACAAAACCAAACAAAACCAAGCGAAGAATTAAAGGAAGAAGTTAAATGTGAAAAAACAAATGAAAATATAAAAGAAGAAGAAAACAAGAGTAAAAAAGAAAAAATTTCTGAAAAATCTGATTTAGCCAAAGATACAAAAGAAAAAGAAAATAAAAATAAATCCACAAAAGATAAGAAAAATCAAGAAAAAGACAAAAATACAAAATCAAAAAATGATGACATAATAATCAAACGTGGCGCTTACGACTTTTCTTCTGGTTTCAAAAAAAATAATATCGAAGAAAAAAAACAAGAAAATCCACAAGAAAATAATAAATAAAAATTTACGAAAAAAAGGACTGTTGCACAATGAAAAAACATTTAATCTTGCAACAGTCCATTTTTATTTAATATTTTAAAAATTAAATAGCATAATATAAAATCACACTTGACAATAAATTCCAACAAATATGCACAAAAGCTGATAATTTTAAATTATTTGTCAAAAATATTACCATAACAAGGACAAAACCAATTGAAAAATATACCAAAAAACTATAAATATCAGTTGGAAGATGGGCAAGAGAAAAACAAACATTCGCCAAAATAAGGGCGAAAAAATCCTTAAAATCCTGATCACGTCTTTTGAAAATATTTCTAAAAACACCAGGAAGATATTCCCTAAAAGTATATTCTTCAACAAGAGGTCCCAAAAAAACTATATGAGCAAGAAGAGCCGGAGAAAAATTTCTCCTAAGCATAGACTCAATCGCCTCTTGATTTTGAGGATTTGAAATATTATCCCCAAAAGCTAATTCAATCAAAAAAGACAAAGCATAAATTGCCACAAGAGAAATCAAAATCACTTTTAAATTTGCAAAAAATCCCCCAGACAATTCAAATTTCCTATAAAAAATAAGAAAAAATAAAATAGCCGCAAGAAGATAAGCCCCAGTAATAATATAAAGCAAAGACTTGTCCACGCCCCTAATCAAAATACTATAACTTGCAGGCAAAGCTCCAAACAAAGTTAATAATAACAAAAAAACAAATTTAATTATCCCATAATTTCCGGTAAATCTTTTAGATAAATATTTCATAAAATTCCTTTCTACATATATGTATTTATATACTTACCCAAAAATAAAAGAAATTTAAAATTTACAATAAGGAAGAAATAAAAACTCATCAAGTGAGAAATATTTCTCTAATCGTACCAATCCAAAGAGATCCCTCCACTTAGGTCGGGATGGGTGATGGCATCTTTATTTTAATTGCTAAAGTTTTATTTTTTGATTTTTCTTAATATAGGTCTAGTTTTATTTTATTATTATTTTTACTTAATTACATCAATATCAATAATAACTCTAGACAAAGTAAAACCCATCTCGATCTTGTCGAGAGATCTCTTATTTATTTTTTGATTATAAATTTCTATTTCCTTAAAGATTTTCTAAGAATTTAAATTAAGATAGATTAGTTACTTATTATTGTTTTACCAATTCTCTTAATTCATCAAATTGTTTACTGCTTATTTTTTTCTTTTCATTATTTTTATCAAAATAAGATAAATTACCCTTACTTATCATTCCATTTTGAGAGTTGAAAATATAAAAATATTCTCTTTCAAATACTTTGATATATTCTTTTATAATTTCACTATCTATTTCTTCTTTGTTTATTTCATACAATGTATCCACTAATATATCTTTCCAATCAGGACTTGTTTTATTGCAATAAGATCTAAAAATAAATATTGGTTTTTCTGTATTATTATCTTTTTCTAAATCATTTAAATATTGTCCAATTCTATACCAAATTATATAAGCGGAAAATTTTCCATAGTCAGTTCTACTTAATTTCTTAACTGCATTTGCATTTTTTGATCTAAAAGGACATAATTCAATATTTACAACTTTATTTGTGGTAACTCCTCTAGCTTTATCTTTACTTTCCCCATACAATTTATAATCATCTGGCAAATTATTATAATTCAAATAGGTAGATTCTTTTAATAATTTTTTAAAATAATGCCATATATAGTAAATATTTCTAGTTAAATCATCTTTTTTCTTTAGCTTTTTCCATGTTTTATCAAATTCATTTTCTTGGAGATAATATTTTATTTTCAATAATTCCTTGGTTAGTATAGAAGTTTTTTCATCGTATATGTATTCTTTAACCATTTCTTTATCTAAATTTCTATAATTATCTTTTATTTCTAAATCCATTTGTTCATAAAAATAATAATCTGATTCTCCATATTCCTTTGTCAATCCTTTTTCTACCTTTTTAGATAAAGCTTCATAATAAGACTTAATATTATCAAATTTTTCTTTATCATTTATTTGCATACCTGGATTTAGTAAACAAAGATATATTAAACCATTTTTATAATCTCCATGCACATGTGTTGGCATACCATAATTTACATTAGGCTTGTACTTTTCTCCTTCTGAAATAACACCAAATTTTTCTAACCAATAGAAACCCTCGTTTGAATTTTTAGAATTTAAAGACTCACAAAATTCCCCAACTATCTTATCAAAAATTTTACCGTCCTCTTTTAAATAAGGATTTTTTGCATCTAAATCTTCATTTTCTGCAAATTTTTTTAAAGCTTTATTTACATCGTCAATTGTAAGTTCTTTTTTTGTCATAGCTCCTCCTGATAATAAATATTTCTTACTCTATTTCTACCCAAAAAAATAAAAAAAGGAAGAATCATCTCCTTCCTTTAGTTTTTTTTATTCTTAATTATTTTATTCATACAACCCAAGCTTCTCACAAAGCTCATCTATTTGGTCAATTATTTCTCCTATAAATTCAATGGTTTCTTCTAAGGCTTTTGTATTTGTCATATCTACTCCAGCTTTTTTTGCAAGATCCATTGGGCTTAGGGTTGAGCCTAAGTTTAAAACTTCTCTCCAATTTTTTATGTCTTTATCGTTTCCATTTATTATTTTGTCGGAAACTTTTGTTCCTATTGTAAGTCCTGCTGAATAGGTGTATGGATAAAGTCCCATGTAATAATGTGGTTGACGCATCCATGTTAGGTCAGCTCCTTCTACAAGTTTTACATCTTCTCCCCAAAATTCTTTTAATTTTTCACCAAAAATTTCTTTGAAATCTCCTGCTGTAAGGCTTTCTCCCTTGTCAATTCTTTCATAAACTTCTCTTTGGAAAGCTGCCTCTAGAAAATGGGTTACGAAATTATGGTAGTAGGTTTTTGAAATCATTGTATCCAAAACCCACAATTTTTCCCTATCGTCTTTGGCGTTTTTTAGTAAATATCTTTCCATGGTGATTTCATTTGCTGTTGATGGACTTTCTACAAAATACATTGAAACATCTGTGTTTATTGCATCTTGGTTTTTATTTGTATTTTCAAAATGTCCAGCGTGTCCCAATTCGTGAGCAAGAGTCATAACTTGGCTCATGTCCTTGTTGTAGGTTGTCATTATATATGAATGAGATCCATAAGGTGTATCGCAAAATGCTCCAGTTCTTTTTCCTTCGTTTTGTGCATAGTCAATCCACCTATCACTAAAGGCTTTTTTGAGCATTTCTACATAATCCTCTCCCAAAACTTTAAGCCCATCGATTATATAATCTCTTGCCTCTTCGATTTCAATTTCTTTTGAAAAACCAGAATCAATTGAAAGTTTCAAATCCGCATAAGTCATCTCGTCAAGTTTGTAAACTTTTTTCAAAATATTTGCATATTTTCTCATGTGCTTTGGAAGTTTTTCCATAATTGTATCAATGTGATTGTCATAAATTTCTCTTGGAATATCTTGATAATCCAAAAGCATATCGATTACTGAATCAAATCCCCTTAAATTTGCAAGGATTTTTTCATTATTTATGTGGGTATTATAAATTGCTCCGTTTCCTGATTCGTAGCGAGAAAGTGCCTTATGATAATTTTTGAAAGCAGCCCTTCTAATTTCTGCATTTTTATCAGTTTCATAATATTCTTCAAAAGTATTGTGATTTAATGGAATATTTTTTCCGTCAATTTTTATATCATCAACTTTTATATCCCCATAACGCAAAGACGCATATTCTCCGTAAGGAGCGTCAAAAGTCGGAGACAATTTTGAAATAACTTCTTCAGCTGCATCATCCAAAATATGGTATTTTTTGTCCAAGGCTCTTTTTAGAAAATAATCATAATCTTTGTGATTTTCTCTCACTTCATTTACAATTTTTTCATCAATTTTTGTCAAAAGCCCATCAAAAAAAGCTAAATTTGCATTGATTTCACTTGCCTTTGCTCCAAAATTTGCATATCTTTTTTGTGGATGTGGGTCATTGGCGTCAACTTCTGTAGAAATTCCTGCAAAAGATCCCAACCTGTGCATGGCCCCATAAATTTCGGACAAATCTTTTAATCCCTTGTATAATTTATCGGAAGAATCTATTTCATTGTAAGTTTTTTTGAAATTTTCACTTTTTTTGATTGTTTTATCAAGTTCTTCATAAAATTTCTCATCATTTTCAAATAAATCTTCCAATTTCCATGTTTCTTTTATATCAACTTCATTTCTTTTTACCATAATATCCTCCATTTCTAAATTTTATTATACCATCACAATATAGTATAATGAAAAAAACGGAGGAAAATATGACAGTAAACAAAAATAAATTAGAAAATTATGCCAAACTTGCAGTTGAATTTGGTGTAAATGTACAAAAAAATGAAGACGTTTTGATAAATTCTTCCTTGGAAGATCCTACTCTTGCAAGACTTATTGCAAAATATGCCTACGAGAAAGGTTCAAGACTTGTAAGCATTAATTGGAAGGATGAAGAGCTTACAAAATTAAAATATACCTACGAAGACCAAGAAACATTGAATGAAGTTCCTGATTATATTATAGAAAAAAATATTTACCAACTTGAAAAACATAGGTCAAATAGGATTTCTATAATTGGCGATGACCCAGATTTGTTAAAAGATTTGGACCAAAAAAAGATAGCCGAAGCGGTCAGAGAAAATTCTTTAAAATTAAAAGATTTTGTAAAATATACAATGAACGATATGGTTTCATGGCTTGTAATTGCATATCCAACCAAAAAATGGGCAAAGAAAATTTTCCCAGACCTTGATGAAGAAAAGGCAGTAGACAAATTATGGGAAGTAATTTTTGACGTAAGTCGTGTTGATGAAGATTGGGGAAAAACCAAGAAAAATTGGAACGACCATGTTTCTTTATTGAATGAAAAAGCAGAATTTTTAAATTCTCACCAATTTGATGAAGTTCATTACTCATCAAAAAACGGAACCGATTTGAGAGTAAAATTGCCAAAAAATCACATTTGGATGTCAGCTTCATCAAAAAATGAAAAAGGCGATTTATTTTTGCCAAATATTCCAACAGAAGAAGTTTTCACTTCCCCTCAATTTGACGGAGTTGATGGAAGACTCGTTGCTGTAAAACCACTCGTTTATAATGGGGTTATAATAAATAATTTTGAATTTACATTTGAAAATGGAAAAGTTGTAGATTTTAAAGCGGAAGAAGGCTACGATACATTAAAAGAAATGTTAGAATCAGACGAAAATGCAAAATATTTAGGAGAAATTGCCCTAGTTCCATACGAATCACCAATTTCAAAATCAAATATTTTATTTTTTAACACCCTTTTTGACGAAAACGCATCCTGCCACTTCGCCCTTGGAAAAGCCTACCCAACAACAGTAAAAGGTGGAACAGAAGTTGATGATAAAGATCTTCACAAAATAGGCTTAAATGATTCTCTAATCCATGAAGATTTTATGGTAGGAGCAAAGGATTTAAATATAAAAGCCTACAAAGACGGGGAAGAATTTGACGTATTTGTTGATGGAAATTGGGCGTAAAATATTTTATTTTAAAAATGATTAAATATAGAATAATAGATTAGTATGTAAGTAGCTTAATTTTTGAGTATTAGGCAAAGTAAAAGTAAATTATATTCTAAAATTAATCCAGAGATCTCATTTTTAATGTAAGCATAAAATTATATAACGTAGATTTTTAAATATATATAATGAAAACATATTGAAAATAAAATAAAAAGATGTAAAATAATATTAAACATGGAGTCGAATATACCATGACCAATTAAAAAGACAGGAGTGACGGCTCCTGTCTTTTTATGTGCTAATTATCGTCTTTTAATATACCTATCTAGCCGCTTGCTGATATAATTTGCTATTATACCAGCTACGATAGATATAATCATAGAGTCGAATTTTTCCATAACCTCACCTCCCAACTGTTACCAGTTTGGGTACGATAACATTTTTATTATATCATTTTAAAAAATCTTAAACTATTAAATTGAAAATATTATAAAAACTTATATAATAATATTGAGCATGGTACCGAGTTATATCCATGACCAAACAAAAAGACAGGAGTGGCTGCTCCTGTCTTTTTTGTGCTAATTATCGTTTTTTATATAGCTGTCTAGCCACTTGATAATATAATGAGCTATTACATTACCTGCGACAGATATTAAAATGGTACCGAATTTTTCCATAACCTCACCTCCCAACTGTTACCAGTTTGGGTACGATAACATCTTTATTATATCATTTTGTTTATTATTTTATTTTAAATTCTAAGCAAAAACCCTAAAACTTTACAAATTACAAAAACAAGGTATTATAATATACGAAGAACTGTTGTAAAACGGTGGTTGCCGGTTTTTTATCGGTAGTTTTTATCTGATTCGTGGGAGTTGAACCTTGCCAAATAAGTGCCTGATGTGGGATTTATTTGACCTTAAATTCTTCTATAAGCTCAGAGTTTTTACAAGAAAAAATAATCTAAACAAAAAAGCATCAACACCAGCCGAAGATTGCGCGATTAGTTATTACTAAGACAGCAGTCTTTTTTGTTTTGCTAATCGCCAGATTAGGAGTGAAAATTTATGCTCAGAAAATTTCTGAGAAGTTTAGAAGTTACAAAAAAAGAATTTTTGATTATTTCCCTTGGTTGTGCAATTATGTCCTTTGGAGTAATAAATATCCACGAACAAGCACAAATAACTGAAGGTGGAGTTTTGGGACTTGGCTTATTTTTAAAAAAAGCCTTTAATATGAATCTTGCCTACACCACACCTATTTTGGATGCCTTATGTTATGCCCTTGGCTTTTCAATGCTTGGAAGAATATTTTTAAAAAAATCAATTGTAGCAACAATAATGTTTGCAGTTTTTTATTGGATTTTTGATTTTATTGGACCAGTGATTCCAAGTCTTTACGATATGCCCTTAATGGCAGCAATATTTGGTGGAATATTTATAGGATGTGGCTGTGGAATAGCAGTTACAGCCGGAGGATGTGCAGGAGGCGATGACGCCTTGGCAATGACAATTTCCAAAAAAACAAAATGGCCAATATCAAGAGCCTACTTGTTTACAGATTACGTAGTTCTTGCCCTTTCTTTAATATACATCCCAATGAACCACCTAATATATTCATTTTTAACAACAATTATCTCATCATTTTTGATAGGACAATTCGAATTAAAAATGGAAATACCAGCCTGGCAAGTATGCCAAGGAAATTTAAATCATGCAAAAGGTTAATTTAAAAAGGATATTTCAAAGTATCAAGTATTTTGAAATATCCTTTTTTATATATAATTTTATCTTTCGCAAGGACTTTTCTTATTTTTTTCTTTAATATACGCACTTTTATCCTAGATTTTTTTAATTAATTAGATCTCTCCGCTTCCTCTGCACGATAAATAAAGATAAACAACCGAAGCAGACGAATGTTTATCTGGTCGATAGATCTCTGGATTATTTTTATATAATACTTTACATTTTCCTTGAATTTTTTTGATTTTTAAAATTTTTACAAAATTCTTAGACAATTTTTCTTCTTTTTTTCCAAGTTTCTTTCAAAAATGATTGTTTATATCAATATTATGTTATATAATAATAAGAGTAAAATTTAATAATAGGAGGAATTTATGTTATCTGATTTACTACCTGTTATAGTGGCAGTTATCGCTATTTGTTTTATGGGACTTCAAATTAAAACAAATATACTTCCAGTTAGCGAAGGAAATGATAGAATGAGAACTATATCAGGAAATATTAAAGAAGGAGCTATGGCATTTATATCTCGTGAGTATAAATACGTTGTTATCTTTGTAATTATTGTTTCAATTCTTATAGCAATTTTTATTAACATTAATACCATGATTTGTTATATCCTTGGCTCTTTATTATCAATGGCAGCAGGTTATGTAGGTATGAGAATTTCTACAGCCTCAAATGCTAGATGTACAAACGAAGCTATGGAAAGTGGACTTCCATCTGCCCTTAAAGTTGCCTTTGCTGGTGGATCTGTTATGGGATTTGCAGTAACAGGATTTGGACTTTTGGGAGTTGGAATTGTTTATTTGATCTTTAGAGACCCAACAATCCTTATGGGATATTCTTTTGGAGCAAGTTCAGTAGCACTTTTTGCAAGAGTTGGTGGAGGAATCTACACAAAAGCTGCAGACGTTGGAGCTGACCTTGTAGGAAAAGTTGAAAAAGGAATTCCAGAAGACGATCCAAGAAACCCAGCAGTTATTGCCGATAACGTAGGAGATAATGTAGGAGACGTTGCAGGAATGGGAGCTGACCTTTTCGAATCTTATGCAGGAGCAATCCTTTCATCAATGGTTCTAGGTTTTTCAATCTTTGGAGATGCTGGAATTAGATTTCCACTTGTACTTTCATCAATAGGAATACTTGCATCAGTTCTTGCAGCATTCTTATTCCTAAGAAAGAAACAAAAATCCCCACAATCTGCATTAATGATGACAATTTATCTATCAGGAGCAATTGTTCTTGTAGCATCATTTATCCTTTCACCAATATTTTTTGGAAATATGAAAGCAGCAATTTGTATAATTGTGGGAATACTTGTAGGAATTGCAATAGGATTTTTATCAGAAGTATTTACATCTGAAAAATATAGCCAAGTAAAAAGAATAGCAGAAGAAAGTCAAACAGGAGCAGCTACAAATATAATCGCAGGATTATCAAGTGGTATGCTTTCAACAGTAGGACCAATTGTTCTTATAGCAATAGGAATTTTAGTTTCATTCCACACAATGCAAATGTACGGAATTGCCCTTGCAGCAGTAGGAATGTTATCAATCACAGCAACAACAGTAACAGTTGACGCTTACGGCCCAATTTCAGACAATGCCGGTGGAATCGCAGAAATGAGTGGACTAGACGAATCAGTTCGTGAAATCACAGACAGCCTTGATTCAGTAGGAAACACAACAGCAGCAATCGGTAAAGGATTTGCAATTGGATCTGCAGCTTTAACAGCACTTTCATTATTCGTAACCTACACCGACACACTAAACCTTGACAACCTATCACTACTAGATTCAAAAGTAGTCGCAGGAATGTTTGTAGGAGGAATGTTACCATTTTTATTCTCAGCTTTGACAATGAATTCAGTAGGAAAAGCTGCAACAGAAATGATTAACGAAGTAAGAAAACAATTTAGAGAAAAACCAGGCATCCTAGAAGGAACAGAAAATCCAGATTACGCATCATGCGTAGACATCTCAACAAGAGCATCCCTAAAAGAAATGGTAATACCAGGAGCATTAGCAATCGTAGTACCATTATTTATAGGAAAAGCATTTGGACCAGAAACCCTAGGAGGACTATTAGCAGGAGCCCTAGTAACAGGCGTATTAATGGCAATCTTTATGTCAAACGCAGGTGGAGCTTGGGATAATGCAAAGAAATTTATAGAAACTGGAGCAGAAGGCGGCAAAAACTCACCAGCCCACCACGCTGCAGTAGTAGGTGATACAGTAGGAGATCCATTCAAAGATACATCCGGCCCATCACTTAATATCCTAGTAAAACTTATTACAGTAGTATCTGTAGTATGCGCAGGATTATTTATCTAATATAAAAATAAAAGCTGTTACAAAATGTAAGTATTTTGTAACAGCTTATTTTTTTCCATTTTTTTATTAAATCTAATGGGGATTTTATAATTACTTAATATTCTAAAAAACAAAACTAACTATTACCCATCTCAATCGAATATAATGAATAGAGATAGCTCTTGAATTAAATTTATATTACAATTTATTCTTTCTTTTAAAATCTTTTTTATTAGCTTTAAGTGCAAATTAATCCCTTTTTTGAAATTTTAATTTAAGACTTTGATAATTAATATTTATATTTTCCATTACAAATCACAAGTTTATATATTTGAATCTTCAACATAAGCAATAAAAAATACTATATTTATTTACAAGAAAAAATATAGTATAATATAAAAAACTTAATTACTAAAATATACAATTAAAAAATAGAAAGGAATAGAAAATGAAAAAATTTAAACAAATACAGAAAAAATTCCAATTAAATGGTGCCCAGATGAAATATATTGCTTTTATTTCAATGTTTATCGACCATTTTAACAAGGCAATCATTACACCAAAACTAAATTACCAACAACCCCTAGTTACAATATCAATGATTTTTGATATACTAGGCAGGATTGCCTTTCCGATTTTTGCCTTTATGATTGTAGAAGGCTTTTACAAAACAAAATCAAGATTCAAATATCTAAGAAATCTTTTAATTTTTGCCGTAATTTCAGAAATCCCCTACGATATGTTTCAATCAAAAGTTTTTATAAACAACAGATCACAAAACATAATGTGGGCCCTTGCCCTTGGACTTTTGACCTTGATGGTTGTTGATAAATTAAAAGAAAAAATCAAAAACAAATACCTTTGGCTTTTTCTTTCAATACTAATCGTTGCAATAAGCGCAATATCAGCAACTCTCCTATCATTTGACTACGATTATTATTCCATAATAATAATTTTTATCCTCTACCTTTTCTACGACAAAAGATTAGTTGGAAGCCTGTTGGCATACCTTGTAATAATAAAAGAAGTTTATGCAATTTTGGGCTTTGCAACCATTAATTTTTACAATGGAGAAAAAGGAAAGCAAAATAAATGGTTCAATTATTTGTTCTATCCAGTACATTTGCTTATACTTGGGATTTGTAGGTTTTTGTTTGGGTTGTAGATATTTTATAAATATAAATTTATCCCTAATAAATCTAGGGTAAATTTATATTTAAATATCTTATTTTCGCTAAAAAAATAAAATAACAATTATTTTCTCTAATTATTTATCTTAGTTCATAAATAAATACATAGTTTTTTCTAACTTGACTTATAAATACCATCACACCTATCTTCACAATAATCTTCTTTTAAAATAATTAGAATCAGATACAATTTATGATATTGTTGAATTTAACAGATTTATTGGCACTTTTGAGTAAATATATATTCCATTATTGCTTCACATCTATCTTCACACAGATTTCATTTTAATTCACATCTTGATACAGTTATTTTTGATAAAACATTGAAATATTAATGTTCTATTAATTTATTTAGCAAACAATCATAATTATATGTCTTCACATCTGTCTTCACATTTGTATTAACATTAATCATTTTTAAAAATATAAAGCTAATTTAATTATATAATTTTACTATAAATTTATTAATCCAATAAAAGTTATATAATTACATATGATTTTTCAATACATCAATCATAGAATACATGACATCAATAACACTATATTTAGCAAAATCCTTATTAATATTTATCATGTACACATATTTATTTCCTATTTTGGATTGATATAATATCCCCTTATCTTTGAGTCCATTCAAATATTTATAAGATGTATTTCTATGAATATTTAAATTATTTACAATTTCATTAACTGTAGCTGTTTTGTGTGCTAAAATGAATTCAAGTATATTCCTTTCTATTTCATTTTTTATATCAAAGCTATCAATAATGGAAGTATCCCAAAGAGTAAATTCAAACTTATCAATTTCAGTAATTAAAGATGGATATCTATATTTATTATATTCTACAGCTTCCATTATTTTAGGCACCCCAGATCCAGCCTTTTCACATAAATTTACCAATCTAAATATTTCCTGTATATAATAATTTCTAGGTTTAGAATGCTCCCCTTTGAAAAAATCAAGTTTACTTATTCTAAGAGAGCCACCATTCTTAAATGTTATATTATCTGAATATCTAGTTATAACTATCCCTAAATCAACTTGATAATCACAATGTATTATAGAGTTTACTAAAGCCTCTCTAATTGCAATTTTAAATTTAGAAGATGATTTTCTAGTTATAGAATCAGACAATATCTCTGAAGATTCGTTTACAGTAAGATACAATTTGTCTGCCGTTTTATTAAAAAAATTATATAAATTATCCTCTCCCCATGTTCCATCATATATCAATCTGTCAATAAAACCGTAATTCTTTTTATTACCTTTTTTACTAATATATTCAACATTATAGTGAGGTAAATATTCTTTAATAGATGTATGCTTTCCAAAAACTAATAGACCTGCTACTGTAGGTTCAATATCACTATTATGTCTTGATTGTCTTAAAGCATTAATTTTAATGAGAAAGTCGATATTACTTAGTTTATTAAAAGGATGTTCAGGTTTTCCTTTCTCAAACTTATACCTATATTCATTTATAGTATCAATATCAAAATCATTTATAGAATAGCCTTTTATAATTTTGCTATCAAAAGATATTTCGAGAGAGTCCCTTATCATCATCTCTATAGTCTTTCTATCACATAAATAATCATCTCTTCCAATTCTTCTATAAGTATATCTATCATTATCTTTTAAAAATATTGGCATTTCAGAATAACTCATCTTAGGTATAGGAACTATCAATAAATCTATATCTTTATTTTTATATTTTATTTCTTTTACATCATTAAAATCAATGGGATTATAATTTATAGCTTTTGGTTGCAATAATAAATCATACATTCTACTTTTTACTTTATCTATATTTTTAACACCAACTGCTTCGAATTTGCCGTCTGCAATTTCTTTAACGCCTAAAATTAAATATCCACCATCGGTATTAGCAAAAGCACTTATAGTTTCCAATGCATCTTTAGGAAAATCATTTTTTGCTTCTTTAAATTCTATATGTTCATCTTCACCATTTTTAATTGCCTTATCTAAAAATTTATCAAAATTCATTATTAAATTCTCCTGACTCAAAAACTATGTTTTACTAAATAAAAGACCTAATTAAATTAATTTCAAATAAAATCCAATACTGGTTTTAGATATGATATTATAACGTATCGAATTAATTATTATATTAATTTTTTATTTATCTTTGACCATTACCAGCTTATATTAAATATACTATAGATTAAAATTTTATTCTATATTAATTAAGAAACAGTAACTTAAAAGGAAAATCTAAAAAACTATCAGAATTCATTAGTTTTTTTAATATATTTTTAAATTTATCTTTATAACGGAATACAAAAAGACAATAAATAATTAAGATTATAAAAATTCTATCAACACCGAGGAAAAATATTTTTACAAAATTTGGAAACTTATTTATATCATCTATAGCTAAAAACCTATATAAATCAAGAGTAATTTTAGAGTTTTGTGTTAGTATGATTAATATATAAATAAATAAATTAAGAAAAGCTAGTATTATTCTCATAAATGCAAATTTATCCTTTAGTTCTTGCTTTCTTATTGAATTTATAATTAATGTTTCTTTAAATATGTATTTATAAATTGAACTATAGTTATCATAATTAATACATAAAGAAATAAAGGCGAATAACAAGGATATTATTTGCCAACTATTAATACTTATTATTCCAGCTAAAAAAATCCAAGAACCGAATATTAATAATTTTTTGTAAGATATACATAAAATATATTTTCTAATAAGATCAAATGACTTAAAGAAAAATAATATTATAATCATGAAATTAATGTATGGTAAAATTACACAAATCTTATATATAAGCCCATAACTTTCATCTATATAAATTATATTGTTCAAACTTTTTATATATAAAAATATAAATAATAAAAGAACAATATTAGAATAATCCATCATTTCTTCATAAATTAATTTACTTTTCTTAAAAATTTTAGAACTTTTTAATTTTTTATCCATATATTTTTTAAAAGCTAATACAATTATTAATATAATAATTAATAACATAGCATATATCTTGTCAGTATTTTGTAAATTTTTAAACAATATATACAAAATGAAGTTAATAAACAACAAGAAAATCCATAAAAACGTATTAGCTATAATATAATTTTTACAGTAATTTTTTTTATTTGAATTCATGATATCCTCCTTTGTCTCATTTCATATATAATAAATACAAATTATTAATAAAATATGTAGAAGAAAAATAATTTATAATATTATATTAAATTCCACAAAAAAACTACCCTGCCAAGCAAGGTAGTTTATTTTTTTCTTATTATATTTTATTCTTTAGCCCTTACAAATTTTACTCCAACTCCTATCATTAGTAGGCCTAGTAGTAGGATTAGGTAGATTGTTGCGTCGCCGGTTTTTGCCATGGCGTCTACTCTTTTGCTTAATCTGTTGTTTCCTCCTTTTGGGCCTGGGGTTGTTGGTTTGTAGTTTTTAACTTTTATTGTTTTGTTTGATGAAGTTTCTCCAATTGTAAAATCTACTGCGTCTAATTCTGGAATGTAGCCTTGTGGGGCTTTTGTTTCAATTAGTCTGTAGTCGCCGTAAGGGAGATTTTTTGTTTTAAATTCTCCGTTTTCGCCACTTGTTAGGGTGTAGACTTTTCCGTTTTCTTCCAAGTCTTTGTAGCCATCTTTGGTTTTTTCTTGAACCTTAAAGATAGCACCTTTAAGTGGATCGTTGTTAGTTCCGTCGATTTTTTGGAATGAGAAATAATTTTCTGGTTTGTCTTTTTCGTTTAAAAGCTCAATACTTCCTGATCTTTTAAATTCACTTTCTACAACATCTTTCTTATAACCTTCCAAAGGTTTGGTTTCTTTAAACTTTACCTCTTCTTCTAAGCCAAATAATTTAATTTGACCTTTTTGGTCTGTAAAAATTTCTGTTATCTTCCCATTTGGGGAGTAGGTCAATTGTTCATTGCCATTTTCATCTTTAATTTTGTTAAATTTAAGAATCTCGCCCTTTTTATTTATCACATTAAAACCAACTCCAGAAAGGACTTTTGTTGTATCATCCTTGTCCCTTTTTGTAAGAGTTAGGGTATCAGGAGCTTTTTTTGGATAAATTGTGAGAGTATTTTCAGTGTTTTCGTCAATGATTGCTAGGAAAGGAATGTATGGTCTTGATGGATCATTTGATCTATATCTTAAAAGATATACTCCCTTTTCCAAGCCTTCAATTAAAGCAAAAGCCATCCCATTTTTTTCTTCTGATTTGATAGAAGTTTTCATCTCTCCCAAATCTTTTGAAATTTCCTCATCATACTTGTCCTTATAAGAATTAATAAGATCAAGTTGTTTTTCTGGTTTTTCGATATTTTCGATTTTTTCATCAGGAACTTTCCAATAATCAACATAATCAACTACGATTTGTTTGGAATTTTCATCAGTATAATTTGTATTAATTCTTAGGCTATTTCCGCTTTCAGCATAAGCCAAAAGAGGAGCAACTAGCTGTAATATTACCATAAGAAATATGGAAGATATTAAATTTTTATTGAACTTTTTCATAGTAACTCCTCTATTTAGTTAATATTATGCTTGTTCTTTGTTAGCTTTCATTTTGTAAGCAGCAAGTCCCATAATCATTAGACCAGCAACTACAAAGATGATTGAACCAATTCCACCTGTTTGTGGGATTGATACTAATTTATTTTTGATTTGTTTACCAAATACTTGAGTACCTTCTTGTTTGTAGTCTAGTTCTCCTTTTGCTTGTTTGCTATCGTATGAACCTTTTTCTACTTTAAAGTCAACTGTTCCGTTAAGTTTAGCGAATCCTTTTGGAGCTTGTTTTTCTTCAAGTTTATAATCGCCATATTCAAGACCAGTAATTTCTAGTCTACCTTCAGAATCAGATACTAATACAACTGCATCAGTTGGAGCTGTAGTAGCTTCTTTCCATTCATAAGCTTGTGCTGCTTTTACAAATGCTTCATTGTATTCTTTTTGAGCTTTATCTATAGCTGCTTTTTTCTCTTTTCCAGCTTCGCCTTTTTGTTGTTCAGCTGAAAGCTCATTATAAGCTTTTACCGCATTATCTAGTGCTGTTTTCTTTTCAGATACATCAATAGATTCAGCATCAGCTTTTGTTGATGATTTAGCTACTAGATATTTTTTACCAGTAGAATCTTTAACGTAGAATTCAGCACCTGCAAGTCTGTTTGGTGTGTCTTCGCTATCAGTTTTTACAAATCTTCTACCACCATTAACAACCTTTGGAGTAGTTGGTTTTAATGTTTTTGGATTATCGTTGTCAATTTTATCTACTATTACAACTTTGCCATCTTCAGTAGTTTTTTGATATTGTGGTTCATAACCTGACACAGATTCTACTACTCTATATGTTTTAGCATTATCTAGACCAGTAAATTCATGTTCAAAGTTTTCTTTATAATTTGATTCGTATTCTGCTACGTCTTTCCAGCTTCCGTCATTTTGTTTTTCTTGAAGTGTAAATACTGCTTTAACGTGTCTATCAGCTTCTGTTATTTCCGGACCATCTGCTGCCCATGTTTTAGAAACTTTTATTTTTTGATCAGCAGGTTTTGTTTCTGGTGGTTCATTTTCATCACCTGGTTTGTTGCTGTAATCAAATGTTACATTGTTTTCTTTTACTTGATCTGGTTTAACTGTTCCATCAAGATGTGCAGAATATGTTAATGTTAATTCAACTTCACCTTTTTCTGCAGCTTCTTCAACTTTTTTAAGACCTGAATCTTGCATTACAAGTCTAAATCCTCTGTTTGTTTCGTATACTTTATAATCTGTTCCTTTTTCTAAATTAAGACCAGAAATTGTTAAGTCTTTATTATAAACAAGACCTTTTTCCATTTGGTCATCCCAAACTAATTTTTTATATTTAGCTTTTGCTGGGATTTTTGTTTTAACTTCGAATGGAATCTTCTTTCCAAGTTCTGAAGTTACTGTAGCTTTAGTTTTATCAGAGTTTTCATATTTTGCTCCAACTTCTGCACCTGCACCTTCATCTGCAGCTTTATATCCTTCTGCTACTTTTGATTTTCCTTGTTCATATTTGAAGTTCTTGTCAATTAATGGTTTATCTTCAGTATTCTTTGGATAAACGTGAGCATTTTTTACAACTCCATTATCATTAACTAATGGAAGTGCAATTTCTATAGGAACTGCTTTAGCATCTGCTAAAATTGATTGCCCATCAGCATTCTTATAAGAAGATTTAGATTGATCTTCATAAATTTTATAAGTTCCTTTTTTTAGATTTGATGTATTTAATACTAAACCATCTTTTGTTGTTTTACCTTTTAGAGCTTCTTCTTCTTTGTCAGTTTCTGTACCGTCTTCTTTGATGAATTTAGTACCATCTGCATTTTTAACTACGAAATATGCTCCTTCTATTTCAGTAGCTGTACCTTTTGTATTTTCTTTGGCAACAAAGAAATCTTTTACATTTGCTATTTTGTTACCATCATATTTGGTACCATCTTTACCTGTTGTTCCTACATCAAATGCGTTAAATGATGTTTTGTCCATTAAGATTTTATGAACTGTTACGGTTTCTGTTTTTTCATCATCAGCCGCACTAGCATTTACAAAAGGTGCTGCAACTATTCCGAACACCATTGCGAATGCTGTTAAAAATGACAAAATTTTGTGTTTCATAATTTTCTCCTTTTTATTTTTTTGTCAATTTGCCTTGATATGTTTTGGCTTTTGCCTTATCAATTATGTATAATCTGTATTTCAAGATTTATACTAGAAACATTCCTACATTTATAATAACCCAAGCTTGCAAGAAAATTTTATTTTTCTTGCAAGTTATTATTAGGTTTATTACCGAAAATTTTTAGATATCTTATACTATAAGTTTATCTTTTCTTTTTGAATAGGTCAATACTGCGACAAACATTATTATTAGTCCTAGGATTGTGTATCCTATCCAAACTCCAGGGCCTCCTGTGTGAGGATATTCTGCCTTTTTGTTTGTGACTAAAATTCTATTTGTATCTGAATTTTCTTTATTTTTATCTTGAATATTCAAATCAATTTTAGAAATCTTATTATCTTTCTTATCCTTATATATTATTTTACCATTTTCTACATCAAATTTGAAGATTATTTTTTCAACAAGTGCGTAACCTTCTGGCGCTTTGGTTTCGACAATTTGGTATTCGCCATTTGGAATTTCTTTAAATTCAAATTGACCTTGGGCATTGGATGTAACTTTCCATTTTTCTTTTTCATCGTCGTTTGGTAAAAATTCTTTTCCGTCTTTTCTTAGTGCAACGAAAATGCCCTTATCATTTTTTCTATGAATTTCAAATTCCGCTCCAGCAAGTGCCTTGTCAGGTTTATCTGCGTCTACTTTTTTGAAGTAGATGTCTGGGTTTTTGATATTGGCGATGTCTAATGTGATTAGATTGACGTCACGGTCTAGATATTTACCTTCGTACTGTGTCATATCGACTTTGTCATTGCCCGCTGTTATTTGCGATGCTTTTTCTAGATATTTATCTAGGGTTAATTTTGTATCATTTTCGCCAAATTCTACTTTGCCACTTGTTTTATTGATTGTGCCGATTTGATAGGTTGCTTTTGCTCCTATTCTTCCTTCATCTTTGTATGGCATATCCACAATAAATTGATAGTATTTTTCTTTTTCTTCTTCTTGTGGTGTTTGTCCTTGTTCTGATCCTACTGGTTTATTTTTATCTTCTTCCTTGTATGGAGGTGTGATTGTTAGGGTCAAGTTTGGACTATTTCCATCGTTGATTTTAACTTTATAAGAAGTGTTGTCTTTCTTTCCTATCTGATTTGCTTCATCGCCTGCTACTAATCTTACTTTTGTATTTGCTTGACTTAGTTTTAGTGATGGGTCTGTGGATTCTAGGATTAGTTTTGTTTTCTTTATGTCGCTTGGTTTTGCTTTGATGGTTATTTTTTGTCTAAATGTTTTGTTTTCTTTGTCTATTCCGATGATTTCTGTGTCAAGATTTTCTGGCTTTTCGCCATTTTGTTTGTAGTTTAAATTTTCTACAGTTTTCATCTTGTCATTTGTATCATCGAATGAGTTTAGCCATTTGACTTTACCATCTCTTGTTACTTCAAGTTTCCAAACTGCGTCAGATTTGGTGTAGCCTTTTGGAGCTTTTCTCTCTGTTAGAGTATATTTTCCTGCTGGAAGATTATTAAATAAGATTGTTCCATCTTTTTCTAATGTTCCTATATTAGGTGTGTATTTATCATCATTATCTTTTTCTAGTAGGAATTCTGCTCCTGTGATACTTTGTCCATTTTCGTCAGTTTTTCTTACTCTTATTTCTGCTTTCTTGTAGTTTTCTATGATTTGTTTATTGTTTTTTATTTCTACAATATTTCCTTTTTCATCTACTTCGAAAGTAGAAACTTCTTTTGCTGGCAAGTCGTAATGTTCATTATCAGGTGTGACGGTTTCTATTACTCTGTACGTACCTTCGGATAATCCTTCCCAAGAAAATACTCCGTTATCGTCTGATATTCTTGTTGAATTATTTACTTCGTCCCATGATAAGCCATTTTGTTTTTGGAGTTTGAATGTTGCTCCTCCTAAAACTCTTCCTATGCCTAAATCTTTGAGAGATTCTGGATTTTCGCTTGATTGGTCTACTACATTTGATAAAACTCCACCGTCAATTTTTACAAATTCTATTTTGTTTTTGAAGTTTAGAAGTTTTAATTCTTTGTTAGCATCTCCAATTGCTCCAGGATTAAAGAATTCTGAGAAGGTTTTGAAATAATCTGTGTGTGTTCGTGTGTAACCATAATAGTCTTTCTTATTATATACCGCCTCTGATGTTGTCTTTAGTGATTGAGCTTTTCCTTCCAATTCTCCTTTGATTTCTATAACGTAGGTTGCATCGTTTGGATATCCATTTTTATTAATTACACTATTAAATTCAATTCTATCGGTTAATGTATTGTCTTTTGTAATTTGATAATATCTCCATCTTCTAGCAGAATAATCATATTTTCTATAGTCATAACCGTCATAGTAATTAACTTCAGTGTGAACTCTCCTAGCGTATACATCATAGTCATATTTCGAATCGCTTACTAATTCTAAGTCATCTTCGTTTATATCGTAAGAATCTGGCAAGTCTCCATTTTGCCATCCCTGTGTAGCATTATTCACAGTTTTGTGGCTTCCTGAACCAGTTTTAACATAGGTTTTTACTGATAGGTTCTCATTTATCTTGATATATTTATCTGTTGTAAATGATAGACTCTTATTCCAAATATTACTGTTCCAAGGATTTAGATAAAGAATTGCTGTAAAGGTCTTTTGATCTGGATCAAGTCTTAGCATATATGATGATATAGCTGTATCTGGATTTTGGTATCCGTCGTATTCCTCTTCAGCATTGTATCCTCTATAGTTTATATTTATAGAATCTGAATAATGATAATTTGTATTTGTTTTATCGGTGTTATTTCCTATGTTTACATCGACTGTTATGTCTTGTGTATGGTCTACCACTCTTCTGTTTGGGAAGATTTGCATAAACATTGACATAAAGTCTGGTCTGTAGTCGCCTACGTATTTTGTAAAGGTATAGGTGATTGATTTTCTGTCAGAATTTATTTTTGCCTCAGCAAGTTTTCCAGCAGGTCCGATTATATCAAATTGTGAATCTGGATTTTTTCCTTTGTTATCATTATCTTTAAATATTCCATCTAAATCTACATTTTCTGAGAAATGGATTGTGAAGTAATCTCCAGGTTTAATTTCTTTGTTAGGATCGATTTTAAATTTGAAATTTGCAATCATTCCTTCAGCCTTGTTTGGATATACAGTTGTCTTACTTGGTATATCAGCTGTAGAAATTAATTCTTTTTGATCTCCATCAAATGTTATATATTTTGAAACATCGCTTTGTCTATCTGGAGTTTTGCCCCAATCTCCTCCTCCAAGAGTGATTAATTTTTTCTTGGTATCTAGGATGTAGCCGTTTATTGTTTTTCTTTCTTTTAACCAATAGTAGCCATAAGGCAAGTCTTTGAAAGAAATTTCTCCATTTTCATCTGTTATTCTTTCTTCTCCAACTTGTGTTTCATTTTCGTCGGTTTTGTGAAGGGTGTATTTTACATTTGCAAGTGGCCTGTTATTTTCGTCAACTTTTTTGATTTTAAATTCGCCCTTGCCTGGTTTTTCGTTGATGATTTTACCAAGTGTTCCAATGTTATCATCGGTAACTTCTTTTTCAATGAAATCATCGCCGACTTTGTCGTAGATATAGATTTTACCTTCTAGAACTCTGAATTTCTTGACTGGACCATTTACTTGCATGAAGCCTTCTGGTGCATTTGGTTCCATAATTTGATAGAAACCATCTGTTAGACCTTCGAAGGTGAATTTACCTTTTGCATCAGATTTTCCTTTGTAAGCGCTGTTGTCAATTGTTACATTGCTTACGCCAGATTTACGTTGTTTTGTTCCATCGGATTTTTCGATGTAGAGGCCTTCTTTATCTTCTTTGATAAATTCTATATCTTTTGTTACTGGATAGTAGCCGTTGTTTTCTTTGTAGTAATCTTTTGGATCTTGTTTTTCTAGGATAAATTCTACATTTTGTAGAGGATCTTCCTTGGTTATAAGTTTGCCACCTTCTCCTTTTTCTTCGTCTTTACCAACTTTTGTAAATTCAACTTTATTTTTTTCGTTGATGACTTTGAGTATAGAATTTGGATCGGCAATATTGATTGTTATTCCATCTCCGATTACTTTTCCATATTCTGTAACAAGTTGTCCTCTTGCATTTTTGAGTTCTTTGTTATTTTTATCTAGTACAGCTTTTAATATAGCTATAACTTTTCCAGGATTTTGTGTATCATTTACAAATAAAAGTTTGTATTTGTTTGTAGATAACTTGTAACCGTTTGGTGCTTTTTCTTCTTCTAGAAGATAGGTCTTACCATTTTTGATTCCGTTTACATCAAACTTATAGATTCCAGCATTTGAACCTTTTGCAAGGTCGATAGTTGTTCTAAATACATCCTTATCGTCTTCTGTGTTGGTTAGTTTTAAGTGTAACTCGCCTTTTGTGATGTTATTGAATACTTTTCTACCATTTGAATCTGTTAGGAATCCTTTGGTTAAGTAGAAGTATTGTTGTTTTTCATCGTTTTTAATGTAGAAATAGCCAAATCCATCTGTATCTACTTCTGTATTATTTTTTCTAGTAAAGATGTATGAGAACTCTTGGGTTTTATCTACCAATACATTATCGCCATTGCCATCCTTTTTCATTTCATAGAATTTCTTCTTTAGCTTGTAGTTATCATTTGCGTCTTCGTAGATTTGGATAACTATTTGCTTATCCATTTCTTTGAAGCCATCTGGCGCTTTGGTTTCTATTAATGTATAGATACCTTTGGATAAGTTTTTAACTTCAAATGTACCATCAGTTTCTATAAGTTCGTAAGGCGGTGCTGATGAATTTCCATCTTTCGCTGCATCTAATTTTGTTGGATCATCAGAGTTTTTGAGCATAACGAATTTGGTTTGTTTATCTTTGATTATATCTTTATTTACAGTTACCTTCTTCCACTTCAAATCTACAGTGGTTTTGGTGTTTGTTAAGATGTAATTAAATTCGCCAACTTGTTTTTGTTCCAAATTGCTCTTTTTATCAAATCCATTTTTGATATAGGTTGTGTAATAATTATCTTCTTCTTTATTTGGATTTGTATCATGATTTGAATATTTTTCGTAATACTTTTTCTCAAAAGCTTTATCGTATTTTGCTTGTAGACCATTTTCAGTTTTTTCAACTGTTATTATCCACCTATCTTGAACAGCCTTGCTGTCGTAGCCTTCTGGCTTGTCGGTCTCTCTTAGTTCGTAGATACCTTCGCCAAGTGTGTCGAATGTGACTGAACCAGATTTTTGAGAACGTGCACTTTTGTTGTACATGTAGGTTGCACCTGAGACAGCATCATAGTCATAAGCTTCACTATCAAATGTTTGTCTCAACTTTTTGAGATTGAAGTATACATCTGGAAGTATATTTCCATCTTGGTCTTGTTTTTTAAATACAAATTTAGTTTTTTTGTAGTTTGCAACCTTGATGTCTTTTGGATTGCCTTTATCGTCAAGTTGTGGAGTATTTTTGCCATCTGTTTCATTTTCTGGCGTAAATCTAATTGACGCATCGTGGTCTTCAAAGACTATTTTTAGTTTGTAGGTTTTTGGATCTTGAACTACTCTGAAATACCATGGATCAGGTTTTATAAATTTCTCCAAAGCTCTTGTTTCTTGTAGTTTGTACCTACCAACGCCAAGATTTTTGAAAGTGAATTTTGAACTTACGTAAGAATATAGAGGTTGATCATATCCACCAGGGATTGGCTTTCCATCTTCATCAACTTGGGTTACCCTAAAGTCTGATGACTCTACTAGAATATCATTTCCCTTTTCATCTTTTACGCCTTCGATTTTTTGGAATTTGAAGTCAATGTAGTCTTTGTTGTTAAATACAATATCCAAATCTCCCTCTTGATCTTTTTGGAAATGTAATCCAGGCTTTTCTACTTCTACATATTTTCCATTTTGTTTTTCATAAGCCTTGATAACTTGCTTCCAATAACCTTTTTCATCGGCTTTGAAAGTGATAGCTAGGAATTTATCTTCTAGCTTATAACCAGCTGATGGCTTTGTTTCTTTGAGGATATAAGTACCTTGTTCTAGATTAGAGAAAAGAACTTGTGTATCCCTCTTTGACGTCTTTTTGACACCGTTGATAGTTTCATCATAGCCTTCTGGTTTGATAAACTTATCATATTCTTTGCCATCATCAGCCTTTTCTTTTTCGTTAAGATTTTCGTATTTTGGATTTCCTTCATTATCAAATGTTAGATTGCCATCTCCATCGAGTTTTGCTCTTCTTAAAATAAAATCTGCTCCATCTATATTTTGATAGGTCGCAAGGTCTTTTTTGTAGAAGCCTAGCTCTGTTGTTTTGAGGAAGTTTGTAACTCTAACATCGTCGATACCCTTGTATGGAGCATCTGGTCTTGCTGGGTCTGACCTGTGGTCGTCCTTGATGATTTGAGTGAATTTATCATACTCATTATCGCCAAGCTTAATACCTTTGATTGGTTTACCTAGAAGCTCTTTTCTATCTTTTTTTGGTATTGCCCATCTTGCATCTTCTACATTTTCTGGCAAGGTTTCAGTAAATTGGAATTCTATTTTCATGTAGTCATCGTCAGATGGTTTTTTGTAGTTTCCATTAGCATCTTTTGCGACTTCTACCTTGAAATACCATTTCTTGTCATTGCCATTTTCATCTTTAGGAAGTCTATAAGCTCCACTTGGTGCTTTGATTTCTGTTAGCTCATAGAGACCTGGCGACAATTCTCTGAAGTAGTTATCTCCTGGAAGACCAGTTGCTTCTGATACACCATCAAATTCCTCATTACCATATACAGGAGGTTTTTCATCAATAATTTGATCACTCTTTAGAAGCTTTCTAGCTCTAAATTGAGCACCTGTTAGGACACCATTGTTTTCATTGACCTTGGTAATTCTTAGAGGAATCCTAAATCCAGTTTCGTCTTTATTGAAGATGTCCATGGTGTTACCATTGGCTATTGTTAAGCTCACGGTATCTTTAGCTTTTGTTATTGATTCACTATCTATTGTGTAATTAGATACATTTGGTAGTGCCCAATCTTTAGCAAGGCTAGGTTTTATAGTATAGACAAGTCTATAGTTCTTATTAGAGTCAAGCTTGGTCTTAAATTGTACCTTACCTGAGTTTACAGCATCTATAGTCTCTATTGCTTCTAGTTTACCTTCTTCGAAGAGTTTTAGTCTACCTGGAGAATCAGTAGTACCTGGACCTGCTGCATTACCATTTACTGATCCAGAGTAAGTGAAGTTGACCTCTAGATTTTTGTCACCTTGAGGTGTTGTAGAATCTTCTACGAAGATCGCAGTTACTGTTACGTCTGATGCTGGCATTGTGAATTGATTTCCGTTAACAGTTACAGGTTGACCGTTTGCTGTTACGATATATTTAACAAATTTATAACCTTGGGCAGGCGTTGCTGATAATGTGATAGTTTCTCCTGCCTTTTCAGATGTTGGATTTGCACTAACTGTACCACCTGTTTGTGGCTGTTTTAGGTTTACTTTATAAGTGTTTGGTAATGGTGGTGTATCTTCCTTGTCTCTATAGGTCACAAGCTTTGAATCTGGGTCTAAATCCATTTGATTTGCACCAGAATTTGCCTTAAAGTTTATCAAATTATGGATATTTACAATCTTATTGAGATTGTCAGTAGAATTTTCATCCACATATATCTTGTAAGATAATTTGTATTCAGAATCCGCCTTATCTAAAGAGAATTTCTTAGAATAAGGTCCATTTTCTAGGTTAGGATTTGTGCTATTGCCATCTATGGTCTCTGTGACTTTTCCATCTGTTTTGATATAATCAGCTAGGTTTACATTTATAACCGCATCTTTCACAGGAGATTTATAATCTGATAAAGGCTGGAATATTCCTCTTCCAAGAATACTGTTTCCAGCACCGTCTATTATTTTTCCACCTAGATAGTATTCAAACTTAACTCCTTCAGTTTCTTGCATTGATTCAACATATTTTTTTGTATTACCTACCAAAGCACTAGCTCCTACAATATGGGTAAAGTTTATTTCAAATCCATTATTAGTGAAATTAGATAATACATCCTTGTAATTATTAGCAGACCCAGCATCTGGTAATCTGTGAGTATTGATTACAAATAGGTATTTGTTATCATAAGTTCCATTTTTTAGGAAGGACTTGTCAAAGGTTCTATTATTGAATTTGTTTTTCAATGTCGCACTTGGATCAGTCCTATTGTCAACTTTTCTTTCACTCACTCCGCCAGCTGCTAAGTAGTCTCTATAGCTTACTTCTGTTCCTTGACTACCATCTATATTATATGGAGTAAATCTTTTTTCTTCTGCATTTATGGTATCAGAGTTTTGATTTACTATGCTTAATAATTTAGTATTGTTAGAATTATTATCAAACTGCATTATGGTTAAGTCAATCTGTTGTGATCCATTAGCTTTTGCCATATCGACAAGTTGTGTGATGTAGTAGTTGATATTCATATCTAAGTAACCTAAACTTTGATCTTTTAGCCTGTCAACTAAAAATACAGCGTGGATTTTATCACCTTTTAGCGTTGAAATTGATCCAGTTGGCTTGATTGATATGTTAATATCTCTAGCACCTGTACTTGTGTCAACTTTTCCAGCCTCTACCTTTACTCTTACATCATCATTAGATAGATCATAACTTAATTGATCTAGATTTGGGTTGCTTGGAGCTTGCATCAAATTATTAAATTGTATTGGTTCTGATACATCAAGTCCTGCCATTTGTAGTCTTGGGCTCATTGATGGGTTTGTGATGGAGCTTATTGACTGGATTCCTTGAGCTAAGGTTTTTGGGTCGAATTTTTTATCTGACCTGTAAGTTCTTCCAGCCTCATCTACATATACATACCACTCATCGGTTGTTTTTTCGTAACCTGCTGGTCCTCTAAATTCTTGTAGAACGTAGTAGCCAGGTTTTAAGTTATCGAAAGTCACAATACCTTGATTTGCTGGTAGAGTTGATGGGTCTTCACCAATTCTAAATCTCTTACCATCTTTATCTACTGCATAACTAACTTCTTTTCCATCTTTGCTTTTGAAATTTTTGTAACCAACTACCCCTAATTTATTTAGGTCTTCTCGGCTCATTGTTTTAGCTTTTTCTTCAGTTAGGTATAAGATTATCGGATTACCTGGAGTTACTTTTTGGATATATTCTTTTGCGTAACCGCCTGGGTTCATCTCGATATTGAATTTGTTATCTGCAGTATAGAGTCTGAAGTAAGCACGTCTTAGACCAACAATCTTAGGATTGTCTTTGCCTATTGTTACAAGTTTTCCATTTTTATCAACATAGGAAATTGCATTACCAGTTTTTCTGATTGAGAATTTACCTAGTTGCTCGCCTTCTCTAAAGTCGATTACACCTTTGAAGATAGAATGGGCACCTGTATCTGCGTTGGTGTTAGGGTCTCTTACTATTACCTTCATCTCACCAACGTTGGTTATGGCTTCTGCCTCTACCTTAAGTAGAATGTCGTTTGCAACATTGTATCCTTCTGGTGGATTTGTTTCTCTTAGGACATAATACTTACCAAATTCTAATCCCTTTAGGTGGAAGAATCCATCTTCAGCTTGGGTTATACCAGTTTGTATTGGTTGTATTTTACCATCTACTTTTTTACCAATTATTGCTCCGTAGTAGTCTGAGCTATAAAGGTCGAAGCTTACTGGCTTATTATCTTTGCCTGGAATTTGCTTTTTGTATTCTTCTTTGTGGACAATAGGTTTGCCATCTTTATCTAGTTTGATTTTTCCATCTTCATCTTTTTCTAGTTCGCCTAGGTATTTTGTAAACTGAATGTCAATTTTTCTAGGCTTGTTTGTTAGTTCGTAGACTGACTCATCATTTAGATTTATCTTCTTTTCTCCACTGCCGTCCTTTTTGACTTCATAGACTGTTTTTACAAGCTCGCCATTTACTTCGCGAACTTCTATTCTCCAATATGAATCTAGTACTTGGTAACCATAAGGAGCTTGGATTTCTGTTAGCTTGTAGTTACCTTCGACTAATTTATCAAAACGGAAGTAGCCTTTTTCGTTTTCTTTGCCGCCGTCTTTTTTGATAGAATCTGATGTCAAATCTTTTAGGTAGGTTGATCCATCTTTGGTCCAGAGTGATTCTAATCTAAATCTAGCATCTGTAAGACCTTGCTTTTCTTCGCCATTTTGTATTTCTCTAATTTTCCTAAATTCTATCTCAGTTTCTTTTGGATAGTTTCTTACAATTGTTAAGTCACCATCTTTTTCCTTAGGAGCATTCTCTCCTACAAAATGTAAAACTACTTTATTTTTTCCAGCAACTGTTTCTTCTTTTGCTTCAAGAATATAAAGTGGGGCTTTTTGGTAGCCTGCTGGTACTTTTGTTTCTTCCAGGATATAGTAGCCTTTTGGAATTTG
Source organism: Anaerococcus vaginalis ATCC 51170 (assembly GCF_000163295.1). Classification (GTDB taxonomy): domain Bacteria; phylum Bacillota; class Clostridia; order Tissierellales; family Peptoniphilaceae; genus Anaerococcus; species Anaerococcus vaginalis. The sequence goes on from NZ_GG700527.1 coordinate 1,564,110, forward strand.
TTCAAATTTGAATTCTCCATAATATCCTTTTGATGTTTGCTTGTAAGCATCATCGTATTTAATTGTAGCTGGATCTTTTATTTGAGTTTTTACATCATCAAGGGAGTTTGCTGTTACTTTTCTTAGTGTAAATTCTGCTCCGTTTAGTTTTGCAAATTCATTTTTCTTTACAAATTCTAAATCGCCTAGGTTATCTTGGATATTTGTTAATTTAACTTTGACTTTGTTGTCTTTGTCAACTTCTACCAAGTTTGTGCCTTCAGCAGATTTTGGAATATCTTTGTCTTTTATTATTACTTCTGTTTTGTAGCCGTCGTTTACATGAATTTCTGGTAAATTTTTAAATTTGTATGGCCCTTTATCTTCATTGACTAGGCTTCTTTTTACTTGAATTTCGAATTCTTTGATTGGCTCATATCCTGATGGAGCTTCTTCTTGAACTATATAATAACCTGGTTTTAAATATAATTTTTCGTTATTATCTTTTTGGGAAGTCCATTCTACTTTTTCATTTGTATATTTGTTGATAAAAGTAAATTTTGCTCCTTCAAGTTTTGTCTTGCCATCATTTGTATATTTGTCAATTTCAAGTGGTTCTGTAATACGACCTGTGATTAGCTCTTGGTATTGTCCTTCTTTGGTGTGGCTGTAGAAAACTAATTGAACTGTGTTTGCTTTATCTTTGTTCCAATCAGAACCTTTTTTATAAGATGCAATAACTTTCTTTAATAGTTCATTAGCCATCTCATATTGAGTGTTTTTTACGATTGGGTAGTTTTTGATAGTTGTTTCATTATCTTTTAATTTTCTAAGACCTTCGTAAGTATTATGATTTTTCTTCTCTCCATCGAAATAATCACCTTTCCAACTACCGTCAGCATTTCTATCTCCTGTTAGGGTGTAGTTTACTTTCCATGAATCTTCGTTATAATTTGATGAAGTTTCGAAAAAGTCCTCACTTATGTTTAAACCATCTGTGAAGTGATGGAGTACTCTTTGGTACATGGAGTTTTCGATGAGCCTGTGCATTATTTCGCCATTAGTTTCGCTTCCAAGTAAGTCGTTGAATTTACCTTGAGTGTATTCTTTTTTAACTTGTTCACCATAGAAGTAGATTCTTTTCATCAAATCTTCCATGGCTTGACCTTGATCCATTCCGTTTGGATTCAAATATATTCCATCGCTAGTTACTTGTCCATTTAAGTGATCAACAAGTCTATAGTTTCCTTTAGGATTTCCTACTCTTTCGTTAAGTCTTGATATTAAATAATAACCTGATGGATCTTCGTGAATATCTAGGAATATTCCATCACTACCCTTAAATGCTGGGTCTGGAGTTCCATTGTTGAAACATTGTACCATATCAAAGTTTTTGTTGATACGCATTATTGGATATGGATTTTCTAGGTAGGCTAAGTATTTATCTGTTAGGTCTTTGTTGGAAACTTTTTTTGTAAATAAGTTTATAGGTCCACCAGTAGTTGTTTCTCCTACTAGATTGTTTACTTTTTTCTCTTTGATATTTGCTTCGAAACGATAAGTATCATCTCTTGTACCTATTTGGTTGTCATATTCATAAGAGATTAAAGTTCCTGGGAAAAAATCTCCATATTCTGTTACAACTTCACCTATATTAGGAGTTCTTTTATAAAGTCCATTTTCTAGTGGAACATAGTAGAATACTTTTGGATTAATTGGTTTGCTTGGTGTATTATTTATTAAAAAATCAGGATAGTTAAAGGCTTGGTCTGGTTTTTCGCCAAGTCTTAATAAGTCTAGTGCGTACCAGTCGACATTTTTATCAGAATCTCTTTTTGCATAGATTGTTCTTGATGAATCGTAGTAGAAGTTCTCGCTTGTAAAGTTATCTCTTCCGGTACTTTTGGCAGGAATCATTGTTTCTACTAAGTTAAATGGAAGTTTTGCAAATTCTTTTGCTTGTTCAGCTCCCTTCATCCATTTGATGATTGCTGGAAGCTTGTTATATTCTTCTATAAATTCGTCAAGCATTTTTTTGATGTAATTGCCATCTGGATTTATTCTTAGACCTATAGAATAATAATCGTGTAGACGATTTTTGTTTACTTCAGCTTTTACTCTAATAAATAATTTTTCTCCAAGAGCATTTTTAGCTATTGAAGTGTTTTTTTGTAGAATTTCTCCCAATCTTGATGATGAAATATAATTACGTGTATCGTCAAGATCAAACTTATTTGTTGATGCCTTAAACTTGAAATTATTTAAACCTTGTTCTGCTCCTGCAAATATAGAAACATTTAGATTATTAAAGTCAAGATTCTTATCTTTTAGGGAAGCTGTGTCCACTTCTATGTTCCATTCCACAGTTGGATTTGTACCACCATAATATTGTTGTTCGGATGTCCAATTTAGTTGGAATGGATAATGTTTTGCTTCACTTTGTCCTTGGCTTACAACATTGTAAGAACTTTCTACAGGATTGTCGTCATTTATATTTACATGTTTAGTTGTCATTGACTGGATTGGGTTGTTTTTTGGTGCAACCTTGATGTCAATGTCAATTTCTGTTTGTCTTCCAATATTATCTAAATCAAAACCCAAATATTGGTTTACTGTTAATTTAGTATCTTTTGTAACACTTGTTTGGAAAACATACCTTATTACGTGTTTTGCTTTATCATATACTGGGCTTGCTATTAGTCTGTTGCCATCATACAAATCATTCCAAGCTTGACCGATGTCTTCTTTTAGATATGGTCCAAGTTGAACATCAAAATACCAACCTTGAGGTATAGGATTTGCTGGAGATGCTTTGACATTCATTTCAAGATTTAGGTGGAAAAGTTTACCATCCCATGAATTTGATGGGACTCTTCTTGGCAACTGTCTAAGCATATTTGCCCTAAAATTTTCGTTCCTATCTTTTTCCACAAGAGCTTTTATTGCAGAATCATTTTCTGCCATTAATTTTTCTTGATTAGCTAATGACAAATTATATTTTTCGCCAAGTTCTGTAAGAAGTTTTTGTATATCTTCGATTGAATTATTTTCATCTTCCAAAGCCTCTTTTAATTCTTTGTTGGCTTTTTCAAAATTTGCATTTTCTTCTTTTTGTTTTTCTTCTTGGGCTTTCTTTTCTTCTTCTGCCTTTTTTTCTTCCTTAGCTTTTTCTTCAGCTGCCTTTTTTTCTTCTTCGGCTTTTCTTTCTTCTTCAGCTTTTTTTTCAGCCTCTTTTTGTGCCTTTTCTTCTTCAGCTTGTTTTCTTTCTTCTTTATAAGCATTCAAGCTATTTAAATCATTTTTCAAAGAATTGGTGTCATAAAGATTTTTCTTATCTTCATTAATAAGGGCAAATATATCTCCCTCATTTTTTATATTCCAATTTCCTTGTTCATCTTGTTCAAACAAATTGTAATTAGGGTCAGGGGATATATTTTTAATAAATTCTAAATTGAATACTAATTTATCTTGGTTAAGTAATTTTTGATTTCCTTTTTCATCAAAATCGAAATCGTCTAATATTTTAAAGTCTATGTATGAATAATTTTCTCCATAAAAATTATCTTTTTTGCCTTGTTCAAGATTTTCCATCTCATTTTTTGTAAGGATTTTATATCCTTGGTCTTCTTTGATGATTTCAAGATCAAGATCAAGACCTTGCAAGTTTAGCATATCTTTTATACGCCAATATTCCTTACTTGCATCTTCATTTGTTTGGAAAATTTTATCCTCATAAAGCTTGAGGTCATTTCTTTTTACAAGTCTAAAACTTGAACTTGTAGAAGGAAGACCTACTGCAATAGAAAATTTGCTTTCATCCTTATCTACCTTTTTCTTATCATAAATTTTTTGGGAATTTGTGATAGATAAGTAAGCATCTTCGTTCGTTTCAAGATTTTCAATGTTTTTTATAGTATTTGGTTCAAGCTCTTCAGCCTTCGACCTCGTAGCAAAAGCTGGTAGCATAACTTGCAATACCATAAAAAGTGCGATTGCAAATGATGTCAATTTTCTTAATAACCTTTTCATAAGAACTCCTCAAGGGCAATTTTATGTTTTTTTTTTTTTGAAAATTACCTAAATAATTATGACTTGTTATCCACAAGTCTAGTTTTTTAGCCATAAATAGCACATGATTTTTAAGCAGTAAAATTATTGCCACATTTTTTTCCTGTGCATTGCTAAAGTATCAACCTACATTTTTTCTTAAATAAATTAGTATGTCTTTAGGATTTTGATTTAAGCATGGAAAAATTTCTTTGAAATCATCTTATTTCAAAAAATTAATTTAAATTTTAAATCGTCCTAAAATATTTATTTAGAATTTAGACAATTCTAAGTTTTCTTAATTATATCTAAAAAAAAATTTTTAGTCAACACATTTTTTACATATTTTTAAAAACTTAATATATATTTAAAAATATTTGAAAGCTCAATTTTCTACAAATAATTTTAAATTTTTTTGTTTATTTATTCTTATAAAATTATTAGCTTATCGTTGAAAATTTCTAATTTTTTATAAGTAGTGTAAAAATATTTCTTAAATATTTTTTCAACAGAAAATGAATGATAGTGAATTTATTTACGGAAAAAAATTTTCCAAATATAAAAAATTAATTTTAGGCACAAAAAAAACTTGGAAATTTCTTCCAAGTTTTTTGATTTTTCTTTATTTTTATTTCCTTATTGTTTTTATTATTTTTGATATTACGAATAAAATCAAAAGGAAATCTATTATCAAAAATCCAACGTACAAATAATTTGTGATTTTTACATTTTTGCTTATTGTGGTAGTTTGGATTTCATCTTGTGCTAGTTCTTCTTTTTCTTCTAGTCTTTTTGCGTTTACTAGAAGTCTTTTTGGCCTTGGCCATCTAAATGGGTGGCAAGTTAGAAGGGTAATAATGTCTTCTCCTTCTACAACTTTTAATTTTTCCCAATCATAAGGTCCTATTACTTCTTTTGATGAAACTTCGTATGTTAGGGTTTTTTCTGCTCTTTTTATATAAATTTTATCGCCTTGTACTAAGTCATCTGCGTACAAAAGCATGGTATCTCCCCACCAGCCTCTGTGACCTGCAAGGACACTTCTTGTTGATTTGCCTCCGATTGGAATTGATGTTCCTGAAACTTGTCCAAGTCCCCAAGCTATATGCTCATAGCTTGCATCAAGATAGATTGGGATTTTTTTGTTTAATTTTGGTATTTCGATATAGGCAAATATATCATCTTGATTATTTAAAATATTTACTGAGCCAAGATTTTTGCTTGTAAATGGATCAACCATAGATATATCGGATTTTTTTACTATTTCGTTATATTCTTTGGCTTTTTCTTCTATTTGGTCAAATTTTTCGTCTTCTTTTTGGGCTTTTATTATTTTTTCTATTTTATATTTGTTTTCTATGTTTGAATAGATTCTTTTTGAAAATGGAAAGGCAAGTGTTATCAGTCCAAAAAGTATTAATATATAGCCAAAGATTTTAATTTTCTTTTTCGCTGAGTTTTCTTTCAATGTCTATTACCTCCATTTTGATTTTCTTTGAATATCTTTTTTCTCTTAGATATACCATTATTGTAAATAATAATATTGGCAAGAGTACTAAGAATAATTGGAAGAAATTTGGTTTTAGTCTTGGTGTGTTTGCTTTTCCGTCGTCTATGGCTTGGGTATATGGAATCCTATATCCTCTTACCAAAAGCCTATGGGAATTTATCATATAAGGTGTACAGGTCAAAAGGGTCGCATAATCTTTTTTTTCTGAAACTAAAATCGGTTCGAAGTTGCTTGGTTCTACAACTTGGATTTTGTCGACTTTGTATGCCAAGGTTTCTTTTATATTATGGATATAAAATATATCGCCTTCTGTCATTTGATTTAAATTTCTAAATAAAAGTGCGTTTGGTAGTCCTCTGTGGGCTGTTATAACTGTGTGGGTTGATTCGCCACCGATTGGAAGGGATGTTCCTTCCAAATGGCCTGCTCCTTTTTCCAAAACGTCATCGCTTGTTCCTGCATAAATTGGAAGATCGACTGCGATTTTTGGGATTTCTATATGTCCCAACATTTCGTGAACTTCTAGCATTTTTGCGTATTCTGCTTTGGCATCTTTTACTTTTTCATCGTAGGGGTCTACAAGTTTTGATGGATCAAGAGTTTGGTTATAAATTCTTGCAAGCTCCATCCTTCTTTCTAATTCTTTTTTGTCGATTTGTTCTTTTTCTTTATTAAATATAACAATCTCATCATTGGCTTTTATTTCATAAAATTTTTGGCTTATAAAAGGATAGGAAAAAATCAAAAATCCTACTAGAAATATTAGTAAAAAGGGAAGATTTTTCTTTATATTAATCTTTCTTTTCATTATCTTCACCTATCTTGTCTAATTTTTCTTTGATTTGGTCAATTTTACTTGATGTTTTTTTGTTTTCTTTCCTTAGTTTTCTAATTCTCCATAAAAGTATAATTATTATAATTAGGGCTATGAAGAATAAAATTCTAAATATCCAATTTGTTTTATTTTCTTTTATCAATTCTTCATCTACACTTTCTACGTATTCTACTCTGTGTCCTCTTACTAAAAGTCTGTGGGAATTTATCATAAAAGGTGTGCAGGTCAAAAGGGTTGCATAATCGTGGCCTGGTGCTATCATTAAATCTTCAAAATTGCTTGGCTCTATGACTTTGATTTGGTCAACTTGGTAGGCTATAGTTTTTTCTATATTATGAATATAAAATTTATCTCCTACTTCAAGCTCGTTTAAATTTGTAAACAAAGTTTTTTCTGGAAGACCTCTGTGAGCTGTTAGGACTGTGTGGGTATTATTTCCTCCAATTGGAAGGGATGTTCCTTCCAAATGGCCAACTCCTTTTTGCAAAACATCTTCACTTGTTCCTGCATAGATTGGCAAGTCTTGGTTTATTTTTGGAATTTCAATATGACCGATCATCTCCTCAACTTCAAGCATCCTAGCATATTCTTTCCTACCTTCTTTATATCTTTTTTCGGTAAAAGGATCAGTTGTAGGTCCTCCTGACAAGGAATCATTGTAGGCTTTGGCAAGTCCCATTCTTCTTTGGATTTCTTCTTTATCAAGTTTTGATTTTCCTTGATTAAAAACTTCAACTTGATTGTTCGATTCAATCCTATAATAAAATCTGGATATAATAGGATACAACAAAATTAATATTCCTATCAAAAATATTAATTTCCACACTATATTCGTTTTTTTTGATTTTTTCTTTTTATTTTCCATTTTATCACCATAAATTTTTTATAAATCTTTCTTACTAGATTTAATCTTACACCAAAAATACTTATTAATAAAGGCTTTTTTCTAGAAATTTGAAAATCTATAAAATTTTTATGGACATTTTCTCAATTTTGATTATCTATATATGAAAGGAGCGATAATATGAAGCTAAGAATTAAATTCGATGTAAACGAAGGACAAGAAGTAAAGAAAGTTTCTAGAACATTTTCAAATCTAGATGATGCTCTAACTAATGACGAGCTTAAAAATTTTGCCAATGCTTATATAAAGCTAAGCGAAACAGATTCATATAGTTTTGAAAAAATCACTGAAGAAGTTATTTAATTAAAAGAAAGGAGATAATATGCAAACAAAAAAACTAAAACTATCTTTCAAAGATGCCTTGGGCAAAACAAAAATGGTAAGTATAGACCATCCAAAAGCAAATTTGAATGACGAAATCGTAAAAGCACAAATGGGAGAGATGATAAATTCAAAAGTTCTCCAAACAAAAGAAGGTAAAATCACAACTATGAACAAAGCCTATATGGAAAATATTTCAAGAGATGATTTTACACTAGCATAAGATAAAAGACGGGTTTTCCCGTCTTTTATTTTGCTCTTTTTTTATAATAATTTTTATATTAAATTCCTTTTACTTTAATTTTTCTATCGCCAAATCTCTTTTAGGCGAATTTTTTTTATTTTTTTGTATTTTATCTGATTAAACTTTTTCCAAAATTTTTACTAGAATTATGGTGTCGACAAATACAAGCGATCGCAGTTAGGAAAATTTAATGAAAATATGTATAGAAAATTTGGATGCGATTATTGAAAAATACCAACCTCTTTTGCTTTCTATGGCAAATAGATTTGATATTTTTGACAAAAATGAGGCTTATATTATGGCAAGGGATATGGTATTTGAAATTGTAGAAGATTTTGATGCTAAGAGGGGGTCTTTTGGTGGATATTTGAAATATAGGCTGTATTTTTATTTTTTGAATGAGTGTAAGAGGGAAAAAATTTATTCTTTAAATTCTAAGGATATGCAAGGTGTGGAAATTATAGAAAAAATAGATGATGATATTTCGATTGAGGATGATTTTGTAAGAAAAATCGAAATAAATGAATTGGAAAATGCTATTAAATCTTTAAAAAAACAAGAAAGGGAAATTTTGTATTTAAAATATGATAAGAATTTTTCTCACAAGGAAATTGCAAGGCTTTTGAATCTTTCTCCTAAATCTATTACTAATTATCACTACCTTATTATTAAAAAGCTTAGGAAATATTTTGAGAAAGAGGATTTGGTTTAGTCTATTATTGACTAAAATATTAATTTATTGTACACTTAATGTCTAGAGAAGTCTTTCTTCTTTAAAGAAAGGAGGATTTATGGACAAGGTTGTTGCAATTCTTCCAACTATAATCAAGGGAGTTGGGATTGGATGTGAAGTTTATACCAACAAAAAAGTTTTTGTTGATAGGAGATCTTGCGAAGTTTTTTTAAAACACATGGCTTGTGAGAGGTCTATTTCTGTTAAACTTATGCACAAAAATATCAGGGAAATTTTAAAGGTTTCTAGGAATTTGCCTTATTGCATCGATGCTTTTAATGTGTTTTTTCCTTTTAAGATTAACCAAACCGAAAATGACGATTTTAGGCGTGGTTTTGTGAATTGTTATTATGTAAGGGATATTAAAAACTCAACTATAATCCTTAAAAATGGAATGACTCTTTCAAGCCTAAATAGGGACAGAGCACTTAAAAATAATTTCAACAACGCAAGTAAAATTATGTATATGAAATTTGCAAGAGATATGGCAAAGATGAGAAGATCTATGGATTTCATTGATGAAATTGCTTTGTGATTTTCTTATTATGGAATGTAAAAATTCGCATTTAAAAAAGGGCTGTTGCAAAATTATGAATAATCATTATATGGCTAGGAATTCTTTCGAAGATTTTTAGACTTGGGTCTAATTGGAAAAATCTTTGTAGATATTTTTCTAGCAATTTGAAATGACTTATTCATTTTTGCAACAGCCTCTTATTTTTTTATTCTCCCATTGCTTCTTTGTCTACAAATAGGTAGCAGTTTGGATGAAGTGATAGGAAGGATGCTGGGAAAGATGGGGAGATTTCTTTACCTTCTATTAATTTTTTAACTACATCTTTTTTATTTTTTCCGCTTGCTACAACTATTAGGGTTTTGGCATTAAAGGCATCTGCCATTCCCATTGATATGGCGTATTTTGGAACATCATCTTTTGATTCGAAAAATCTTGAGTTTGCTTCGATGGTTGCGTCTGCTAATTTTACTATTGATGTTCTTTTATTTAAAAATTCTCCTGGTTCGTTGAAAGCTAGGTGACCATTTGGTCCAAGGCCTAGAACTTGCAAATCTCTTGTTCCAAAATCGTCTAATAATTTATTGTATTCTTCTGCGTATTTTTCATCGTTTGTGTCTGCTTTTGGTAGGTGGGTATTTTCTTTTTTGATATTTACGTGGTTAAATAAATTTTCATTCATAAAATATTGGTAGGATTGTTCATTTTGTGGACTGATTCCTACGTATTCGTCTAAATTTATTGTTTTTGCCCAATGAAAAGAAATTTCTCCTTCCTTTTGAGCTTTTATTAGGTTTTTATATAATCCGATTGGGGATGAGCCTGTTGCAAGCCCTAATTTTGATTGAGGTTTTTCTTGCAAAATGCTTATAAAAAGATCGGCTGCTTTTTGTGATAATTCTTCGTATGATTCTGAAACTATTACTTTCATTTTTTCTCCTTTTTATTTTTTATGCTATTTTTTGCTCTTAGGCTTTGGGTAAAATTTATTTTGCCTAAGTTTTGATATTAGTATTTTACTGGACTTTTAGATTTTTAAAAGATTTTTCCTTGTTCTAATTTTTAAATGAATGGACTGGAGCTGGGATTCTTCCTCCCCTATTTACAAATTTTTCTGCACTTGAATTATTCACTTCCATAATTGGAGCATAACCCAAAAGTCCTCCAAATTCTGCAAATTCTCCTTTTTTCTTGCCATAAACCGGAATAACTCTTACGGCTGTTGTTTTTTGATTTATAACTCCTATAGATGCCTCATCCAAAATCATAGCAGAAATTGTTGATGCTGGTGTATCACCGGCAATTGCAATCATATCAAGACCAACAGAACAAACTGAAGTCATGGCTTCAAGTTTATCGAAAGTCAAATGTCCAGCTTGGGCAGCTTTTATCATTCCCTCATCTTCGCTTACTGGAATAAATGCTCCAGAAAGTCCTCCGACTGATGATGAAGCCATAAGGCCTCCCTTTTTGACTGCATCATTTAGCATGGCAAGGGCAGCAGTTGTCCCGTGTCCTCCAACATTTTCAATTCCAATTTCTTCTAAAATTCTTCCAACGCTATCTCCAATTGCAGGTGTTGGAGCAAGTGATAAATCCAAAATTCCAAATTCTTTGCCAAGTCTTTTTGCAACATCACGACCTATCAAATCTCCCATTCTTGTGATTTTGAAAGCAGTTTTCTTGATTGTTTCATAAACTTCGTTGATTGGTTTTCCCCTATCTTTTTCAAGGGCAGATTTTACAACGCCAGGACCTGAAACTCCTACGTTTATGACTGTATCGCCTTCACCTACTCCAAGAAAAGAGCCTGCCATAAATGGATTGTCTTCAACAGCATTTGCAAAGGCAACAAATTTTGCACATCCAAGTGAATCTTGGTCCTTGGTTAATTTTGCCAATTCTTTTATTTTTTCGCCCAAAAGTTTTACAGCATCAAGATTAATCCCAGATCTTGTTGAACCAACATTTACAGATGAACAAACATAATCAGTTGTAGATAAGGCATGAGGAATGGAATTTATCAAAATTTCGTCAGATTTTGTCATGGATTTGTGAACAAGGGCAGAAAATCCCCCAATAAAATCAACGCCAACTTCCTTAGCAACCTTGTCCAAAACTTCTGCATAAGGCGTATAATCATCAATTTTTGAGCTTGCTGCAACAAGAGAAATTGGAGTTACAGAAATCCTATTATTAATTATAGGAACTCCATAAATTTCTTGGGCAAGTTTTGTGGTTTTGATGAAATTTTCAGTTTCTTTCATCATCTTGTCATAAATTTTTTGGCATGATTTTTTATAATCACTATCTGCACAATCAAGAAGAGAAATTCCCATAGTTATGGTTCTAATATCAAGGTGTTCTTGGTCGAGCATTTTTATAGTTTCAATAATTTGCTTTGTATCCATATTAAATCCTTGCCATCTTATCAAAAAGATCTTCGTTTTGAAGTCTTAGTTCAAGACCAATTTCTTCGCCCAATTTTGTCAAATCATCCTTTATTTTTTCAAAAGATTCGTTTGCATTAGTCAAATCAACGTTAATGATTCCCACAAAATTTTTCTCCATTATAGTTTGGTTAAAGTCTAAAATATTCATATTATATTTATAAAGTAACTCACTTACCCTATACACTATCCCAGGTTTGTCGTTTCCAATTATGGTTAAAATTGCTTTCATAAAAATCTCCTTTTATTTTCTTACAAATATTTTAGCACATTAGCGAAAATATTGAAATTTATTTATAATTTTTGAAAATAATTTCAAAAAAATAAGGACTAAAAATAAAGTCTAAGAAATTTTAATTTGCATTTTTAAAGTTTTAAAAATTTATCGAAAGCAAATTTAAGATAAGATAATTTTGGACAAAAAAAATCCTGCTTTATGCAGGACTTTTTTTGAAAGATTCTAATTTTTGTTTTTTTTTATATTTTCGTGTTAATTTTTTACTTATTAATAGTTAAAGTTTGCAACTTCAAAGTATTCTTGTGGATGTTTACAAGCTGGACAAAGTTTTGGAGCTTTTTTGCCTTCGTAGATATATCCACAGTTTAAACATTTCCATTTAACTGTTTCTTCTTTTTCAAATACTTTTCCATTTTCGATATTATCATGTAATTTTTGGTATCTATCTCTGTGAGCTGCTTCAACTTTTGCGATTTGTTCCCAGCTTCTTGCGATTTCTTCAAATCCTTCTTCTCTTGCAACTTCTGCAAATTTTGGATACATATCTTCAGCTTCTTCGTTTTCTCCGCCGATTGCACCTTCAAGATTTGTTAATGTATCATGATATACAACTGGGAATGCTGTATATTCTGGATTTAATTCGATTGCATCTAATTTAAATTCTTCTTTTAAATATTTATAGAATACTTTAGCGTGTTCTTGTTCGTTTCTTGCTGTTTCTTCAAAAATTTCTTTGATTTGAACATATCCTTCTTTTTTAGCAATTTTAGCTGCTATTGTGTATCTCATTGTTGCTTGAGATTCACCTGCAAATGATGTAATTAAATTGCTAGCTGTTTTTGTTCCTTTTAATTCTGGCATATATGTACTTCCTTTCTACGTATTTTTTTACCGTTTCGTCTTTACACTTTATAGTATATCTTTTTATTTTAATTTGTCAAGAATGATTCTAAAGTTTTAATCATTCTAAATAGTGATTTTTATTATCATTATCAATTTAGAAATGTTTTCTATTATTGAGACTTTCTATTTTATTACTTTTAAAGTTTCGACTTATTTAGATTTCAAAATATTTTTGTAAGCAAACTATAAAATTATATTGCGCTATTTAAGGATTAAAGGTAAGCTTTTAGTTTTATAATTTTTTGCTTTTTAATTTTATTTAATTAATTACTTTATTTATTAACTATATTAGCAAAATAAATTTCCCTTATTATTCCTTTTTGGGTATAATTTATCCAAAGGAGGATTTGTAATGAAAATTGATTTTAATAATGTCGACTTATCAAATCTCAATTCTTATAAGGAAAAAAGTCTTGATGCTTTTTCTTCTTTAATTAACAAAGACGGAGAAGGCAATGACTTTTTGGGTTGGATTGATAGGCCAAATAACCTAGATATGGAAGAATATGAAAGAATTAAAAAAGCTAGCAAAAAAATCCAAAACAATTCTGATTGTTTGGTAACTATTGGTATAGGTGGATCTTACCTTGGTACTAAGGCTGTTGACTATGCTATGAAAGGATATTTCCCTAAAAATGATAAGACTGAATTAATTTATGCAGGTCATCAAATTTCTGGGGAATATTTGCATGAACTTCTTGATTATTTAAAGGAAAAAGAATTTTCTATTAATGTAATTTCAAAATCAGGTACTACTACTGAACCTGCTATTGCCTTTAGATTTGTTAAGGAGCTTTTGGAAGAAAAATATGGAAAAGAAGAGGCTAAAGAAAGGATATTTGTTACAACTGATAGGCAAAAGGGAGCTTTAAAAGATTTGGCTAATAAGGAAGGCTATGAAACTTTTGTAGTTCCTGATGATATTGGGGGAAGATTTTCTGTAATTTCTGCGGTTGGTCTTTTGCCTTTGTGTGTTGCCGGAATTGACATTGATAAATTTGTCGCTGGATTTAAAAAAGGAATTGAAAATTATACTGTAGATTCTTTTGAAGAAAATAAGGCTATTCAATATGCGGCTATTAGAAATATGTTAAATGAAGATGGCAAAGACCTTGAAGTTTTGGTAAATTATGAGCCAAAATTAAAATATGTTTCTGAATGGTGGAAGCAATTATTTGCTGAAAGTGAAGGAAAAGATGGAAAGGGAATTTTCCCTATTTCTGTAAATAATACAACCGACCTTCACTCTGTTGGTCAAATGATTCAAGAAGGCAAGAGAAATTTATTTGAAACTGTTTTGAAAGTTGAAAGTGCCAATAAGGACCTTACTATTATGGAAGATGAAGAAAATCTTGATGGTCTAAATTATCTTGCTGGCAAAAAAATGTCTTTTGTAAATGAAAAAGCAATGGAAGGGACAATAATTGCCCATGTTAAGGGAAATGTTCCAAATATTTTATTGACAATTGATGATGTTTCAGCTGAAAGTTTGGGAGAATTATTCTATTTCTTTGAAATAGTTGTTGGAGTAAGTGGATATATGCTAGGAGTAAATCCATTTAATCAACCAGGAGTTGAAGAATATAAATCTCAAATGTTCAAATTATTAGGAAAACCAGGATATTAAAAAAATTTAAAAATTTTATAATGTGTTTTACAAAAAAGCTGTAGATTACTACAGTTCAGAGCGTAAACAAACCCTCAAGCACGAATATCGGACTTCAAAAATTGTTGATTTCTAAATTCCAAAATTCTAAAAACGCAAACTCGCTAACGCTCAAACAGTGCGTTTTTTGACGAATTTTAAAATTTGAAATCAAATCAATTTTTTTCGTATGATATTCTTAGCATGAGGATTTGTATACTTTACCAACAGTCTGAACTGTAGTAATCTACAGCTTTTTATATTATTATTTATCAGAATATTTCAATGCCCCACCCAAAATTCCATTTACAAAATCTCTTGATTCGTATATTTTGTAGTAGGTAAATTTTTTTTCTAGAAGGAGTTTTGCCCTTATCGTTAATTTATCTTGATTGTCATTGGACAATTTTTTTATATATGTTGCATGAACATTTGTGTCTTTGTTTTTTAAATTATCATATACATCGACATAGGAAATATTTGTTACATCAACCTCAACTTCCAATCCATCTTTTGTCCTTTTTTTGCCCTTTACATCGACTTTTAAATTGGCAAAGTTTGCCTTCAAAAATTCTTCCTGTTCTTTCTTATCAGATGAATAAGATTTTTTCAAAATGTCCTCTACATTGGTAATCTTATCAAAATATTTTTCTTGTTTTTCATAATCCAAATTCTTGATTGAGGCAACAGCTTTATTTATAGTCCTTTGAGGAGTGTTGATAAATTTTTGGTATAAAAACAATGGTATCATTAAAATTATAAAAACAAGTAAGAGCTTGATTAAGCTATCCCTTTGTTTTCTTTTTCTTCTATTTCGCCTCTTATCTTGGATTTTTTTATTATTGTATTTATTTGTGTTTTGTCTGTTTGGATGGCTTTTTTCCAAAAAAGCCTCGCTTCTTTTTTTCCTTGTCATAATTTCCCCTAAATAATTTTCTTTTAAGCTGATATTATTATATAATCATAGTGGTGATACTATGAAAAAACAAAAAATAATAATAGCAGATCTTATAGCAATTATTTTTACCTTAATTACAATATACTTACCCTTATTTACAAATAAAATAACCTTTACACAAATATATTTTTTGTATATTTGCGCATATTTTTCAGTAATCTTTTCAAATCAAAAGGATAAAAAAGTTTTTTATTTTTTTATTCCCCTTTTGACACTAAGCCTTATACTTATTTTATTAGATAAAGTAGATATTTACAACATAAATGTAGTAAGAAAAAATTTTTTGACTATAATTAATAAAAATTACAAAATTTTACTAGGAATTTTTCTCTTATATATTATAGAAAGATGCTCAACTAAAATATTTGGCTCTTATTTTTCCATGGCAGTTGGAATAATAAGTCTAATTTTATTTTTACTTGCCTATAACACAAAATATCTAGAAGCTATCGAAAAATATCAAAAATACTTATTTTATATTTTTATTTATTTCTCCTTTGCAAGAATTCTTCCAGCAAAAGAAGTAAATAAGTACCTTTATATAATAACCCTATTGATATTTTTTATAGAAATCCTTGCCATAGACAAATATAAAATTTTTATAGGATTTCACATTTCAGTAGTTTTGATAATTTATTTAATACTAAAAACAAATATTTACGAAGTGAATTTTGAAAAATATTTTTTGAGCGGACTACTCTACCTATTCCCCTTTACAAAAATAATCTTAAATTCCTTTCTAAACCTTACAAGCCCACTGCTACAAATAGCAACAGGCCTTGTGGTATTTTTCCTATCTCTTATTTTTTATCAAATAAGATTAGGCTTTTTAGATTATATATTTTTGGGAATCCATAAAATCAAAAAATAAGGGCATTCGCCCTTATTTTTTTAATTATTTTCTTTTTTTACTTTTAAATAGACCAACAACTGAGCCCAATAGTGCTAGTATTGCTCCTGTAGAGCTTGCTACTCCTGTTTTTACATTATTTGATTGTTTGCTGTATTCGTTTTTAATAGTTTTTTTAGATTTTCTTTGAGCTTTATTGTCATCATCCTTATTAGAATTATTTTTTTCTTTAGGATTTTTTGATGAATCTTTTGGATTTGATGAATCATCTGGATTTTGTGGATTTGATGGATTTTGAGGAGTTTGTTCGTCTGGTTTTTGTTCGTTTAATTTTAGTAATTCTTCTTTTATTTTTTCTACTTCCTCTATTGTTTTTGCCTTTCTTATTTTTTCCAAATACAAATCTTCTTTTATTCCTGCATCATTTAGCTCCTTTATTGCATCTTCTTGTGCTTTTTTTAGTTTTTCGTATTTTTCTACAGATTCCAAGATTTTTTCGTATGAATCTTTGCTTATCAAATCATTTTCTCTTATATATTCAAAATTTTCTTTTAATGAATCTAAATTTTCATCATCTACTGAATCTATAATCTCTTTTAATTTATCATAGTCAATTTTTTCGTGTCCTTGTCCTATATCTTGAAGTGAGAAAATAAATTCTGCTGCTGATAAAAATACGTTATTATTATCTCCACAAGTTTCGGTTGGTGTGATTATGATTTTTTTGGCATTTATTGGTTTTTCAAATTCTACTTTTTTTGCTTTTGCATCTTTTGCAAAATTTTTAAATTCTATAATTGTAGAGTTTCCCTTATCGTCAATTATTTCAAGTTTTCCTGATTTTATTATTCCATTATGTCCACTTTGTCTTGGAATGTATATAAAATCTTTTATCAAGGTTGCTTGTTTTAATTCTACTGTTGCACTTTTTCCAATCGAATTATCATACCAAGGAGAATGCCATGTGGTAGATGTGTTTTTATCAAAGGCTTTTTCCAATTCTTCGCCAGCTTGTGCAACCGCATCAAGACTTTCTATATCTTCAAGACCTATTGAATCTTTTACAGCCTCTAATTCAGATTGTTTTTGATATACATCATCTATCAATTTTTGCATATCTTCTGGTTTCATATTTTCATCTGCCAATATTACCTTTGCAAGAGCATCTTGGTAATCTTTAACTGATTCTTCCTTATATTTTGATAAATCTTTTTGTGGGGTAAAACTTTCCAAGAAATTTTCTTTTAATATTTTTGATGTAACTTCTACTTGTTTTATCAAAAGATTATCTAAAACAAAATCCTTATAAGACCTAAAATCTGATACTGAGCCTGAAGTTTTTTGAAGATCAGCTGCTTTTGTTGTTGACAAAATTCCAATCCATCTTCCTTTTGCTCCTTCTACCAAAAATTTAACTCTCTTTGTACTTTTATCATTTCCATCTTCCCAAGTTTTTGGCAAATGATATACTTTTAAATTTGATGGATTTGTATATTCTCCTTCTCCTATTACAAATGCGTAAGTTCCATCGCTACCTGCTTCGTAATCAAATACAACTTGGTAAGTTTTTCCTTCTTCAAACCTATAATTTTGTGGAATTGTTTGATAAACTAGGGCATTTCTTCCTGTAAGTCCATTTGTTTTTAAGGACCAGTTTCCTTCAATTACATCATTAATAACTTTTCCATTCCATCCTTTTTGTGTATATGGATCGTGTTTTTCAGAAAGATGAGTTCTATTATCTTCTACTCCTTCAACATTTCCTATTACAAATGGGAAAATACCTTGTCCAACTTGCTCAAAGTTTTGGAAAAATTCTCCATCGCCAATATCGTGGCTATTTTCATACATTTGTGATTTATTTTCAAAAACTCTCAAGTCATCAAAATAAGTTGCTCCTTCGCCTTTTTCTCTTTTTAATGTTATTGTTACATCTTCTGGATTATCTCCAGTTGTAAAATAAACATACATATTTTGGAAATAAGATGTGTTATCAACAGTTGCAGATTTTTGCCATGTATTGTGGGCGTTAGCTTTTACATAATTTTTTGCTATTGATTTTTCTGTATAGTTAGAATAAGTTTTTCCATTAGATTTTATTTCCAAATAAGCCTTAGCATCTGATCTGTTATCTACTCCTACATATATTGCGTATTTAGTATTTTTCTTTAGTCCAGTAATTTTTTGTGTAAGGCTTACTTCTTCTTTATTATCATTTATTCTAAGCATTGGATTTGCACCTTGTGATAAGAATACATCAGCGGATTTTTTATCCCCTTTTATATCCCAATGTTCAAGTGATTTTGAATTAAATCCTACATCTTCAATTCCCATGCCTTCAGAAAATTTCACATTTTCTTTTTCTTGTTTTTCTTTGTAGATTACATAAGCTGTATTTGCTTTTGCATCAAGTTCTAATTTTCCATCTACAATTTCTACTATTTTTTCGTTAGTTTTTCCTAAATCTGTAAGTTCATATACATAAACTTTTCCGCTCCAACCATCTAAAACTTCCCATGTAGATTTTCCAGCTTTTGGATTAAAATGGTAGAGTTTTTCAACGCCATTTTGAGTCCATGGAATCAAATATTTTCCTTCATCAAACACAACTTTTCCATTTAAAGTCATTTTTCTTTGTTTGTACAAAGGATTATTTACATCATTTGATTTTCTAGTTATTATAAGCTCATCATATTTGCCATTTTCTTTTTCATTTCTTAATTTAATTTCCATTTCTGGAGTCCACTTATAGCTTTGTCCATTGTCAGACATATTTACTGGATTTCCATTTTTCCATTCATATACCTTGTAATGTTGGATAAATTTGGTTGGAAGATTTGTTTTGAAAATATTTTTAATAAATCCATCCCAATCATTTCTTCCTTGCCAACCTTCAAAATCAATCATATCATAGCCACCAAGCAATGGATTAACTGCTGCTCCACCATATTTAGGATAATTTCCTACCCATGAATCTTTTTGATGATTTCTAATAAATCTAACTATATCAGAATTTATTCCTTTTAATGAATAACCACCGTATGTTAAATCTGCTGCCCAATGTTGGAATGTAGAATCATATTCTCCAGCAAATCCCCACTCAAAAGCTGCTCTCCAGCCAAGATCATTTAATTCTTTTGCAAGTTGATGAGTTTGCCAAGCATTGTTATCTCCTGATTGACCATTGCCCCAAACGTCTACATAAACAAAATCTAATTTATCTCCAACTATATCATATAAGTCTTTGAATCTATTATATCTACCATTTGCCAAATCGTATGACGCATCTATATTTATTCCTTGGTCTAGCCAATTCCATCCATATTTAAAATTGCCATTTTCATCTTTTCTTAGTCTATCTGGTGTAAAATATTTACTTTCAGGATAAGTTTCTGATGCATTTACATGGATTCCTATTCTTGCTCCATATTTTTTTGCTAATTCTAATAATTTTACAAAGTCTTCTGCTCCACCAATTCTTTTTCCTATATCTGCATAATTTAAGTGACCAGAATCATGTCCTTCTGAGCCATATCCTTTTAATAAAACCATTTGTCCAAGTCCATCTGTGTTTAGATAAACTTTTTTAATTCCATCAAGGGTTGCCAAAAATGGATTTTGAGCTTGGGAACCAAAATTCATTGCTATTCTTTGTCCAATCAAATCTTTTACATATTCAGATCCTTTTGGATTGTTCATTATATTTCTATATGCAATAGCTCCATCTTGCCAATTAACTTTACCATCATTATTTAAATCATCTGCTAATATAACTTTAGCTTCAGGTTTTATCCAAGTTCTCTCATCATAAACTTTATAAGTTCCATCTTCATTTTTGTGAGCCAATTGATAAAGAAAAGCTGATGAGCCAATTCCTACAAAATTTTCTTTTCCATAAGTTTTTTTGTTTACAGTAAGTCTAGTGTAATCATTTGCTCCACCGCCATAATTAAATTGTGAATTTGACCAAACTCCTGCTGAAATATTTTTATTAGAAACAAAGCCATACATATAACCCTTGTTTTCTATTTTTCCCATAGGATTTGTAACATCAATGTGGTCATCGCCTTTTTGATGAGTATTTACACTCATTCTTGCCCCATCAAATTTTGCATTTTCTTCACTGCTTGAAACAGATGCTAAAAAATTATCTTTAAAATCAATCGTAGTTATCAGTTTTTTTGGATTATCAATTATTGAACCGCCTTTAATATTGTTATTATTTACTATATTTACAATATTAAAATGTAATTGATTATCTAGAATTTTCATTCTAACATCAAGAATTGCATTTATATAATTTGCATCATCTTTTATTGTTAGAGTATATTTGGCTTCATTTGCTGAAATTTTTTCATATTTTACATCTGGTTTTACTTTTATTCCATTTATATTTAGAGTATCAGTGAAATTTACATTTGCCTTAAATGTTTTTCCCTTATATGAATATTCTTTTACTCTTGGAAATAAGGTATCAATTGTGGCTTTCATCTCTTTTGATTCTATGGTGTCATAAACAGCCTTAGAATCATCAGCCTCATCTGCCTTTTCGATTGGTTTTTCTTGAGCTTTAATATTTTCTTGATTGTCAGTTTTTACTAAAATATTTGTTGTTTCATTTCCATAAGAACCCAATTTTAATAATACTGACCTATTATTAATTAAAGCATCAAATATTTCTTTTGGAATAACTTTTGTATCAAAAACAGCATTTCCATTATTAGTTGCATTTAATTGACCATCACTTTTGATAGAAATTGAAAGAGAATTTTTCTCTCCTTTTTTAGGAGCTTCTACTCTTTTTCCGCCATAATAATCGCCTTTTCCATTTAATTTATATTCCCAAAACCAGCCTGCTCTATCATAGCCTACGAAAATATTATTTGAATTATCTTTGTGATATAAAAACACTCCAAATCTAGATTGGTTTTCATTAGAATTATCTATAAAATCAACATTTACATTTGTATTACCAGAAGGATTTGATTCAACGCCTTCTTTTTTAAAATTTGCAGTATTTTGACCATTATCATTTTTTTGAGTTGATTTTAAATTATTATAGCGAGTATTATCTACTATAGTTTCTTCAACCTCTCCTTCTTTTGAAGCCTTATTCCATTCTATAACTTCCTTTTGTTCATTCTCTTTTGCTGGAGATTTTTTAGGCAAATCATTTTTGTTTTCTTCTAATTTAGGCTTTTCATTATTTTCAAAAGAATTTGTTTTTTCTTTTTCAACTTCTTTATTATTTTCATTTTCTAAAGCTTTTTTGTTTTCATCTTCTTTAGAAACATCATTATTTATTTGGTCATTTTTTAATTCAGTTTCATTTTTATCATTTTTTTCAAAATTTTCTTTTTCAACAAGTTCATTTGTAGGTTTTTCTTCAGATGCAAAAGCCTCATTTGACGCAATAGTAAGCACAGATAAACTTATCGCGCAAGCTAGTATTTTTTTAGGCAATTTATTTTTTGCATGGTTTTTTGACTTCATAAATCTTCTCCCTTTTATAAATCGTTTTCAATATACATTTTGGTAATTACCACTTCAAATTTATAATACACTATTTGCTCAAAGCTGTCAAAACATTTTCCCAGATGTAAATATTCTTAATATTAAAAATTTTTAAATTAAAAAAACCAGACCTGAGTAAATAAGTCTGGTAAAAATTAATTTATTATAAAATTTCTATTTTTTCTTTGTAATCGCGTCTTAAAAAATATGCGCAATAAAGTCCTGCCAAAAATTCTGCTATTATAAATGAATACCAGATTTTATTAATATCTCCAGTTTTTTCTCCAATAAGATACATCAATGGCAATAAAATTATAAATTGTCTCAAAAATGGTTCAAAAAGTGCTATGCCTGCACTTGATAGGGATTGGAAAATTGATGCGCATACTATGGAAAAACCTACTGGCAAATATGAAATCGCAACAATTCTAATCATTGGTATTCCTATTTCTTTCATTCTATCTGTGGCTGAAAATAAATTTAAAATTGTCTCTGGAAATACCATAAATATTATCATACCAAAAATTATCATAAGGGTTGCCCACGTGATCGATAATTCTATTGATTTTTTTATTCTCTCTTTGTTTCCCGCCCCAAAATTATAAGAAATTATTGGAACTATAGCGTTTGATATGCCCAAAACTGGCATAAATTCAAAACTTTGTAGTTTAAACAGTACCCCATAAACTGCTATGGCTGATTGGCCAAAGCCTGCAAGGATTGTATTTATAAAAAATGTTGCAAAGGATGTGATTGCATTCATAAGAGCAGCCGGAAGTCCTATTGAAAAAATTTCTTTAAAAATCAAATGGGACATTGAAAAGCCTTTGAAAGTTAATTTTACTTCCTTATTTTTTACTAAATTTAAAAAAAGTCCTATCAAAGCTCCCAAAATTTGTCCAGTAACTGTTGCAATGGCAGCACCTTTTACTTCAAGTCTTGGAAATCCAAAAAGTCCAAAGATAAAAATGGGATCCAAAATTAAATTTATAACCGCCCCAATAACTTGAGTTAGCATAGTATAAACTGTAAGTCCAGTTGATTGAAGAAGTTTTTCAAAAAATATTTGGAAAAATACCCCCAAAGAAAATAGGCAAACTATGTGAAGATAATCTATACCATAAGAAATAATTTTAGGATCATTTGTTTGCATTTTTATAAAAGGTTCAACAAAAAATATTGCAATAAAAACAAAAATCAAAGACATAAGTGCTGATAAAATTATTCCGTGAACCGCAACGCTACTTGCCTTTTTTTCATTTTTCATTCCCAAATACCTAGACAAAAGTGCCGAAACACCAATGGATAAGCCAACACTAAAGGCTATAATTATATTTTGAATTGGAAAAGAAATTGTTACAGCCGTAAGAGCTTTTTCTGATAATCTAGCTACAAAAATTGAATCGACAATATTATAAATCGCTTGAACAAGCATGGAAATTATAATTGGAAGACTCATTTCAAACAACAATTTTCCCTCAGGCATTTTCCCAAGTTTTTCTGATTTTACTTCTGCCATCAAAACTCCTTTCTTTAAATAAAAAATACAGAAAAAATAACGGCAAAAGCCGCTATTTATTCTTCATTTTCAATTTGCTTTTCTCTTCTTATTATACTTTTTTCTACTGTTTTTCTTCTTTTTCTCGAATCATCTTGATCATTTATTAATGGATTTTGAGAAAAACTTAATCTTTCGTTAAAATCGTCAAGCAAGTCTTTATTAATATTTTCTCTTATAAAGCTATCTGACAATGCTTTTAGCATAAATTTTTTGTCTGGTCTTTTTTCATAGGATTCGCCAAACACCTTATCTTTTATAGCAAGCTCTATTAAATTTACACCTGAAAGGTTTGTGTAATAGAAAGTTCTACCTTGTCTGACATTCATTTCCAAACAATAAATTTTTCCTGTCTTAGAATCTTTTTTGAAGTCAAAGTTAAATAAACCATAATAATCTATTTTTTCAACTATTTTTTTTGCAATTTCATAAAATTCTTCATCATCATAATCAATTTGAACAAGATGATTGCCAACCCACATATCTCTATGATCTGATAATAAATTTCTAGCCAAGGTCATTGAAACTTTTCCATCATTAGCTCTATATCCATTGAGGGAATATTCGCTTCCATCTACTCCATTTATATATTCTTGGACTATCATATTATGATCGTAGCCTTTTTCAAATATTTCCTTTAAAATATCTATTGCCTCTTGTTTTGATTCTATTTTATAACCCTTTTTCTTATTTTTAAGGTCTAAATCCAAAAATTGTGAATAATCATCGGCTTTTACAAAAAGATCGCCATCAAGATCCAACTGATCCAAATTATCCTTATTTATTAGTTGAGTTTTTGGATAAATTATATTGTTTTTATCTAATAACTTATAAAAATTTGATTTTTCTATAAGTTTTTCTCCCATTTCTTTGTTAGGGTATGGAATTTCAAAATCAAATTCTAATCTGTCTATGTTTTTTAAAAGCATTGACATATATTCTTCAGTTGGTACAAAAAAAACTAATTTTTCATCCTTGTGTTTCTTACCTATCTTATTTAAAAGTTTTACAAAAACATCATCATCTGTTGAAAAATTCTTTTTTGTATTAATATCAGCAATCTTTGAATCGACAAAAGGTACTAATACTGCACTACCAGCTACAATAGCTTTTTTTGAAAAAGCCTCATAGAAACTTCTTGCTACGGAGTAAGAATTGGAATCTGTTCCCAAGATTAAAGCATTAAATTTTTCCATTATTAATAAAAAACCTCCTAAATCATAAAGTTTTAAAATATTTTATTCAATATAAAAAGAAAATAAGGGAAATAATCATCATTAGACTTAAATCCAATGATTAAATTATAACCCTAATCTTCTAAAATATCTATTTAAAATATTGACTCTAAAGATTTATTATCTCTTTCTTCATCTAATTTTTCAATAAATTCTTCGAAAGATACGTCTTTTGTTTCTTCTCCGTCTCTATTTCTTACTGTTAATTTTCCAGATTTTTCTTCATTTTCGCCTACTACTAGCATGTAGTTTGTTCTCATAAGTTGAGCTTGTCTGATTTTATATCCTACTCCCTCACTTCTGTGGTCAACTTCTACTCTGTAGCCTGCTTTTTTGATTTTTTTAGCCAAATCATCTGCGAAATCTGCAAACTTATCTGATACTGGAATTATTTCAACTTGTTTTGGATTAATCCAAAGTGGGAATCTTCCTGCAAATTGTTCTGTAACTGAACCAATAAATCTTTCGATTGATCCAAGAAGGGCTCTGTGAAGCATTACTGGTCTTTTCTTTTCACCGTTTTCGTCTATATATGTTAGGTCAAAGTTTTGTGGTAATTGGAAATCTAGTTGGATTGTTCCACATTGCCATGTTCTTTTTGCTGCATCTTCTAAGTGGAAGTCGATTTTTGGTCCGTAGAATGCTCCGTCTTTTGGATTTATTGTATATTCAATTCCTCTTTCAATCAAAGCATCTTCTAGAGCTTTTTCTGCAAAATCCCATTCTTCAATTTTTCCCATGAAATCATCTGGTCTTGTTGATAATTCTATTTTATATTTAAAACCAAATGTTGAATATAGAAGATCTGCAAGGTCTATCATTTTAAATACTTCATCTTTTACTTGACTTGGCAAACAATAAACGTGGGCATCATCTTGAGTAAATGTTCTTACTCTGAAAAGTCCATGCAAAGCTCCTGATAATTCGTGTCTATGAACTTGGCCGTATTCTGCAAGTCTAATTGGAAGATCTCTGTATGAATGTGGTTCTTCTCCATAAACTAAAACTGATCCAGGGCAGTTCATCGGTTTAACTGCATAATTTTCCCCGTCAATTTTTGTAAAATACATATTTTCCTTGTAATGATCCCAGTGACCTGATCTGTGCCACAATTCTTCATTCATTATAAGTGGAGTTTGAATTTCGCCGTAACCATTTTCAGCTAAAACATCTGTCCACCAATTTAAAAGCTCATGTCTTAAAATCATTCCGTTTTCTTTAAAAAATGGGAATCCTGGAGCTTCATCGTGGAAAGAGAATAGATTCATTTCTTTACCAATTTTTCTGTGGTCACGTCTTTTAGCTTCTTCTTGAAGTTCAATGTATTCATCTAATTGTTTTTTCTTTTCAAAGCTTATACCGTAAATTCTTTGAAGCATTTTTCTATCAGAATCGCCTCTCCAATAAGCACCAGCTATAGAATTTAATTTGATTGCCTTGATTGATTTTGTTGAAAGAAGATGAGCTCCCTTGCAAAGATCAACAAATACATTATCTCCCATTTCATAAAGAGTAATAATTTCATCTTCTGGAAGATCTTCAATTAATTCAACCTTGTATTCTTGATTTTCTTTTTTGAAATATTCCAAAGCCTCATTTCTTGAAATTTCTTTTCTTACCATTTTCAAATCTTTTTTGGCAATTTCTTTCATTTTTTCTTCAATTTTTGGAAGATCTTCTGGAACAAATCTGTGTTCAAGATCTATATCATAATAAAATCCACTTTCAATTGCAGGTCCAATTGCAAATTTTGCATCAGGCCAAATCTCTTTAATAGCAGCAGCCATCAAATGACTTGTTGTATGCCAAAAAATTTCTTTTCCTTCTTTGTCTTCAAATTTTATAACCTTAAAATCTGAGTCTTCGTTTATAGGTTCAGCATAGCCCATAACTTTTCCATTAACAACAGCTCCAAGAGCTGATCTGAATAAGCCTTCAGAAATATCTTTTGTAACATCTTCAACACTTACGCCATTTTCATATTCTTTTACACTTTCATCAGGTAATTTAATTTTTATCATTTTCTCACTCCTTAAAAATTTTTATCCACACTTTCTTAAATTTCAGAAAGATTTAGTAACAAATTTCAAATAAAGCACAACCATTAAATAAATTTATTAAGATAGAATTTAAAAATTTTAAAATAAAAAAAGACACACCATCCCAAAGGACGATGTGTCGTGGTTCCACCTTAATTTATACTCATTAATGTTTTAAGGCAGGTCATGCCTTTCGTATTAGCGAAAATATCAGGGGTGGTCTTGGGGATAATCTTAATCAAAAGCTCTCAGCAAACACTTTTTCTCTGTAAAAAAAGTAAAATCCTTACTCTTCCCGTCATCTATCTATTTTTTCTTATAAATCTATGTTACTAGCAAAATATTTTTTTGCAAATTTATTTTTAAAAAATTTTATTTTTAAATTCTTTTAAAAATTTTTTCAGATTTTTTCAATAAAAGCAAAATGATTTTTACTTGCCTATGAATTTTTATTTAAAAATCTAGAGAAAATTGTTAAAATTTTCTAATATGTGATATAATACTTATAAGAAATAAGAAAGGAATTATTATGGATTTTACACCTTCTCCAATTAAAAGAAAATTTATAAAAGATGAAGCCTATGACCTTATTTCAAAAAAAATCATTTCTGGCGAATTAAAACCTAAATCAAAAATTCGTATAAATGAATTGTCTGAGGCCCTGGGGATTTCTAGAACTCCTGTTAGAGAGGCTATTTTAAGACTTGAAGATGAAGGGCTTATTTTGTCAAAGGCAAACAGATGGACAATGGTTGCTCCTATTGATGTTGATGAAACTTTAAATATTTATCCTATAATTTCTAGTTTGGAAAAACTTGCTTTGGAGCTTGGATTTGAAAATATTAATGATGAAATTATAGAAAATCTTGAATATATTAATGAAAATATTAAAAAAGTTCAAGACAAAAAAAATCATATAAAAATTTTAGAATTAGACCAAGCTTTTCACAAGGAAATTATCGATCTTGCACAAAACAAAGAAATTGAATCTTTACTTGATGGTTTAAAAAGAAAAGTTTCTAGGGTGGATATTTATTTTTTTGAGGATGATAGCCACAAGATGTCAAGTTTTGATGAGCACGCAGAAATTATCAAATTTTTGAAAAAAAGAGATTTGGATAAGGCCTTAAAGGCTGTTGAAAAAAACTGGGCAACTACTATGTCAAGTCTTGAAGATATTGATTTTTCAAACGATGAAGATGAGGAGCTGTTCTAAATTATTTGTTTCATTTTAATTAATTGATATGATTTAATTTTTATTGAATTTATGTTTTAAAAATATTATAGAATGTTTAATTTTACATATTGCTTTTTCTTATTTTTGTTTTAAATTTTTGTAAAATGGCTATAAATAGGATAGGAGGCTTGTATGAAAATTAATGGCGACAATTTAGTTTCTATATCCACTGCTAACAAAAATTTTTCAAAAATTGCAAGGCTTGCTGACAAAAAAGGTTCTGCTGTAATTTTGAAAAATAACAAGATTAAATATATTGTCCTTCCTTACAAGGAAGTTAAAAAAGAGGAAATTTTTCCTGATGAAAATATTGAGGATCTTGCTCAAAGACTAATTGAAAAAATCAAGGACGAATACAATATTCAATTAAAACTTGATATTGAAAATAATTAAAAAAATTAGAATTTTCTTAAATTTTTAGGAAAATTCTTTTTTTATAATGATAAAAGGAGTTTTTATGTTAAAATTTATGAAAAAAATCCCAGGAGGGCTTTTGCTTATTCCTATGTTGATTTCTGCAATTTTTTATACTTTTTTCCCAAATTTTTTTAATGTTGGTACAGTTTCTGGGACTTTTTTTACAAAAAAGGGGATAAATTATATTCTCGGTTTGATTTGTTTTTTGTCGGCAACTTCTCTTGATTTGAAAAATTTGAAAAATATCATCAGAAAACAAGGCTCTATCCTTTTATTAAAATTCATTATTTCTCTTATTTTTGGAATTTTATTTGTTAAATTTTTTGGACTTGATGGAATTTTTGGAATTTCTGCTCTTGCTTTTATCACTTGTATTTGTTCTTTAAATCCTGCTTTGTATCTTGCTCTTTCTTATGATTATGGGGACAAGGATGATATTGCAGCTTTTTCTCTTGCAGAAATTTTGTGTATGCCTGCTTTTCCTATTTTAATTTTTTCAATTTCAAAAAGTTCTGTAATTGATTGGACTCCTCTTATTTCGATTTTAATTCCTTTGATTTTTGGTATAATTATTGGAAATTTTGACAGAGAAATGGCTGAATTTTTTTATCCTGCTATTAATATTTTGACTCCTTTTATGGGCTGGTCTTTTGGTTCTGGTATAAATTTAATTAGCGCTTTCAAGGCTAGTTTTCAACGGATTTTTATAAGTATTTTATTTTACATTTTAACTTTGCCTATATTATTTTTCTATGAAAGAAAAATTTTAAAGGAGAATGGTATAACAAGTATAGGAATTTCATCTATTGCTGGTCTTTCAACTTCTGTTCCAGAAATTTTGGCTAATAGCGACCAAACTCTTGCAGCTATTTCTCAAACTGCAACAGCTCAAATCGCTCTTGGTGTTTTACTTACAAGTTTTTTTACTCCTTTTATTATGGGAAAATTTGCAAATAAACTTATGTGTGATAATGAAAATTAAAGATAATTTCTATTTAAATTTTTAAGTGATATAATTATATAGAAAAATAAAATAGGTAGAGTAGGGTTAAGGCGTTAAGTGCTAGAAAATGGGATGTTGTTTCTAGACGAAAGATTTTAACCTGCATCCGCTACATCATTTCCTATGATGGCAGACTACCAAATAGGAGGAAAAAATGAAAAATTTAAAGAACATCAGAACTTTGATTTTGCTATCATTTTTTATGGCATTATCCATTGTAGTTTCAAGATTTTTTTCTATAACTACAGTAAGTCAAAAAGTTGGACTAGGTTTTATTGTAACGTCAGCTATGTGCTCGATTTTTAATCCATCACTTGCTGTTTTTGCATCAATAATTATTGATGTAATTTCGAATTTAATTTTCCCAACGGCTGGAGGATTTTATTTACCCTTTGTTACAACAAAAATTGCCACAGCCCTAATCTATACTTTCTTTTTTTATAGAAAAGAAATCACAAGAAAAAATATCGTATTTGCTACGATTTTAAACTCTCTTATAACCAGTTTATTTTTAAATACCCTTTGGACTAGCCAACTTACTGGCAATCCATTTATGGCACAATTTGCAATGAGAGTTCCGACGATGGCAATAAATTTCGTATTTCACACCATAGTTTTGTTAATAATTTTGCCAAAACTTGCAAAAATTTTACGAATAGAGATAAAAAAATTGGGAGCACAACCAGAAAATGCTCCTTACTAGGAGAAATTTATGAAATTATTTAAAATAATAAGTTTGATATTGGCAATTGCCTTTGTATTTTTTGGATTCAATATTTATTTTAAGAAAAAATATAATTTGATAAATAACTTTGAAAAAGATTATAAAAACGGATTAAAAGATGAAAATCATGCAAAAAATGTAGGATTAATTGAATTAATAATAGGAATTTTATTTTTTATAATTTTTTTAAAAATTTCTTTATGATAAAATATACTTGATGTTTTGCAAACATCTCTATACTTTTTGTAGGGAGGTGGTAAAAATGCATCTTAGAGATATATTAGTTTCTATTATTCTTAGCTTAATAGCAAATTTTATCTATGATATTATTTGCAAAAATGATGGGAATAATGCAAAACATTAAGAAAAAAAGACAGGAGTTGCAGCTCCTGTCTTTTTTAATGCATCTTATACATTAGTTTCTTTACACTTTCATTATACAAGTTAAAAATTTAAAATCAATATACTTAAAAAATAAATAAAAATCAGGAACAAATCCTGCCCAGAGCGTAGACAAAGTCAGTTTAATAATTCATTAACAATTCAAAAATAAAATTAAAAAATCCATTTTAAAATTTCTTATTTTTTTAATAATTCTTGTGATAAAATATAAATGATGTTTTGCTAACATCTCCATAATTTAAAAAGGAGGTGAGTAAAATGCATATAGAAGACTTGTTAACAACTATTATTCTTAATTTATTTGCAAATGTAATTTACGATTGCATTAAAATGTGGTTTGAATTTAAGAATAAAGCAAAACATTAAACCACAAAAAAAGACAGGAAGCGCAATTCCTGTCTTTTTAAATGCATATAACTTGTTAACTTCTATACACTTTCATTATACAAGCTAAGAATTTAAAATCAATTATTTTTTTTAAATTTCCTATTATTTTTGAATTATATCCAAAGTTTCAGCGTCAAGTTCTACATCGTCTCCGCCAACAACGTCGATTTCGTAAATAGTTTTTCCTTGATCATTTACATCTAATTCATAAGATTTTACAAATCCCTTGTTGTTTTCAAGTGCTTTTTTAATAGCTTCTTTTGCATCTTTTATTTTTGTAAGATCGATAGCTTTTTTATCATCAGCATCATTTTCTTTGTCTTGTTCTTTTGACAAAATTTCTCCGCTATCAGCATCTATTTTTGCTTCATATTCATCATTTCCACTAAATCCTTTGATGTCATAAGCATATTTTCCGTTATCTTCATCAAATTCAAGAGATGAAACTTCTATTTCTTCTGCCTTAAATTCTTCTTTAAATTTTTTAACAGCATCATCAAGTGAGATTTTAAATTCTTTATCTTCAATTCCTGTTGTCATCTCATCTTTTTTGTCTTCAGCCTTGTCTTTAACTGAATTTACTTCTTCTGAAACTGCTGCTTTTGTATTGCTTACGGCATCTTTTGCATCTTCCTTTGCATTTTCTCCAGAACAAGCTGAAAGTAGAAGAGCAAGGGCAAGAGCAGATGCTCCATATTTTAAATTTTTATTAAATTTCATTTTTTCCTCCATATTTTAAAATTTATACAGTCTTAATATACTGCTTTTAAAAAATTAAACAAGTTTTGATATTTTTTTAATAATATTTATATGCTTTTCTATTTTATTAATTTTTATTTTGCAAAATAAAAAAGCAGGTCATTTTGACCTACTTAATTAATGATTGGGGATTATAAGATGTTTCATAATAGAATTTATCTGCTCTCGCATAAGAAATTGTATATTCTATCATTATATTTTCTATATCGAAACTTTCTCTTTGAATTTTTAAACAAGGACTCTGGCTTTTCATATTTAAAGCTTTTGCCTTTTCATTTTCTACGCTTGATACTGAAAAACTTTCCTTAACTTGGTAGATTTTTGTATTAAATAATTCATCAAATATATCATAAAGGGCTTTTTTTGATAATAATTGTTTATTTATTTTTGAAAATCTATTATAAGGAATAATTGTTGTTTCATACATCATTGCTATGTCATCAGCAAGCCTAAGCCTATCAAATTGAATTATCTTGTCATCTTTTTCCAATTTTAACAATTTTTTTAGCTCGCTATTTGCTTCTTTTATTTCAAAATTTATAACGATTGATTTTGGCTTTTTGCCATTTCTTTTTGTTTGTTCAGTAAAAGAATAATAATTTGAAAGATTTTGCCTATTTTGTTCTCTAACAAAAGTCCCCTTGCCTTGAATTTGATAAAGCATGCCAGAATTTACCAAAGAGCCAACTGCATTTCTTACAGTTGTTCTTGATACATTGTAGTCTTTACAAAGTTGCCTTTCTGATGGGAGTTTGTCTCCTTTTTCCATAAAGGAAATTTTTGTGATCAACTCATCTATGAGTTTTGAGTAAAGAGCTGACATAATTTTTTATTCTCCTTAATTTTTATAATCGTGGATTGTAACGCCCTTTACAACCCTGTTTACTGTGTGTGTTCTTGATGGATTGTCTGGAGTATTTCCTACTCTAAGGCTAGTTACTAAGGCAATTATTTGTCCAATAATTATATAGGCAGGGCAAAGATATACATCATCTAATCCATCTTCTTCAAATATCAATTCATAATCCCTATCAAGTTTTGAATTTGAAATTCCTATTATTTTTTTTGCTATTTTATCATTTGCTATTTCATCTAAAATATCTAAATCATATAATCTTGTGTAAGGATTTGATGAAACAAAAGAAATTACAAGAGTATTTTCATCAACAAATGATTTTGGACCGTGTCTAAATCCCATTGATGATTCCCAAATTGTTGCAACTTCTCCAGCTGTTAATTCTAGAATTTTTAATCTTGCTTCTTTTGTTAATTTTCCCAAAGGACCTGATCCAAGATATACAACCCTATTAAAATCAAAATTTACTAAATTTTCAATTTCTTCCAAGTTATTATAAATTTCTTTTCCAAGTTTTGAAATTTTATCTACGATTTCTTTTTTATTTTTTGTTTTCGTATCAAAAATCAATAAAGTCGCAAGCAACATTGATGAAAATGAATTTGTCATAGCAAATCCTTTATCATTTGTTATTTCTGGTTCCAAAAATACATAAGAATTTTCATCATCTTTCAAAGCTTGAGCAAGTTTTCCTTCTTTTGCACATGTTATAGGCAAATTATAAAAATCATCCACAATTTGCTTGCCAAGTTTTACAGCTGCAAGAGATTCTGGGGAATTTCCACTTCTTGCAAAAGAAACCAAAAGTGTTTTTTGGTCTTTTTCAAAATGTAGGTAAGGAGCTGAAACCAAATCTGTTGTTGCAACTGATTCGAATTCAAATTCTCCATGAGTTTTCAAATAATCAAGGGCAATGTTTCCAACGTATTCACTTGTTCCTGCCCCTGTAAAAATAACCTTACAATCTTTGCCAACTTTTTTTAAAAAATTTTCTATATCATTTTTTCTTTTTTCGTATAAATTATAAACTTCAAGCCATGTATCTGCTTGATTTAAAATTTCTGTGTAAGTGTATTTAAAATCTTTTTCTTCCAACTTACTTTCATCTAAAAGCATTACGCCCTCCTTCATTGGTAGTAACCATCATATAAATAATATTATATCTTCTTTGGTACTTTATTCAAGACCAATTTAATTGATTTATTTTTTAAATTTTTTATTTTTCAATTTTTTCAAATATTGAAACAGCTGTTTCTTTTAAAACTTCATTTAAGCTTTGAATATTTTCTTTTCCTTGTTCTTTAAGCCATTGTTTTGATTTTTCTGTATCTTTTGCATATATATCAACGCAATCTTTCCATGTAGCCCTACCGCACAAAACTCCATTGAAATTTGAGCCTGCTTCTTTTGCAAAAACCAAAGTTTCTTTGAAAAGTTCTGCACTTACACCACCTGATAAGAATATAAATGGAATACTTGTCGCATCAGCTTGGTCTTTGAAAAATTTCTTAGCTTGGTCTTTGCTATAAACAAAATTTTCCCCATAGCTTTCTACAAAATTCATATTAACTGGTGTTTCTACTTTCAAAACATCAACCTTATACTTAGGATTATCAAATTCTTTCATAGCTTCAATTACTTTTTTTGGTCTAACTTTTGCATATTTTTCATCTTTTTCATTATCAAGTGTATAATCATAAGTTACAATTTCCAAAAAATATGGAAGTCCTAAACCTTCTGCTTCATAGCCAACTCTTTCAACCCAAGCTTTTTTTACATCATTTATTTTCTCATCTTCATCAACATCATAATACAAAAGAACTTTTAATGCGTTTGCTCCCATTTCTTTTGCCCTAAGTCCTGACATAAAATCAATTAATTTAGGGAGTCTGCCTACTTCATATTCATCATATCCAGTTTGCTCGTAGCTTATAATTAATCCCACATTTTCATCTTTTGCATCAATAGCAGTTTTTCCATAAATTGGATCTAACAAAATTGATGATGAAAAAGGTGTAAGCTCTTTTGAAACTTGTCTTTTAAATTCAGAAATTCCTTCAACATTATTCAATGATTCATTTGCTTTATTCATCATTTTTTCCATAGAACCTCTTTGGTCTATGGCAAGAGCTGCTATTACTCCATCTTCATTTGCTAATTTTTTTAGATTTTCTAATTTTTCTTTTGAAATTTTCATATTAACTCCTTTATTTCTATTTTTTCTTTGTATTTATCAAAATCATTTATATTTATGTGGGCAATTTCCTCATTAAGAACATTCAAAAGTCCACAAGTCATTGATTTTTTTATAAAATCTTCATCATCTTCCTTGTTATAAATTGCAGATAAGGCTCCAGCCAAAGTCGAATCACCACTTCCAACAGGATTTATAGCTTTAACCTTTGGAACATTTGCCTTGTAAATTTTATTTTTTATTTTAAATATAGCTCCATCTTTTCCTTGAGAAATAATTACATAAGGAATATCTTTGAGAGGAGATTTTTCAAATATTTTTCTTATTTCCTCTTCATTTTCTGGAAATTCTTTTTCAATAATATCTTTTATTTCTGTTTCATTCGGCTTTATCAAATCAGGTTTGATTTCCCCTTTAACAATTTCTTTCAAAGTATTTCCAGATGTATCAAGAGATACAAATATTTTATTTTCTTTTGCAAATTTTATAATTTTTTGATAAAAACTTGCATCAAGACCTTTTGGCAAAGAACCAGATATATTTATTATTTCAATATTTTTTGATAATTTTTCCAGATGATCCAAAAATTCTTTTTCCTTTTCAAAGCCAATCTTTGGACCTTTTTCTAGAATTTCTGTTTGCTTATTATCATGAATTATTGCAATACAATTTCTAGTTTCATCATCAAGCTTAATAAAATCATGGGATATTTTTCTTTCATCAAGCCTTTTTTCAATAAATTCCCCAAGTTTTCCGCCAACAAAACCAGAATTTATTACCTTTTCTCCCAATTCATTCAAAACATAAGAAACATGAATGCCCTTGCCACCTGCATCTTTATTTACAAGTTCTACCCTATTAACATCATCAATTTTGAGATTTTCAATATTATATGAAATATCAACAGAAGGATTTGCCGTTATACTTAAAATCAAATCATCTCTCCTTTTTCATAAAATTTTTTTGCCAAAATCAAAGAACCAATAGAAGGATTTGCAAAAGGCTCTACAATCTCCACCCTATCATCAGCATATTGTTCAATCTTATCAAGCAATCTTTGACCCAAATTAAAAACGCCACCAGAATATGAAACCTTAACAGCACCTTTAAAATCCAGTTTTTTGATAAGAGTATTTATAACAAGGCTAGCCTCTTTTGCAACATCATCCAAAAGATTTAAGGCATGAGGATCATTTTCATCAATTGCCTTAGAGAAAATTTTTGAAAGACTTGCAAGCTCATCTCTTTGCATATTATTTGCCAAAGTAATTATTTCAAAATCATCAGAGATTTCCAATTCATTTTTCAATAGATCATAAATAGGACTTTTTTCATATCTGCCATCAGAAATTTTTGTAAAAATATTTAAAATTTTAAGGCCAATATAATATCCACTAGCCTCATCTCCAAGCAAAGGTCCCCAGCCACCACACATCATACTATTTCCATTATTATCAACACCAAAACCAATTGAGCCAGTTCCAAGAACCAAATTAATACCAGCATTCGCATTCAAAGAGCCTGCCCAACCATTTAAACAATCATTTCCAACTTTGAAATTTTTTGATCCCAAAATTTTTTCAAGACTTTCAAGAATAAAAGATTCGTCTTCCTTAAATTGACCAAAGCCCGGCATAGCCAAAAAAGTAAAATCAATATCAGAAATTTCTATTCCAGCCTTTTTGACTAAAATTTCAATTCCATTTTTTAATCTTTTAAAAAATTCATCTCTAGAAATTTGCTTTAAGTGAATAGTTTTTTCCTTGTGCTCATATAATTTTTTATTAACTTCAAGAACAAAAGCCGTCTTTGTTCCTCCGCCATCAATTCCCAAAAAAACTTCTCTCATATGATACCATCCTTTTTAAAAGTTTTTCATTGGTAACTACCATTGCTAATATTAGTATATATAAAATAAAGACCAAGGTCAAGGAAATAAATTTAAATTCAAGATTTAAAAATAATTTTTAGTTTTAAAAATCTCAAATTAAAATTTTCTAACCATTAAAAATTTTTATAATTTCTTTTTTTCAATTTATCGTTTTCTTTAATTTGCAAAATTTATTTTTCTTACAAGAATAATTTTTGATTTGATTTTTATTTTGTAAATTTTTATTATTGTAATTTGTTTTTTTATTAGTTTGCTTTGACTTTTTTATGCTTAAATTAGCTTTTAAAATTATTTTTTTAATTAATCCTTGACATAGCAATTAATTTTATATAAAATAATGGTAATTACCAGATAAATATTTTAATTTTATTTTTCTGGTTTTCTAGAAAATATCCTATTTTTATAAAATTTTTCTAACTTTAAAATTTTAGCAATTATATTTAAATTTTAGAGAATAATTTTTTTAAAATTTGGGAAAATGTTTCTAAAAATTTGTAAAATTATTTCGATAATTTAAGAAAGGAGGATTATGTTAGGTGAAATAGCAAGGACATCCTTGGTTTTATTGATTTTTATAGCTATTTTTGTACTAATCAGTCAAATATTAAGCCACAGAAATCTAAAAAAGAAAAAGAAATATTTTGAAAGCTTACACAAAAATCTTAAACCTGGCAAGGAAGTTATGTTGACTGATGGTATTTATGGAAAAATTGTTTCTTTGAAAGAAGATTATGCTATCATCAAAATTGCCAAGGATGTTGAAATTAAAGTTAGCCGTTACTCTATTAGTGAAATACTAAATTAATTTGAAAGGAAGTTTTATTATGCCTAATATTGTTCTAACTAGAATAGACAATAGACTATTACACGGACAAGTTGCTACTCAATGGACAAAGGTTATTGGCGCAAATCTTATTCTTGTTGCAAATGATGATGTAGCAAATAATAAAATGAGACAAAATCTTATGACTATGGCTGCTCCTAATGGTGTTGCTACTAGGTTTTGGACTCTTCAAAAGACAATTGATACTATACACAAGGCTGCTGATAGGCAAAAAATTTTCATTATATGTGAAAGCCCAAAAGACGTTCTAACACTTGTCGAAGGTGGTGTTCCTATTAAAGATCTTAATATAGGAAATATGCACATGGCTGAAGGCAAAAGACAAGTTGCAGGAGTTGTTGCTGTTGACGACAACGACGTTGAGGCTTTTAAAAAGCTTAAAGAAAAAGGTGTCAATCTAGAAATTAGAAAGGTACCTACTGAATCAGCAGAAGACATTAATAAATTATTTTCATAAAATATCTAGGAGGATTGTATGAACTTTAATATATTACAAATAATTTTAATTTTTCTAGTTACTTTTGTAGTAGCTATTGACCAATTCTCTTTCCTAGAATCATTATATCAACCTATAATTACAGGTCCTGTTATAGGAGCTATCTTGGGAGATATGCACACAGGACTTATAGTTGGGGCAACTTATCAATTAATGACAATAGGAAATATGCCTGTAGGTGGAGCTCAACCTCCAAATGCAGTTATAGGCGGAATAGTTTCTGTTATTTTTGCCGTAACATCAGGTCTTGAACCTAATGCAGCAGTAGCTGCAGCAATTCCTTTTGCACTTTTAGGTCAATATGGCGTTACAATTATATTCACTTTGATGAGTCCAGTTATGGCAAAAGCTGATCAATATGCAAAAGATGCAGACCCTAAAGGAATCGAAAAAATCAATTATTTCGCAATGATTCTTTTGGGAAGCATTTTTGGTATTATAGTAGTTTTATTCTTTATAGCAGGATCTTCATTCGGTGCTAAACTTGCAGCTATGATTCCAGAAACTCTAATGCACGGTCTTGGAGTTGCTGGTGGTATGATGAAATTTGTAGGTTTTGCAGTTTTATTAAGACTTATGGTTTCAAGAGATCTTTGGGGATTTTTCTTTATCGGATTTGCCCTTGCAGTTATTGTAATGGCTAACGAATCCCTATCTGGTTCAGCTCTATTAATAATTTCATTAATAGGATTTGCACTTGCTTTCTGGGATTACCAAGTCCATGTAGGATTAAAAAATGTAAGTGCAGCTGCAAATTTTGAAGGAGGAGAAGAAGATGGAATATAATGATATGAATTCTTATAATGATACCAATCCTAGTCAAAAGCTAGATCAAAAAACATTAAATAAGATGGTATGGAGATCTTTATTTCTCCAAGCATCATTTAACTACGAAAGAATGCAAGCTGGTGGATGGTTATATTCAATCTTGCCAGGTCTTGAAAAAATTCACACAAATAAGGATGACCTTTCTAAATCAATGGCTCACAACCTAGAATTTTTTAATACCCATCCTTTCCTTATAACATTTGTTATGGGAATTATCCTTTCACTAGAAGAAAATAAAGTAGAAATTCCTACAATAAGAGCCGTAAGAGTTGCAGCCATGGGACCTTTGGGAGGAATAGGAGATGCCTTATTCTGGTTTACCCTTGTACCAATAGTTGCAGGTATTTCTTCAAACATGGCCTTGCAGGGCTCAATTGCAGGTCCTATACTTTTCTTTGTAGTATTTAATATATGCCAATTTGCTATAAGATTTTGGTTGATGAATTGGTCATATAGGATGGGCGAATCTGCCATTGATGTTTTGACGCAAAACGCCAAAGAATTTACTAGAGCAGCATCAATTCTTGGAGTATTGGTTGTAGGAGCTTTAGTAAGCGTATATGGCGATACTTCAATAGCACTTGAAGTAGATAACGGTACAACAAATGCACCTGTTCTAGTAGATACAGTTGTTAATAACGATGAGTTATCAGAATATGACGAATTATTATATAAAGACAAAGATAAAAAAGAATTAAACGATGGAGCAGTTATAAGAGATTTAGGAAATGGAAAATCCGAAATCGAATTTAACACTTACGAAGAACAACCTGTTAAAGTTAAAATTCAAGAAGTTTTAGATGGAATAATTCCAGATCTTGTACCCCTAGCTATAACTTTGTTGCTATTTTTCTTATTGACAAAGAAAAAATGGACTCCAATTAAATGTATTGCCTTCTTATTAATCCTCGGTGTAGCTGGTGCCTATATTGGAGTATTTTAATGGCTAATGCAGTTATAGCAACAAGTCATGCATCTCTTGCCAGCGGAGTTTATTCCGCTGTTAAGATGATTGCAGGAGAATTTGAAAATTTAAGAATACAAGAATTTAAAGAAAATGATAATCTTGATGAATTTGATAAAAAATTAAAAGAAAATTACAAATCATTAAAAGATTATGAGAATGTTATAGTTCTTGCCGATCTTGCAGGAGGAACTCCATTTAATAGAGCCGTAATGACTTTGGGAGATCTTCCTAACGTAAGAGTTATAGCTGGTTTAAATTTTGCAAGTCTTTATCAAGCTTTGAATTCTTGTGGAAATCTTGATGATAGCGTTGAAGAAATAATTAATATTGGAAAAGAATCAGTAATACAATACAAAAACGAAAAGGAAATTGAAGACGATAATTTTGAAGATGGAATATAAAAATTACATCAACTTTAATTAATATTTTAAAACCTAGTTATAATATTGTCTTAAAATTTTAATAAGCTCGTAAATTTATTAAAATATTTTCAAAAAACAGGTGTTAGCATTTTATTTTGCTAACACCTATTTTTTGATAATTTATTTTTGGTATTTCTTCTCCCCATTTAGATAGGTTGCTTTTAAATTTAAATCGTAATCTAATAATATAAAATCTGCATCGTAGCCTAGTTTTATTTTTCCACATACATTATCTATTCCTACGGATTTTGCTGGGACTAATGATGCCATTTGGACTGCTTCAAACACATCTACTATATCCCAATTTACTACATTTTGAACTGCTTCTTTTAATTTTAAAATTGAGCCTGCTAATGATCCTGATTCTAATCTTGCTGTTCCATTTTCTACTTTTACTGGAAATTCTCCCAATTTATATGATCCTTCTGGCATTCCTCCTGCCATCATACAATCTGTTATTAGGGCAATTTTGTCATAGCCTTTTTTATTTATCAAAATTTCTGCTGCTGCTGGATTTACGTGATGACCATCACAAATTAATTCTGAGATTGCATCTGAATTCATAGCTGCTCCTACCATACCAGGATTTCTGTGGTGAAGTCCGCTCATTCCGTTAAAAGTGTGAACAAAAATATTTGCTCCATCTTCTACAGCTTTTATTGCCTCATCATAAGATGCATCGGAATGTCCTAGGGCAACATAAACTCCCATGGCATTTGCTTTTTTTATAAATTCTTGTGAGCCGGCTCTTTCTGGTGCAATGGCAATTTTATTTACAAGGCCATCTGATAATTCTTTCCATTTTTTCAATTTTTCTATATCAGGATCGGACATATATTTTTCATTTTGAGCTCCCTTATATTTTTCTGTAAAAAATGGGCCTTCCAAAAATATTCCCCTAACTTTTGCCCCCTTTACATCTTTATATTCTTCTCCCACAACTTTTACAGCTTCATTTAATCTTTCAGTTGAATCTGTAAGAGTTGTTGGCAAAAATGACGTAACACCTGTTTCAAGCAAGCCTTGAGAAATTATATCCAAAGCTCCTTTTTTGGCATTCATTATATCCTCATTTTTGTAGCCGTGAATGTGGGTATCAACAAGTCCTGGAGCTAAAATCCCTTCCAAATAAGTGAAATTTTCTGGCTCATTTTTGGAAAGTGATTTTACCTTTCCATCTTCCACTTCTACAAATAAATCTTTTTCAATTTTGTCTTCTAATATCACATAATCTGCTTTGTAAATCATAAATTCTCCTTTTCTTTTCTACTTTTACAATACCGAAATGAATAATTTTTTCAATTTATATTTTTGATAAATTTTATAATAATCTCTACAAATCTTAAAAAAATCTTTGGATAGAATAATTTATAAAATCTTTAATTTTATCTTGCAAATCATTTGCATTTATTTTTTTTCTGTAGTAGAATTAAAAATATTATAATGCGAATCATTTGCAATAAAGGAGATTATATGAAACACAAAAAAACAAATTTATTAGCGGTTTTTTTAATTTTTGGGTTTATTTTTTTATTTGGAGGATGTCAAAAAGAAAATATTTCAAAAAAAGAAGATTCTTCTAATAAGAAATTAATTTATACAAGCTTTTTTCCTGTGGAGGAGCTTACAAAAAGAATTGTTGGCGATAAATTTATTGTCAAATCTATTATTGATAAAAGCCAAGAGCCTCATTCTTTTGAGCTAAAAACTGACGATATTAAAAATATTATCAAGGCTGATTTGGTAATTTATAACGGAGCTTCTATGGAAACTTTCATTGATGATTTAAAAAATTCTTCTGATAATAAGGAAAAATTTGTAGATCTTTCTAAAAATTTAACTTTACTTTCTTCAGCAAAGGATGGAAAAGTTTCAAAGGATAAGGTAAATCCTCACACTTGGCTTTCTATAAAAAATGCCATAGCTGAGCTTGAGGATATTTATGAAAAAGTTGTTGAGATTGATCCTAAAAATAAAGATTATTACAAGAAAAATCTTGATGAAAATGTCGCAAAATTCAAGCAATTAGACAAAAAATTTGCTGATGAGCTTAAAAATGTTGATGAAAATAAAAGATATTTTGTTGTTTCTCATGCCGCTTTTAATT
Organism: Anaerococcus vaginalis ATCC 51170; assembly: GCF_000163295.1. GTDB lineage: Bacteria > Bacillota > Clostridia > Tissierellales > Peptoniphilaceae > Anaerococcus > Anaerococcus vaginalis. Next base: position 1,606,121 of record NZ_GG700527.1, read on the forward strand.
ATTTGGCTGATGATTATAATTTAAAACAAGTCGCTGTTACAGGAATATCTCCTGAGGATGAGCCTTCTGCTAAACAACTTAAAACTATAGCTGATTTTGTGAAAAAACATGATATTTCTACAATATTTTTTGAAGGTAAGGCTACCCCAAAAGTTGCTGAAACTTTGGCAAAATCTACGAATACAAAAACGTCGACTTTATATACTATGGAAAATTTGACTAAAGAGGAAGCTGATATGGGATATTTAAAATTGATGGAAAAAAATTTGGAAGCCTTGAAAGAGTCTTTTTATGAGTAAGTTTGCAATAGAGATTAATAATTTAAGTTTTTCTTATGAACAGGAAAATATTTTGGAAAATTTATCTATGCAGGTTGAAAAAGGAAAATTCGCCTTGATAATTGGTGAAAATGGTGCTGGAAAAACAACTCTTATTCGTTTAATTTTAAATCAATTAAAGGATTATAGGGGAGAGATTAAAATTCTTTCTGATTCGATAGAAAAGTCTAATCATTACAAAGATTTAGCTTACATTTCTCAAACTTCTGTTCAATCTTATAAACTTTTTCCAACGAATGTTAAGGAAGTTATTCAAAACCACATAAAATTTTTGAATAAATCTTACGATATTGATAAGCTCTTGAAAGATTTTGATTTGCTTGATGTAAAAAATCATGCTCTTTGTGATTTATCTGGTGGGCAAATCCAAAGACTTGCTTTGATTTTAGCTTTTATAAAAGATGCAAAGCTACTTATTTTGGATGAGCCTACAGCTGCTATAGATATGAAATTTTCTAGGGATTTTTATGAGCGTTTGAAAAATTTAACAAACAATGGAAAAACTATTTTGATGATTAGCCACGATTATAAACTTGCGTCTATTTTTTCTGATGAAGTTTTTCATTTGTCTGATAAGAAAATTAGGAAAATCGATAAAAATAAATTAAAGGAAAGTTTGGGAGATTTTTATGTTTAATATTTTTGAATATGATTTTATGCAAAAGGCCTTTGTGGCTGGAGCTTTAATTGCAATTATTCTTCCTTGTATTGGTCAATTAGTTCTGATAAAAAGACTTTCGATGATTGGGGATACTCTATCCCATTCATCTTTGGCAGGTCTTAGCATAGGTCTTGCATTTGGCATAAGCCCAATTCTTTCGGCTATGATTTTTTGTATATTTGCTGCTTTTTCTATTGAAATTATTAGAAATAAATTGAAAAATTACCAAGAAGTTTCAACGGTAATTATTCTTGCAGCATCAATTGGTATTGCTGGAATTATGGCTGATTTATCTGCAAGTGCAAATGCTATTTGTTCATATCTTTTTGGCTCAATTGTTACAATTTCTCAAGAAGAATTTTATTTGTTAATTGGTTTAAGTCTTTGCTTTTTAATAATTTATTTTCATTTTTACAATGATTTTTACCTTTTGCTTTTTGATCCAAATTCTTCTCAAATTTTAGGCCTTAGAGTTAAGCTATTGAATTTTACAATAAGTTTTTTGACAGCGATAGCTGTAGCAATTTCTGCAAAAACAATTGGCTCTTTGATAGTTTCCTCACTTTTGGTTATTCCATCAATTATGGCAATACAAATTTGCAAATCTTACAAAAATAGCTTAATCCTTTCCATAATTTTTTCTTTGGTTTTTGTATTTGCAGGACTTATGCTTTCTTATATTTTTAACCTAAGACCTGGTTCAGTTGTAGTTTTAATAGCGGTATTTAGTTTGATTTTAGTACTTTTAATAAAAAAATAGGAGATTATATGAAAAATAAAAAAATAATTGCCCTTGCTTTGGCAACATCTTTTGTTTTGACTTCATGTTTTAATAAAAATAATGAAATAATCCAAGACAAAAAAGAAAAAAAAGCAAGCGTAAAAACAGAGCAAAAAATAAAAGAAGATAATACTACAGAAGTTTTAGTCGATTCAGAAATCAAAAAAGATGACATAGTCAAAGTTGTAAAGCATGGCGACCATTGGCATATTTTTACAAAAGATGGCAAAGAACACATCTCTTACAAAGATCCAAAAGATTTTGGAAAAGATGGAGGAGTTGATCTTGTAGATGTAGTCGATACAAACAAATTAAAAAACAAAAATGTTATTGCAATAAAAAAACATGGCGATCACTGGCACGTTTATACAAAAGATGGTGGCGAATATTTAACATACGAAAATCCATCAGGGCTTTTCCCAAATATAAAAATTGGAACATACACAGGAAACCATAACACAAATCCTACAAGTCAAGCAAAAAACAAAACAAACAATTCGCAAAAACTATCAGGAGATAAGGTTGTAAAAATATTACAACACGGCGACCATTGGCATATCTATACAGCAAATGGAAATGAATATATTTCATATTCAAATCCAAGCACTTCATATCCACATATAAAAATTGGAATATATACTGGAAATCATTCAAATCAAAATACCAAAACAAATAAAAAACTTGCAAACTCAAACAATAATGTAAAAAATAATAGAAAAAGCAAAGAAAATAATAAAGTTAATAATTCATCAAATAAAGAAAAACAAAGATTAGAAAAGATAAAAAATTTAAAATTAATTCCAATCTTAGGAAAAGGAACTATAAATAGGTATGACATAGTAAAAATTCTTGTTCACAATGACCACTACCACGTTTATGATTCGAAAAATAGAGAGGCAATAACCTACACAAATCCAAAAGATTTATTCCCTAAGGCATACTTTGGCGAATATGGAAATAAAAATCATTCAGAAAACAAAAAACCAGAAAAAAATAATCCCGAAGTTAAGCCACCAAAAGATAAAAAAGATGAAAATAAAGATGAAAAATGGCCAAAAGGAATTACCAAAATAATCGACCACAAAGATCACTGGCATTTGTACAGAGGCGATGAAGAAGTTGGGGTAGTAAAAGAAAATCCAAGACATATTTATCCAGACGCAGAATATATAGTAGAAAAAAACGAAAGCGATGATATTGCCGTATCAGACGATGAAATTTTCGAATATAAAGATATAAGAGCCGAATTAATAGAAGGAGTAATTCCATACCTTGAAGGCGACCTATCAAAATTTACACATTTTGGAAATCTTCCAGAAAATGAAGCAGTATATGGGTCAAACGGAGTAAGAGAAAATATATTTTATTGGCATCATCAAAACCATTATCATGCAAAAACAATAAAACAAATCATCCAAATGCAAAAAGATAAAAAATTTGGTCCATACACAGCCAAAGACGTTGTAAAAACAATAAAATACAAAATAGAAAATCCACAAACAAACCTAGAATACAAATCAAAAATAAAAATCGAAGATATAAAAGAATTCTTGAAAAACCACTATAAAGTAGACTCATCAGATATTTTAAATATAGGAGATTCAATGGTTCAAGTATTCATACAAGATCAAACCCTAAACTTCTATACAAGAGATTTTGAAATGAAAAATGGAAAAATTACCTACAAAAAAGATTTACCAAAAGTTTCAATCAAAAAAGAAACAATAAAAGAAGAAAATAAAGAAGAAAATAAAGAAGAAATTGAAACAAAAGAAATTACCGAAAATAAAAAAATAGAAAATATTGAAAAAAACGAAAATAGCAAAAAAGAAAAAAATAACAAGGATAAGTCAAATACCCCAGAAAACAAAAAGGAAAAAGATCAAATAAATACAAATCAATCAAAAGAGATAAATCCAACAGAAGAAATAAAAAAAGAAAATCCAACCAGTAGCGAAAATAATCATTAAAATTCATAGCTATGACACATAAAATGCCCTCTTTCTGGTAAATCCATCAAAGAGGGCAAACATATATGATAGCTAGTTTTTCTTAACTATAAAAAAATATATAAACTTAATTTTTGCTAATAAACATTGACAAAACTAAAAAAACAGGCTGATTTTAGCTTACTCCAAATTAAATGAGATAAGTCAAATCCACCTGTTTTTTCATTTATTTTTTAATTTTTTTCTATCCTTTCGATTTTTTCGATTTCTTCAATTATCTTACTTGCTATCTTATTTCTTCTTTCACTCATCCTAAACGAAACGACCCTTCTAAGAGCTTTTGGGCTATACATTTTTTTCTTTCTGTAGAAGTTATCCACTCTTTGAGTCATTTTTTCTTGGAATTCTTCCTCAATTTCATCAAGTTGTTTTTGGAAGTTCGTCAAGTTTACAACAGTAAGAGTTAAATCTGATGAATGTATTCCAATCAAAATAAAAGGCAAAATTATTACAAGAATATCTGGCAAAAGCAAATACAAATTCTCTGCCATAGGAATCAAATAATTCATAACCAAAATTCCAGCAAGACCAAAACCAACAGAAGTTGGCACAGAAGTTCTTCCATTTAAATTCAAAGGCACATCCGTATAATCCCACCATCTTGCATGAAATAATTTCTCAAGAATATAGGAAGTAGGATATTCCAAAATCATGGAAACAATAAATCCCACAATAAAAATTTGAATAGAAGAAAGTCTTTCCAAGACTCCACCATTTACCAAATCATAAGCAAAAAGAGCAAAAATTGAACCAAAACCATAAATCGGACAAAGAGGTCCATACAAAAACCCCCTATTTTGCCATTTTTGATTTTGAGCTGTGCAATAAATACTTTCCCAAACCCAACCCAAAAGGGCAAAGAAAAAATAAAAAACTATATACCTATTAATTACCATAAACCACCTATCCCTAATTTCTAAATCTTTTACTAATATTATAAGCGATTTAACAAAAAATAAAACGAAAGAAATTGTTTGAAATATAGTTTATAGTTTAGCCTATTGATTACATATAGTTTAATTTGATTTTTTTAATATTTTTCCTAACAAAAATTGCCAGCTCTTTTGTCGATTAATAATACCAAAAGAGCTGGCAATTCATTCTTTATAACCTATTTTTGCTTGCAATTTTATAAATTTCTCTTATATCGTCTTCATTTAAAGCATAGAAGCCGCTTGTTTTTCCCCCATTTAAATTATTCAACTTTACTAGTTCATCTATGTCATAATCACTGATTCCTAGCTTGACAAAATTTAATGGCATTTTGATTTCTTCTAAAAAGTCTTCAAATTTTTCAATTCCCATCATAGCTGTTTCGATAGGATTATCAGTATTTATTTCTATATCAAAAACTCTATTTGCAAATTGAGCAAATCTTTCAACTTTATGTTTTTTCGCAACATATCTCATCCATGCTGGAAATATAACAGCCATTCCTGCACCGTGATTGCAATTATATTTTGCTGATAAAACATGTTCTAAATGATGTGAATTCCAATCTTGTTCTCTATCACAACCTATTATATTATTATGGGCTAAACTTCCTGCCCACATAATATTTTTTCTAGATTCTACATCATCCTTACAAAAAACTGCTTTCTTGCCTTCTTTTATTACTGATTTAATTATAGATTCAAGTAGCCTATCTGTTAAGTCTACATTTTCTGTGTTTGTAAAATATCTTTCTAGGCAATGTGCTATTATATCAGTAATTCCACAAGCTGTTTGATAACTTGTCAAAGTCATAGTTAATTCTGGATTCATTATAGCAAAAACTGGTCTTATTAGATCACTTTCTATTGCCATTTTCTCTAAAGTGTCATTATTTGTAAGTATTGCATTTGGTGAACTCTCACTTCCTGATGATGCTATAGTAAGAATAACACCAATTTCAACAGCTTTCTCTATTTCTTTACCTAAATAGAAATCCCAAACATCGCTATTACAACATAAGCCTACAGCCACAGATTTTGCAAGATCAATCGCACTTCCTCCTCCAACAGCTAATATAAAATCTACGTCATTCTTTCTTGCAAGATCTATACATTCATAAGCCATATCAGTAGTAGGATTTGTTTTTACTCCACTATATTCTACAACCGAAATCATATTTTCTTCTAAAATTTTCTCAACCCTATCTATTAATCCATTTTTCTTAGAAGATGAGCTATAAACCATTAATATTTTTTTCTTTTTTAAATTTTTAAGCTCTTCGCCTAATTTATTATGTGAATCTAAACCAAAAATATATTTTGTAGGGCTATAATACGTAAATGAATTCATTCTTATTAATCCTTCTTTTGTGCTTGACCGTAACTTTTAAATCCCTCAGCTACTTCTTCCATTTCTTCATCTGTTAATAGAACAGGTTTTCCAACACTCATTGCTCTATATTGGATTTCTGCAATATATTCCATTTCTTTGGCAAGTCCATAAGCTGATTTTAAGTTTTTACCGCAAACAACTAAGCCATGATTTGCAAGTAAAACAGCATTTGAATCTCCCGAAGCCTCAACTGCTGCTTTAGCTAATTTTTCTGTTCCATATCTTTCATACCTAGCACATGGTACTTCAAAAGCATTAGCATCTGCTATAACGTAATGAACTGGATATATAGGCATTCTTAAAGATGAAAAAGTTGTACAATAAACAGAATGAGTGTGTACAACAGCTCTTGCTTCAGGTTTATTTTTGTAAAATAGTGTGTGTAAATGCCATTCACTTGATGGCTTTTTGTCACCTTCTATAATTTCACCTTCTAAATTCATAACAACTATATCCTCAGGTTTTGTCTTTAAATAATCAACACCTGAAGGTGTTATAAAAACTAATCCTTTTTCAGCATCATATATACTAAGATTGCCACTCGTTCCAGAACTAAGACCTTCTTTACTCATTATTTTCCCATATTCAACCAGTTCTTCTCTTTCTTTAATATAATTCATTATTTAACTCCTTTTATTTCATAAATATTGTTAGATTTCCATTTATTATAGTAGTCTATTATCAAACCATTTTCAACGGGTTTGTAATTTGTTTTTTGTTCATTTATTATATAAGATTTATCATCTTCAAAGTATCTATTACATATTCTAAGTAAACCAAATAATGTAGAATTATTATAATTTTTAGTTAATATCAACTCTTTATTACTAAGTGAAGCTACCATCTTGCACAAAGTATTTGATTTAAATCCATTGCCCATTCCTATAATGTTACAATATGATTTATTTTTCAACTTCTCTAGTTTTCTTATTTTTATATATATAGAACAAGCAATATCCGCTAAAATCGACCATGCATAATCAAAACTATCAGCTGATGAATCTACAGGTGTTTTTATTATAAATGTTCCTGACTTTTTTGGAAGATATTTTGGTTTTGAACAAGAAGTCAATAACGAGATAACTTTTACTTCGTCAATTTTAGAATAATCTTCCTCCATTTGTTCATACGATATATCTTTCATAAAAGCATCTTTAAAATTTTGATAATTTAAGCCTGTTATGCCAGGATTCATTTCTAATATATATCCATCTCCTCTTAAATATGAATTTATCCACAATTCATCATCAACAATATTATCTATCTTTTTTTCATATGCAATTACTGGACTTGTTGTTCCTGATACAATTAATAAAGAATCTATATAATTGTTGTAATTTTCCATAGCAACCTGTGTATCAGCTCCACCTACTATAAATACCGAAGATTCTAATTGTTTATACTTTTTAACCCAGTTATTTGAAATTTTACCTAGCTTTTCGCCAGATTTCACAATCTTAGGAAATGTTAAGGACTCAATCCCTAATTTTTGTGCTAATTTTTTAGAATATTTTAAATCATTTATATCGTACAATTGAGTATCTGTTGCTTGACTTGGCTCAATTGATAAAACTCCAGTAAATTCGTAACCAATCCATTCACTAACGCTTGTAAAGCTAAATACTTTTTGAAATTCTTTTTTATAAATTTCTTTATATGCCATTATTTTAGCTGCTGGAAAATCTTCAGTAAAATATTTGCCTGTTTTTTTATAAATATTATCCATTTCAAAGTTATTTATATATTTTTTAGCTCTATTATCGATATTTGGAAGTCCTATTATTGCTTTATCTTTGCCAAGTAAAATTATTGATTGCCTTGTGCTAGCTGATGACACTGCACTTATTTTTTCATCAAAATCAAATAATAAATTTTTCAATTTAGAATCTAAAATTTTCATATATTCATTAGGACAAAAATAAACAGAATCATCATAGTTTTCATCTATCTTGTATTCATTTTTAAACGATATATCCTTAACTATTTTCCCAAAATTATCTATAATTGATAATTTACTATTACCAGTTCCTATATCTATTAGTAAATAATATCTTTTCAATTATAGTATCTCCTTATTGTACACAATTTTTTCCAAATTTTCGTTTTTATAATATTTTTTTATACTCTCATTTAAAATTTCAGCTTGATGATTAGTAACTTGATAAGTTGCTCCTGCTATATGTGGTGTGAGAGTTACATTTTTATTTTTCAAAAATTCTATATCGCTTCTTTTTGGAGGTTCTTCTGGAAGTACATCTAATATAACTTCTACATCCTTATCCTCTATTAATTTCATTAGATCATCATTATTTACTACTTTAGATCTTGCACTATTTATTAATACAGATTTTGGCTTTATGAGATCTAATAAATCTTTATCTATCATATTTGTCGTTTCGCTATTTACTGGCAAATGCAAGCTAATTATATCTGAATCCTTGAATATATGTGTTAAATCTTTTTTTATATATTTCCCACATTTTTCAACATATGGATCATAAAAAGAAACTTCAGCTCCAAATACATCTAGCCTTTTTGCAATTTCTCTTCCTACTGCACCAAAGCCTACAAGTCCTACTTTCTTATTTGAAATCTCATCGCCCATCCAGGTATAATAAGGCGTTGTTCCTTCCTTCCATTCACCATCTTTAACCCAATCTATCGATTTATCTAAATGCCTGTACTTCATTAATAATATTCCGACTACATACTCTGCAACAGCTGTTGAATTTCTTCCTGGAGTACATAATATAGGTATGTTATGCTTGCTACAAGCTGATACATCTATATTAGCTGGATTTGATCTACAATCTCCAATTATTTTTAAACCATTATAGCCTGTCAAAACTTTTTCAGTAATTCTATCAAGTTCTGTAATTAATACATCTGGTTTTTCTGACAAAAGTTTTTCCAACATCTCATCCTCATAAAATCTCTCTCCGGTTTTTGTCCAAGGATCGTAAAAAAGATCATCAAACATTTCTTCTAATTCTTTTAATCTATTTTCAGGATATGGTGCTCTGACATAAACTTTCACAGTTACCTCCTAAATTTAATTTAATTTTTTTATATAATCAATTAAATCTTTTGCGCTTCCTATACTATCTCTATTTTTTATCAAGTATTTACCTATAAGGATAAGTTTTTTATCAATTGCTATTCTTAAATCATTATCTTTTATAGATGTTATTTCTTTAACCTTAGAATCCCCCACATCTCTTCTAATTATTTCAGTTGCAGCATATCCAAAAGAATCTGAAATTATTTCTTTTAAATAGTATTTCTTAAAATACATATTTCTAAAATAATCACTGGTAATATATTTGTCATAGGCTCTGTCAAGTTTATCTATCGTTTTATCTATAGTATCTTCTAACAACTGATATAGACTATCTTTTCTATTGTCATTCATTACAAGGCTATTTGCTAAAGCAAATATTATATTACCCCAGACATTTCCTATGTCATATCCTATAGGTCCATAAAAAGCAAATTCAGGATCTATGACTTTAATACCTTTGTCATTTACAAAAATACTTCCTGTATGAAGATCGCCATGGATAAGAGCTTGTGAGTTTGTTTGAAATTTATCTTTTAGTTTTAAAACTTCTCCTATCAGTTCTTCATCCTTATAAAGTTCTTTTTCTACAAAACTTTCTAAACCATCGGTTATTATATTCCTATCCTTATAATTATAATAAGGTTCTGTAAAAACTAAATCTTCAGATATGTCACATAAATCTGGATTAGTATATTTTTTTACATTTTCTTTCTTTTCTTTTCTAGAAATAACAAGGTCTGTAGTTGGTAATAAAGTTTTAGCCAAAAACTCTGATAAGCTATCACTTAAATGCCTATAAATATTTCCTTTGGATAATTCTTCTCTCAAATTTTTATAAGATGATATATCTTCCATTATTATCATAGATTTTTCTTCATCATAATAATAAACTTCTGGTACTGAGCCGGGATAAATCTCATATTGTGTCTTTAAGATATTGTATTCTATTTTGCTCCTATTTATATCTAAAGGACGTCCAGATGATCTTAATAAGGTGTCAGATTGTTTTATAACTAATGATTTATTAGTTTTTTTATCAAAAACCTTAAATACATAATTAATATTTCCATCGCCTATTTCTACACATTCCAGAGTGGATTTATCTTTAAAAAATCCTTTTTCTACAACATAATCTATTATTTCTAAATTATTTAGCAGTTTTGACTCCATAATTATTCACCTTTTTTTACTACATTTTTAGGGAATCCTATTATAATAAATATTATGCCAAATATTGCTAATAAGAAACTATACCAAGAATATGGTACTATTGACAAGGTTGATATTTTAGCTATTCCTGCTGCCAAAAGTATTTGTCCAGCCCATGGTGTAATACCATTTCCTATACTTGCAAATAGATCCAAAATACTAGCTGTCCTTGCTGACTCAACTCCAAATTCCTCAGATATATCTTTAGCTATTGGTCCAACAGTTATTATTGCTATAGTATTATTTGTTGTTGCAACATCTACCAAAAATACTAAAAATGCAATTGCAAGTTCTGCTCCACTTCTTCCCTTAACATTTCTAGTTAACCTATGTAATAACCAGTCTATTCCACCTAAATATTCCATTAAAGCAACAAGACCACCTACCATTACAGCAATTACTGCCATATCTTCCATAGCCATGATTCCTTCGCCCAAAACAGAAAAAGATTCAACTATAGTGAATGATCCTTGAGCAACTCCTATAACAAGTCCTGATAAAATAGCAGCACCCATAGCAAGCATAACATGAACACCAACAAGAGATAAACCAATAACTATTACGTATGGTAATAGTCTAATCAAATCCCAATCCAAATTTTCTGTAGGAATATTCGCAGAACTTGATTTAAAAGTTAAAAGTATTAAAGTTACAACTATTGCTGGTAATACCATTAAAAAGTTAGCTTTGAACTTATCTTTCATTTGAACTCCTTGTGTTCTAGTTGCCGCTATAGTTGTATCTGAAATAAATGATAAATTATCTCCAAACATAGCTGAACCAACAACTGTTCCACACATTAAAGGTAATTCTATTCCTGTAGATTTTGCAAGAGCAACACCTATAGGCATCAAAGCTGTGACAGTTCCCATTGAAGTTCCCATTGAAAAACTTAAAACACATCCTATGATAAATACGCCTGGTAATATCATACTTTGAGGTAACATACTTAATCCTAAATTTGTAACAGATTTTACTGCTCCCATCTTATCGGCAACTAAATAAAACATTCCTGCCTCTAAAAATATAACAAACATTAAAATTAATGTGTCATCGCCTCCGCCTTTACAAAACATAGTCACTAAGTCGTCAAAACTCAATTCTTTTTTTGATTTTTGCAAAGCAAAAATAAAAGCAAAGATGCAAGCAATCAAAATCCCAACATTTAATGGTAGTGAACTAGCGCTACCGGTTACAATTGTTATCATTACATACAGGGCTATGAATATCAACAACGGTATTAGCCCTAAGAAACTACCTTTTTTCTCAACATCTCTCTTCATAATAACCTCCTCTTTCAAAACGTTTTCTTTGATCGGTTTTATAATATCACATTTTTTGACCGATGTAAACACTATCCCACAATATTTTTGTGTTTTTGTTGATTTTATATTCTTCTTTTTTTATGTTACAATGATATTAATATTATTTAGTAACAATTTTTATTGTTTTACAACTTAAAGAGAATGGACATAATATGTTGAAATTTGAAAGACAAAATAAAATTTTAGAACTATTAAACGAGAACGATAGCCTGCTTGTAACAGAGATGAGTAAAATTTTCAAATGCTCTGATGAAACAATTAGAAGAGATTTAAAAGAACTTGATAAGGCAAAATTATTGACTAGAACTCATGGTGGTGCTTTTATGGCTAGAAAAAATGATAAGACTTATCCTACCAAGATAAGAAATATCTTATTATTAAACGAAAAAACCAGACTATCAGAAAAAGTCGTTGATTTTATCAACGAAAATGATTTAATTTTTTTGGATTCTAGCACAACTTGCTATCAATTAGCAAAACATATTATTTCTATCAAAATGAATGTTACAATAGCTACAAATTCAATACTAATAGCTAATCTTTGTACTGAAACAAAAAATAATATTGAATTAATAATGCTAGGTGGTCATTTAAGAAATAATAATATGTCAACTATTGGAATGGAAGGTCTTGAACAAATCAAAAATTATTATGCTGACAAATGTATTATTTCCCCTCCAAAATTAAATATTGAGCTAGGAATTTTTGATAATAATAATTATGAAGCTAGCATCAGAAAGGCTATGATAGATAATTCTTCTTATAAAATCTTAATGGTAGACCATACAAAATTATCTGATTTTACAAATTATAAAATTTGTGATACTGATTTTGTTGATTTATTAATAACTAATAAAAGCCTTGATGAAAAAAACAAAATTATTCTTGATAAAAAAAATATAGAATATGTTAAGGCTTAGTTCTTTTTTAAAAAATAAATTTGACTACAAAAAAATCGTGTCTGTAAAATTAATTTTACAAACACGATTTTTGATTTTTTATATATTAACTTAATAAAAATTTATTTCACCTTTATTTTCAAAATATTTACATAAATCTTTAGGATTATATGCACCTACATCGGTTACTATTTTATCCACTAGACTTGATGGCGTTTTGTCAAAAGATGGATATATCGCCTTGACTTTATTTCCTGCATGTTTTATTCCATTGCAAATCAATACCTCTTCTGGATCTTTCATCTCAATTTTTACGTCATCTAATTTTTTCATTCCTTTGTCAGGTATTCCTGTCACAAAATATTTAACGTCATATAATTTGGCTAACTGTGCAATTTGTAATGTTCCTATTTTATTTACAACTCCTCCATCTTCTGTTATACAATCAGCAGCTGATGTAAATATATCTATTAATTTATTTTCCATAGCATAAGCTATCATATTATCTGTGAGAATTGTTGTATCAAATCCTTCTTCTGAGAAACAAGATGCTGTTAAGCGAGCTCCCTGTAAAAATGGTCTTGTTTCTGCACAATAAATTTTTATTTTCTTATTAGATTTTTTTAATAATGATATTAAAGCCCCTATTATTGTTTCTCCATAACATTGCGTTAATATACTTGAATTTTCTGGAATTAAATCTATAAGATTTTTCCCAACTTCTATCATTGTTTTATAACGTCTATTTATAGATTTTATATTATCTTCCATTATCAATTTTACTGGATCTTTATCATTATCAATTGCATCAACAGCTATTTTATAACATCTAGTAGTTATTTTGCTATATCTTTCTTTAGTTGTGATCCTTGCATTTCCAAGCTCTATTGATGCCTTTTCAATAAAATTTTTACGTTCTTTTTTATCTAAACTTCTTGATTCATAACAAGCAAGAGCCATTCCCATACCTAAAGCTGTATATGGTCCAGCACTTTGGGTAACCATATCTTGAATAGCTTTTACTACATCCTTATATGATTTACATTCAACAAAAATAACCTCTCTTGGATAAACTCTTCTATCTAAAATCCTTACAGTACCATCTTGATACCATGCAACATTTTCATATTTTAGCAAAAAAGGCATACCTTCATCATATCTTTCCATAATTATCTCCATTATCAATTATTAATCAAGAAAACGTTTAAAATATATTAACACAAATAATTATATTTTTCAAACTTTTGAGATTATCTTTGCTTTTTAATCCAAACTAAACTTAAAAACCCTTCTGTTTTCTCTCAAAAAATTTATAATTCCTATTAGTTCATTTTCGTTTTTATTGTGATATTGTACTTCTAATATCAGCTTATCATCTCTATAATTTATGGATTTTTCGCTGAATTTTATATTTTCTTTTTTGAAGTACTTATATATTTTTTCTATGCTCATAGGATTATCTAAAACTATATCTATGGTATAGGGCCTTTTTATAAAACTAAAAATCCCAAATTCTTCTTTTAAAAACAATTGTAAAATTAATATTAATATGCTTGAGCATATTCCTATTATATACATTCCAGCGCCGATGCTCATGGCTATTATTGCTGTAGTCCATATTCCTGCTGCCGTGGTAAGTCCTGATATATAATCTTTTTTTATAAATATAAGACCTCCCCCAAGAAATCCTATACCTGATACTATTTGTGCTGCAATTCTTTCTGCATCGTAATGGCTTGAATCTGAAAAGCCATATTTTGAAACTATCATTGCAAGGGCTGCTCCCAAAGCTACTATTGTATGTGTTCTTATTCCTGCAAATTTTCCTTTAAATTCTCTCTCAAGACCTATTATTACACCAACTAAACAAGCTAAAAATAATCTTAATATTAGTATTTTTATAAATTCTAAGTCTTCCATTTAGCTTTTCCTACTTGTTTTCGAAAAAATCTTTTGTTTGTTTTCTTACTTCTTTTACTAAAACTAATAGGGCAAGGATATTTGGAATTATTACAAGTCCCATGGCTATATCTTGAATTGTCCAAACCATTGTTATTTTTCCTAAACAACCTACTATGCAAAGAAATGGATAAATAAATTTAACTTTGCTTGTAAATTTTTCTCCGTAGGCATAGGTAAATGATTTTGCTGCATTAAACCATTGTCCCATAAGGGTTGTAAAACAAAATATCAATAGTGCAAATATTGCTACATAAGATAGGGGTTTAAATACTGTTCCTATTGCACTAATTGCCATGTTTGATGCTTGTATTGTTTCTCCGTCTATTGGTATTTGTGATACTCCTATTGTTATTGCTGTAAGTGAGCAAATAATTATTGTATCTAAAAATACTTCTGTAACTCCAGTAATTCCTTCTTCTACTGGATGATCTACAATAGCTGTACCGTGAGCAAATGGTGCTGTTCCTTCTCCTGCTTCATTTGAATACATTCCTCTTGCTATACCGTATTGCATAGCTCTTGCTATAACAAGTCCGCCTACACCACCTGCGGCTGCTTTGAAAGAAAATGCTCCATCAAAAATCGCCTTAAAAACTAAAGGAACGTTTTTAATATTTACAATTATAACTAATAAACATAATACAACATAAAGAATAGACATAATAGGTACAAGGCTTGTTGCAACTTTTGCTAATCTTTTAAGTCCCCCAATTGCTATCATAAATAATAAAATTGTCAAAATAATTCCTGTCAATAGATTATTGACTTTAAAATTATCTGCAAGGATTGTAGCAATTGTATTTGATTGAACAAGATTTGCTCCCATCATTTTTATAGTCATCAAAACTGCTATTACAATTCCTAAAGCTGGAGCCTTTAATCCATCTCTTATGTAATACATTGGACCTGATAAGATATTTCCGTCTTCGTCTTCTCCTCTATAAATTTGTGAAAGAACGATTTCTCCGTATTTTAGTGCCATTCCAAAAAATGCAGCAAGCCACATCCAAAATATAGCACCATATCCACCAGCAACAATTGCTGTCGCTACACCAACTACATTTCCCCCACCAATATTTCCAGCTAAAGTTACCATCATAGCTTGAAATGTAGACAAAGAACCTTCTCTTTTTTCAATATTTCTTTCCTTAAAACTTTTTACCAAAGTATTATGAATAATAAATTTAAAATGTCTAACTTGTACAAATCCTGTTGCTATTGAATAAAGTATACCAAGGCCTAACAATACAAATACAAGCCAATTTCCCCACAATATCTTATTAAATTTTTCTAAAAATAGTTCTAAATTCTGCATAAAATCTCCTTATTTATTATTTTAATAATTCATCAACCCTATCAGGGAAGTCAGTAATAAGACCATCAAAACCCATTTCAACAAAATCTTCCAAATTATAAGAAAGTTTTGAAGAAAGCCACGCATTTACAAAAATTCCTTCATCATGAAGCTTTAAGACAATATCTTTGTCAACAGTATTTACCAAAGGGTGGAAATAAAAAATTCCATTATCTTTTAAATATTTCACAGGATTAGCTAAAACAGATTCTTCCAAAAATCCCAATTTTAAAGTGCTATCGATTTCCTTCATCCTAAGAACAGATTCATGATTAAAAGATGAAATAATTATCCTATCACAAATTTCATATTCTTTCATAAGCTCATATAATTTTTCTTCAATTCCATCATAAGCTATCAAGCCATTTTTAATTTCAATATTTGTAATAAGATTAGTATCCTTTACAAAATCAAAATATTCTCGAAGAGTAGGAATTTTCTCATCAATTCCGTCATATCCATAGGCTGCATTAAGTTTTTTTAATTCTTCTAAATTTAAATCCTTAACAAAAACGTCACAGCCACAAGTTCTCAGCAGATTTTCATCGTGTATTATAACCAAATGTCCATCTTTTGATAAATGAACATCAAGTTCAATGCCATCTGCTCCCGCATCTAGAGCTTTTCTAAAAGCAAGCATAGTATTTTCTGGATACTTTGCCTTAAAGCCCCTGTGTGCATAATTTAACATAAAACCTCCTTATAGACGCAAAAAGCCCAGAAACAAATCTGAGCTTTTCTCCATCATATAAAATTACTTTTGTATTATAGCATATTAGTTTTTCTTTGACAATACTTTGTTATCAAAAATATAATAACATTATTCAAACACAAAAAATAAATGAACCTATACAAAAGACTTCTTAGCCTTGTACAGGTTCATTTTTTTAATTTTTATTTTAATCCGAAATTTTTTCAGGATTTTTCATTTTTTTAATTCTTACAATTTTAATTCTAGTTTCTTCAATATATAAAATTTTAAATTCGTAATCTTTGTAGACTACTGCTTTTTCACAGCCTTCATCTGGAATAAAGCCAAGTTTATCGATTATAAAACCACCTACCGTATCGTATTGGTCGTTTTCTTCATCTATATCTAGTCCCAAAAATTCATTTAAATCTTTTATTGATGTCGAACCTTTTACTATATAGGAACCCTTGGTTGAGCTTCTAATATCTGGCAAGTCCTTGTCAAATGTATCGTCCATATCTCCAACAATTTCTTCAACCAAATCTTCCATAGTAACAAGTCCCGAAAATCCACCATATTCATCTATCAAAATCGCCATGTGAGTGTGGTCTTTTTGCATTTGAGAAAATAATTTATCAATTTCAATTTTTTCTGGCACAAAAAAGGCTGGTTTTATTAATTTTCTAATATCAACACTTGCAATTCCCACATCAAGTGCCTCTAAGAGATAATCTTTGGTATAAATTATTCCCAAAATATTATCGACTTCTTCATCGTAGACTGGAATTCTTGAATGTTTTAATTTGATAAATTCATCCAAGTATTTTCTTTCCCTATCTTTTATATCGATCATAAATACTTCAGGCCTTGCAGTCATTATCTCCTCTGCCCACACGTCGTCAAATTCCATAATTGAATGAATCATTTTTGATTCTAATGGTCTTAAAACTCCTTGGTCTTCTCCAACTTGGACAATGGATTTAATTTGTTCTGCCGTAACTTCTTTTTCAATAGCCTTAGACTCAATTCCAAAAATATTCATAATGATATTTGTAATTTTATTTATAAAACTTACAAAGGGCCTTGTCAAAAACAAAATCAATTTTGCAAATCCTCTTGTCTTTTTGGAAATAGTATATGGATTTCTAATTCCAATTCTTTGAGGAATCATATTGGCAAAAATTCTTTTTACAACTACAAAAACAATTACCATAAGAATCATTATAAGCATTTGCATAAAATCTGATTCTCTATTTAAAAAATTTTTCAAAGAATCTTTTATATTTAATAAAAGAAAAGCAATTGTAATAATTGACAAAACTCCATCTTGAAAATTTTGACTTTGCATAAGTCTTTGTTGGTCTTGAGATAAAATCAAAACATCTTTAGCTTTACTATCTCCATTTTCTACCATCTCTCTTAATTTTTGATGATTTAGGGAAGTTAAAGATGAAAAAATCATATTAACCAAGGCATTTAATAAAATAAGTGCCAAAACTATTAAAAAAATTATTAAATTCGCGTAGGGTCCTTCCGTATCCATTTGTTTCTCCTTCAAAATTTATTTATTAAAAGGACGCTTAACACGTCCCTTTTATCTTTATTACTAAACTATGAAATTTTCTATTTTCAAGACTTAGGCTTCGGATATAATATCTTTAACTTTCATAAGTCTTGAGATAGTTGCTCTTTCATTTTCTTCTAGCTTAGCTCTAATATATTTAATTGTTTCTTCCAAGTCTGGAATTGTCCTATATTCTAGGGCGTTTACCCTTCTTCTTGTTCCTTCGATTTCATCTGCCATAAGTTGAGTTGATTTTTCAAGTTCTGCCAAGGTTAAAAGTTTATCCATAACCTTATTTAATCCTTTTATGGCAAGGTCCAAATCAGCTGATGTTTGGGCAAGACCATAAGGATACATGGAGGCATTTTCGTTTCCTCCCTTATCAATTTTAAATTCCATTTGAGGAATTCTTACACTCATGACATTTTTTACTTTTATATCTACCCCAATTTTTTGTGTTGGAAAACTTACTGCTTCTTCCAAAAATTCTGGGCTCATAAAAGATGATGCCATCAAAAATCCCTTTGATGATTCTTTCAAATCAGCTTCAACTTCTTCACGAAGTCTTTTATTTTCTCTGATTTTTTCAAGAAATTGTCTCATTAGCTCATCTTGTTTGTCTTTTAAAAGCTTATAGCCTCTTTTGGATGTGGCAAGTCTTTTCTTTAGGGTATTTAAATTCATCCTGGTTGGAGTTACATTAAGCCTTGTCATAGCCTAAGACTCCTTTTTGTTTTCGTCTTTATCCAAATATTTATCGATTAATTCGTCATCGATTCTCTTTAGTTCAGATTTTGGTATTATTTTTAATAATTCCCAACCAAGATTTAGGGTATCTTCTATGGATCTATTTGTGTAGAATCCTTGATTTATATATTTTTCTTCAAATTGTTTTGCAAATTCTGCAAAGGCAAGGTCAGCTTTTGAAAGGGCAGAATCTCCAAGGATTTTTTGAAGCTCTCTTGCGTCAACTCCGGATGCATAAGCTGCATAAATTTGGTTCATGGTATCCGCATGGTCTTCTCTTGTTTTTCCTTCACCAATTCCCTTATCCTTAAGCCTTGATAGGGATGGAAGAATTGAAACTGGTGGGTTTACTCCTTGGTTATACAATTCGTTTGATAAAATAATTTGTCCTTCTGTGATATAGCCTGTCAAATCTGGGATTGGGTGGGTTATATCATTTTCTGGCATGGTTAAAATTGGAATTTGGGTAATTGTACCTGGTTTTCCTTTTAATTTTCCAGCTCTTTCATAAAGGGTTGCAAGGTCTGTATAAAGATATCCTGGGTAACCACGACGGCCCGGTACTTCTTTTCTTGCTGCTGAAACCTCACGAAGGGCTTCTGCATAGTTTGTCATATCTGTCATGATAACCAAAACTTGCATGCCTTTTTCAAAAGCCAAATATTCTGCTGCTGTAAGGGCCATTTTTGGTGTTGATAAACGCTCAATTGCAGGGTCATCTGCAAGGTTTATAAACATTACTGACCTATCCAAAGCTCCTGTTTTTTCAAAATCTTGTCTAAAAAATTGAGCTTCTTCAAATGTAATTCCTATAGCTGCAAAAACAACGGCAAAGTCTTCGCTGTCATTTAAAACTTTTGCTTGTCTTGCGATTTGGGCTGCAAATTTATTGTGTGGAAGTCCTGAGCCTGAAAATATTGGAAGTTTTTGTCCACGAACAAGGGTATTTAATCCGTCGATTGTTGATACCCCTGTTTGGATAAATTCTGATGGATAATCACGGCTTACAGGATTTATTGCAACTCCGTTTACATCTCTTTTTTCTTCAGGAATAATTGATGGACCATCATCGATTGGTCTTCCTAGTCCATCAAAAGTTCTTCCAATCATATCTTCGCTTACGCCAAGTTCTAGTGGTCTACCTAAAAATCTTACTGATGTTGATTTTAAGTTAATTCCAGAAGATCCTTCAAAAAGTTGAACAACAGCATTGTTTTCGTCAATTTCTATTACTCTTCCTCTTCTTCTTTCTCCTGTTTGAAGTTCTATATCAACTAGCTCTTCATAATCAACTCCACTAACATCTTCGACAAGCATTAGGGGTCCAACTACTTCTGATACGCTTTTATATTCTTTTAGCATTATTCATCCTCCCCCTTTGCTACAGCTTCTTTGCATTCTTTGTCTATTTGTTCTTTAACTTGGTCAAATTCTTCCAAGTTTTCATCTTTTATCAATTTTAATCTTGTGATTTTTTCTTTTACTTCAAGCTCTTCAAGTCTATCAAGATTTGCCCCATCAGATAAAGCTTCTAAACTTTTGTCATAGAAATAAAGAATTGTATCAAGCATTAAGTCTTGTTTTTCCATTGGACAGAAAGCATCTGTTTCGTGGAAGGCATTTTGTTGCAAGAAATCTTCTCTTAGTGATTTTGTTACATCAAGTTTTAATTTATCGTCATCACTTAGTCCATCACGACCGATTAATCTTACAATTTCTTGTAGGGATGATTCTTGTTGAAGAAGACTCATTGCTCTCATCCTGTTTTTTGAGAATTTTTCATCAACAGTCTTGTCTATATATGAATCCATCTTGTCTTGGTAGAGTGAGTAAGAATTTAGCCAGTTTATAGCTGGGAAGTGTCTTTGGTAAGACAAATCATAATCAAGTCCCCAGAATACTTTTACTATACGAAGTGTTGCTTGGGTTACAGGTTCAGATAAGTCTCCACCTGGAGGAGAAACTGCTCCTATTACTGAAAGTGATCCTTCTTTTTCTACTTGTCCATTTACTATAACTTTTCCACTTCTTTCGTAGAAATCTGCTATACGGCTTGCAAGATAAGCTGGGAATCCTTCGTCTCCTGGCATCTCTTCTAAACGTCCACTCATCTCACGAAGGGCCTCTGCCCATCTTGATGTAGAATCTGCCATTAGGGCAACTGAATATCCCATATCTCTGTAATATTCTGCCATGGTAATTCCTGTATAAACGCTAGCTTCTCTGGCTGCAACTGGCATATTTGATGTGTTTGCTATAAGTACAGTTCTTTTCATAATTGATTCGCCAGTTTTTGGATCGATTAGTTCTGGAAATTCGTCAAGTACGTCAGTCATCTCGTTTCCACGCTCTCCACAACCTACATAAATTACAACGTCAGCATCAGCGTATTTTGCAATTTGGTGTTGGATAACTGTTTTTCCTGATCCAAATGGGCCTGGGATTGATGCAGCTCCACCTTTTGCAACTGGGAAAAATGTATCAATAACTCTTTGTCCTGTTATAAGTGGTGTGTCTGGATCAAGTTTTCTATTAAATGGTCTTGGAGATCTTACTGGCCATTTTTGAATCATATTTAATTCTTTATCGCCATTTTCTGTTTCAATTACAGCAACTGTTTGATCAACTGTAAATTCTCCATCCTTTATTTCTTTAACTTTTCCTTTAACTCCATTTGGCACCATAATTTTATGGTTAATTACTGAAGTTTCATCAACACTTCCTAGAATATCTCCAGGGATTACTTCATCGCCAACTTCTTTTTCCGCTTTAAATTCCCATAATTTTTCTCTATTTAGTGGTGGGGCTGTAACTCCTCTTTTTAGGAATTCTCCTGCCAATAATTCAAGTTTTTCAAGTGGTCTTTGGATTCCGTCATACATTCTTTCAAGTAGTCCCGGTCCAAGTTCAACTGATAATGGAGCTCCTGTTGAGACTACTTCATCTCCAGGTCCAATTCCAGTTGTTTCTTCGTAAACTTGAATATTTGCAACATCCCCTCTCATCTCTATAATTTCTCCGATGAGCTTATCTTTTGAAACTTCGACCACATCATAGATATTAGCATCAGATAATCCCTTTGCTTCTACAAGTGGACCTGATACTCTTGTGATTTTACCTTTATTCAAATTTGGTCTCCTTTTAGTTCAAAATGTTAGCTCCAACAGCTTTTTCTACACTCTTATTTATATCTGCCATTCCAAGTCCAAGATCTTCTTTGTTGGATGGTATAAGTATAATTGCTGGAGTCATTTTTTCTCTGTATTTGTCTATAGTATCTTGGATTTTTGCTGCAAAATCTTCTGTAATAAATATTATTCCCACATCTTCTTGGGCAAGTTTATTTACAAGTTTTTTTGCATCTTCTCCATCTACTGCTGTATATACGTCAACTCCCAATGCCTTAAACATTAGGACAGAATCTTTATCTCCTATTACGGCTACCCTATACATACAAATCACGCAACCTTTCTTCCATAAATTCACGAGAAAGTGAATTTAATTTGGCTGTTAGGATAATTCTCAAGTTTTTAATTTCCATTTCACGACTTATAAGATATCCCATAATAACCTCAGGACCATAGCTTACTTTTTTGCTTTCTTTTGCAAAATCCATCAAGTGATTATCGATTATTTTTTCTATTTTTTGCATAGCCCTATATAAATCATCATCTTCCAAAGCATTTTTTACTTGTGGGTAAATTTTTTCTTTGAAAAATAGATTTGAATATGAAGTTTTTTCTGCATTTAGTGAATCTCTAAAGAGATTTTTTTCAATGTTTCCTCCATCTATTAGGGCTTTTTCTAATAAGTCTACACTTTGGTCTTGACCTTTAATTCTTAAAAGTGTTTTTAAATTTGTAAGGTCAATTCTTTCTTTGGTAAATTTTATTAAACTTTCGTATTCTAGATTTTCGCTATCTTCTAAAAGTTTTTCATAAAAATCTTTATCCAAAGATAAGTCTATATCTTGAGGATCCTTGTTTTCTTTATAAAGGTCTAGGGCTTTTTTTGCATAAGAAAAATACTTGTCATTTTGATTTATGTCTTCTTTGAGATTTCTCTTTATTTTTACAAGGTCAATTTTTCCTATATCAATGTAGATAGACTTATAGTCCTCATCTTGGATAAGCTCTTTTAATAAAACTTTCAAATTATGGAAATTATATTTTTCTTCCAAATATTTTACCAAGTTTTCGTCAGGGCTTATTTTTATCATATCTTTATATGAATTTATAAGCATTTGAGATAGGACTTTTTCATAATCCTCAGCTCTATCTAATTTTTGTAAAAGCTCGCCATATTTTGTATCGTTTAAGGATGATATAGCCTCATTTAGGTTATCTGTATCTATTAGCCTTTTTAAATTTTCTGAAGTAAGGAGATTTTTTTCGTATACTCTTGTAGTAATGGATGGGCGGATAAATTTTTCTCTATCCATCTAAATCACCTCACTTAAATATTTCATCAACTATAATTTTTTCTAAAGAATCTTTTTCAAAGTTTACCAAAGACTTGTAGGTATTGTCGTAGGAAATTTTTCCGTTTTTTACAACAAATCCACCTTCTACGCTTTCATTTGATACTTTAAGCCCATTAAAATCTTCTTCTTTGAAATGAAATTTCATATCTTTTTGTAAAAGAATTTCGCCTTTTTCGATTTTTGAATCTTTGAGTCTATTTAGGACAAAATCTTTGTAAGAATTTGGTCCAAGTTTTTCTAATTTTTCAATTAATTTTTCTAAAACTTCTTCTACAACTTGATTTTTTGCTTCAATTTTTATATCTCTTGCCTGTCTATTTGCAGTTACTTTTGAATTTTCTTTTATTCTTTTTGCTTCTTTTTTGGCATTTTCTATAATTTTTG
Organism: Anaerococcus vaginalis ATCC 51170; assembly: GCF_000163295.1. GTDB lineage: Bacteria > Bacillota > Clostridia > Tissierellales > Peptoniphilaceae > Anaerococcus > Anaerococcus vaginalis. Next base: position 1,629,914 of record NZ_GG700527.1, read on the forward strand.
AAACTTCTTTTTGGGCTTTTTCTTCTGATTCTTTTATTATTTCTTCTTTTCTTTTTTGACCATTAGATAGGATATGATCGGCTTCTTTTTTGCCGTCTTCTTTTATTCTATCTAATAATAAATCAAGATTGTTCATAATAAAGCCTTATATATTGTTTACTAGAAGTAGGGAAATTACAAATCCTAAGATTGCATATAACTCAACCATTACTGCATAAACTATTCCTTGTACGAAATTATCTTCGTTTTTTGCAAGTATATTCATACCTGATACTGCTACTTTTGCTTGAGCTATTGCTGAGAAATATCCTACTACTCCAATTGGAAGAGCTGCGAAGATATAATAAAGTCCTTGTTGGAAATTAAGATCTCCACCTAATTTTCCTAAAATCATAAATCCTATTACAAAGCCGTAAAGTCCTTGTGTACCTGGTAAAAGTTGTAGTACAAGTGCCTTACCAAATTTTTGTGGTTCTTCTACAGTTAAGCCCGCAGCTGCTTCTCCTGTCATTCCTGTTCCTTTGGCAGATCCCATTCCTGATAAGAATACTGCTATAGCAACAGCAACTGCTCCCATTATCTTTCCACCGTTTTCAACTAAAAAATCAACCATTGTATCCTCCTGTGATTATATTTATAAATTTACTATTTTCTATCATTTGTCTAAATTTCTTGCCGCCACCTTCATAGAACTTGTTAAACATTTCTACATAAACAAGTCTTAGGGAGTGAACGTATGCTGATAGGGTTGATAGGAATAAGTTAAATAATTGGAAAATTACAAAAACTATAATAGCTCCTATCTTTCCTAAAATTCCCGCTGGCCACAACATTCCTACAATCAAGTTTACTGAATAAGCTACAAATCCTCCTGAAAGAACAAGCGCCATAAGTCTTAAAAATGATACAAAATCTCCAATCCAAGAACTCATACCATATAAAGAATATAAACCTCCTGCAACTTTTCCTCCAACAGATTTATTTTCACGTCCTCCTGTAAGAACTATGCCTATCATACCTATAATCATTATTATTTTTGCAACATTTTTTCCTGATCCATCAAGTAAATATAAGGCTATAGCTCCACCTACTGCCATATACCACAATAATACATCAAATATTGCACCTAGTGGATCGCCATCACGAATTAGCATATAGGCTTTTACGCCCAAAGCTGTAAATAATGATATGCCACCGATTATAAGTGAAATAACCATTAGGGTGTTGAAATCTTTTTGTGTATCAATTAGACCTGGTAGTGGAATAATTCCTCCAAAAAATGAACCGAATATTAGTCCAAATACACATCCTGAAAGACCAACTCTTGTAAAAAGTCTTGCCATTTTGTCAGTTGACTCTGGCAAATCTTTGTATTTTCTAAGTAAAATTGTTCCAATAAAAAGTATTAATCCATATCCCAAATCTCCAAGCATAAAACCTGTAAATATTGTATAGAAAATTGAAACCAAAAGCGTTGGATCAACTTCGTTATATTTTGGTAGTGAGTAGGTTTCTACTACTGATTCGTAAGGTTTGATAAGCTTGTTGTTATCAAGAATTACAGGAACATCTGGATCATCTTTGTCTGCTTCTTTTATATCAAGTACAAAATCTTCTCCCAAAACTTCCTTCAAATCTTTTTTGAACTTGTCGTTTAGATTGTGAGGAATATAGCCTTCAACGAAGTCTATTCTTTTTGTTTTGATGAAAAATTCGCTACTTGCTTCTTTTTTTCTTAAATTTTCTAGATAAGTTTGGTAAAGGTAAAAATCTGGCAAAAATATTTTCATTTGCTTAATTTTTTCTTCACTATCTTTAAGCTTTTTGTCTAAATTTTCAATTTCTTCTAGATTTAAAGCTATTTTTTCACTAACTTTCTTTTTGGTCTTAATATTTGCTTTTGAAAAACCATGATCTCTTAGAAATTCTCTAAAATCTTTTGCTTCTTCAAGACTTGATATGGCTATTAGATAATTTAGGCTATTTTTTTTGGAAAGATCTACAACTAGGGCAGTTTTGAAATCTTTTTTGACTAAATCTTGGTCAAAATCTTTATAAAACTGATCTGCAATTGAGCCAATTTCTACGAAAAATCTGTGTGAGTTTTCAATAGAATTTATATCCAAATCCAAAGCCTTAAAGCTTTCTAGTTCTTCATTTGCTGCTTTTAAATTTTTAATCTTATCTTGACTTTTATCCCTTATATCAATGTATTCTTTTAGTTGAGGATATATTTCATCAAATCTAAAATTTTCGCCTTCTTTGTAGAGATTATCAAGACTCATGTCTTTTTTTGTTAGGGAAGATTTTTCTTCCTTATCCAAAGATTTCTCTATAGAATTTATTGCATATTCTAGCTTTGATCTTTTTTCATCAATTCTTGTAAGATTATCTTGGTTAGATACCTTTTTGAGGTAGTCTTCCTTATCGTCGACCACAAGATCGTTAAAATGAACATAGTTAAACTTTTGTAAAATATCTAGAAGGCTTTTTCTATTATTTTCAAAAGAGAAAAGATTAAACTTATCCATTTTAACTATTGCCATTATTTACAATCCTTTCTGTTAAAAGATTTAAAAGCCCCTCAATTTTTCCCTCATCTTGGTCTAAAATATCTTTGCTTTCATCTTTTGCCTTGTCAATAAGTGGAATCTTTTCTTCGCTTGCTTCTTTCTTTGCTTTTTCGATTAAATCACTGGCATCTTTTTTTGCCTTTTCGATTTTTTCTTTGTAAGAATTACTAGCCTCGATTTTTGATGATTCAATTATTTCCTTGGCTTTTATTTTGGCATCGTCTACAAGTTTGTCAGCTGCAATTTCTGCATCTTTAACTTGGTTTATTACATCGCTTGCCATCCTTCACCTCCTACTATATATAGTTTAATTATAGCATATTGACCATATAGATGTATATTACCCATTTTAATCAATTTTTATAGAAAAATTCGAAAAGATTAAATAATTATTTTCAAATAATTTTTTAAATACATTCTTTTGAATTTAAAATTTTCTATAAAATTTTGCTTTGTTTTTTATTCTATTTTAAAAATTTATTTTTTTTATGTACTTTGTTGACAAAAATTTCTGATTTTATATAATAAAATTGATAACAGTTATCAATAACTTTGAGGAGTTTTTATGAAATCTTTTAATAAATCAAAAATTTTTAATAAAAAAATTTTCAATATAATAAAAAATAATAGAAAAGCTCTATACTTTTCTTTGTTTGTTTTTACATATTTTTCTATGGCTTTTAATTATTTAATAATTAAGGATTTTGTTTTATCCAAAATTTTGTGCATTTTTTTGGGGATTATGAGTCTATTTTTTTTAAATAAAACTTACATAATCCCCAAGAAATCTCAATTTATTTTAAAATCTATCCTTCTTATTTTTATAAGCTTGTCGTTTTTGTCTTTATTTTTGATCTAGTTTTTGATTTAGTTTGTGGACAGAGTCGATGTATCTAATTGTTCCTGATGGAAGTCTTAGAAGTAGTGATTGGGTTTTTGCCATATTATTTTTTGTGTAAGAAACGCCTTTTAGGAAAGTTCCATCTGTTATTCCTGTTGCTGCAAATAATACGTCATCGCCTTTTACCAAATCGTCTATTGTGTAAACTTTGTCGAAATCTACTCCCATTTTTAGGCATCTTTTTACTTGTTTTGAATCTGATGGGGCAAATACTCCTTGGAAATCTCCTCCCAAACATTTTAGGGCTGCGGCTGCTATAACTCCTTCTGGTGCTCCGCCTATTCCCATTATCAAATCAATTTTTCCATCTGATAATTCTGTGGCTATGGCTGTTAATACATCGCCGTCTTCTACCATAGAAATTCTAGCTCCTGCTTCTCTTATTTCTTCAACTAATTTTTCGTGTCTTGGTCTGTGCAAAACTGAAACTGTAATATCTGAAACTTTTTTGTTTAAAGCTTTTGCTACATTTTCTATATTTTCTTTTGTTGATTTTTTTATATCTATTACGCCTTTTGCCTTGCTTCCTGTGGCAATTTTATTCATATAAACATCTGGAGCATTTAGTAAGCAACCTTGTGGTGCAACTGCAATTACTGATATTGAATTGCTAGTTCCATTTGCAAGAGATGCTGTTCCATCTATCGGGTCTACAGCTATATCTACAACATCATCTTGGCTCATATCGCCAATTTCTTCACCTATATATAACATAGGAGCTTCGTCGATTTCTCCTTCTCCGATTACAACCCTGCCATTTATTCCCAAATAATTAAACATTGCTCTCATTTGGTCTACTGCAATATTGTCAGAATCGTTTTTCTTGCCCTTACCTAAATATTTTGCACTGGCAAGAGCTGCTGCCTCTGTCACTCTACATAAGTTGATACCTAAATCTCTATTCATTTTTTCTCCTTTAAATCCTCTTGTTAAAGTTAATAGGAAATAAACAATTTCCTACATTTTTATCATACCAAGAAGTGGAACTTTTTTAAAGACCTTTTTAAAATTTTTAATTTTTCGTAAAAATCTTTTTATTTGTTTAATTTTTAAGGATTTATGATATAATCAATAGGTAAAATAAAATTTGGAGATCGTATGAAAAAAATTTTGATTGTTTTATTTATATTACTTTTTTCATCTTGCATAAATTTCGATGAAGATATAAATAAATCTAATGACAGCACAATAAAAGAAAAAATATCAGCAAATAGTATTTCAAGCGAAAAAGAAAAGAATAAAAGATTAGAATATAAGCACGAAAATATTGAAGGATTTCAAAGAGATAATTCCTTATACGTTGAAAGAATGATGGGAGATTATCCAAATGATATTTCCACTTCTTCCAATGAGCCTTATACAAAAGATGAGCTTAAAAATCTTGATTACGACAAAAATATTTTCTTGGAAGCTTTTAATATAAGAATACCAAACAGGTGTAAAGTTTATTCTAATACTTCTAATAAAAATACTTATGTGATTGATTTTCCAAAATCTGATGATTATGACCTTTCAATTAATATAAAAAAATTATTAGAAGAAGGAAAAAAATCAGAAGACGAAATAAAAAATGAGCTTTATAAAATTTCTGACAAAGAAACATATAATTCGGAAATTGAAAATGCAAATGTAGTTCAAAAACCTGTTGGACTTGAAAGCGATTATAAGAAAACTTATTATTCAATTGTTGAAGATAATAAATTTTCTTACACAAATATATTTATGGCAACGCCTACAAATCTTCTTCAATTTCAAATTGTAGAAGATAAGGAAAAATCTCAAGCCTCTCCTTATATAATGGCAGATTTATTATCGACAACCTATCCCGAAAGTGAAGATTTTAATATGGTTGCCAAATCATTCAAATCTTTTGACAAATATATAAATCTTTACGCAACAGAAAAAATTGATATGGGAGATTTTTCTTTTAATATTCCTCAAGATATGAAAAATATCCAAGAAAGCGACGCTTTGACCGTTTATGAAAATCAAGTTTCAGGAAAAACAATAAATCAAATTATAATTTCAAAAATAAAAAAAGATAAGGCAATTGATTTGAAAAATTCTTTTGCCCAAAGTCAAGGCAGTCAAATTCCACCAGCTTTTATAAGCCCGATGGGAGAAGTAAAAGAAGAAATGGTAAAAGAAAAATTGTTTTTAAAATCAAAAGTAAGAATTTATACCGAGCAATTTTCACTAGAAGGAGAAAAAATAGCCTTTGAAACCAAAGATTATTTTGTAAATATTATCCTTGCAGGTCCATTGAAAAATACAAATAAAACCCAACTTTTAAATGAAAATATTATAAATTCTTTGAAATTTGAATAAGAAATTTTTATGATAATTTTTCATAGAAAAAGCAAATGAAACTTGGCCCATATCGATTATTAGTCTGTATGGGTTTTTCTTTGCTTTATTTTTTTTGGTAATTCATGATATTAATTTTAAAAAATATCAATACTCTTACAAAATTTTTCCTTATAATTATTGATAAACTTTATCATTTTCTGGTAAAATATTAGGGGAGTTTTTATGAAAAAATTTAACTTTAATTTTAAAAATCTTTCAATACTTATACTTATTTTGATTTTTTGGCAATTTATTTATAAAATCGGATTTTTTTCGCCAATTTATTTGCCTGGGCCTTTTAAAGTTTTTGAAACTTTTTGTGCTATGCTTGTTGATGGTTCAATTTTTGCTAATCTTTTTGCAAGCCTTTTTAGAGTATTTGTTGGATATTTTTTGGCTTTTCTTGTAAGCTTTTTTTTGGCTTTGATTTTTTATTTAAAACCTAAAATTTACCCATATTTTTCAAATATTTTGAATTTTTTTAAAAGTATTCCGCCTCTTGGTCTTGTTCCCCTCTTGATTTTATGGCTTGGAATTGGAGAAATCAGCAAAATCGCCATAGTTTTTTTGGCGTCATTTTTCCCTATTTTTTTAAATATTCAAAAGGGTTTTATGGTAGCAGAGCCTGATTTAATTGAAATGGCCCGTGCTTTTTCTTATAACAATAAGGAAATTTTTAAAAAAATTATCCTGCCATCAAGTTTGAAAGATATTTTTGTTGGCGCAAGAATTGGTCTTGGCTATGCTTATAGGTCAATTATTGCAGCGGAAATGATAGCCGCATCAAAAGGCCTTGGTTATCTTATAAATTTTTCAAGGCTTATGTCTAGGACTGATAAAGTTCTTGTGGGGATTTTTCTAATAGGCTTTGTTGGAATGATTTCTGACAAAATTTTTGTTAAATTTGCAAGCTTTTTTTTGAAGGGAGATCTTAAAAATGAATGGTATAAGTCTAATTGACCTTTGTAAAACTTATAATATCGACGATAAAAATATAAAGGCTTTGGATAAAATAAATTTAACTTTAGATCCTCAAAAAAGAAATATCCTAATCGGCCCTTCTGGTTGTGGAAAATCAACTTTAATCAAGGCTATTGGAGGACTTTTGGAAGTTGACTTTGGAAAAATCATTAAAAATGATATAAAAACTTCCATAGTTTTTCAAAATCCAAGACTTTTGCCATGGCTAAATGTCAAAGAAAATATTCTATTTTCAAATCAAAACGAAAATCTTTGCAAAAAGTGGATTAAAATAATCGGCCTTGAGGGCTTTGAAAACGCCTACCCTTCTCAGCTTTCTGGCGGTATGAAAGCAAGAGTTTCCCTTGCTCGTGGAATAATTTTTCCAAATAATTTTATGCTTTTGGATGAGCCTTTTGCATCTGTTGATGAGATTAGCAAAGAAAATCTTGAAAAAGAATTAATTTCTTATATGAAAATCAAAGATTCTGGATTTTTATTTGTAAGCCACGATCTTGAAGAAGCTCTCAATTTAGGTCAAAGAATTATAGTAATGAAAAAGGGGAAAATAGTTTCTGATTTTAATCTTGAAGATAAAAAAATCTCCAAGGAAATTTTGAGAGAAAATTTTAAAAAAATAATAGGAGAAGAAAATGAAAAATAAATTTTTAAAAATTTTATCAATTTTTGCCTTAGTTTTTGCGATTACATCATGCTCAAACAAAGACAATACATCAAACGAAAACATCTCAAATGCTAATATGTCAAATCCTTCATCAAATACAAAGGAAAAATTATCAATCGACGAATTAAATGTGACTTATGTAACTTCACCTTTGAATGTTCCATCAATTATCGAAAAAAATAAGGAAATTTTTGCAAAACATCTTCCAAATGTAAAAATTAATTACAAGGAAATCACAAGTGGTGCAGACCAAACAGCTGCTCTTGCAAGCGGAGATGTTGATTTGCTTTATGGGCTTGGTGGTTCTTCTGCAATTCTTGCAAAGGCAAACGGTCAAGATTTGAAAGTTTTAAATATGTATTCAAAAGCACCAAAGGCATTTTCACTTTTTGCCAAAGATGATTCAATAAAAAATCCATCAGATTTAAAGGGCAAAAAAATCGGAGGCCCTGTAGGAACAAACTTACACCAAGAACTTTTAGCATATTTAGAAAAAGAAAATTTGAATGAAAAAGACGTAGAATTTTCAAATATGTCAATTCCAGATGCAGCCGCTGCTCTTGATTCAGGAAATTTAGACGTAGCACTTTTGGGAGGACCTGCAGCTTATAAGGCAAAGGAAGCAGGACTTTATGAAATTACAAACGGAGAAGATTTAATAGATGCTATGATTTGTGTGGCAAGCTCAGAAAAATTTGCCAAAGATCATCCAGATGTAATAAAAGCAATAAATGATGCCCAAAAAGAAATAGCAGAATTTATGGAAAAAAATAAAGACCAAACAAAAGAAATTGTAAAAAAAGAATTAGACCTTGATGATAAAGCCTACGAATATATGTATCCAATGTACGATTTTTCAACAAAAATTACAGAAGATGATAAAAAAGGCTTTGAAAGAACCAAAAAATTCATGCTAGATAATAAAATGATAGAAAAAGATTTTGATATTAATCTTTTGTTTAAATAAAATTTTAAGACCTATAAACCATCTCGAAAAAATCGGGATGGTTTTTTTATAAAAAAATTAAAGATATAATTTAAAGTAAGGATAGATTTGCTCAACTTTACACGAATATATAGGCAAAGGAGGAAATAATGGATGATAAAAATTTAATAAAAGGAATTAAAAACAAAGATGAAAAATATTTGATTGAATTCATTAACCTTTATGGACCTATATTAAAAGGAGTTATTGTAAAAACTATAGGAAATAGGAGAAATATTTTAGACGAAATTTTAAATGATGCTCTCCTTGGAATTTGGGATAATATAAATTCTTATGATCCTACTAGGTCATCTTTTAAAAATTGGTGTGCAGGAGTTGCCAAATACAAGGCAATTGACGCCATTAGAAAAGAAGCAAAACACGACTGCCTTGATCTTGATGATGTATCTGGTTTTATTTATGATAAAAATCTAGAAAATTATGATGAAAGCGAAAAAATTCTTGAAATATTGTCAAAAAAAGATAGGGAGATTTTTAAAAAATTATTTATAGAAGGATATTCATACGATGATTTAGAAAAAATCACAAAAATTCCGAAAGACAGACTCTACAACAAAGTAAGCCGTGCCAAAAAAACTTTAAGGAGCAAATTATGAAAAATATCTATGACAAAATAAATGATATGGATTTTGAAATTGAAAAAATCGAATTAAACGACTTTGAAAAAGAAAAATTAATAAAAACTGCAAAATCCTACAAAAAAAATAAAAAATCAAAAAAATTTTTGCCAATAGCAGCTGCATTAATCCTAGTAGCTGGACTTAATATTCCAATTGTAAAAGCAGAAGTTTCAAAATTTACAACAGACATAAAAGTAACTATGATGGAAGCCTTTGGCGCAAGTCCTGATTCCTACAAATATATGGCAGAAATTAATAAACCAGTAACAGTTGGAGAAGATTCATTTGTGATAGGAAATATAGCCTTTGAAGATAATAAAATATTTATAAATACCCTTAGAAATGGAAAAAATTTAGAGGAAAATACAAAAAACAATTCATATTTGTATAAGGTGGTAGTTGATGGAAAAACTTATAAAGCTATGAGCTCATCAGGAGGAGAAGGCCTATTAGAAGATAAAAAAACATCATCAGAAAATCTTATGATAAGTTTTGATAAATCTTTTCCAAAAAAAGATAAGGCAAGCGTAGATTTATATTTTGCAGATGCAAATAAAATCCAAATAATTTCAATAGAATCCCCAATGAATACAATAAACGAAGAGAACAAAATTTTCGCTGAAAATTTAAAAATAAAAGGAACAAACGCCACAATTTCATTAATGAAAATAAATCCAATGACCCTTACAGCAACAATAAAAAATCTAGATCAAGCCTATGTTTATGAACTAAAAGGAGTTGACGAAAAAGGAAATAAAATTTCTCTAGATGAAAGAATAGGAGATGAAAACTCAACAACCTTTATTTTCAACAATTATTTCTCAGACCTAAGCCTAGATGAAATAAAAGACGGAAGAATTTTTAATTTCACCCTAAGTCGTTCAAAAATTAATGAAAATTCTGGAAAAGAAAGTGATGGCAACTTTGAAAAAATTGCAGAATTTTCATTAAGTGCCAAATAAAATAAGGACAAGAAAATCCTCAAATGAATTAAATTCATTTGAGGATTTTTAACTTTATTTTGCCAATGATTTTTGCATTTTTATATTTCTTTTTCTTAATCTTAGGATTATATAAGCCAAATATATAAGCGTATATATAACCACTCCTACCATATTTTCTTTCCAATTCGAAGAATATAACACCATAACGTGGATATATATTCCTATGAAAAATGGATATGCCATTTTTTGCAAATTTTTCCAACTTTTAGCTTTCATTTTGCGACGTATTGTCTTAAAAGAAGTTACAAAAAGAGGAATCAGCATCAACAATAAAAATATTGTTATTATTGATGCTATTAATTGTCTTTGAGGCATAGAGCTAGGATTTGTAAAAAGAATTGGGAAATAACGCAAACCAAATATTATATTGTGGCTAAAAACTAATAAGCTTGCCATTATAGACATTTCTCCACGAATTGCCATCAATTTTTTTGAAAAATCATTATGTTTTGTGATAGTTCCTAAAAACATTACTATCATAAATGAAGCTGTAGCAAATATCCCCCTTGAAAATATCTTCATAAAATATTCATTAAACCAAGTAGGGAAATTTCTATCAAAGCCCATATTATAATAATAAACTACAAATCCTGTCCAAGCATATATTCCTAGATAAAATATGACAGGATATTTTTTAATCAAATCCTTAGTTAAACTATAAAAAATTATAGTAAACAAAATTCCAGTAATTAAAGTCATCTTATTCTCCTTTCTATTTTCATAAGCTTATTGTTCCTTTTGTATAGGATTTTTACTTTCATCAATGATAATTTCCTCTTTATTTTTTTCTAAAGGGGGCAATTGAGAGTTTTTTGTGCTTTGAATTTTGAGAGAATCTTTTTCATTTTCACTATTTTCTTTTTCAGTTTTTTCTAACTCTTTATTACCAGAATCTTTATTCGATTCATTTTTATCAAGATATTTTTTCTCATTTACAGAAGGTTTTAAAGAAGGTTTTTCCTCTATTTTATTTTTAGAATTTTCCTTTTTCTTTATAGCCTTTTTGCTAGAAGATTTATCTTGACTATTTTCTTTTTTAACAGCTTTTTTCACTATTACCATCACGTAAGCTTCGCCTACTTCTTTTGTTCCTTTGCTTTTGAATTGTAGGTACACTCTTTGTGGGGCTTCGCTTACTTTGCTATAGTCTGGTTCGTTTTTAAAGCTTACTTCTACTGAACCGTCTTTTGGTATGTTTGAAAATCTTTCTTTGTAGTCTTCTAGC
>NZ_GG700527.1:1642468-1704361 GCF_000163295.1 Anaerococcus vaginalis ATCC 51170
CTTTTCTTCTTTTTCTTTTTCTTCTACTAAATTTTTATCGGATTCTTCTCCTGATAATTGGAAGTTTACATATATTGTCTTTGGTGTATTTGGATTTTCTTCTTTGAGCAATGTATATTTTACTTGTCTATTTACTGGCAATTTATCGCCTGTGTACTCATAACGATTACCATTTTTTGATACTGCTCTAAGTTTTACTTTTTCAAATTCAAATGATGTTGGTGCATCGATAACTTGATGGTCGGAAATATTTCTTTTATCTACATAATCCATTTCAACTTTATCGACTTTGTACCACTTATTTCCATCTGCGCTGTATTCTAATCCGATTATATAATCTTTACTATATTTTCCGATTAAAATTCTAAAATCATCATAGGATAGTGATTTTTGGTGGATTACTTTTGCTTTTATAATTTTTTTGTTAGCATAATTTTTTAAGTCGCTTCCGTTTTCTATTATTTTTCCATTTTCGTCTGTAATGCTAATTCCATTTTCTTTGAAATCTTTCCATTCTACTTCTTTTTGACTTCCATCTTTTTTGATTAAGTTTACTTTCATTTCTGTAAAATCAACTCCATCGCCTTTGTTTACTTCTATGTTTTTATTTTTTGGAGCTGTTATTGTGATTTCTTTTACATCTGAATTTGTAATGTAATCATTTGATGATTTTTTTGTCGCCTCTCTCGCTGCTGATGATATTCCACTAGCACTAACTGTCGCACCTGTAACGCTATCAAATAATTCTTTTGACTTATATTTTTTGGACATATAAGCTTTAACTGTTCTTGAAATCAGCGTTAAATCTGATTCTGAATTATCATTTCTATATCCGTTAAGATTTTTTGCATATTCTGCACCAAAAAGTTCTAATGCTTTTGCTTTTGGGTTACTACTTTTTCTTATTGTTTCAAAATACTCTCTGTATAATCCCATTTTTGCAAGATTTAGTCTTGCTTCTTTTCCTTTGATAAAGGATAAAACTTTTTCTGCTTTTTGTCTAAATGGTCCCATATCATCGCCGTATTCTGAATTTTCTCCTACTCTTATTTCAGAAATTTCTCCATTTTCGACTTTTATATATGTTCTAATTTTTCTTGTATTAATATATCCAATGCCCCATCCTGTATATTCGCCGTCTTTTAATGGTTGATCGTTATAATATTTTTTAAGGGCGTCATCTATTTTTTCTTCGCTTGGTTTTTCTGGTTTCTTATCTTCTTCTGGTTTTTTATCTGGCTTTTTGTCAGGTTTTGATGGACTATTTTCAACTCCAGCTTTTGATACTGCATTATTTATAGCATCTATTATTCCTTTGCTTGAGAATGTTGCGCCTGATACTGTATCCACGTTTTTGCCAGGCTTACCAAGCATTTTTGAGATTACTCCTTTTGATTTGCTAAAATAAGGATCGTCTTCTTTGTGTGAAAGGATTTCTACTTTTGTTATTGAACCTTTTGCTATGGTTACTTTAACTTTTATTGGACCATTAAAGCCTTCTGCTACTCCTTCGTATACACCATCTTTGTATTGTTTGTAAATCTTATTATCTTTACTTGGTTTTTCTGGTTTTTTATTTGGTTTTTTTGCTTGATTTGTATTTGATGGTTTTTTATTTTTATTATCAACATTTTTGCTTCCACCTGCTTTTGATAGAGCATTTCTTACTGCATCAAGTATTCCTCTACTTGAATATGTTGCACCAGAAACTGTATCAACACTTTTGTCAGCTTTTCCTAAAATTTTTGATATAACTGCTCTTGCTCTACCAAAATATGGATTGTCATCGCTGTGTGAAAGTATTTCTACATTTGTTATTGAGCCTTTCGATATGGTTACTCTAACTCTTATTGGCCCATTAAATCCTTGACCTGAGCCTGTGTAAACTCCATCTTTAAGGTCTTTATTTCCAATTGCTACTGTCCCTTTAGCATTTGCTCTTTTATTATTGCTTGATGCTTTATTTACAGCTTGTACTTTTGCATTTTCCTTAGAGCCAGCTTTGTGAAGGGCATCAGCTACTGCCATTTTTATAGCATTTGATGATACTGTAGCTCCTGTTACTGAATCTACATTTACACTTCCACTACTTAAAATTTTATTTATTACAGCATAAGCTCTATTAAAATATTCTGGTGTTTCATTTTGTGAAACAACGTCAATTCCACTTATTTTTCCATTTTTTATGATTACTTTTACGGTTAAATTTCCACCATATCCATTTGCGCTACCAAAATATTCTCCATCTTTTAAACCTTCTACTGGTTTTTTATCTTCTTTTTTAGATTTTTCTTTTATTTTTTCTTTCGAACCAGCTTTTTGGAGAGCTTTTAAAACAGCATCTTTTATAGCATTTGATGATATGGTTGCTCCTGTAACAGAATCTACATCTACTTTTCCTGTTCTTAAAATTTCTTTTATTATCGCTGAAGCCTTTTTAAAATATTCCTCAGTTTCATTATGGGATAAAATCTTGATGTCTGTTAATTTTCCATTTTTTACAGTTATTCTAACAGTCAACAAACCACCATAACCTTCAGAACTTGCTTCGTATTGACCATCTTTTAAATCTGTTGCAAGACGAGCGCTATCGCTTACTATTTTGTCTTTTTTTTCAGCCGCAAGCTTATTTTTTTCTAAGACAAACATAGACGATTTTATCATAGCCATAGACGCTAATCCTACAATAATAAAGGTCAATACTTTCTTTAAAAATGTATTTTTCATCTTTCCTCTTTACAAAATATATTTAGGTTATTAAAGGTAACCTAAACCTTTTTGATTTTCATTTACATAAAAATCTTTAAAAATTATTGAGTTGTGGAGTATAAACTCCAAATTGCAAATAAATTAAATAATCTATTTTGCAAGGATGAATTTTTAGATATTTTTTAAAATTTTTAAATCAATTTTATTTTCTATCTAAAATATTCGGTTTATAAGTCTTGATATTGGTAAAAATAACTTTGCTTTTCTCATTTTTATAGTATTTTTTAAAATAACTAATTTTTATTTGATATTCTTAGTAAAGTTTTTCATAATATTTTTATCTAATCAAATAATTTGCCGAATAAATACAAATCTAAATCCTTATAAATTTTTATAATTAAAACCTTTATATGATTACTTTATTCGCTTTATAATCTAGCTATATTTTTTCAATATCAATTTTTATTTTTTCACTTTTCCCCCTTTCTAAAAATTTATAAATTCTTACAAGTTTTTTTATTTAAAAACCCGTTAGTTCTAATAGTGATAATCACTATCTGTTCCATTATACAAAATTGTAGAAAAAAACACAATATTTCAATTTATTTTTTTGTTAAATATAAAAATTTTTAAAAAAACTAAAAAACCAACAAAATCCAAGTCTTTAAAATATTTTTACTATAAATTAAATAAGGCTAAGTATAATATATTAAATTCATGTAAAAAAATTTCAAAGATTTCAAATCAAACACCACTTCCTTTAAATTAATTGAAACTTTGGATTATTTTTAAATATCTTCTATTTTTACAAAAAATTTTTATAAGGCAAAAGTCTAATTTTCTTAGATTTTTTGCAAATAAAAAACTGCTGTAAAATAGAAATATCTATTCTACAACAGTTTATAAAATTTATTTTATAAATCATCCTCAATAACTGAAGATTTAGAATAAGCAGAAACTTTTCCTTCAAAGAAATCTGTTTTTACTTGGTTTGGATCTGAATATTCGCTTACCCATTTCATTGATTGAGGTTCGTCTTCATACCCTTCATAAATTGTTCCAAGTCCAAGTCCTTTTGCTCTTAGATTTCCCAAATATTTTATATAATCTTCAATCATTTGTGAATTTAATCCTTGGATTTCATCTCCAATTGCATATTTTCCCCAGGCAATTTCTTGTTCTACTCCTTCTTTTAATAGTGATAAGTAGAATTCTTTTAATTCGTCAGTAAATAAGTCTGGTCTTTCTTCTTTCAAATCATTTATCATTGACCTAAATAGCCACAAGTGGGTGTTTTCATCCCTATTTATATATCTAATTTCTTGAACAGTTCCTGGCATTTTGCCATTTCTTCCAAGATTGTAGAAAAATGAAAAGCCTGAATAGAAATAAATTCCTTCTAGTATATAATTTGCAATCAAAACTCTCATCAAATTAAATTCGCTATCATCTTTGATAAATTCATTGTATTGGTCGCCGATAAATTTATTTCTTTTTAAAAGATGGTCATCTTCCTTCCACAAATACAAAATTCTTGTTCTCTCATCAGGAGAGCAAATTGTATCAAGTATATAGGAATAAGATTGGGAGTGGATTGCCTCTTGGTAGGTTTGAATAGCAAGGCAAAGATTTATCTCATTTGCTGTTATATAGGTTTGAAGATTTGGTAAATTTGCAGTTTGGATTGAATCAAGATAGGTCAAAAATGACAAAATCCTATCATAAGCTTTTTTTTCAGCCTTAGATAAATTTCTATAATCTTTTATATCTTGGTTTAAATTAATTTCTTCAGGAATCCAAAAATTGTTCATAGCTTGGCGATACCAATCACTTGTCCATGTATATTTTACATTGTTAAAATCATTAAGATTGGTTGTATTTCCATTTATTATTCTTCTTTTAGAAAGGTCAATATCACCTTCTTCATTAAAAATTCCTCTTTTAGAAACTTCTTCCTTATATTTTTTTTCCATGTTTTTGCCTCCTATCTTATGGGAAATAATTATTTATAAACTAATATTTTTAATTTTATACCCCATTTTCGAAATCGAACTTATATTTTTACTTTTAAATAATTATAAAATATTTAAAAACTATTAAAATTTTTTTCTTTGCTAAATATTTTATTTAAATTAATACAATACTTCGTTAAGTTAGGGCGGAGGAAATGGGGGAGTTTCGAATTCTCCCCCTTTTTTCCACGCTAACTTAATTTTAAAATTTAACAAAATCTTAAATTAAAATTTAATTTTAAAATAAAACTACGAATAAACGCCGCGGTATAATTATTGAAATTGTACCACTGGAACAATTTCAATAATTATATCCCCTAAAACCCCACTTTCCCCCCTGCAACCGACCGCTGCGCGGGCTAAATTTGTAAGAAGCTTCGCTTCTTTCGGTATTTGCCTGTGGGAGATAAATCCTAAAGCAAAGAATATGATACGGAAAAATTTAATTTGATTTCAAATTGAAAAAACTCCCCAAATCCGAAGTGATTAATTTATATTAGTTTTTTAATAAATTTATGACGCACATGAATCACAATCTTCTACTTCAAGTGATTTTCCTCTTACATAATATAGGGATTTTACTCCTGCTTCCCATGCTGTTAGGTAGATGTTTAAAATTTGTCTCATTGTGTATTCTGTTGTTATATAAACATTTACTGATTGGGCTTGGTCAATGTGTCTTTGTCTTACTCCACAAGCTCTCATTGAAATATTTTGGTCAATATTATAGGCATTTTCGTATAGCCAGAAGGTTTTTGTATTTAGTCCTGGAGCAACTCTTGGTACTATTGCTCCCTTTTTTTCTTCTAGGAAATATTTGTTCATTATTGGGTCAACTCCTGCTGATGTTCCTGAAATTATTGAGGTTGATCCTGTTGGAGCTACTGCCAATAAATATCCATTTCTAAGTCCATTTTCGTGAACGTCTTTCTTTAAATTTTCCCATCTTTCGCTTTCATATCCTCTTTGTTTGAAATAATCTCCATTATCCCAATCACTTCCATCAAAACAAGAATATGATCCCTTTTCTTTTGCAATTTCATTTGATGCTTTGATTGCAAAATAGTTTATATCTTCATAGACCTTGTCTACAAAATCAAGATGGGCATCTTCTTCTGACCATTTTATATCATTTTTTACCAACATGTGATGGTAACCGCTTGTTCCAAGTCCTATTGCCCTGTATTTTTTGTTGGTTACTTTAGCATAAGGAGTTGGATAATAATTTAAATCTATTACATTATCCAAAGCTCTTACTATTGTAGAAACAACTTCTTCTAATTCTTCTTTGTCATTTACATCAATATTTCCAAGAGTTAGGCTTGCTAGATTACATTCTACAAAATCTCCAGGTTTGGTTGTATTTACAATTACTGTTTCTCCATCAACAGTTTTAATCTCTTCGCTGACTGTCTCTGATGGGCTCATATTTTGGGCAATTTCTGTACAAAGATTTGAGGAATAGATAATTCCCTTGTGTTTGTTTGGATTTGCCCTGTTTACTGCATCTCTATTAAAAACAAAAGGTGTTCCTGTTTCTGTCCATGATTTTATCAAAAGCCTAATCAAATCTTTTATGGCAATTACTCTTTTTGAAATTTCCTTGTCATTTACAAGCTTATAATAAAATTCTTCAAATTCTTCCCCGTAGGTATCTTCGATTGATTTGCCATATTTTACAAAAACTTCGTGAGGATCAAACATATACCAATCTCCACCAATATTATCCCTACATTCTTTCCAGAAAAGATCTGGCACACAAACTGCTGGGAAAATATCGTGGGCCTTCATCCTATCATCGCCATTATTTGTTCTTAGGGATAAAAATTCTGGTATATCCTTATGCCAAATATCCAAATAACAAGCAACTGCACCTTGTCTTACTCCAAGTTGGTCAACGGCAACTGCAGTGTCATTTGCAAGTTTTATCCATCTTATAACTCCACCTGCCACATTTCTAATTCCTCTAATATCAGAACCTTGGGCCCTAACTTTTCCAAAATAAAGTCCCATTCCACCACCGTGTTTTGAAACTTGGGCAAAGTTTGTGATTGAACGGTAGATTCCTTTTAAGGTATCTGGAACTGTGTCTATAAAACATGAAGAAAGTTGGTTAAAGGGCTTTCTTGCATTGGTCATTGTTGGAGTTGCCATAGTTGCCTTTAATTGTGATAAAATATCATATAATTTTTTGGCAAAAGAAACTTGATCTTTTTCGCCAATGGCAAGGTGCATAGAAATTCCCATAAACATTTCTTGGACACTTTCAATATATTCTCCCTCAAAGGTTTTAATTAAATATCTTTTTGCAACTAAATCAAGGCCTGAATAAGTAAATAATTTATTCCTATCTTCTTTTAAATATGCTCCCAATTCTTCCAAATCCTTATTGGTATAAGATTCTAAAATATATGATCCATAAAGACCAGCTGAAGTTAGGTATTGAACTTTTGACCTAAAATCAACAATTCCATATTTTTCTTCGCTAAGGCTAATTTTTAAATTAATCAAATGAATCATAAACCTTGCAGCAATAAATTCCCAATCAGGAGCTTCCTTGCTTGTAAGCTCACTTGCAGCCTTGATAAGGGCGTTTAGCAAGGCTTCCTTGGTCATATTTTTTTTGGTAAAGGATTCAAATTTTAAATACAAAGACTCGATTGGATATCTTTGATTGTCATACTCATCATTAATATCTTTGATTATAGAAAGAGTATATTCATCATCAATAAAAGCTTCAAAATCGGTTAGAACTTTCCTGTCCATATTGTGTTTTGCCCTATAAAGAATATAGGATTTAACTTCCTTATAGTAATTATTTTCAATAAGTTCAAGCTCAACCAAATCTTGAATTTCTTCAACAGTAACTACATGGTCTTTTGGGTATCTTTCCTTGATTGTTTTTTCTATATTAAGAGAAATTCTATCCAAATTTTCATCGCTAATAACAGAATCAACAGACCTAAAAGATTTAAAGATTGCACGATTAATCTTTTCCCTTTCAAAGTCAACAACTTGACCATCTCTTTTTTTAACTTCCATATCCACCCCTAAATATTGTTATTTTTATATTTAATCCACTATATATAGTGGTAATTCCGAAATTTCTACCTAACAATCATATCACAAGATAGGAATTTTAAAAAGTATAAATCACTTATAATTTTTTAAAAAACAATCCCTATAGATTTAATATAAAATCTTATAGGGATTATTTTTTAAAATTGATATATTTTTTTATTTTTTATTTTTAATTTTCTATTAAATGAATTTAACAAATTAGGATTTGTTGAATGGCTTACGCAAATAATTATTTTATTTTCTATCTCTTTAATTATTTGAGCTACTAAATTTTCATTATATATATCAAGACCTGATGTTACTTCATCAATAATAATCATAGACTTATCTGAATAAATAGCTCTAGCAAGATCTATCCTCTTTTTTTCTCCTCCCGAAAGAGTTGTTTTATCTATTTTGTAATTGAGATTTCTGTTTTTTATTAAATAATTTAGACCTACCATATCTAAAATTTTTAAACACCTATCATAATTTTTGTCCTCATCAAACAAAGTTATATTATCTATTATTGATCCAGTAAAAATAATTGTATCTTGAGGGATGAAATATATATTTTCATAATAAGATTTTTTATTCAATTGAGATAGGGCATATCCATTTATAAATATTTTCTTATTCTCATTTGCGAACATTCCTAAAATCAAATTGAGAAAACTAGATTTTCCACTTCCACTATCTCCTAATATAAGATATTTATTACCAGATTTAATTTCCAAATTTATATTTTTTATTATGCAATTATTCGCAAATTTCAGATCAATATTATCAATTATTAACTTGTCAATTTTTCCTATCTCTATAGTTGCTTTATCTATATTAGTTTCTTCTAAATATTCTAAATATTTATCAAAAATTTTTTTAGATGAAATAATTCCACTATATGAATCTGCAATTGACTGAATAGGACCTGCTATTGTTATCATAAGTGTTGTCATAGCAATTAGCGATGGTAAATCTATCAAATTTTTATATACAAAAAATCCTCCGATTATCCAAGTTCCTGAATATAATATATTTCCCAAACCATAACTTATGGCAAATGTTTTTGCCAATGATGATTCAAAAATAATAGATTTATCTTTCAAAATATCTGCTAATTCGCCTAGTTTATTATTAAAATATGAGCCTAGCTTTGATATTTTTATAAATAAAATATTTTCTGAAAATTCATCAAAATTTTCAAGATAAGCACTCTTAGAATCAAGTTCTTCTTCTTTTTTATTGGATAAAATTTTTCTAGAAATAAAAGGTGATAAAAATGGTATAAATGAGAATAATAGCATTATAAAAGTTAAAGTTCCTTGTATATAAATAGCTGATAAAAGAGATATAAAAAACATAAATATATACAATAATGAAGATAAAATGCCATTAAAATAATTATTTATAGCTTCAAGATCATTAATCATCTTGTTTTTTAAATCTTTTTTGTAATCCAAATTAAGATATGATATATCTTCCCTATCAATTTTTATAATCAAATCCTCCCTAAGTTTTTTAATTATATTATTAATAATTTTAGATTTAAATTTTCTAGGAAAATAATCAAACATAGCTTCAATAGTTAAATATGGAATTGCTATAAAACCCAAAAAAATAAGCTTTTTAAATTCCTTAGATACAGCAAAAAAAGTTAATTTTTGATACAAAAAAGCAGTACCCGCACTTAAAATTGCCGCAAAAAAACAAATAATAATATAAATAATTAAATTTTTTTTATTTTCTAATAAATATTTTCTCATAATATCACATATCTAAAAAGAATTTAGAATTACCCTTTCTAATCTTCTTAACATATTCTTTAATATAGTAATTAAAATCATAAGCATTGTTTGTACTACATTTGTAATTATTACAATATATTAATCCTCTACAAAAACCATAATCATTACAGTTTTTGAATCTAAAATGTTCTTTTGAATTCTTATTAATGTTAAAAATTTCGAAAAAATATGGTTTAAAATAGACTAAGCTATTTTAAACCATATTTTTAATTTTCAAAAAGATAATCTACCACATCATCTTTTATAACAACCGTATCAACCAACATATCTGCCAAAGATTGTTTGTTTGGGCTAAATCCTATAATTAGGTACAAAATTTTTATAAAATTTTGAATATATCTTGCGAAAACTTCTCTTACCAAACAATCAAAAAAACTAAGTTTTTCATCATTTAAAGAAATAACCCTAATTCCCATCGCCATTTTTCCTAAAGTTTGGCCCTTGTTCAAATAAGTTAAGATGAAAAAATATAACAAACAAATTCCTGTTTCAATCAACGGATTTATTTCTATATTCATAATTGTTAAATCCGTTTTTATTTGAAAAATTTTCATAATAATATTTGAAAAAGAATAGGCAACTATAGAGTCTATTGTAAAAGCCACAAGTCTTAGGAAAAAACCAGCATAGGCAAATTGAGGTATGGAGATTGTCTTTTGTACATTCAAAGAGTTGTTTTCAATTGTTTCCATATTTTCCATAATTTCACCTATTTCCCATAATAATACATTGGTAGTGGAGATTCTTTTTCCATTAATTCTTTCAAAACTGAAAGATCAGATGAAGAATTTTTTTCTACTAAATTTTGTGCTTTTGAAAATAATTTTTTTAATGAATAATCACTTCCTTCATATTCAAAAACTTCTGGATTATTTAATTTATAATCTTTTTTCATATCTTCAATTGCATCATCAAGATTTCCAATTTTATCTACAAGACCATTGTTTTTAGCTTGAGCTCCATCATAAACTCTGCCGTCTGCAAGTTTTCTAACTTCATCTTCTTTCATAGATCTACCTTGAGATACAACTTTTATAAACCTATCAAATGACGAATTTATAAGGTCTTGGAAATATTTTTTTTGCTCATCGGTCATATCTTTTCCAAGAGAGCCTGCATCTTTCATCTTGCCTGTTGTAATATTTTGTTCTTTAATTCCATATTTTTCAAACAAACCTTGGAAAGATCTTGATGACATAATTACACCAATAGAACCAGTTAAGGTTTCATTTGAAGCGTAAATTTTATCAGTTGGTGCAGAAATATAATATCCACCACTTGCAGCCATTGTCTTCATAACTGTAAATACAGGGATTTTTTTGTCAGTTTGAATTTCTTTTATTTTGTTTGCAATTTGTTCAGAATTATAAACAGCTCCACCTGGAGAATTTACTTGCATAATTACACCCTTAACAGAATCATCCTTGTTTATATCCTCAAGTTGTTCCATAAAAGAATCATAAACTTCTCCATCTCCAATTGCTCCCTCATAGGAAATAAGAGCAATTTTATTTTTCTTATCCCCATCTTCTACAATATTTTTATTTGCAGTAGCTGAAAAAGGATTAAACTGATTTAAATATTCATTTTTTAATTTATCAGCTTGTTTTTCAGATATTTTATCGCTCCTATTTGATACAATAGAAGACGCTACTAACAAAAGTAGAGCAATAGCCACAGCTATCCATCTTTTGCCATTGTTTTTTTTCATATTAACTCCTTTAATTTTATATTTTATAATAACACTATATTATTCTAAATTTAAAGAATCAAGGATAAGAAAATAAGTTTTGATTTTTTTTAACAATTGAGTACAATGAAAAGGCAAGACAATTATCGTTGACACTAAGAGAAATTGTTTTTGTATAGTCTCTTAATTGAGACTATTTACATAAAGGATTTTTACCAAAAATCAAAAGGTAAAAGTCCATTTTTTTGTATGTTTTTAAAAACTTATTAATTTTTTATTTAAAATAATTTTTATTTCAAAGAAATTTTTGCAAAAAAAATCCTGCCCTAAGGCAAGATTATTTTTTTATTTAATTAAAATTTAAAGTCTATACTATCTACTATGTCTTCCCCGTCTATATATTTTTTATCTATTCCAAATAAATATGTTAGTATAAATCCTCCAACATATCCACCTAGAAGTCCAAATATATATCCTAGGGCTTTTCCATTATAAATTAGTGGAATTAGTGCAAGTCCACTTGGTCCTACAGCTGTTGCTCCGATTGATCCTATTGCACCAATTATTGCTCCACCTACTCCTCCACCAAGACAAGCTGTTATAAATGCTTTTCCCATTGGTAGAGTTAAGGCATAAATTAATGGTTCTCCAATTCCTAAAATTCCAACTGGCAATCCACCTTTTGCTATTTCTGTTAATCTTTTATTTTTTCTACATTTTACAAGTATTGCTATTGCAGCTCCAACTTGTCCTGCTCCTGCCATGGCAAGAATTGGCAATAAATATGTTGCGCCTTGTTGTTCAATCATTGCAATGTGGATTGGTGTTAAAATTTGATGTAGTCCTAGCATTACCATTGGTAAAAATACTGCACCAAGAATAAATCCAGCAACCGCTCCGCCTAATTCTATTACAGAGTTAATTATTCCTATAAGTCCATTTGATATTAATCCTGCTATTGGCATTATTATAAATATTGTCAAAATTCCTGTAACTAATAAGGATATTGTTGGAACAATAATTATATCTAGTGAATCTGGAATTATATTGTGAAGGGCATTTTCAATTTTTACAAGTATAAATACTGCAAGAATTACTCCAATTACTCCACCTTGTCCTGGTAGTAGGGCTGAATCTAAAAACATATTTTTTAATGGCTCTTCTGGATTCATTGCTGAAAGATATACCATTCCTCCAATTACTCCACCCAAGCCTTCGTTTCCTTTAAAGACTCTTGCTGCATTTATTCCTATAAATATATTCAAATATCCATAAAGTCCGGTTTTTATTATATTTAAAACTTGAAGTACTGCTCCAAAATTTTCTTGTGAAAGTGAACCTGCTGTTATCATATTTTGCATAACAGAGGCAATACCACCTATTAGTCCTGCTCCTACAAAAGCTGGTATTAATGGAACGAAAATTGATGCTATTGTTGCAGAAAATGATTTGAATTTTGATTTATTTTGTTTTTCTTTTACTTTTGCTTTATTTTCTCTAGTTCTTTTTTCTATATCGCTTTTTATTTCTTCAGAAAATTTTGCATTTGCCATATTTGACATTTCTTTTGCTATTTTTTCACTTTTGCCAGGGCCAGTTACTATTTGAATTTGTTCGCCTTTTAAAACTCCCAAAACTCCATCAATTTTTTCAATTTCTTTGAAATTTACCTTGCTTTCATCTACAACTTTTACCCTTACTCTTGTCATACAATTTATAACTTCTGTTATATTATCTTTTCCACCAAAATTTTCTATAAGGTCTGTGGCGATTTTTTTGTTATCTTGTTTCATTGTATTCCCTTTCTTAAAAATCCTTCGTTTTCTTCCAACAATTCAAGCGCTTCTTTTTTGCTAATTGATTTTTTTTCCATTAAAATTGCACATTTTACCCTGCCATCTGCATCATCTAGTAATTTTTCTGCATGATTTTTATCGATATTGCAAATATCTTCAATCATTTTCAAAGCCCTATTTTTTAATTTCTCATTTGATACCCTAAGATCAACCATAAGATTATCGTAAACTTTTCCAATTCTTACCATTGAAGTTGTTGAAATCATATTCAAAACCATTTTTGTTGCAGTCCCTGCTTTCATTCTAGTAGAACCTGTCAAAACTTCGCTTCCTGTGTCTATTTCTATTGGATACTCTGCAAATTTTGAAATTTCAGAACCTATGTTGCAAGTTATCGAACCTGTTTTTGCTCCAAGTTTTTTTGCATATTTTAATGCCCCAATAACATAAGGTGTTCTTCCACTGCTTGCTATTCCTACAAGCAAATCATCTTTTGTAAATCCATGGTCTATCAAATCTTTTTTTGCCAAATTTTCATCATCTTCTGCGTTTTCAATTGGATTTCTTAGTGCCTTATCTCCTCCTGCAATAATTCCTTTTATCATATTTTTATCTACGGAAAAAGTTGGAAATGCTTCAGATGCATCCAAAACTCCAAGTCTTCCGCTAGTTCCTGCGCCAATATAATATAAATGACCGCCCTTTTTAAATACATCTACAATAGCATCTGTTAATTTTTCAATATCTGGGATTTTTTCGCCAACTTTTTTAGCTATTGTCATATCTTCATTATTAATTATTTTTAAAATTTCTAGAGTTGACTTGGTGTCCAAACCCTTGCTCTTGTTATTTCTTGATTCTGTTGATGACAAGTCTATCACTTCCTCCTATCAAATCTAATATTCCAAGATGAGACTTATCTACATGTCCAATAATATTTCTCATCTTATCTTCTCCTATATCTTTTCTAATTATTTCAAGCTCTCCAGAATATCTTTTGGCATTTTTATTTAAAATTACTAAATCTCCCTTTTTTATTTTTCTATTATCGATTTTTTCAATCAATTTATAGGACCTTTTATTTCTTATCAAATAATCGCTTATATCCTCTCTAACTTCAATTTTTTTCAAATCTTTATAATCATCTTCCAAAAAAACATCTAAATTTATTAGCTTATTTTTCTCATAATCTTCTATATATTTTTTATTTTTTTGTGAGATTCCTTCAGATAACAAGAGATTTTTTATTTTATACTTTCTTCTAAGTTTCAAATAAGAATAATAAGGATTTTCCCACCTATCTTCTTCCAAAGTTGGAAGACTTTCAAACATTGGTCCCCTAAAATTATTATCTCCTTGAAAAAAAGCAAAAATATCAATGCCGAATGCTTTTAACATTTGATTTTTTTTAATAAATTCATCACTTCCAAGTCCTGAATAAGCAAGAGGATAATAATTATGCCAAGCACTAATATTTGAAAAATTCGAATTTTTTTCTTTCAAATCCATTAGATTATTATAATCTATGGTCGATGCATTTATAGCCAATTTATTTTTTTTAGATAATTTTGCTATAAGTTCATTATTAAATCCAAAATCTAGCCTTATTATTATGTTTAAACCTAAAAGTTTAGGAAATTTTTTTAAAACTTCTCCATTTAAATCTACACAAACTTTCGTTTTTGAATTTTTTAATATATCTAAAAGCCACAATAATTTATCCATATTCTCATCTTCCAGAGGATAGTGCATAGATGTAAATAAAAAATCATAATTTTTAAATTCTTCTAGCTTTTTTATAATTTCATCTTTATTTTGATTAAGATACAAACTAAAACCTAACATAAATACTTCCTTTTTCTCCTAGAAAAGCTTTTCACATTTACATTATAAAACACTTGAAATAAAATTTCAAGTGTTTCTTTACATTTTTAAAATTAAATTTTAAGTTTATCTGTAAATTCTTTGGTAACTTTTAAATTATCTACTACATAATCATAATTTAATCCTATATAAGAAAAATATAAAATATCCGTTATGATTAGAGATGAAAATCTCGACGCAATTGCTCCATACCTAATTTCTTTTTCACTTGATGGAATTTTTATAAAAACATCGGAATCTTTTGCAAGTTTTGAATTTTCATTTTTGCTTATACTTATAAGAGAGGCTCCCTTAATTTTCGCATAATTAAATGATTCCAAGACTTCTTTTGTTTTTGCCCCATAAGTTATTGCAATTAAAAGATCATTTTTTCCTATATGAGAAATTCTTGAAAGATTTGTATGGGCGTCTTTCTCATAGTACACATCTGCCCCTGCCCTTAATAATTTATAATAAAAATCTTCGCATATAAGTCCAGAACCTGCCACTCCTGAAAGATAAATTTTTTTAGCCTTATTTAAAATTTGGCACGCCTTTTCGATTTTTTCTTCATCTATTAATGCATAAGTTTTTTCTATTGTTTTTTGTATATTTGCCTTAGACTTATTTATTATATCCTTTGTTTTGTCAGATTTTTTTATTTCATCTTCTATAAAATCACTTTCTTCTTCAAAGGCTTTTGCAATTGATATTTTCATATCCACAAAGGAATTATAGCCGATTTTTTTTACAAATCTTGTAACAGCAGCCTGAGATGATTTTGTATTTTTTGCAAGGTCAATACTCGATTGTTTTATTATCAAGTCCTTGTTGTTTAATATATAAGATGCAATATTTTTATCTGTCTGAGTAAAACTATCTTTTTTATCTTCAATTCTAATTATATATTCCATATAAACCTCAAAACCTCAAAACATTTAATTTGAAGTTAATTTTATTTTCTATTTTTAATCTTTTTCCCTTAAAACAAAAAGAGCCAATTAGGCTCTTTTTATTATTCATCTTCTTGATTTGATTGTTCACTTGAGCCTAGGGCTATTGTATCATCTAAATCTTTATCTGAAGATTTTTCTTCATTTTCTTTCAAAGTTTCTTCCAATTCCTTTTTCAAATCTTCATTTGAAATTTCGCTAGAATTTTCTTTTTTGTCATCTGATGTTTTTATATCATCTTCGATTGCTTTTTCTTCTAATGTATTTTCATTTGAAGGTTCTTCTTTAGGATTTTCTCTATTTTCTACAGGTTTTTTATTTAATATTTCCATAAATTGCTCGCCTGTAATTGTTTCTTCTTTTAAAAGGAAATCTGAAATTTCATGAAGTTTTTCTAAATTATCTTTTAAAATTTCTATAGCTCTCATGTGAGCTTGGGCAATAATTTTTCCTACTTTTTGGTCAATCTTATCTCCAGTTCCATTTGAAACTATCATTGATCTTTGACCGCCAAGGTATCTTCCTTGAATTTGTTCAAGTTGCATAAAGTCAAAGTCATCATCCATACCATAAATTGTTACCATATTTCTTGCTATGGCCGTGGCTTTTTCTATATCGTTGCTTGCTCCAGTGGTTTTTGCATTAAATATTAATTCTTCTGCACTTCTTCCACCTGCCAAGGTTACTATTTCATCAAATAGCTCTTGTTTTGTCATTATAAATTTCTCATCTTTGTCGACAGTCATTGTATAACCCAAAGCTCCACCAGTTCTTGGTACAATTGTAATTTTGGTTACTGGGGTTTTTTGTGTTTGAATTGCTGCAACAAGAGCATGTCCTACTTCGTGGTAAGCGATAATTTTCTTTTGATCGTCTGAAATAACTGCATTTTTCTTTTGGGCTCCTGCTATAACTGTTTCGATTGATTCTTCAAGGTCTGTTTGGGTTAGTTTTTTACGTCCTTCCCTAACAGCTCGAAGAGCACCCTCATTTACAATATTTGCAAGGTCAGCTCCACTTGTTCCTGCAGTTCTTTTTGCTATTTCTTCATAATCAATTTCATCTTCACGCTTAATTTTTTTTGCATGAACTTTTAATATATCTTCACGACCTTTTAAATCTGGAAGTTCTACTTGAACCCTTCTATCAAAACGTCCTGGTCTTGTTAGAGCTGGGTCTAGAATTTCTGGTCTGTTGGTTGCAGATAATAAAACTACTCCCTCAGTTGCATCAAATCCGTCCATTTCGTTTAGCAATTGGTTAAGTGTTTGCTCACGTTCGTCATTTCCAGAATATCCTGAAACATCACGTTTTTTACCAATCGCATCTATCTCGTCGATAAATACTATACAAGGTGCTTTTTCTTTTGCTTGTTTGAAAAGATCACGAACCTTGCTAGCACCCATTCCTACAAACATTTCTACAAATTCAGAACCTGAAATTGAGAAAAATGGAACATTTGCCTCTCCTGCAACAGCTTTTGCAAGAAGAGTCTTACCTGTTCCTGGAGGGCCTACAAGAAGTACTCCTTTTGGTAAAACCGCACCGATTTCCTTGTATTTTTGTGGTCCATGCAAGAAATCTACTACTTCATTTAAGCTATCTTTCGCTTCTTCTTGACCTGCTACATCTGCAAAGGTCTTGCCAGTTTTGTTTTCCATATAAATTTTGGCGTTTGATTTACCAAAATTCATAAAGTCTCCGCCGCCACGGCCTCCCATAGTCTTTGATAAAGACCTATTTGCCATATAAAATATAAAAAGTAAAAACAACAATGGCAAAATACTTGTAACAAACAATGTAATCCATGGGCTCATCTTTGTTTCAACTTCCTTGGTAAAGGTCAAGTTTTTGTGTTTTTTGCTAGCCTCAAGAAGTCTTTCAGTAAGGTCAGTATCTGGCCACAAGCCTGTGATGAATTTTTGCTTATCTCCATCAACTACCGCTGTGAAAGTGTAATTATAATCATCTTTTGTAACTTCTCTAACTTGTCCATTATCAATCATTGATACAAATTGAGAATAAGTTATCTCTTTTGGTTTTCCCTCAGCCCTAATTGGTTGCAAAATTTGTTGAATAACCAAAAAGGCCACAATGGCAATAATCCAATAATAGACTAGAGGCCTTTTGCCTTTTTTAAATGATGGCATCTATAAACCACTCCTAACAATGTAATCGTCTAATAAATTATCTAGTGAATCTAATTCATTAATTATTGTTTTTAAATTAGAATTTATTCTTTTTTCGTCTTCTTTAGGTCTAATTTTATCAAAATATTTGCTTACCTTTTCAGCAGCATCAAAACCCTTTTGTGTTAATTTCACATTAACAACTCTTTCATCTTCATCAGATCTATTTCTATCAACAAATCCTTGTTTTTCCAATTTTTTGCAAATATTAGAAATATTTCCGCCATTTACTCCAATTGATTTACCAAGATTTCCTATAGAAACTGATTCATCAGATGCTGATAGAGTCATAATCATTTTAAGTTGAAGAGTTGTAACGCCCATTTCTTGAGCTGTTTCTTGTAAAAGCAAATCTATCTTATGTGATATTTCCCTAATCATTGAGAATATAGAGTTATTAAATTCAAAAAATTCTATGTGTTTTCTTGTCATATAAACCTCCTTACAATTTATAGACTGTAATCTAGAATAGAATAATCTACTTAAATATTATTCTACATATAATACGACAATTTTCAAGTAAAAAGAAAGAATATTTTTGATAATTAATTTTAATTATGTATTAATTATGTTTTTTACAATTTTTATATTATTATAGCTAAAATTATGATAAATTTTTTTGAAATTAAAAAAATCTCCAAGCATAAAAAAATAAATTATTAATGAATTTTTTTAAAAATAATTTTAAGCAAAAAAATAATGCCACACTTCATTGCATGACATTAATTGTTTCACGTGAAACATTTTATTTATTTTTACTTATATAACTTGCCGCATTTAATCCAGCAATTTGTCCTTGACCTACCGCCTTATTTATTTGATAAGGTGTGCCAACTATATCTCCACAAGCAAATAGACCTTTTATATTTGTTTTCATATCTAAGTCTACTTTTATATGAGTATTTTCAATTTTCACTGATGGCACAAGACTTTTTGGCTTTGAAGAATTTTTTATTACAAAAAATCCATCAGCCTTCAATTCTTCCCCATCTTCTAATATAAGACTTTCGGCCTTCAAAGCTCCTAGAAATTTTTTTGGCTTTTTGTTTATAACTTTAATTCCATCGTCAAGTTTCACAGAATTTTTATTTGGATTTACATAAATTGTTTGGCTTGCCATTTTATTTATAAAATTTGCTTCTTCAATAGCTTCTTCATTATATCCAACCAAGACTACTTTTTTTCCTTTATATAGGCTGGCATCACAAGTTGCACAATAAGAAATTCCTTTGGCAAAAAATTCATCTTCTCCTTCAATGCTTTTTCCCATATCAATTCCTGTTGCAATTATGCAAGCTTTTGATGTGAGCATTTTTTCACCCAAATCTATTGAAAAATACTCTCCCATGGCATAAACTGCCTTTATTTTCCTATCCAATATCTTAACAGGATATTTTTTTATATGGTGTATAAAATTATTGTATAAGTCCAAGCCTTTTATATCACTAAATCCCAAATAATTTTTTATTGAGGGACTTTTTTCCAAGGCTTTTGATTTTTTTCCAATAATTAGAACTTTTTTTCCTCTTATACTAGCATTTAGACCTGCAGAAATTCCTGCAGGCCCAAATCCTATTATTATTAAATCATAATCCATTATTTAAGTTTTTCTATTTCTTCAAGAATTACTTCTTTAGCTTGAAAACCTACTAGCGTATTTTTTAAAACTCCACCTTTAAATAACATCATTGATGGAACTGCATTTACATTATATCTTCCTGCAAGGTCTGGATTTTCATCTACGTCTACTGAATATATTTCAAAATCAACTTCGCCTTCCATTTCTTCAAGAACTGGTTTTTGCATTTTGCAAGGTCCACACCAAGTTGCTGAAAAATCTACTAAAACTATTCCTTCGTTTTCTAAAACGTGTGTATCAAATTCACTTGTATTTATTTCTTTCATAATATCCTCCATTTTTTCTCTTTAAATTATACCGTCTTAATTTTGCTCAACAAGCCCGCGCACATCTGTGACAGGAAGTGAAAATAAAATCCCTTTTGAGTTTTCATCCAAATTCATTGCATCATAAATTGCTGATTTTACTTTCTCTGAAATCTCCTTTTTTATAAGCATTATGACAATATCTTTTTCAGGCTCTATAGTCATATTTAAAAACACAGATTTTTTTTGAATTCCAGATCCTCTGCCATGAACAACAGTTGCGCCTTTTGCTCCTTCTTTTTGGGATATTTCTATAACTTTATCTGCATTTTCCTTATTAACTATCACATACAAAGCTTCATATTCCATATCTATTTCTCCTTTGTAATCTACTGGTGTCGTAAACATTATAGATGTGTTTTTCTTATCAAATTTATCTTTTATTTGGTCTAATAAATCATTTACCAAATCATCATTTACAAGTGCTGAAACTATTTCTTTTTTTTCCTTATCAATTTCTAAAACTTCAAGAATATGTGCATTGGCAGATCCTTCTGCCAAAAGGCAAGATATTGACTTAGCACCTTTTTCTTTTAATTGGTTCATAATTTTTGACCCTTTTGATCTTGGTGTTATTATTCTTAAATATTTCATTATCCTTCTATGGCCTCCTTATAAAAAGATCCCATTATCATAATTGTAATCACTGGCATTAAAGCTACAAAGGCAATCACTCCAAATCCGCCATCAATATTTCCTGCAACTCCTTGACAAAAACCTAATATAAAAGTCGCAGTCATTGGCCCTGATGCAACTCCTCCCGAATCAAAAGCAATTCCTACAAAGAGTTGGGAAACATTTCTTGATAAAATTAGAGCTATTAAAAATCCTGGAACAATTATCATCCATAATTTAAATCCGTCTATTTTTATTCTAAACATAGCAAGCATAACTGCAAAAGCAACTCCAACAGAAAGAGCTTTCATTATTGAAGATTTGTGAATTGAACCTCCTGTAACTTCTTCGACTTGTTCTGCCAAAACAAAGACAGCAGGCTCTGCCAAAACTACCAAAAGTCCCAAAATAAATCCAATGATAGGTACAAATCTAAAATCAGAGTAATTCTCCCCCATAAGTCTTGCAAGCTCCATAAATCCACCTTCTACACTTGCCAAAAATATTATCAGCCCTAGGTAAGTGTAAATTAAACCAAGATTTATTGATTTTTTATTTTTAATTTTAAAAACTAGCTTATCCATTATAAAAAACACCAAAGTTATTGGTAAAATTGCAAAACTTGCCGATTTAAATCCTGAAATCAAAGCTAGTTGATGAGCTTGATCTTCTAGCAAAATATTTTTTGAATTTATAGACATAGTCATCAAAAGTCCCGCAAGAATTGGTCCTGTTGATGCGATTCCTACAAGGCCAAAGGAATTTTCTTCTCCCTTTTTTTCTCCCTTTAATTTACTTACTCCAAGACCTAGAGCAATAATAAAGGGAGTTGTCATTGCGCCTGTAGTTGCTCCCGATGCATCAAAAGCTATAGCGTGACCCAAATCATTTACTATAAACATTAGAATAAAAATCACACTATAAATTATAATCATAAGTGTTGAAAGTTTTATTTCTTTAAAGATCCTAAAAAGACCAAGAGAAATCATAAAGCCAACCCCAATCGAAATTATGGCTACTATTAATAAGGAAGAAAGTCCAATAGCACTTCTTACTTGATTTGCTAAAATTAAAAGATCTGGTTCTGCAATTGAAATTATAAATCCTATAAAAATGCCAAAAATAATAACTTTAATTATTTTTTCAGATTTTGCAATAAAATCTCCCATATATGTTCCAATTTTTGAAATTGATAGATTAACTCCAGTAAGAAAAATAGAAAGACCAAAAATTATCCCAATACATCCTATTAAAAATTTTATAATAATTTTGTTCTCTACTGGTCTAAATAAATTTAAAATTAAAACTAAAACTGCTATGGGAACAACAGCTTTGGAATTTTGTTTTATTTCTTCTCTAAATATTATCATCACCTCTTTTTGTTTTATTATTTTTATATTTTATATATTAATTTTTTGTATAACAAAAGAGGCAATCTAGCGACTGTCTCTTTTGAAGTTTTTATTAATCTCTAACTTGATTTGCTGTTAGTATTGTTAATTTATATACGTCTTCTTCGTTGCATCCTCTTGAAAGGTCATTAACTGGCTTGTTTAATCCTTGAAGTATTGGTCCTAAAGCTTCGTATCCACCAAGTCTTTGTCCAATTTTATATCCAATATTTGCAGCTTGTAGATCTGGGAAAATAAATACTTTTGCTTTTCCTGCTACATCTGAATTAGGAATTTTCTTTCTTGCAACTTGTGGTGAAATTGCTGCATCAAATTGCATTTCTCCATCAACTTTAAGATTTGGATCCATTTCTTTTGCAAGTTTTGTAGCTTCTTCTACTTTTCTTGCAAGTTCGTGTTTTGCAGATCCTTTTGTTGAAAATGATAGCATAGCAACTATTGGTTCAATTCCAAATTCTTCTGCTGTTTTTGCTGCTTCAACTGCAACTTCTGCAAGTTCGTTTGATTGAAGAGTAATATTTATTGCTGTATCTGCAAATAATAATTTTTCTCCATTAGGTCCAAGCATAATCATAACACCGGATACCCTATTTACACTTTTTCTAGTTTTGATAAGTTGTAGGGCTGGTCTTACAGTATCTCCAGTTGGATTTGATGCTCCTGAAACCATTCCGTCAGCTTTTCCAGTTTGAACTAGCATTGTACCAAAGTAATTGTTATCTTTCTTTAGTATATATTCACCATCTTCTCTGGTGTTTTTGCCTTTTCTAAGTTCAACGTATTTATCTACTAATTCATCAAGTAGTTCGCTTTCTCTAGGGTTTATTATTTGAATATCTCCTAATTTTACCCCTTCTTCTTCTGCTACTTTTTGAATTTCTTCTTTATCTCCTAAAAGTATTGGTACTATAAGACCATCATTTTGATGTCTAATAGCTGCTCTTAATACTCTTGAGTCATTGCCTTCTGGAAATACTATTTTGCGATTTTTGCCCCTAATATTTTCAGTAGCAAGTTCCATAACTCCATCGTTTGCCATAATTACCTCCTAATCATAAATCGATTTTAGCATTAATATTATACCCCAATAATTTTAATTATCTTCTATAATTTTGCTTTTTCTAAAGATTCCTTTTCCTTTTCGGAAAGCTCTATGTCACACTCTCCATTTGTAATCTCTTTTAAGTAAGTATTTGAGCCATCTTGTGAATATAAATTTGTAAGAATTATTCCATTATGATAAGAATCTAGGAGAGTTAATGAAAACGAATTTCTTCCTCTTTGACTATCAAAAGCATCATAATGAACAACTGCCATTTTGCTAACAGCTCCCATTGTAGTATTTTTTGTATCTGATGATCTTTGGTCAAGAGATTTTATTTCCCTATTTGATTGTTCGATTTGGTCATTTAATTGTAAAATTAATTCTTCAAGATTTACATCAGGATTTTTACCCCTAAGTAGATGATCGTATCTTCTTTTTTGTCTTTTTAGTTTGTTATTATTAGCTTTTATCATAGAATATTCAAAAATAACAAGAATAAATAAGATTACTATAGCTATTATTTGTCCCATTTCTTTTCCCTTTCTTCGATGATTTTCATATTATCCTTATATAATTTATCACAGAAATTTATAATAGATTTGTAATTTGTTTTTTCATGATTTGGATCAGTAATATTTTCCTCATTCAAAATAAGGTTTATAAAAGAAGAATGGATTGATTCTTTTACAAGTCTAAGTCCTATTTCTCCATCAGAAATCGCATCAATATTTCCATATTTTAAAATAAAATCACAATCTTGCAAAACAATTATCATAAGCTCTATAGTTCTTTTTGGAGCCTTGTTTGCCTCTATAATATAGTCGTCGTAATTTTTTATTTCCTTATTTTTATAAGCTTTTATTAAAAGATTTACCTTATCAATATCTTCTTGCATAAGTTCTTTTAATTCTTCAGAATATTTTTTGAATTTATCTTCAATTTTTTTGGATTTTTTATTTAATTTTTCATCCTTATAATCTTTTTTTGCCATCATCAAAATAAGGTTTAAGCCTAGGTTTCCAACAAGACTTGTAATAGCTCCTCCGCCTGGATTAGCTGTTTTTTTTCTGGTATTTTCTATAAGATGGTCTACAGAAAAATCTATCATTTTATTCTTTTCCATTTTTTAATCTCCAATATAAATTTTCTATCTCCTCAATAGAAAAACAATCAATAGTAACCCTATAAGTTTCATTATTTTTTTTAATTTCTACCTTTGAATTAAGTAGGTCAATAAATTTTTCCTCAAAATCCTCAAATAAAATCCTATCTAAATTATCTTCCTTTTGATTTTTTTTGTTATTTCTAGAACTAATCTTTTCAACTTTTCTTATATTTGTTTTTTTATTTTTAAAATCATAAAGGCTTTTTTTTCTATCTTCTTCATCCTTTATAGAAAGAAGTGTTCTTGCTTGTGATGAAGAAATATTCCCCTTTTCAAGCTCTTTTTTTGAATTTTCATCAAGTTTTAAAAGTCTTAGGGTATTTGCAATGTAAGATCTTGATTTGCCAACAGTTTTTGCTATTTCATCTTGAGTCATACCATAGTTTTTTGAAAGCTCATTATAAGCATTAGCCTCTTCAAGACCAGATAAATCTTCCCTTTGAACATTTTCTACTATAGAAAGAATATCAATATCTTTTGTATCTACATTTTTTATAATTGCATCAATTTCTTTTAAACCCAAAAGCTTACTTGCCCTAAACCTACGTTCTCCAGCAATTATTTCATATCTTATCCCATTTTTTTTAAGGACAATTGGGTTTAATAAGCCATATTTTTCTATAGATTGACTAAGACCTTCCAATGATTTATCATCAAAATTTTTCCTAGGTTGATCTTCTCTAGCATAAATTTTTTCCAAAGGAATCCTAACTATGGCCTTATTTTTTTTGTTATTTTCTGGTATTAGAGATCCAAGTCCTCTACCCAATGTTTTTTTCGTCATAGCTAATCCCTCTTTTCATTATTTACTAGTTTATTTTTATTAAAAGAAAATTTATTTTTCTTTACTATTGTCTCATCAGAATTTTCTTTTTTATCATTCTTAACTATGTTTTTATCTTCCTTAGATTTTTCATCACAGATTTCTTTAGTTTTTTCTGAATTTTTTATCTCAGCATTATTTAAATTATCATTTTTTTCTTCAATCTTTGAATTTTTTTCTAAGTTTTCCTTTTTTCCAAAAATATTTTCTACAAGCTCTTTTGCCAAAGACAAGTAAGCTCTAGCTCCCTTAGATTTTTCATCATAAGATATAACAGATTTTCCAAATGATGGCGCCTCTGCGAGTTTTATATTTCTTGGAATCATAGTAGAAAATACTTTTTCTTTAAAAAATAATTTTACTTCTTCTACTACTTCATAAGATAAATCCGTATCCTTATCAAACATACAAAGTAAAACTCCCTCAATTTCCAAATCTTCTTTTATGGATTCTTTTATTGTTTGATAAGTTTTTAATAGCTCGCTCACTCCCTCAAGAGCATAGTATTCTGTTTGAATAGGAATAATTATAGAATCACTAGCTACAAGAGCATTTAAAGACAAAAGTCCCAAAGATGGCGGGCAATCTATCAAAATAATGTCAAAATCTTTTTTTATTTCTTCAATGATTTGGCTAAGCATTTTCAATCTTTCTTCTTGATCAAGACTTACAAGCTCTACTTCAAGACCTGACAAGGAATTTTCGCTAGCTATTAGATAAGGACCTTCCTCACTTTTTAAAATATAATCCTTGTGATTATCCCCTTCATCATAAAACAATTTGTATATTGATTTTTCAAGTTCATTTTTATCAAAACCAAGACCTGTTGTCGTATTGGCTTGTGGATCAAAATCAATAACCAATACTTTTTTATTAAGTTTTGACAAGGATACCGCAAGATTTACAACGCTTGTAGTTTTTCCTACTCCACCTTTTTGATTAAATATCGATATTGTCTTCATACTTACCTCTCATAATAATTATAGCAAGATCTAAGGCTCGATTTTTTGCAAAAAGTCTTGCCTTATTCCTATCAGCTGAAAATTGAAATTTTTTTATAACTTTTTGGTTCTTATATTTTATAGCAAGAATTACCTCTCCCTTGTGGGCATAGCCAGTTGATCCTATACAAAGACTTGAATTTGTAATTTTGTATAAGCCTTCCACCATTTCGTTTGCACACTCAACACTTACCGCACTATATTTTTCTAATGTTTCACGTGAAACATTTAAAATCTTTTCTTTAATTTTATCCGAATAAGTTATATAGGATTCTTCTATTACCTCACTTGCTCCACTTATATCTATTATTGATGAAGCAATCAATCCCCCTGTTATAGATTCACAAGTAGAAACTTTTTCGTTTCTTTCTTTTAATAAATTTATTAAAGTTTCTTCTTTTCTCAAACCATCATCGGAAATAAACAAATTTCCAAAAATATTTTTAACTTCTTTTTCTTTTTCATTTAATAAAAAATCTGCTTCTTTTTCGCTTTTAGCCTTTGCAGTAATTCTTAAAAATCCACCTTCATTATCAAAATAAGGAGAAATTGTAGGGTTTGTTGATGACAAATCAATTCTATTTGCCATATCCCATTCTCCCAAAAGTCCAATTCTTAAATTCTTCGATTTAATAATAGCATCTTTTTTCAAATAACTTGAAAGTTTATTTTCAAACATATATTCCATTTCTCTTGGTGGTCCTGGAAGAAGAATTATCTTAGTCTTATCTCCCATTATGCAACCTGGAGCTGTTCCTTTGTCGTTATCTAAAATAATTGCACCTTTTGGAAATTTTGCTTGTTTTAAATTTACCTCAATAGCTTTTTTATTATTAGAAAAATATCTTTCAATTCTTTCTTTTGATTTTTTATCTATTTCTACTTGGTTTTCTTTACCTATAACTTTTATGGCTACTTCTTTGCTTATGTCATCTTCAGTTGGTCCAAGCCCTCCTGTTACAAAGATATAATCAACTTTTCCATAAGCATTTTTCATCGCTTGGTACAATCTATCAAAATTATCTCCAATAGTT
Organism: Anaerococcus vaginalis ATCC 51170; assembly: GCF_000163295.1. GTDB lineage: Bacteria > Bacillota > Clostridia > Tissierellales > Peptoniphilaceae > Anaerococcus > Anaerococcus vaginalis. The sequence goes on from NZ_GG700527.1 coordinate 1,669,585, forward strand.
ACCATCTTATAGACATCTATTCCATATTCTGTAAGTTTTTGTCCTATAAATTTTGAATTAGTATCTGTAATATTTCCTAATAATATTTCTGTTCCTACAGAAAAAATTTGTGCTTTCATAAATCCTCTTTTCTCTATAATAGTATAACATATTTTCAATAAAAAAATGTTTCACGTGAAACATTTTTTCTTTTATTTATTTTATTTTTATAAAGGATTCTTTTTGGGTTGATTTTTTCCTCTAGGATATTTCTTTTTCGTTGACCTTACTTTTTTTATTAAAATATTTTTTCTTGTATTTCCGTAAAGATCAATTGTATCAATATTAATTAATTCTCCTCCCAAAATTTTCAAAGCACTTTGTGCTTGTTCATATTCTTCTTCTGCTTTTGGACCTTTCATAGCTATAAATATTCCGCCAACTTTTAAAAATGGAAGAGCATATTCTGAAAGTGTTGATAAATTTGCAACAGCTCTTGAAATAACCATATCAAATTCTTCTCTATGATCTTTTGCGTAATCTTCTGCTCTGATATGAATAGCTTTGGCTTTTTCAAGTTTTAATTCTTCTATTACTTCATTCATAAAATTTACTTTTTTATTTACTGAATCTATCAAAGTTAAATCAAAATCTGTTTCAATTCTTAGAGGTATTCCTGGAAATCCAGCTCCTGATCCAATATCCAAAACTTTCATTCCTTTATTTATATATGATTTTATAGTAAGAGAGTCTTCAAAATGTTTTATCCTTATTTCTTTCGGATCATCTATGCTTGTTAGATTAAATTTTTTATTTGTTTCTATGAGCATTTGTTCATATATTTTAAACTTATCCATTTAAATCTCCTGCCTTAAGTCTTATAAGAAGTACATTTATATCAGCTGGCGAAACTCCTGAAATTCTTGAGGCTTGACCTATTGAATCTGGTTTTATTTTATTTAATTTTTCTGCTGATTCTTTTTTCAATCCATTGATTTTACTGTAATCAATATCATGGTCTAGTTTTTTGTTTTCAAGTTTTTTAAATTTTCCTATATCTGCCATTTGTTTTTTGATATATCCTTGATATTTGATTTCTGTTTGAACTTGAATTTGTTGGAATTTTGGCAATTCTGGTCTATCAGGATCCAAAACTTCCAATTTTTTATAAGTTAATTCTGGTCTTTTTATAAGATCGAACAAACTATATCCAGTTTTTATAGGATTTGAACCTATTTTTTCTAGAATTTCATTATTTTCTTCGTTAGGACTAATCATTACATTTTTTAATCTAGAAATTTCTTTTTCAATATTTTCTCTTTTTACCACCATTTTTTCATAACGTTCATCTGATACAAGTCCTATTTCATGTCCTTTTTCTGTAAGCCTAAAATCAGCATTATCTTGCCTCATTGTAAGTCTATATTCACACCTTGAAGTCATCATCCTATATGGTTCATTAGTTCCTTTAGTTACTAAATCATCAATCAAAACTCCAATATAAGCATCAGACCTATCAAGAATTAAGGCATCTTCTCCTCTTAATTTTAAAGCTGCATTTATTCCTGCAATAAGACCTTGCCCTGCAGCTTCTTCATATCCACTTGAACCATTTATTTGTCCTGCAAAAAATAAATTTTCAATCTCTTTTGACTCTAAACTTCTTTTTAAATTTGTAGAATCAAGGCAGTCATATTCAATTCCATAAGCAGGTCTAATGATTTTACAATTTTCTAAGCCTTCTATGGTTTTATAGAATTCTTTTTGAACTTCTTGAGGAAGAGTTGATGAAACGCCTTGAATATACATCTCATCTGTTGAAAGACTTTCAGGTTCAATAAAAACTTGGTGGATGTCCCTATCTGGAAATCTTACCATTTTATCTTCAATTGATGGACAATATCTTGGACCAATTCCTTTTACAAGGCCTGCATACATTGGTGACCTATCCAAATTTTCCATAATAATTTCTTTAGTTTTTTCTGTTGTATATGTCAAATAACAAGCTTCTTGTTTTTTATCTGAAAAATCTTTGTCTTCATTTAAAAATGAAAAGGCAACAACATTTTCATCTCCTTTTTGAATTTCAGTTTTTGAAAGATCTAGACTTTTTTTATCAACTCTTGCTGGAGTTCCAGTTTTAAAACGTCTTAATGAAAAACCTAATTGCTCTAAACTATCGGATAAATGAGTTGCTGCAGATAAACCATGTGGACCTGATGTTTTTTGAAAATCTCCCATCAAAATTTTTCCATTTAAATATGTTCCTGTGCAAACCACACAAGCTTTTGTAGGAAAAATTGCCCCTTGAATTGTTTCAACGCTTTTTACTTTGCCATCTTCAATATTAATTTTATCTACTTCTTGTTCAAACAAATCAAGATTTTCTTGATTTTCAAGAGTTTTTTTCATCTCTTGATGGTATTTGATTTTATCAGCTTGAACTCTCAAAGAATGAACCGCTGGACCTTTTGATGTATTTAACATTCTTGATTGGATGAAAGTCTTATCAATATTTATTGCCATTTCTCCACCCAAAGCATCAATTTCTCTAACTATATGTCCCTTTCCAGTTCCTCCAATATTAGGATTACATGGCATATCAGCCACCGATTCCATACTTGTCGTAAGAACCAAAGTTTTAAATCCAAGCCTAGCAGAGGCAAGACCTGCCTCACAACCAGCATGACCTGCACCTACAACAACTACATCATAGGCTTCGTCTATATATTTATGATTTTTATTTTCTAACTTATTATTTTCCAACACAAAACTCCCTAAATACCTTATCCATTATTTTATCTGAAACAGTTTCTCCTATTATAAGTCCCAAATCATCATAAGAAGATCTCAAATCAACTTCTACACAATCAATAGGAACATAAGCTTTTATATCATCTAATGATGATTCCAGTTTTTTTCTTGAAGAATTTAATAATCTTTCATGTCTTAAATTTGTTATCATCAAAGATTCCTTATTTAATTCTTTTGAATCAAAAATATCAAAAATTGCCCCTTCTAATTTATCAACTCCATCTCGTGAAACCATAGATGTTTCGATAATTTTAAAAGAATCATCAAAATCAATTTTTGAAATTTTTGAATCCAAATCAATTTTGTTTAAGATTATAATAGCATTTTTTCCTTTTAACATATCCAAAATCATCTTATCTTCGTGATCTAGTTTTCTGGACCTATCAAATATTGCTATAATAAGATCTGCATCTTCTGCTAATTCTTTTGATCTTTGCACTCCAATTTTTTCAACTTCATCGTGGGTTTCCCTAATTCCTGCCGTATCATTAATTTTTAAAGTTAAATTTCCAAGATTTATATACTCAGTTATAGAATCTCTTGTAGTTCCAGGAATATCTGTAACAATTGCCCTGTTTTCATTTAATAAAACATTTAAAAGTGAAGATTTTCCTACATTTGGCTTGCCAATTATAGTTGTTTCAATCCCATCTTTTACAAGCTTTCCCTTATTTGCTGTTGCTAGAAGTTTTGAAATTTCATCATAGGCCTTTTGCATAAAATCTATAATATTATCAACTGGCAAATCCTCTCCATCTTCGGTAAAATTAATAGAATATTCTATTCTTGATAAGGCCTCAAGTTCTATATTTCTAATTTCCTCAATTTTTTCTCTTAACAAACCTGATAAATGTTTTAAACCTTGTTTTTGTGATAATTCATTGGTTGAATTTATAATATCAAGAACTGCCTCAGCTTGGGATAAATCTATTCTTCCATTAAGAAAAGCTCTTTTTGTAAATTCTCCCCTATCTGCAAGCTCACAGCCCATATCCAATAATAAATTCAAAATATCTCTTACAGAAATCATTGAACCGTGGCAATTTATCTCGCAAATATCTTCTCTTGTGTAGGTGTTTGGTCCTTTCATAAAATTAACCATAACTTCATCAAAAATACGGCCGTCTTTTTCTATATGACCGTATCTCATCATCCTATTATCTTTTTCTTTATCTAAAGCCCTGTTATTTATTGGCTTAAAAATCTTTTTTATAATGTCAAAAGATTTATCGCCACTCATACGAACTATAGATATACCACCACTACCTTGTGGCGTAGAAATTGCTGCTATTGTAGATTCACTCATAATTCATCCTTTCTAAAATGACTGTTTACCTTTGACATAAACAAAATTTTCATTCTTTCCATATTATACATTAATTTTACCAATTAAAAAAGATGTTTCACGTGAAACATCCTTTATGTTAATCTAATTTATAATCAACTACAACATATCTTTTTGGCTCAACTCCTTCTGAGTGAGAATCAAGCTTATCATATTTTGAAATTTGCTCGTGAGCAAGTCTTCTTTCATAGGAATTCATATATTTTAAGTTCCAACTTTTTCTTGTTTTTAAAACTTTTTTGCACGCCTTATCAGCAAGCATTACGATTTTTTCATCACGTCTTTTTTTGTAGTTATTTATATCAATATTAAGCTTAACCTTATTTGATCTTGCTTTTATAATTTTTCTTATTACAGTTTCAATTGCATCAAGGGTTCTTCCATTTTTGCCAATTACAATCCCTGTATCTTTTGGATCAATTTTTGCATCAAGCTTAATGATGTTATCTTCTAAATTTCCAATAACTTTTACATCTTCAAAGTGCATTTGGATTAAAATTTCTTCTAACAAATCTTTTGCTTTGTAATAAAGACTTACTTCATCTTCTTTTTGGTCAGAATCTTCTAATTCTTCTTCAAAATCTTCTTCTATTAAGTCTTCAAAAGATTCATTTATTTCATCCAAATTTTCTTTTTCATCCAATTCATCTTCAAAAGAATTTTCTTCTTCTATTTTTTCTGATAAATCTTCCAAATCAAATTCTTTTTCTAGCTCTTTTTTGCTATCTTCTTCAATTTCTTTCATTAATGAATCAATTCCCTCATTAATATCTTCATCGTAAGAAATTTTAACAACAGCATCTTTTTGTCCAATTAAACCTAAAAATCCTGTAGATTCTTCTTCTATAACTTCAATATCAACTTCATTTATTGATTTATTAATTTCTTTTAAAGCTTCATTAATAGCTTCATCTTTAGTTTTTGCTGTTTTTACTATTGATCTTTTCATCTTTTTCCTCTTTATCTCTTTTGCTTAGGCCAACTAAATATTGTCCTCCAAGAATTAAAAGTCTTGCAAGTGAGCTTGTTGTCCAATATAAAGGCAAACCTGCAGGAAGGTTTCTAAATACAAAATAATAAATTACTGGCATAGCCAAAAGCATATTATTCATAGAACCCATACCAGGAGTATTTTGAGCTTGACCTTGAGGTGATGTTTTCATTGTGAAAAGTTGAACACCTAATTGGCTTATACTTGTTAAAAGTGGCAAACCATAAAATAAAGGATCTGCCTTAGAAAGGGTTGGTACCCATAAAAAATTATCTTTAACTTGGTGCATTTCACCTGCAAATATAAATTTATTTGGATTTTGAATAACCCTATATAAAGATAAAAGTATTAATAATTGGAAAATCATAACCAAACATGAAGATATTCCTGGTCCTACGCCTTCTTCCTTATATAATTGTTGCATTTTTTGTTGCATAATTTGAGGATCGTAGGCATATTTTTTCTTAATTTCTTCAACTTTTGGCTGAATCTCTCCACTTTTTGCCGCTTGTTTTTGTTGATTCATAGTCATTGGTATAGTAATTAATGATACCAAAACTGTCATTAAAATAATTGAAATAGCATAAAAACTTATATTAGATGGTTCAGTAAAATTATTTACTAAAGAATCATAAATAAATTTCATTAAGCTACCCAATATTTGTGCTATAAAACTTAACATTATCTCTCCTAATCTCTAGTGTAAATATAAAAAATCAATTGCTAGGCCGGATCGTATCCTCCTTTAGAAAAAGGATTGCACCTTAGAATTCTCCAACAAGCCTTAAAAAAGGCCTTAAAAAAATTGTACTTTTTAAAACAGTCAATAGCATATTGGCTACAAGTAGGATAATATTTACATTTTCCAGAGCCTAATAGTGGAGAAATAAACAATTGATAAAATCTAATTAATATTAGAAAAAGTTTATTTAACATATCTAATTTTCTTGTCCTTAAAGGCTTTACTAAGTACGTGTCCCAAAGAAGATTTAAGTTTTTGGTAAGTAAAATCTGTGGTATGTTTTTTTGGAATAATAATTATATCTACATTATTAATATTCCTATAATTTTCATAAACAATTGCCCTAAGTCTTCTTTTAAGTTTATTTCTTTGATTTGCCTTGCCTATTTTTTTAGAAATAGAAAAGCCAAACCTTGGCCTATTTACACCGTTATTTTTTATAAAAACGGTAAAATCTCTATTGTAGTAGTGCTTAGATTTTTTATAAACTCTTTCAAAGTCTACATTCTTTCTTAAACTAAATTGTTTTTCCATAAGAATAAAACCTAACTTCTAACTTATCTACAATATAAAAAAGCCGCAGCTTTTTTATTATGCAGATAATTTCTTTCTTCCCTTTTGTCTTCTGGATTTTAAAACTCTTCTACCAGCGGGAGTTGACATTCTTTTTCTAAAGCCATGGTCTTTTTTTCTTTTTCTTCTATTTGGTTGATAAGTTCTCTTCATATTATCACCTCCTATTATTTTACGCTGTCTTTTATTATATTTAAATAATGGTAGAAAGTCAAGGTTTTAAATATAAAAATACAAAAATTTAAATTAAAAATTAATGCTTAAATTTTATAGGTTTATATTTTTATTTGAAAATAAAAAATAATACTTTAAATTTTTTAAAATTTAAAATTTTTGTGTGTAAATTTCTATTTTTTCTGAAATTTTAATACTAATATAAGTTTTATAAATTTTATGCAAATATCCATCGAATTTAAATTATTATTTATGTGTGGATAAGTTTTTTTAATTATATTTTATACACATACAATTTTGATTGTTCTTTATTTGAATAATTTTTAAATTTCTTGAAATATTTTTTTAATAAATTCCTATAATCAAAGATTTACTCATAAAAATATTTACAAATTTTTATATTTTATCAAGATATCCACATTATCCACATAGTTTTAATTTTTCTAAATTTAAATTTTTTTAGCTTATCCCAAACTTATCAACATTTTGTGGATAACTTTACAAAATGGCTATATTAGTGTATAATCTCTTGTGTAAAAGATGATGATAAGTCTATTTTTTATTGATTTGCTTATTTTTTTTGTGGATAAATTAATTGTATTATTTTATTTTTTTAAAAATAAGCAAAAATTTTCTCTAAAAATAAAGATTTATCCTATCCACATTAAAGTTATCCACAACTTATCCAAAATTTGGGGATAAGTCGAAAAATATAATTAACTTATTACAATTTACCATTTTGTTAAGTGTGGATAATATTTTATGAAAGAGAGCTGTAAGATGAATCTAGAATACATAACTAATGAATTAAAAGAAAAAATGAAAATGAATGTTCCAGATCTTCAACAATACGAAACTTGGATTGGAATTTTAAAGCCACTAAATAAGTATGAAGATACTATTTATTTGGAAATTCCAAAAAATGATACTAAGTTTATTTTTGACCAAATTTGGGTTCCTCAACTCCAGTCTATTTTAAATGATATAAATAAGAGAGAAAATACGGCATATAAAATTGAAATTGTTGCCAAAGATGGACCTAATTATGATGAAGTTTTAAGTCTTGGAAAAAATGTTGATGATGATGGGCAACTAAGACTTAATAATGTAAATAAGTATCCTAAACCTCTTCTTGAAAAAAATAATGTTTTTAAAAATTTTGTCCAAGGAAAATCAAATCAATTAGCTCTTGCTGCAAGCCAATCTGTTGCTGAAAATATGGCTAATTATAAGGTTTCAAGAGTTTACAATCCGCTTTTTATTTATGGAGCAAGTGGACTTGGAAAAACTCATCTTATGCAGGCTATAGCTCATGAAATTCTTGAAAAAAGAGATGATTGCTATGTGATGTATCTTTCTAGTGAGAAATTTACTAATGAAATGATTTCTGCTGTTAGAAATAATACTAATGAAGAATTTAGGAAAAAATATCGTTCTGTTGATATGCTTTTGATTGATGATATTCAATTTATTGCCAATAAAACTGGTACTCAAGAAGAATTTTTCCATACTTTTGAAGATTTATATAATCAAGGAAAACAAATTGTAATTTCATCAGATAGGCCTCCAAAAGAAATTAAGCACTTGGAAGATAGGCTTGTTTCAAGATTTGGTTGGGGAATTATAGTTGATATTTCAAAACCTGATTTTGAAACAAGGGTTGCAATTTTACAAAAAAAACAAGATGAGCTTGGAGCTGTTGTTGATTATAAAATTTTGGAATATATTGCAGAAAATATCGAAACAAATATTAGGGATCTTGAAGGAGCCTTGGCAACTTCAATTGCTTGTGCAAAATCAAATAACAGATCATTTGTAAGCCTTGAAGATGCAAGACTTGGTGTAAGTTCAAGAGTTCATAATGATAGAAAAAAAATAAATGCAGAAGATATTCAAAAAAAAGTTGCTGAAAGATACCATGTAAAACTTGCTGATCTTAGAGGTAAATCTAGAAAAAAAGAAATAGTAATGCCAAGACAAATTGCTATGTATCTTTGCAGGGATCTTTTATCAATTTCTTTGGTAAGTCTTGCCAATGAATTTAATAGAGATCATACAACGGTTATGCATGGTCATGATAAAATTAAAGATTTAATGGAAGAAGACCAAGATTTTAGGCAAGAAATAGAAGATATAATTAAAGAAATAAAAGCTTAGTTATCCACAAATTGTGTATAAGTTTGAGGATAAGCTTGTTTATAAGCTTAACTTTCTAAAAAAATTATTTTAGCCTGTGGATTGTGTGGAAAAGTGGATGACTTATAAAAACTTATCCAAAACTTATTATTTGAGTTTTTAATTTATAAATAAAGCTTTGTAAGACTTATCCACATATATACACTACCTAATACTAATACTACTAAGTTTATATAATATGTTAGGAGCAAATATGAAAATAGAAATTCAACAAAAAGATTTATCAAATAAAATTTCCATAGCTTTGAAAGCTGTTTCGAGAAAAACCAATATACAAATACATGAATTAATATACTTTGAAGCAAAAAATGATACTTTAACACTAACATCATCAGATGGAGAAATATCTATTGTAACAAAAGCCAATTGTAAGGTAGTACAAGAAGGCGAAATGGCAATAAATGCAAATATAATTGCAAATATTGTAAGAAAACTTCCAGATGAGCTAATAAAAATTGAGCTAGAAGATTCAAAAATAAAAATCAAATGCAATGGTTCAAACTTTAATATCCTAGCTTTTGATTATTATGAAAAGAAAAATTTTTCTATACCAAGCGTTGATTATTTAGAAATTCAAAATGATAAATTGAAAAGATCAATTTCACAAACAGAATTTGCAACAAGCTTGGACGAGACAAAACTTGCTCTTACAGGAATTTTGTTTGAATTAAAAGATGGATATTTAAATTTTGTAGCCCTTGATGGTTATAGGGTTGCCCTTAAAAAATTAAAATTATCATATCCATCATCAATGGATAAGGCTAGACTTATTATTCCAAGAAAATCTATTTCTGAATGGACAAGGATAATTGATGATGAAAAAATTACAAAAATTTATAAAGACGACAAGGATATAATTTTTGAATCTGGAGATACTACAATGTATTGCAAGGTAATTGATAAAAATTATATTGATTACACAAATATAATTTCAGATATTTCTACAACAAGCCTTGTTGTTGATAGGCAAGAACTTATTAATTCTTTGGAAAGAGCTCAATTATTAAACAATACCCAAAGGGCAAATCTTATAAAAATAAATATAGAAGATGATAAGTGCCTAATCGAATCAAATTCTGAAATTGGAGATTTGAAAGAAGTTTTACAAATTCAAAAAGAAGGCGATGATGTAAAAATTGCCTTTAATGCAAGATATTTGATAGAAGGAGTTAAGGCTTGTGATACCCAAACTATAAGAATGCATTTAAAATCATCTCTAAATCCATGCCTTATTTATCCAAACGAATCAAAATATGATGATGAAGAATTTACTTATCTTGCCCTTCCAGTTAGACTTGCAGAATAGGAGTTTTTATGGAAAAGATAGAATTTGAATGCGACGAGATTTTAGCAAAAGATCTTTTAAAGGCAACGGACATAGCCCAAAGTGGAGGAGAAGCCAAACATTTTATAAAAGAATATGGAATTTTGGTAAATGGCGAAGAATTTTTCCAAGCTGGCAAAAAACTTTATAAGGGCGATGAAATAGAATTTGACAATCAATTTTTAATAAGTCTTGTATAATGTGGATTCAAAATTTAAAACTCAATAAATTTAGAAATTATCTTTCTCAAAATATAGAATTTAATGAAAATATAAATATATTTTTGGGAGATAACGCCCAAGGAAAAACAAATTTACTTGAAAGTATATATTATTTGGCAAATGCAAAAAGTTTTAAATCCTTTAGGGACAAGGACCTTATAATGTTTAATGAAAAAGAAATGTCCCTTGATGGAATTATTAGAAAAAATCAATCATTTAAAAATGTTCATATAAGTGTAAATGAAAATAAAAAAGATATATTTGTAAATGAAATAAAATATGACAAAAACAAGGATTTAAAATCTCTTTTTAAGTTAGTTTTATTTACACCAGAAGATTTAAATATAATAAAAGATGGACCAAATTTTAGAAGAGACTTGATTGATGATATAATAATTAGTGTTAATTTTAGCTACAAGGCAGTTAAAAAGGATTTTGATAAAATTTTAAGCCAAAGAAATAAATTATTAAAAAATCAAAGGTCAAAATATTTTAAAACTGAGCTTATGGCATTTGACCAGCAAATAATTAGGCTAAATTATAAAATTTATAGGTTTAGGGAAAAATATATTTCCCTAATAAATACCTATGCCAATAAAAATCATTTAAATCTTACAGAAAATAAGGAAAATTTAACCATAATTTATAAGCCAAACATTAGGGCAAAATCAATGGAAGAATATGGGGAAAAATTTTCTAAAAATATTTCTGATGATTTAAAATATTTTAGGACTACATCAGGCAGTCAAAGAGATGAAATTGATATAATAATAAATGGCAAAGATACAAAAAAATTTGGATCTCAAGGTCAACAAAGATCTGCTATTTTGAATATTAAACTTGCCAATGTAAATTTAATAGAAAATACTAGCCAAGATAAGGCGATAATCTTATTTGACGATGTTTTTTCAGAACTTGATGAAAAAAGATCAAATTTTTTATTGGAAAATTTAGGAGAATTTCAAACAATAATTACAGCAACAAACACCAAAAGTTTGGATGGGGTTAGTAGTAGTAAAATTAGAAAAATAAAAGATGGTCGAATTAAATAATAGAAAGGAATCTTATGGAAAATTCAGAATATAATGCATCGAACATTAGGGTCTTAAAAGGACTTGAACCAGTAAGACTTAGACCTGGAATGTATATAGGTTCAACAAGCGAAAGGGGACTTCATCACTTAGTTTACGAAGTTGTAGACAATTCTGTTGATGAGGCTCTTGCAGGTCGTTGTGACTACATAAAAATAAGTATTGATGAAAATAATATAGTAACAGTAGAAGATGATGGATCAGGAATACCTATTGAAAAGCATCCACAAACTGGAAAATCAACCCTAGAAACAGTTCTTACAGTTTTGCACGCTGGTGGAAAATTTGACGATAAGGCTTACAAGGTTTCAGGAGGACTTCACGGAGTTGGAGTTTCAGTTGTAAATGCTCTAAGCGAATATTTAATTGCAGAAGTAAAAAGAGAAGGTCATATTCATAGAATGACTTTTGAAAGAGGAAAACCAACAAGTGATCTTGAAATTGTTGGAGATACAAAAGAAAGTGGAACAAAAATCACTTTTAAAGCAGATCCAGAAATTTTTGATGTAACTGTTTATGATAAAAAAACCTTAGAAAATAGATTTAGGGAAATGGCCTTTTTAAATAAGGGAGTAAGACTTATTTTTGAAGATAAAAGAGATGAGTCAGAAATTGAATTTAAATATGACGGTGGAATCAAAGAATTTGTAGAATATTTAAATAGAAATAAAACTCCAATCTTTAAAGAAGTACCATATTTTGAAGGACGTCAAGAATCTACAGAAATAGAAATTTCTTTTCAATATACAGATGGATATAGCGAAAATATCCTAACATTTGCAAATAATATTTACACCCTAGAAGGTGGAACTCATCTTTCAGGATTTAGGTCAGCTTTGACAAGAAGTGTAAATGATTATGCTAGAAAATATAATCTTTTAAAAGAAAATGAAGATAATCTTCAAGGAGATGATGCAAGAGAAGGAATTACTGCAATTATTTCAGTAAAAATTTCAAATCCTCAATTTGAAGGACAAACAAAGGGAAAACTTGGAAATAGCGAAGTAAGAGGAGCAGTTGATGCATTTTTCTCAGAGCACATGGGAAATTTCTTAGAAGAAAATCCAAAAATTGCCAAAACTATAATCCAAAAAGCCCTAGCATCTAGAAGGGCAAGAGAGGCTGCAAGAAAAGCAAGAGATTTAACAAGAAAAAGATCAATTCTTGATTCAACAACTCTTCCAGGAAAACTTGCCGATTGCCAATCTCAAGATATAGGAGAAAATGAAATCTTTATAGTAGAGGGTAATTCAGCTGGTGGATCTGCAAAAGGCGGTCGTGACAATAGAATTCAAGCAATTCTTCCTCTAAGAGGAAAAATAATGAATGTAGAAAAGGCAAATCTTGATAGGATTTTAAATTATGAAGAAATAAAATCAATGATTACAGCTTTTGGTACAGGAATTGGTTCGGAATTTGATATAAGTAAACTCCGCTATGGAAAAATTATAATTATGACAGATGCCGATGTAGATGGGGCTCACATTAGAACCTTACTTTTGACATTTTTCTATAGATACATGAAACCACTTGTAGATGGAGGGCATATTTATATTGCCCAACCACCACTTTATAAAATTTCAAGTGGAAAAAAAGAAAGATATTGCTATACAGATAAAGAGTTAGATGAAATTGTAAAAGAATGGAAAGTAGATAATTACAAAATTTCTAGATACAAGGGTCTTGGAGAGATGAACGCAGAGCAATTGTGGGAAACAACAATGGATCCAGAAAACAGAGTCTTACTTCAAGTTTATGAAAAAGAAGATTCACAAATGTCAACAGACGCAACATTTTCAATGCTAATGGGTGAAAAGGTAGAACCTAGAAGAGAATTTATAGAAGAAAACGCCCAATATGTTGAAAACTTAGATGTCTAGGAGGATAAATGACAGAAGAAAGCTATAAAAACATCATAGAGGTAGATCTCGAAAAGCAAATGAGAAGTGCTTACTTGGAATATTCCATGTCAGTAATTGTTTCAAGAGCCCTACCAGATGTACGTGATGGATTAAAACCAGTTCATAGAAGAATTTTATACGGAATGGAAGGTCTTGGACTTGATCCAAATAAGCCAACCAGAAAATCAGCCAGAGTTGTCGGAGAGGTTATGGGTAAATTCCACCCTCATGGAGACTCTGCAATCTACGATGCCCTTGTAAGACTTGCTCAAGATTTTTCAACTAGGTATCCTTTGGCAAGCGGTCAAGGAAACTTTGGTTCAATTGATGGCGATGACGCAGCAGCTATGCGTTATACAGAAGTTAAAATGAGCAAAATCGCCAAGGAAATGCTTAGAGATATAAACAAAGATACAGTTGATTTTATGCCAAACTTTGATGAAGAAGAAAAAGAACCAACAGTTCTTCCATCAAGATTTCCAAATCTTTTGGTAAATGGATCAAATGGTATAGCAGTAGGAATGGCAACCAATATGGCTCCTCATAATTTGGGAGATTCAATTGATGCTTGTATTGCTTATATGAAAAATCCAGAAATTTCTATAAAAGAATTGGCAGAAATTATAAAAGGACCAGATTTTCCAACTGGAGCACAAATTCTTGGAAAATCCGGAATCAAAAAAGCCTACAAAACAGGACGTGGAAAATTAAAACTTCGTGCTGTTGCAAAAATTGAACCTTTCAAAAAAAATAGGGAAAGAATAATAGTTACTGAAATTCCTTACCAAGTAAATAAGGCAAATTTAATCAAAAAAATTGCTGAATATGTTAAAGATAAAAAGCTAGAAGGAATTTCAGATATTAGAGATGAATCCGACAGAAAGGGAATGAGAATTGTAATTGAGGTAAAAAGGGATGCAAATGCAAATATAGTCCTAAATAATCTTTACAAACAAACTCAACTTGAAACAACTTTCGGAATTATAAATCTTGCCCTAGTAGATGGTGTTCCAAAAATTCTTGATTTAAAAGAACTTATAAAATACTACATTGAACATCAAAAAAATGTAGTAAGAAGAAGAACAAGATTCGACCTTGATAAGGCTCAAAAGAGAAAACACATAGTTGAAGGTTTGATTATTGCCATTGATAATATCGATGAAATTATTAAAATAATCAGATCATCTTATGATAACGACCAAATCAAAAAAATATTTAATGAAAGATTTGGCCTAACAGATTTACAATCTCAAGCAATTCTTGATATGCAATTAAAAAGACTATCAGGTCTTGAAATTGAAAAATTGCAAGCAGAAGATAAGGAATTAGCTGAAAAAATCGAATATTTTACATCGATTTTAAATGATGAAGAAAAATTAATTGGTGTTATCGAAGAAGAAATTTTAGAAATAAAAGAAAAATTTGCTGATGACAGAAGAACGAAAATTGTTCCAGATGAGGGAGAATTTGATATTGAAGAATTGATTGAAAAAGAAGACGTATTAATTTCTTTAACTCATGATGGTTATATAAAAAGACTTCCAATAAATACTTATAAGGTACAAAATAGGGGAGGAAAGGGAATTTCCGCTGGAAATACAAAGGAAAATGACTTTATCCAAAAAATTCTTACAACAAACACTCACGAATCCTTACTTTGCTTTACAAATCTTGGAAGAGTTTATTCACTAAATTGCTACGAAATTCCAGAAGCAAGCAGGCAATCAAGAGGTCAAGCTATAATAAATATAATTTCTCTTGCAACAAATGAAAAAATAACTGACATAATGGAATTATCAGAGCTTAGTGACAACAGCCAATTAGTCTTCCAAACTGAAAAGGGAAAAATCAAAAAAACTGATGCCCAATTATTTACAAATATTCAAAGAAATGGAATTATAGCAATTTCACTTGAAGATGATGATAGACTTGTTTCAATTAGGCAAATAGATCATCCTTGTGATATAATTGTAACAACTCAAAAAGGAATGGCAATAAAATTTGCCTCATCAGACATCAGATCTATGGGAAGAAATGCTCGTGGAGTAAGGGCTATTAGACTTTCTAAAGATGACAATGTTGTGTCAATGAATATAGTTGAGGATGAAGTTTATTTGCTAGTAGTAACTGCAAATGGTTTTGGTAAAAAAACATCCTTCAATAATTTTAACAATCAAAATAGGGGAGGAAAAGGTGTAAGATGCCACAAAATCACAGAAAAAACTGGAAATGTGGTAGCAACTCTTCCTGCTAATTTGGATGACGACATAATGATGGTTTCCTTAAAAGGAGATATGATTAGAATATCAGCAAGAGACATATCAACAACAGGTAGAAATACCCTAGGAGTAAAATTAAAGAATTTAGAAAATACTGAGGACTTTATTGTTTCTGTAACCAAATATTATGAAGAAAACAGCGAGGACTAGAAATGTTTAAGGCAAATATTGAAGAAAAAAATGATCACTTATTAGTAAAACTTATTGGGGATTTAGACGTTTATTCAAAAGAAGATTTTTCTAAATTTTGCGATGAGTATTTAAAAAATACTGATACAGATTTTATAATCGATCTTGAAAAATTGGATTATATAGATTCAACAGGTCTTGGTATGTTCATAAATATATACAAAGATCAAAAAGAAAAAGATAAAAGTGTAAAAATAATTAATCCAAAAGAAAATATCAAAAAATTATTTAAAATAACAGACATAAGTGATTTATTTGAGATGGAGGAATAATGGATACCATAAGTTTAACAATTCCACCAAAAACCATTTATTTAAAATCAATGAGGCTTTTAGCAGCAAGCCTTGCAAGCGACATTGGCTTTGACATAGAAGAAGTTGAAGATATAAGAGTCGTTGTATCAGAAGCAATAAATTATAAAATGAGCGATAGAAATATAAAAATAAATTTCTATACAAAAGAGAATTTAATGAAAGTAGAAGTTATAGGAAAAGATAGGGAAATTGAAGAGGAAAATCTAAAAATCAAACAAATTATCCTTGAACAATTAGCAGACAAGGTAGAAGTTTTTGAAGATAAGATAATACTTACAAAAGAGAAATAATTATGGCAGATACAAAAGAATCTCTTGAAAGAAAAAAAGAGATCAAAGAAAAATTTGAACAATTTTATAAAACAAGGGACAAGGATCTGAGAAATGAGCTTATAGAAGATCACATGTATATAGTCGACATCCTTTCCAACAAATACGTAGGAAAAGGAATCGAAAAAGATGACCTTTATCAAGTAGCATCTCTTGGTCTAATCTATGCCATTGATAGGTACGATCCATCAAAAGGATACGAATTTTCATCCTTTGCAACTCCAACAATAATGGGCGAGCTAAAAAGATATTTTAGGGACAAGGGCTGGGTAATAAGAGTTCCAAGAAGAATTCAAAATCTCTACAAAAAAATAAATGTAGCAAAAAAAATTCTTCCCCAAGAACTCCAAAGAACCCCAACTATAAAAGACATTGCAGCTTACCTTGGAGAAGATGAAGAAACAATTCTTGAAACAATAGAGGCAAGCAAGGTTTATTCCCCACAAAGTTTGGATATGAAATATCAAGTCCAAAAAGGAGAAAATTCCGTAGATTTATCCGACATGATAGGAGAAGACGACAAAAATTTTGATTCAGTAGAATTAAAAGATTTGATAGATAAGTCAACCGAAAGACTAAACGACTTAGAAAAACAAATTTTAGAATTAAGATACTACGAAGGAAGAACCCAAGTAGATATAGCAAATAAACTTTCTATTTCTCAAATGACAGTATCAAGAATAGAGAAAAAAATTCTACAAAAATTCACAATAGAAATGCAAAAAATGCAATAATAACTAGCAGTTTATCTGCTAGTTATTTTTTTGAAAATTTTTAAAAATTTAAGAAAATTTCTTAAATATTTTTTGAAAATATAATTTTTTTAATTTTATAATTTACAATTTAGTCTATTAATATGCAAATGAAGCAAAACTTATCATTTCAATAGTTTACCTTAATAAATTAAAAAAAACCTCTAATTTTTCTACAAAAAAAACTTAAAATTTTGTATAAATATAAAATTGTAAAATTTCTTAAATATTTTTTTTATTTAATTTTATTGAAATTATCAGTAACAAATGGAGTTTGACAAAAACATAAATATAAACTATAATGTATTCATATAAATCAAAAATAAAAAGAAAAGAGGAGAGAAGGATGAATGTAAAAAAAGTTTTCTCACAAGCTTTTGCGCTTGGCTTAGTTTTAACACTTACTGCTTGTGGCGGTAGCGGAAACAAAGACAATAACGGCTCAAATGCTGGAGACAACAATGCAAGTAACGAACAAGCTAAGGATGAAGAATTTAAAAAGCAAACTAATGATGATACACTTGTAGTAGGTGTTGATTCACTTGGTGGAGAATTCATCCAAGGTTTTAATAACAGCCAAAACGACGTAAGAGCAAGAGAATTTATGGGAATCCAAGGTTCTGTTGGTTATGATACTTATGTTAAAGATAAGGGTGGAAAATATGTAGTTAATAAAACAGTTCTTGATGGAGATCCTCAAGAAAAAGAAAATGAAGATGGCTCAAAAACTTTCACTTTCAAAATTAAAAAAGATCTTAAATGGTCTGATGGTAAACCTGTAACTGCTGATGATTATTTATTCAAAGCACTTTTACACTCACCACAAGACTATTCTCTTATAACAGGATCTACTGAAATCGGTGGAGATTCATTAAAGGGTTACAATGACTTTAGAGAAGGTAAAACTAAAGAATTTGAAGGTGTTAAGAAAATTGATGATCAAACATTTGAAATTACAATTGATTCATCATTCTTACCATACTATGAAGAAGAATCTCTAAAAGCAATGAACCCAAGACCAATGCATTATATTGCTCCAAACTTAACAATTGATGGATCTAAATTTGCTCTTAAAGATGGATATAAATTATCTGACGATGATAAAAAAGCTTTCATTGAATCACTTGATAAGCAAATTGAAACAGAAAAATCTGAATATGATGCAGAAGTAAAAGAAGCTGGCGAAGAAGATCCAGAATACAAAAAAGAACACGAAGAGAAATTAAAAACTCTTGAAGATAAGAAAAAATCTGCTGAAAGCGGAAATGATATAGACCCTACAGAAATGCTTGTTGAACAAGCTATGCTTTTTGATGCAAATGACTACAGAAAAGCACCAAAAGTTACTTGTGGACCTTATAAATTTGTTTCATTTGAAAATAATATGGTTAAAATGGAACTTAACGACCAATATGCTGGAGATTTTGAAGGACACAAAGCTACAATTCCAAATGTAATCATTCAAGCAATAAACCCAGAAATATCTGTAGACCTTGTTAAAAATGGGGACATAGATGTATTCGAAGATGAAATGAATGGTTCAAGAATTTCTCAAATTAGAAAAGCTGCTGAAGAAAAGAAATTGCAATATGTAGCTTACGACAGAAATGGTTATGGATGTTTATCATTCTTAGATGATAGGGGACCAACTCAATACAAAGAAGTAAGACAAGCAGTAGCATTTTTAATGAACAGAGATGATTTCGTACAAAACTTTGCAGGTGGATATGCAGTAGTAACAAACGGAATGTATGGTTCTAGCCAATGGATGTATAAAGAAAGAGGAGCTGACGTAGAAGCTAAACTTACAAAATATACATTAAATGTTGATGAAGCTAACAAGAGATTAGATAATTCTCCATACAAATTTGAAAAAGATGGAAAAACTCCTTGGGATGTTAAAAAAGCAGCAGAAGAATACAAAAATAATGCTGACAAATTTGATTACTATAGATATGATGAAAATGGAAAGAAATTGCAAATCAACCAATTTGGTGCAAAAGAATCAGAAATAACAACACTTCTTTCAAATCAATTACCAGACAATGCTAAACAAGCAGGACTTGAATACAATGTTCAAGCAGGTGACTTTAATACTCTTCTAAACTACAGAGAAAATCCAAAAGAAGGAGATAAAGCAGAATACACAGCATTTAACATGGGACTTGGATTTGGATCACCATTTGATCCTTACTACCAATACAATAGTAAAGGAAATGACAACAAAACAAAGACAAATGATCCAAAAGTTGATAAAATCACAGAAGAATTAAGACAAGTAAAACCTGGTGATGAAAAAGCTTATCTAGATAAATGGGAAGAATTCCAAGAGTGGTACAATGATTACCTTCCAGAAATTCCACTTTATTCTAACAATATCCACTCATCAGCATCAACAAGAGTTCAAGGATTTGATGGTTTAACACCAGAATGGGCAGTATCTTGCCAAATCAACCAAATGAGTCTTAAATAAGATTTAATTAAATAAAAGACAAAAAGAAGCCATAAATTTGGCTTCTTTTTAATTGATTTGAGTTGATGAGTATAAAATTTCTTTTTATATGCTTAGCATAAAAATTAGAAATGGAAGATGGCTACAAAATTTTTTGGAATTTAGAAATATAAATAGTAAAAATTTTGTAATTAATTTAAATTATTAGTTTGTTTTATAAGGAGTTCTT
The DNA here is from genome assembly GCF_000163295.1 of Anaerococcus vaginalis ATCC 51170. Lineage (GTDB taxonomy): Bacteria > Bacillota > Clostridia > Tissierellales > Peptoniphilaceae > Anaerococcus > Anaerococcus vaginalis. The sequence goes on from NZ_GG700527.1 coordinate 1,689,480, forward strand.
TATTTGCTTTGATTTTTAGTACATTGTATAAATTTAGCTAATAGAAATCTATTTCTAGAAAAGTCACAAAATTTTTTTGCTTTATAATCAAATTTATTTTTCTTTGTTAATATCATTTTTTATTAATTTATATTTTTTTATTTTTATTAATTCCTAAATTTATCTTTATAAATCAAAATCATTAGAGTATTAACGCATTGTATAATAATTTTTCAATTAATATGCATTGAGATAAGTTTTTGCTCATAAATAATGAATTTTTAAAAATAAATGTCAATCTTTATAAGTTTATGACAAATTTTTCGTTGACAAATATGGGTTTTTATATTAATATAATGGTTATGATATTATAAGTTTACTCTATCTAATTTTTTTATATTTATTTATAAATTTCTATAAGTAATATTTTCTTAGTCAAAATCTTTGTTGAAGATTATAAGGATTTTTAATTAATCAATGTGAATAAAATATTAGTTGGTAAGCTTAAAAACATAAGGAAGGGATGAATATGTTAAAATACATAGTAAAAAGAATCATTAATTTGATTCCAGTAGCCATAATTATATCTATTTTGGTTTTTGTACTTTCTAAATCAATGCCTGGCGATCCTGTTTTAGCTATGATGCCAAAGGATGGAAGAATGACCAAGGCCCAACAAGAACAAATGTATAAAAATCTTGAAAAACGTTATGGTTATGATAAATCGTTGCCAGAGCAATATTTTATGTGGATGGGAAGAAGTTTGAAGGGGGATTTTGGTGAATCTACTCAATCTAAAAGGCCTGTAAAGGAATATCTTTCTGAACCACTTAAAAACACAATTTTATTAAATATAGGATCGACTCTTGTTTCTTTTGTGCTTTCGGTGCTTATTGGAATAAGGTCGGCTGTTCATAAGGGAGGATTTTTTGATAAGTTCTTCCAGGTGTTTACTCTTGTTGGAATTTCTTTGCCTACATTTTTTATAGGATTATTTTTGATATTCTTATTTGCTTTTAGGCTAGGATGGTTCCCTGCTAATGGTATGCCTAGAAATAATACTTTTGGCGAATGGGTTAAGTATTTAATCCTACCTACTTTGACTTTGACTTTTGGTTCTATGGCATCTATTTCTAGATATGTAAGAAATTCTATGCTTGATTCTCTTAATGAGGATTATATTAGAACTGCAAGGGCTAAGGGTTTAAAGGAAAAAACTGTAATTTATTCTCACGCTTTTAGAAATGCCCTAATTCCGGTTGTAACTGCTATGACTTGGGCAATTCTTTCTATGTTTTCAGGTTCTGCTATAACTGAAACTATTTTTGCTTACAGGGGAATTGGAAATATTCTTATTAAATCTGTTTTAGCTCAAGATTATAATGTTATTCTTGCTTTAACTATGTTTTATGCAATTTTAACTCTTCTTGGAAACTTGATTATGGATATTGCTTATGCTCTTGTAGATCCTAGAGTAAAATTGGAGGCTTAATATGAAAGATGAATTAAATAAATCATTTAAATCTTTTGGTAGATTAGTTCTTTCTTTGTTTACTTTTGGAACTAGGGCAAATAATGAAGAAGCTGATGTAAATCTTGGAGATGTTAATCCTAAAAATGAAAATGAGGCTTTGAAGGAAGATGCCATTACTTCTCCTGGAAAAATGGCTGTAAAAAATTATTTTAGAAATCCTTTGGGAGTTATCGGTCTTCTTTTGATGCTTGGAATTATTCTAGCAGTTTTTGTTGGATCTGCATTAATTCCTTTTAATCCTTACCAATCTGAGGGTAACCTTATAAATGTTTCTGCAGGTTCTGGATATATGAAATATCCTTCTGAAATGGAAAAAGAAGGTGTAGAAAGAATTTCTGTAGGAAATACTTTTGGTGTAGGTCTTACTAAAAAGAAAAATTTCTATTATTGGGGCAAAAATAACGAAGATGATGTTATGAAAATGCCTGATGATATAAAGGAAAAACTTGATGGCAAAAAAATAAAAGATGTTGCAGCTGGGGATAGACATATTCTTGTTGCAACTGAAGATAATGAAGTTTATGGTTGGGGTAATGATTCTTTCCAACAAACAAAACTTCCACCAATGCAAGAAAGCCAAATCAAACAAGAAGGCATCAAAAAACTTGGCGGTGGAGTTCAATATTCTGTTGTTTTAACAGAAAAAAATAATATATACGTTTGGGGTTCTACAATGAACTCAAGACTTGATCTTATTCCAAAAGAAGTTCAAGGAAAAGTTGTTGATTTTGATACAAGTGGTTCAAATATTTTGGCTGTATTAAAAGATGGCTCTACAAAACTTCTTGGTGTAAGAGGAGCTGAGGTAGATGTTGGAGCGCCAGATGAAATTAAAAATAATAAGGTAAAAATTTCTAAGGTTGCCTTAACTTCAAATTCTGCGGCAGCTCTTGATGAAAATGGAAAACTTTATGTTTGGGGACCTTCAAGAGCTAATTTATCTGGAGATAATGTTCCAAAAATTAAGGGCAAAATTAAAGATATAGTTGCAGGAACAAATCATTTTACTGCCCTTGATGAAGATGGAAAATTGTATTCTTGGGGAAATAATAATTATGGCGAAGCAGATGCTCCTAGTGGAAAATATGAAAAAGTATTTTCTGGTTATTTCAACAATTATGCTGTAAGCAAGGATTCTAAAATTGATACATGGGGACTTAAAGGATTTAAATTTGGATCAGATGACCAAGGTCGTGACATTTTTACAAGATTAATTCACGGTGGAAAAATGACCATAATAATTTCTTTTGTATCAGTTCTTATCCAAGTAGTTCTTGGTGTAATTATTGGTATGGTTTCAGGTTATGCTGGTGGACGTGTTGACAATGTTTTGATGAGAATTACAGAAATTGTTCAATCATTCCCATTTTATCCATTAATTATTACACTTTCAGCCCTACTTCCTGTAAATACTAGTCAAAATACAAGACTTATGATGATCATGGTTTTACTTGGTGTTATTGGATGGACAGGAATTGCAAGACTTGTTCGTGGACAAATTCTTGCTGAAAGAGAAAGAGATTATGTAATTGCAGCTAAAGCCCTTGGTGTTACAAATTCGTCAATTCTTGTAAGACATATTTTGCCAAATATCCTATCAATAATAATTGTAAATGCAACTCTTGGATTTGCAGGAAACCTACTTACTGAAGCAGGTCTATCATTTTTAGGATTTGGTGTTCAAGAGCCAATGCCATCTTGGGGTAATATGATGACAAGTGCCCAATCATCAGATGTAATTAATATTTATTGGTGGAGATGGGTAATTCCAGCTCTTGCAGTATTTTTGGCAGCATTTTCAGTAAACTTGATTGGAGATGCTCTAAGAGATGCAATAGACCCAAGATCAAATGAGAGATAGGTGTAAAAATGAAAAATTTACTTGAAATAAAAAAACTTCATACCTACTTTGAAACAAGACGTGGTCTTATAAAAGCGGTAAACGGAGTATCATGCACAATTGAAGAAGGAAAAACTTTGGGTTTGGTTGGAGAAAGTGGTTCTGGAAAAAGTCAAACTGCTATGAGTATTTTGCAACTTTTTGAGCCAAACCAAAAAATCTACAGCGGAGAAATTATTTTTGATGGTAAAAAGATTTCTGATTTTAATAGAAATCAAATGGAAAAGGTAAGGGGAAATGATATTTCTATGATTTTCCAAGAACCTATGAGTTCCCTTAATCCAGTTTTTACAGTAGAAAAACAAATTTCAGAAGTTTTAATTCTTCACAAAAAAATGAATAAAAAAGAGGCTTCAAAAAGAGTGGAGGAATTACTTGCTCAAGTAAAAATTCCAAATCCTCACGTTGTTGCAAAACAATATCCATTTGAGCTTTCTGGTGGTATGAACCAAAGGGTTATGATTGCTATGGCGCTTGCTTGTGAGCCAAAATTATTAATTGCAGATGAGCCAACAACAGCCCTTGACGTTACAATCCAAGCTCAAATTCTAAAATTGATGAACGAATTAAAGGAAAAACAAAATACTTCAATTTTATTTATAACTCACGATTTGGGAGTAATAAATCAAATGGCAGATGAGGTTGCTGTAATGTATTGTGGACAAATAGTAGAACAATCTCCAGTTGATTATATTTTTAAACACGATATAACAGATTACAACCACCCTTACACAATTGCTCTTTTAAATTCTATTCCAGCAATTACAAGTGATAGAAATGAAAGACTCGATATTATACCTGGTTCTGTTCCACATCCACTTAACCTTCCTGATGGATGTAAATTTGCAGATAGGTGTAAGTATGCTACAGAAAAATGTAGGAAAGAAATGCCAGAGCTTGTATCAGTAAATGAAAATCAAAAAATAAGATGCCACTTTCCAAATAGAAAGGAGAGAGAAGATGGAGAAAAATAATAAAAAGATCTTATTTAAAATAAGAAATCTCAAAAAATATTTCCCAATCAAGAAAAAATCTATCTTTTCTAGGGGAGCAAACGAATATGTCCATGCAAATGAAAATATTTCTATAGATATATTTGAAGGCGAAACTTTTGGTTTGGTTGGAGAAAGTGGTTGTGGAAAATCTACTTTTGGTAGGACAATCCTTCAAATTTATGAACAAACTGAAGGAACTACTCTTTATTATGGAACAACTCTTGATAGACTTGCCCCAGCTTATATGGGAAAAGATATTAAAGAAATTCCAAAAAAATTCCCTTCTTATGATAAGGAAGTTGAAAAACTTCATTCAATTTATGACGAGCTAGAAAAAACTGAAGATGAAGAAAAAAAAGCTGAATTAAACGAAGCTGCTATGCATCAAAGAAGACTTCTCCAAGAAGATTATGAAAATATGATGAGAATAGCAGGAGGACTTCTTGCAAGCGACAATTTGTCAGAAATTTCTTCTATTCTTGATGATTATTACAAAAAAATCAAGGAAAGATCAAAAGTTTTACTAGACATTAAAAAAATCGAAGAAAAAGACGAAGTAAGGATTAGAGATAAAAAAGAATTAAAAGATGCTATTCTAAACGATCCAAAATACAAGGAACTTTTGAATAAAAAAGAAAAACTTGATAAGGAAGTTTTGGAAAAAGAGCAAAAAATATCTGCTAAAAAAGAAGAATTAAAATCAAAAGAGCTTTTTGAAAAATTTGAAAGTTTTGTAGATGATGGAATTGATCTTTCAAGACTTACAAACGAAGAAATGAGAGAACTTAGAAAAGATCTTCAAATAATTTTCCAAGATCCTTATGGTTCTTTGGATACAAAAATGACAGTTGGAAATATTATTGGAGAAGGAGTTTTGGGCCACGGACTTTTCAAATCAAGAAGTGAAGCAGGCTATAACGAATATATCCAAGATATAATGAACCAATGTGGACTTGCTCCATATTTTATTCATAGGTATCCTCACCAATTTTCCGGTGGACAAAGACAAAGAATTGGAATTGCCAGAGCACTTGCCTTAAATCCAAAATTTATAGTTTGCGATGAGGCAGTATCAGCCCTTGACGTTTCAATCCAATCACAAATTATAAATCTATTGCAAGATTTAAAAACTGACTTAAATTTAACATATTTATTTATAACTCATGATCTTTCAGTTGTAAAATATATTTCTGATAGGATTGGAGTAATGTATTTGGGAGTTATGGTTGAGCTTTCAGATTCTGATAGAATTTTTGCAAATCCACAACACCCTTACACAAAAGCACTCTTGCAAGCAATCCCTAGAACTGATGTTGATAAGGGACAAGAGCTTCAAACAATTGAAGGAGATATTCCATCAGCAGTAAGACCACCAAAGGGTTGTCGTTTCCATACAAGGTGTAAATATTGCATGGATATTTGTAAACAATTTGAGCCAGAGCTTAAAGAAGTAGAAAAAGGCCACTTTGTAGCTTGCCATTTGATGGATGTATCAGAAGAAACAAAAATGAAAGCCTTCGAAAAAAATGAAGAAGAAAGACTTAAAAAAGAACATGAATTAGCCAAGGAAGCTAATCTATGAAAAGACCAGTAGATCCCTTCAAAAATAAAACAAAAGAAGAAATCTATGAAAAAGAAGAGCTTTTAGAAAAAGATAATCTAGAAAAAGACGACAGATTTGCTATGTTTTTGGCAGCTATGAAAGTTTTTTTACCACCAGTTTTATTAATACTTCTACTCTTTACATCCTTAATATTTTTCTTTTAAGATTACAAAATAAATTTAAGGGTAAGAAATTAAAAGAGAAATGACAAAAGAGTATGAAAGGAAGTATTATGAGTAAATTTGATTTATATTTTAAACCAGAATGTCCATATTGTTTAAAAGTTTTAAACTTTATGCATGAAAATAAAATTGTAGATTTCACATCTTACAACGTAAAAGATGGAAGAAGTGGAGAAGAAAACACAAAAGAGTTAATAGAGCTTGGTGGCAAAGATCAAATTCCATTTATGGTTTTTGGCGATAAAAAAATGTACGAATCTGACGATATAATAGAATATCTAAAAGAAAATTATTAAAATTAAGCCAGTGGGAAATCCTACTGGTTTTTTTGTGAGGGAAAAATGAAAAAATTACAATATAAAGACGGAAAAATTTTTGAAAACGAAAGAATGACCTATAAACTAGAAGGTAAGTACAATGTATTGCGTCCTAGTGGGAAATTGGTCGCAAGATTTAAAATAAAAAACTTATTTAGCCTAAGAGGAAAAAGGCAAGCTGTAATAGGAAATTTAAAAATTGAAAAAATGAACGACCAAAAAATAAATGAGGCGAAAATTATAAATAGGCAAATGAAATTAATAGAAAATGGAGAAAATTTATCGTTGATAAAAGAAGATGAGTTTTTGGCAAACTTTGACTTTACAAAAAACACCTTAGAAATTTATGAAGATGAAAATTTGTGTGTTGCAATATTTTTTGCCTTAAAAAAATTGGAAGAAAATAAAAAATAAGAATGGAGATTTAGGAATCTACATATATTTTTATAAAGAAAAATACAAAAATCCAAATAAAAAAGGACTTTTGCAAAACTATGAATAAGCATAATTTTGCAAGAGTCCTTTAAACGTATATATTTCCATATTCATCAGAAGTTTTAGTAAGAGCTATTATAAATTCCACAAAGGCTATTATTGATGGGATAAAAGTCCATGAGAAAATCAAATAAGCAATTCCTGTTCCGATTTTTCCAGAATAAAATTTGTGAGCTCCGATTCCTCCCAAAAAAAACGCCAAAAGCACATAAGCAACTTTATTTACAGGTCTTTTATTGTAAGAGTTTATATAATAATTATTAGTCACATTATTTTTTTCTTCAACCCTATTTACCCTAAAATCATCATCAAAATCATAATCTTCCTTTAAGCTATGATTTTCAACAAAATTTTTTTCTTTGATTTTACTTACCAAATATCCATCATCTGCCTTAAAAACTTTGACCTTATCCCCAATTTGAGGAATAAAAGACACATCAGAAAGTTTTACCCTTACAACAGATCCATCATCAAGACCTACAACTATATCATCAATTTCAATTTTTATAATTTCTCCCATAAATTTCTCCTTATTTTTTATAATTATATCATGATTTATATAAAAAAATAAAAAAATCATAAAATTTCCCCAAAGTTGCCCTATAGTTGCTAGCTTTTTTTAAAAACATTACTTAGAATAATAATAAGGAGGATTTATGATTGGACAAAAAATTAAAAACAAAAGAAAAGAATTGAACCTTACCCAAGAATATTTGGCAAAGGAACTAAATATATCAAGACAAGCCGTATCCAAATGGGAAAAAGAAATAAGCGAGCCATCAATGGATAATTTAATAAAATTGTCAGAAATTTTTGGAGTAGACATAGGATATTTTAAAAATGAAAAAGAAGAAGAATCAAAAATAAGAAAAATTTTTTGGGATTTTTTATATGCAGCTATAGGCCTTGTTTTTTATTTAATATATTATTTTGGTATTGTGGAGGGGGCTTTAGGTAGAGACGCCAAACAAATGCCCTTTTTAATACTTACAATTTTTCTAGCTTTTTCGGTAATAGCCTTTCCTCAAGCTATGAAAGATATAGGAGAAAAATTAGAGAAAATAGATTATTTCACATTTTCGAAATTAGTCTTGCCGGTGATTTTTGTAATCTCACCCTTTATTGTTTTTTATTATATTTTTAGAAAAGAAAATTGAGCACTTTAGGATCTTTATCAAATTTAAGTAAAAAAAATAATGGGGATCTTGCAAAACTATAAGAATCATTGTTCCATAGCTAGAGGCTTTTCTTAAAAGATTTTTAATAGCACCTTTCTAATTTAGGCAAAATTTTCATAAAATTTACTCTAACAAATTGGGATGATTAATTCATTTTGCAAGATTTCCATATTTTTTATTTTCTTATTAAATAGTTAAAAGCTGATAGGGCTGCTGTTGCTCCTGAGCCTGCGGCTATTATTATTTGTTTATAAACGGAATTTATTGCATCACCCGCTGCAAATATTCCTTCTATATTTGTTGAACCGTCTTTTTCTACTTCGATTTCGCCCCTATCTGTGAGTTTTATCTTTCCTTCTAGCCATTCTGTGTTTGGAATTTGACCGATTTGGATAAAAACTCCGGCAAGATCTATCGTTTTTTCTTCTTTTGTATTTCTATCTATATATTCAAGACCTGTTAGTTTTTTATCTCCTAGGAGTTTTGTTGTTTGGGCAGATGTTATAACTTTTACGTTTTGAAAGGATTCTAATTTTGTTTGTAATATTTTATCTGCCTTTAATTCTGGTAAAAATTCGAGAACTGTAACGGTTTTTGTTATTGATGCAAGGTCTATTGCTGCTTCTATTCCTGAATTTCCTCCTCCTACAACTGCCACGTCTTTTCCTTTAAATAGGGGACCGTCGCAGTGGGTACAAAAAGCTACGCCCTTGTTTTTGAATTTTTCTTCTCCATCTATTCCAAGAAGTCTCCATCTTGTTCCTGTTGCAAAAATTAGACTCTTACTATTTATTTTTGCTCCATCTTCTAGGATTATATTAAATTCATCATCTTTTTTTTCGAAATCGACAGCTTTTACTCCCTCTATTATGTCTACGCCAAGATTTTCTACTTGGTTTTTGACTGATAGCATATATTTAGGTCCTTCTGTTTTTAGGATTCCTGTTATATTTTCTATATCGAGAGTTTCGTTTACTTGTCCACCAAATTCGTCTGCAACTATTGCAACTTTTAGGCCTTTTCTTGCTCCATAAATTGCAGCTGTAGCACTACTTGGTCCTGCTCCGACTATCAAGATATCGTAATCTTTGAAATTGGATAAATCTTTTTGGACTTTTTCTGCAACAAGGTCTAAAAGACTTGCCATAGTTTTTTTGCCCCCGTCAAGAAATTCTCCATTTTCAAAAATTGCTGGTACTGCCATAACATCTCTTTGTTCACATATATCTTGGTTTATTGAACCTTCAATCATTGTGTGTGAGATATTTTTGTTTAAAACTGCCATAATATTGAATGCTTGTACAACTTCTGGGCAGTTGTGGCAGGAAAGTGAAACTATTGTTTCAAAATTTCTTTTTTCCTTTATAGATTTTATTCTTTCTTTTTCTTCGTTGGATATTTTTGGTTCGATTCCACCAACTTGTAAAAGTGCAAGAACAAATGATTCAAACTCATGTCCTAAAGGAATTCCTGCAAAAACAATTTTTCCGTGTTCAAATTCTCCATTTAGGCTAAAAGCAGGGGTGAAATTCAAATTTTCTTCTTTTATTTTTATCTTGTCAGATAAAGACTCAACATCTTCAACAAAAGATTTTAATTTTTTTGAATTTTCATCTTCATTTATCGAAAGTCCAATTGTTACATTGGACTTTAGCATTCTAAGATAAGCCTTCAGCTGATCTTTTAATTTACTGTCTAACATTAGATTTTTCCAACAAGGTCAAGTCCTGGTGTTAGTGTATCATCATTTTCAGAATTCCATTTAGCAGGACATACTTGGTCTGGATGTTTTCTTACATATTGACCAGCTTTAACTTTGTAGATATTATTTTCTGCTTTTCTTCCTATTCCACCCGCATTTATTTCTAGGGCTTGAATAACATTATCAGGGTCTATAACAAAAGTTGCTCTGTCAGCTTTTCCATCTTCTGTTAAAATATCTAAAGCTTTTGTAAGTTCTTTGTTTGAATCGCCAATCATTTTGTATTGGATTTTTCCTATAGCTTCACTTTCGTCGTGCCAAGCCTTGTGAACAAAATGTGTATCAACACTTACAGAATAAACTTCAGCACCCATCTCTTTTAATTGCCCATATTTTTCTTGCAAATCTTCAAGCTCTGTAGGGCATACAAAGGTAAAGTCTGCTGGATAAAACATTAAAACTTTCCATTCACCTTCAAGGTCCTTATCACTTATCTTTACAAATTCATTTGTTTTTGGATCATAAGCATCCAAATTAAATTCAGGTAATTTTTTTCCTATTAATGACATAATATCCTCCATTTTTAAATAAATTACTTTATTTTAAATAAGAAACAAAGTATATGATAATTATACTCATTATAAAACTAAAATCAATATCATAAATTCAAAATAAAAAATGCCCTTCCAAAATTTAAGGAAAGGCAATTTTAAAAAGCCACTTATAAGTATTTAAGTGGCTCTTTGATGGGCGAAATCTTTTTTTAAAAGATTTCCATGAGTTAAACAGTAAAAGTTTATTTTCTAAACTTTCTATTTAATTATATCATTGAATTTACAATTGGTAAAGATAATTAATAATTTGTCCACATAGTTTGGGTATAATTTAATTGAGGTGAATTATGAATATATTATTAGCTTTGGATTCTATTAAAGATTTTGAAAATTCTATTGAGATTGGAAATTATTTCAAGGAAGAATTGGAAAGTGAAAATGTGAATAATGAGGTTGCTATTCTTCCATTTTTGGATGGCGGTATGGGGACTGTTGAAATTATGAAGGAAGTTATTGGCGGGGATTTTTCTTATGTTAATGTTCATAATCCTTTGAGCGAGGCGGTAACTTCTAGATATATTATAAAGGAAAATTTGTGTGTGATGGAGATGGCTCAGGCTTGTGGGCTTAGACTTTTGTATAAGGATAAGCTTGATGTTATGGAATCTTCTTCAATTGGTCTTGGCGAGATGATTGTTGATGGTTTAAATAACGGCTGTGAGAAATTTTTTATTGGCATTGGGGATACTGCAACTAATGATATGGGCATGGGTATGCTTTATGCTTTGGGGGTTAGGTTTTTTGATAAAAATCTTAATTCTTTAAATCCTGTTGCTAAAAATATGATTAAGGTTGATTCTATTGATATGTCTGGTCTTGATAGGAGAATAATGGATGTTGATTTGGAGATTGCTACAAGCCAACCTCTTACTCTTTTTCAAAGAAATTCTTTTTTGGAAAAAAGACCTATTAGAAAGGGAGCAAGTCCTGATGAAATTTTACAACTTGAAAAAGCCTGTAAGCATTTTTCTAAAAAAGTGAGTGAGGCTTTGGGTGTAAGTGAAATAGATTTTCCTTACCTTGGTGCTGGTGGAGGAGTTTCTTGGGCTCTTTATATATTTTTTAGGGCAAAAATTTCTAATTCTATGGAGCTTGTTTTGTCTTTGCTTGATTTTCAAAAATTGGTTAGGGACAAAGACCTTTTAATTATTACGGAAAATGTTGATGAATTTAATGGGGAAAATTCTATTAATCTTTCTAAATTTGCTAAAAGATATAATGAAGATATAAAAATTATTTTCTTACAAGATGAAGATTATCCAAATATGAGGGATAATCCTTATATAGATGATATTTATAAATTTAAAATAAAATCTAATCTTGAAAGGGGAGATTATGAAAGGGAAATTAGGTCTGTTGCTAGGGCTTTTATTTCTGATAATCTTTCACAGATGGAAAATAAATTTGAGAAAGAGGAGTTATGGCTAAGGGAAAAATGACAAGAATTTTAATGGGAATAAACATCCTAGTTTTTATATTGATGACTGTTACAGGTGGCAGTGAAAATATTGAAAATCTTTTGAGATTTAATGCTATGAGCAAAATCTATGTTTATTATGGCGAATGGTGGAGGCTTTTTTGCCCGATTTTCATACATATTGGGATAATACATCTTTTGATGAATATGTATTTTTTAAATAATGTTGGAGATGAATTTGAAAGTCTTTATGGTTCTACAAAATTTCTAATAATTTATTTACTTTGTGGAATAATGGGTAATTTATTTACTTATGCTTTTGGAGAAGTAACAAGTGTATCAGCAGGGGCATCAACTTCTTTGTACGGCTTATTTGGACTTGCCTTAGGAATTATGTTCAATTACAAGGACAACGAATTTTTAAGACAATTTGGCTCAAGCTTTATAGGAATTGTTGCTATAAATATAATATATTCATTTATGGTTCCAGGAATTGGAATTACAGGACATATTGGAGGGCTTTTGGGTGGATTTATTCTTGCAGGATTTTTCCCAATAATGAATATGACTTTGCCAACAAGCATAAGAATTATTTCCCTTCTAGCCTTTGTGCTAATTGCAATAGGCTTTGTATTTATAGGAAATAAATCAATGTTACAAGCTATATAAAAAAATTAAAAAAATAATACAAGGAGAAAAAATGGATAGAAAAGATATAGACAAATCCCTAAAATGGGATACAGAAAAAATTTACAAAACAGACGAAGATTTCTACAAAGAAGTAGAAGAAGTAAAAAACTTAATAGAAAAAACTAAGGCATACAAAGGAAAGATTTTACAATCAGCCGACAGTCTCTATGATTTTTTGAAAACAGACGAAAAATTAGAAAGAAAATTTTCAAAACTTGGGGTGTATGCCTCATTAAAATCTGACGAAGATACAAGAGTTGCAAAATATCAAGAAATGTCAAAAATAGCAGATAATTTATTTGCAAATCTTGCCCAAGAACTTTCTTTTATAACACCAGAAATTTTGTCAGAAGATTATAAAAAAGTACAAACATATATAGAAGAAAAAGAAGAGCTAAAAATTTACGCTCATTATTTTGAAGATTTATTTAGAAATAAAGACCATACCTTGGGCGAAAATGAAGAAAAAATTATAGCTTCATTTGCAAAATTATCCCAAAATCCACAAAACACTTATATGATTTTTTCAAACGCTGACCTAAAATTTCCAAAAGTAAAAAAAGGCGATGAAGAAATCCAAATTACAGACGCAAACTTCACAAACCTAGAACTAGATTCAAATCGTGAGTTTAGAAAAGAAGTTTACGAAAAATATTATACAGTTTACAAGCAATTTGAAAATACAGTAGCTTCTCTTCTTGATGGCGAAATAACAGCAAATAACACCATAGCAAAATTAAAAAAATTCGATTCAGCAAGAGCTATGAGCCTTTTTTCAAATAACATTGACGAAAAAGTTTACGATAACTTAGTAGAAGTAATCCACGATAATATAGAAATACACAGAGATTACACAAGTCTAAGAAAAGAAGTTTTAGGCCTTGATGATTTAGGATTTCACGATATATATTTGCCATTAGTAGAAGACTATAACAAAACTTACACCTTTGACGAGGCAAAAGAATTAATCCTAAAAGCCCTAGCCCCACTTGGAGAAGACTACATCAAAAAAGCAAGAGAAGGATTTGATGATAGGTGGTTTGATGTAATGGAAAACGAAGGAAAAAGATCAGGAGGATATTCGTCAGGATCCTACGATACAGAACCATACATTTTATTAAACTACAACGACTCCTTAGACTCACTTTTCACAACAGCTCATGAATTGGGACATTCAATGCATTCATACTACACAAGAAAAACCCAACCATATATCTATGGAAACTATTCAATATTTTTGGCAGAAATAGCATCAACAACCAACGAACTTCTATTATTAAACTATATGATAGACCATGCCAAAGACGAAAAAGAAAAAGCCTATTTACTAAATCACTACGTAAATTCATTCAAATCAACAGTATTTAGACAAACAATGTTTGCAGAATTTGAGCTAGAGGCAAACAAATTAGTAGAAAATTCAATGCCAGTAACAGCAGAAAAATTAAATCAAATCTACCACGACCTAAACGTAGATTATTTTGGCAAAGATATAGAAGTAGACAAATATATATCAACAGAATGGGCAAGAATTCCACACTTTTATATGTTCTACTACGTCTTCCAATACGCAACAGGCTTCTCATCAGCAGTAAGCCTATCAGAAAAAATACTTCACGGAGACGAAAAAGATTTAGAAAAGTATCTTAACTTCTTAAAAGCAGGAAAAAGTAAATATCCAATAGAAGTATTAAAAGATGCAGGAGTAGATATGACCAAAAAAGATTCACTCCAAAAAGCAATGGATGCTTGCAAAGAAAAATTAGAAGGATTAAAAAAATCATTAGAAAAATAAAATAAAAAGAGCCTTATATAAAGAGTAAAAATACTTTGAAATAAGGCTCTTTTAAAATGCAAAAAAATAAAAATAAAAAAATTTGACAAAGATAAAAAATCCTAGTATTATATAAAGGCACTGTTAAAGAGCAAAGTCAAAAAGAAAAATAAAAATTGACAAAGTAATTTAAATAGTGTATTATATATTTAATATCACTTCAAACAAACAATCTAAAAAGTAAGATTTTAATAAAAAAATTAAAAAAATACTTGACAAGATAAAATGAACGTGGTATTATATAATAGTCGTTACGAAAGAGCGACATTGAACCTCAAAAAATATATAGAAAACTACAATAAAAGTAAAGTGAATTACTTTGAGTAAACCAAAACGAAAAATGACAAAAGTCAAGATCAAACAATAATTGAGAGTTTGATCCTGGCTCAGGATAAACGCTGGCGGCGTGCATAACACATGCAAGTCGAACGATGAACCTTAA
>NZ_GG700527.1:1705965-1778903 GCF_000163295.1 Anaerococcus vaginalis ATCC 51170
AATTAAAAAGGTAAAAACAGTATATTAAATATCTGGTGACGATAGCAGAAGGGATACACCTGTTCCCATACCGAACACAGAAGTTAAGCCTTCTAACGCCGATGGTACTCGGAGGGAGACCTCCCGGGAGACTAGGAAGTTGCCAAACAATCAAGACTAGCATAAGCTAGTCTTTTTTGTTGTCTATAAATATAATTTTTTTGATTTTAAATTTATTTTTTGCTTGTATTTTTTATTTTATTTTTTTAATATCTGATTATTTTTATATTTTACATAAGATATTTCTATTCTATTATTTTTTCCTTCATTTTATAATTATATTATAAAAAAAGGAGGTATTTATGATTGAAAATCAATTACTTTTAAGCTCGGTTTTTATTGCTGGCTTTTTATCGTTTTTTGCTCCTTGTACTTTTTCTTTGATGCCTGCTTATATTGGTATCATTACGGATCAAAGGGGAGAATATAAAAATTTTAAATTTGGAAAAATTTATATAAATATTGGTGCTATTATTAAAACTATGACTTTTATTTTGGGTCTTGCTACTAGTTTTGTTATTTTGGGTTTTGGTGCAGGTTTTTTTGGAAAATTTGTTAATAATAGATGGGTAATTTTTATTGGGGGACTTATTGTGTTTTTGCTGGGTCTTCATCAAATGGAAATTATTAATATTGAAAGATTGAATGTTACTAAGACTGTTAATTTTAAAAATAAGAAAACTAAGGCTTTGGGGACTTATCTTATGGGGCTTTCTTTTTCTTTGGGTTGGACGCCTTGTGTTGGTCCAATTCTTGGAGCGGTTCTTCTTACTTCTGCAAGTAGTGGTAAGGAATTTTATGGGGCTTTTATGATGCTAGTTTATTCTTTTGGCCTTATGGTTCCGTTTTTATTGATGGCTGTTTTATCATCTACTCTTAATAAAAATTTTGATTTTTTTAGAAAGCATCTTATTTTTATGAAACGTTTGGGTGGATTTTTGATAATGGTAATGGGCGTTGTTCTTATGACTAATCAATTGCCTAATCTTACTTCATTTTTTAATAATTTATTTATTTAGGAGGATATATGAAAAAATCTTTAGCAATTCCGTTTTTAGTTATAGCTTTTGCTCTTAGTGCATGCTCTAGTGAAAAATCGGCGGATAAAAATATGAATGATATGAAGGATAAAAATATTTCAAGTAATAGTAAGGAAAATAAAGATAGTGATAATTCTTTGAATCTTGAGGATAGGGACGGAAACAAGGTTTCTTTGGATTCTTTTAAGGGAAAGAAAACTTATATTAAGTTTTGGGCTTCTTGGTGTCCTATTTGTTTGTCAAGTCTTGGTGAATTGGATGAATTGTCTAATGGTAATGGGGATTATCAGGTTGTAAGTGTGGTTGCTCCTGACCAAATGGGGGAAAAATCTAAGAAGGATTTTATTAAATGGTTTGACGGTTTGGAATATAAAAATATTAATACTTTGTATGATACGAGTGGGGATTTTATTAAAAAATTTAATGTTAAATCTACTCCTACAAATGTATTTTTGGATTCTGAGGGTAAGCTTGTCAAGGTTGCTCCGGGGGCTTTGGATAAGGATACTATTAATGAAATTTTTAAACAGATTAAATAGGAGTTTTGTATGAAAAGTAAATTTATTTTTGTTTTTTTGATTTGTGCTATCTTTTTGGTGGCTTGTTCTAATAAA
Organism: Anaerococcus vaginalis ATCC 51170; assembly: GCF_000163295.1. Classification (GTDB taxonomy): domain Bacteria; phylum Bacillota; class Clostridia; order Tissierellales; family Peptoniphilaceae; genus Anaerococcus; species Anaerococcus vaginalis. Next base: position 1,707,659 of record NZ_GG700527.1, read on the forward strand.
TCTAAGAATAAGTCTAAGGATAATGGAAATATTTCTAGCACAAATGAAGAAATTGGCAAAAAAATTGATGAAATTATTGACTCTAATAATAAGAAAAATTTAAAGGAAATGGAAAATCAAAAAAATATGGAAAAAGAAAAGGGAAATTATTCTAAGGATGATCTTAAAAAAATCTACCTAGCTGGTGGTTGTTTTTGGGGTGTTGAGGAATATATGCAAAGAATTTATGGGGTTTATGATGCTGTAAGTGGTTATGCAAACGGAAAGGTTAATAATCCGACTTATAAAACGGTAAGTAGTGGCAAAAGTGGCTATGCAGAAACTGTGGAAGTAACTTATGATAGTAAAAAAATAAAGCTTGAGGACTTGCTTAATCATTATTTTAAAATAATTGATCCAACTAGCCTTAATAAACAAGGAAATGATAGGGGAAGTCAATATAGGACTGGGATTTATTATGTGGATGATTCTGATAAGGAAGTTATTGATAAGGTTATGAATTTTCAGGCAAAAAAATACAGCGAAAAAATTGTGGTTGAAAATATGAAACTTAAAAATTTTACTGTGGCTGAAGATTATCATCAAGATTATTTGAGGAAAAATCCGAATGGATATTGTCATATTGATTTATCGAAGGCTAATGAAGTTGTGATTGACCCTGCTAAATACCCAAAACCATCGGATGATGATTTGAAGAGAAAACTTACGGATATTCAATATAGGGTTACTCAAAAAAATGAAACTGAATCTTCTTTTTCTAATGAATATTGGGATAATAAGGAAAAAGGTATTTATGTTGATGTAGCAACTGGCGAGCCTTTGTTTTCATCAAGTGATAAATTTGATTCGGGTTGTGGTTGGCCATCTTTTTCTAAGCCAATAGCCAAAGATGTTGTGACATATCGTGAAGATAAGTCGTATAATATGAACAGAACTGAAGTGAGAAGTAGGTCTGGGGATTCTCATTTGGGGCATGTTTTTAATGATGGCCCTGAAGAACTTGGCGGTCTTCGTTTTTGTATAAATTCAGCTTCGATTAAATTTATTCCACTTAAAGATATGGAAGATAGGGGATATGGATATTTAAAACATCTTGTAAAGTAGGGGATTATGTATAAATTGTTAATAGCAGATGATGAATCAATCATAAGAAAGGGCATAAAAAATTTAATAGATTTTGAGAGTTTGGAAATTGATCAAGTTTTTGAGGCGGAAAATGGGAAAGAGGCTGTTGATTTGGCCTTAAAAAACAAGATAGATATAGTTATAATGGATATAAATATGCCTATAGTTGATGGTCTTAGTGCTAGTAAAAAAATAAAGGAGAAAAATCCAGATTCTTACTTGTTAATTCTTACAGGCTACAATTATTTTGATTATGCCCAAGCTGCTATTAGGGCAAAGGTGGACGATTATATTTTAAAACCTGTTAGCAAAAAAGATGTAGAATATATGTTAAAAACTGCTGTAAATAAGCTTAATATTAACAGAAAAAATGAGTCTTTGAAAGAGTATAATGATGAGAATTTAAAGGCAAAAGAATCTTATGAGGATATAAAAAAATATATTGATAAAAATGTATTTTGTGAAGATTTTTCTTTAAATAAGATGGCAAGCGACATTGGTTACAATAATAATTATTTAAGCAGTTTGATAAAAGAAATTTACGGTTTATCTTTCCAGGATTTATCCAATAAATTGAGAATGGAAAAGGCAAGGATTTTGCTTTTGACAAGCGATATGAAAAATCAAGAGATAGCAGATGCCGTTGGTATCTATGATGTTTCATATTTTTCTAATAAATTTAAAAAATATTTTGGCAAAAGTCCAAAACAAATTAGGAAAAAATAAATGAAAAAGATTTTCAAAAAAATAGAATTCAAAATAAGTGCTTGCTTTTTTGTAATTTCTATTCTTATAATATCTCTAATGCTTTTTTCTTGGTACAAGCAAAGTTCTTCAAAGCTTATGAAATACGAAAAAGAAGAAACAAGCCAAGAAGTCAAAAATGCAAGTATTTATGTGGCAAGCTATCTAGAAAAAAACAAAAACCTTGCAAGTCTGTTGGCTATGTCAGCCGAAAGTCAAAATATAATGGATGATAAGACGGATTTTAAAAATTTGAAAGACATAATAAAAGTTAGCGAAAAAAGCGATGAATTTATAAAAAAAATTTTCCTAGTTTCTGAAAATGGAAATATTATCTCAAATGAGAAAGTAAATTTAGAAACAAATAAGGATATGAAAAATATTTCTTGGTATAAAAAACTTATAAATTCAAATAATATGGCATTTGCAAGCAAGGCTGATTTTTCAAAAATATCTAGCGATTCGTCAAAAAATATAATAAGTATTTCCAAAGAAATTAAAGATAAAAACAACAAAAGATTGGGCTTTGTGGTTATAAATCTTTCCTATAAATTTTTGGAAGATTTTTTATCGACAATAAATTTTGGAAAAGATGGCTATGTTTTTATTTTGTCCTCAGAAGAAGAACTCCTTTTTAAATCAAAAAATATGGAAGATTTTGGCAAAAAAGATTACGAAAAACTTTTAAAAAAGAGGATGAAACCAGAAAAAATGGATTTTGTTTCATCCAATGTTTTTATTCCAAATACCCAATGGAAGCTAGTAGGAATTTCCTTTTCAAACGCAATTTCTAATTTAAAAAAACAATTAATAGAAAGCTCCCTAATTCTCGCCCTAATCGTTTTTGTTTTGACTTTGTTAGTGTCGATTTTTGTGTCAAAAAAAATAAGCAAACCAATAATTTATTTGATTGGAGAAATCAAAAAAACCGACAAAAAATTATATAAAATAGAATCACTCCCTCAAGCATCAAGTGAAATACAAATCTTAACAAAAGAATACAACAACCTAATAGATAGGATTTTTGTTCTAACAGAAGATATAGAAAAAAAAGAAGAACAAAAAAGAACCTACCAAGTCAAAGCTCTCCAAAGCCAAATAAATCCACATTTTTTATACAATACCTTGGATACAATTTTGTGGCTTGTAGAATTTGGCGAAAATGAAAAAGCAATAAAAGTAACCAAAAATTTAGGAATGCTTCTAAGAAACAGCCTAAACATTGACGAAGATTTCGTAAAACTTGATAAGGAAATAGGGCATGCAAAAAATTACCTAGATATACAAAAAATAAGATATGACAATAAATTTACCTACGAATTTATAAAAAAAATACAAACAAGCAGTCTATACGTTCCAAAATTAATACTCCAACCAATAATAGAAAATGCAATTTATCACGGAATAAGAGAAAAAAAATCCAAGTCTTACATTAAAATTATAGTAGAAAAAAATCCAGAATATTTAATAATAAAAATAATAGATAACGGACTTGGTCCAAAAGAAAAAAAAGAAAATATTCCAACAAAACTTGGAGGAATAGGCATGGAAAATGTAAATAATAGGATAAAACTTTTGTGTGGAGAAAAATATAATTTAAAAATGCAAAGAGAAAATGGCGAAACAATAGTAACATATAAACTAAAAATAATAAAGGAAATTTAAAAAATTAATAAAAAATGGGCTGTTTCAACAGCTCAGAGCGTAGACAAACCCTCAAGCACGAATATCGGACTTCAAAAATTGTTGATTTCTAAATTCCAAAATTCTAAAAACGCAAACTTGCTAACGCTCAAACAGTGCGTTTTTTGACGAATTTTAAAATTTGAAATCAAATCAATTTTTTCCGTATGATATTCTTAGCATGAGGATTTGTATACTTTGTCAACAGTCTGGGCTGTTTCAACAGCTCATTTTTTGTGTTTTAATTTATTTAAAGTTTTAGTTTACTTTTGAAAATCTAGTATGTTAATATATATGTAAAAATATTTAATAATGAGGATAATTTTATGAACTTAACTAAAAAAATTTTTACTAATAGGTTAATTTTAAGAAAGGCTAAGATTTCTGATGCATCTTTGGCTTATAAGAATTGGATGGATGATGAGGAAGTTACTAAGTTTTTAAGATGGAAAGCTCATAAAAATGTTCTTGAAAGTGAAAAAGTTATAAAAAACTGGGTTGATTCTTATAAAAATGATGATTTCTTTCAATGGATTATTGAACTTAAAGAATTAGCTGAACCGATTGGAACCATTAGTGTGATTTCTATTGATAAAAGTGTTAATTCTTGTCATATTGGTTATTGTATTGGGAAAAAATTTTGGAATATGGGATATACCTCTGAGGCTTTTTCTGCTATAATTTCTTTTTTATTTTCTCTTGGTTTTGATAGGATCGAATCTTCTCATGATCCTAATAATCCTTATTCTGGCAAGGTTATGGAAAGATGTGGTCTTGTTTATGAGGGTAGGTTAAGAAAGGCTGATTATAATAATCAGGGGATTGTTGATTCTTGTGTTTATGGTATTTTGAGGGAAGATTTTGAGAAATAATTTGTAAATTATTTATTTGGATTAGCTGGGCTTACAAAAATTTAAAAGGCGATAAAAATAATTTATCGCCTCAGAATGAAGACAAACCCAGGAAAAATCTCCTGGGTTTTCTAATATTATTAAATTTTTAATGAATGTTATAATATCTGGGCTGATTGTTTCTGTTTAACTGCTCATTAAATTTTTACTACAGACATGGCTGTATGTGTATTCGTTTTTATTTTCATGTCTATTTTTAACAATATAGGGACTGTAACAGGCCTTTCAATAAAAGCGGGATTAACAGATGAAAATAATGAAGCAAAAGATATGAATAAATCTTTTCTAGTAGATTCTTTAGGAACAATTGTAGCGGGGTGTTTAGGAACAAGTGTTGTGGGAACAACATTAAAAACTTCAGCCGGCATAGAAGAGGGAGGGCGAACAGGACTTATGGCAGTGACAAGTGCAGTAAAAGCTATAGATTTTGATAATATAACAGAAGCTATACCTGCATTTTTAACCTTTATCATAATTCCTCTTACTTACAGTATTGCGGATGGTATTATGATAGGAATTTTATCTTATGTAGTATTAAATATTATAACTGGTAAATTTAAACAAATATCTTTACCAATGTATGCTATGGGAATTTTGTCTTTAGTTAAAATGTTATTTTTATAAGGAGAGAGAAATGTTAAAGAGTGATATGAAAGCGAATTTGATAATAAAAGATGTCAAAGTAATAGATGTGTTTCAAAATGAAATTTACAAGGGAAATGTAGCAGTGAAGAATGGAAAAATTATTGGCATTGGAGATTATGAAGATGCAGATGAGATTGTAGATGCAAAAGGATCCTACCTATCACCAACTATGACTGACGGACACGTGCACATAGAGTCTTCTATGGTATCTCCAGCTGAATTTTTAAAATGTTTAGTTGCAAGAGGAGTTTCAACTATAATAGCAGATCCACATGAGATAGCAAATGTGTGTGGGCTTGATGGGCTTGAATACATAATAGATGAAACAAAAGATCTACCGGCACATGTATATGTAATGTTGCCATCATGCGTTCCATGTACACCATTTGAAACAAGTGGAGCTATTTTAAAAGCTTGCGATTATAAAGAGATGATAAATGATCCGAGAGTTTTGGGGTTAGGAGAAATGATGGATTTTGTTGGAACAGTAAATCGCTCAGAAGACATCTTGGAAAAAATTGACTTGGCTAAAAATAGCAATAAGGTAGTAGATGGACACGCCCCACTTTTATCAGGAAAGGCGTTGGACGATTATGTACTAGCTGGTATTTTAACAGACCATGAGTGTTCAGCTGTAGATGAAATGAAAGAAAAGATTCGCCGAGGAATGTACATTCAATTAAGAGAAGGTACAGCTGCTAAAAATTTAGAAGCACTGATAAAAGGAGTTACAAAAGATAACATAAGTCGTTGTTTCTTCTGTACAGATGATAGACATCCGCAAGACTTGTTAAAAGATGGAAATGTAGATAACAATGTGAGAAAAGCAATTAAATTGGGGATGGAACCTTTATATGCAATTAAAATGGCAACTTTAAATCCGGCTCAGTGTTACAAAATGGAAAATTCAGGGGCAATTGCACCGGGGTATGTTGCAGATTTCTTTTTATTCGATGATTTGAATAACATAAACGCAAAAGCAGTTTTCATTGGAGGCAAGAAAGTAGCAGAAGATGGAAAAGTAATAGTAGATTTTCCACAAAAACTTTCTCCAAAGGTACTTTCAAAAATGAATATAAGAGATTTTAAATTAGAAGATTTAAAACTTAGATTGAATTCAAACAGAGTCCATGTAATTGAAATGGAAAAAGAATCACTTTTAACTAAGAAAATTATCTGTGATGTAGATGTAAAAGATGGTTACTTCGAATACTCAGATGACGGAATAAGAAAAATAGTGGTAATTGAAAGACACACCGGAAATTCTGCAATAGCAATAGGATTGATAAAGGGATATGATATAAAAAATGCCGCTGTTGGAACTACAATAGCACACGATAGCCATAATTTAGTTGTTATTGGGGACAATGATGAAGATATGCTAAACGTAATAAAGAAAATAGATGAGATGAGTGGTGGAATGGCAATATCTTCAAATGGAAAATTAGAAGGGTCTTTAAGACTTGATATAGCAGGCATTATGAGTAGTAAATCAATGACAGAAGTACATGAAGAGATCAAGAAATTATTAGAAAAAGCAAAAGAGCTTGGAGTAGGAGATGGAATAGATCCATTTATGACTCTTGGATTTATGGCTCTACCGGTTATACCGGATATAAAGATGACAGACAAAGGATTGTTTGATGTAAATGAATTTAAACACATTCCTTTAGAAGTTTAAAAAGTAGGTGCATTTGCACCTACTTTGTCAACAGTCTTAGGCGATAAAAATAATTTATCGCCTTATATTTTTATTTATATTTATAAAATCCTTCGCCAGTTTCAATACCCTTTAAGCCTTTGGCAGCTCTTTCTTCCAATTTTTTAATAGCTTTTGCAATTGGAGAATTTGGATCATTTGCTTGAGGATTTGTTTTTGAAATATTTATTACAGTTGTAATACCAACTATATCAATTATTTCGAAAGGTCCTCTTGGAGAGCCAGTTCCGATTTTCCAATCCATATCTATATCTTTTGGATCAGCAACATCATTTCCATAAAGATTTAGACCGGCGTTAATAAATGGAACAAGCAAAGAATTTAAAATATATCCTGCTTGCTCTTTTTTGATTACAGCTGGATACATACCTATATTTTTTGCAAAATCAATAACACTTTCAAAAGCCTCATCACTTGTTTTGTCATGCTTCATTACCTCAGCAAGATTTTGTCTCCAAATTGAGTTAGCAAAGTGAAGACTTAAAAATTTGTCTTGTCTACCAGTATATTCTCTGAAAGTTGAAGGCAAGAAAGTTGAAGAATTTGTTGCAATAATTGTATCTTCCTTTAAATAAGAAGAAATTTTTTCATAAAAATCTTTCTTTTCATCAACAATTTCTGCAATTGCCTCAATAACAAGATCAGCATCAGAAAAAGCCTCATTCAAGTCAGTAGTGTATTTTATTTCTTTGAAAATTTTTTCATTTACATTTTTTAATTCTTCTATTTTTTCATTAGTAATTTCGTTTTTATCCTTGAAAAAAGACCTAGGGTAATTTGGATTTTCAGCTCCAATATATGAAGGACAAGCCATAAGCTCCTTAGAAAAAATATTGTGTAAATTTTCAATTCTTGGCTTAATTCTTTCAATAGAACCTTCACTTCTTCCCCAAATCGTTACATTAAATCCATGAAAAGCTGTGACGTATGCAATTTGAGCACCCAAAACGCCACCACCAGCTACGGTTACATTTTTTATTTTCATTATTAGCTCCTTTTTTATATATATTTTCCACTCATATATATTGATATACCCAAAATTTGATTTTTTAAATTTTATTGTAGAAATCGACATAATAAATTAGCAAATATAAAAGGAGATTTAAAAAATAAGCAAAAGCATCAGATACCAAGGTGTAATTTTTATTTATCCATTGATATTTTTAAGCTCTTTTACCATGTCTAATTTTGAAATTTTATAGCTTTCAATAATTTGTGTAATTATAAAAGTAAGTAAACTCAAGAAAAATGCAAAGGCAAATATTTTATTTGGGATAGATATATCCACAAAAATATCTATTTTTTCCATGGAAATTTTTATTAAAAATTTTAGTATTGTATTCAGTAGTGGCATTAGAACAATCTCAAAAATTACTAGTAAAAAGAGTATGGTATTGATGTATATTTTTACAACTTCTCTATCTTTAAATCCAAATATTTTAAGGTAGCTTATATTTTCTTTTGATTTATCAATAATAGTTGTTGAAATAACGCTCGTTATTATAAAATAAAAGGCTAGCGAAACAAGAAGGACAATTTTAAAAACAAATTTAAAGTGGTCAAAAAAATGGTCCATAAATTTTGTCATATCCTTTTTGTTTATCTCTGTTATTAAATTTTCTTTTGAAATATCTAACTTTTTATCTGATAAGTAACTATTAAAATACGAAGAATCTTTTCCTATTAATTTATTTAAGTTTTGTCTATTTGTTAAAATTTGCAAAGTTTTTATCTTATCATCAATTTTTTTAATCTTTAAGGTATTAGTTTTATTATTATAAGAGTTTAAGACTTCTATTGTATCATTTTTTTCTAGATTAAATCTTTGTGCAAGACCGTATGATATAACAACTTCATATTTATTAAGCTCATTTAAATTTTCATTATCATACTTGCTATTTTTATCAACTCCATAAATTTGAATTTTTTTGTCATCAAAATTTACCAAATTTACATTTACAATGCTAGCCATATCTGATTTTATGAGTTCATCCTTTGTCTTTACAAAGTAAATATGGTCATATTTCATCTCATCTTTCATTTTTTTTGCATAATTTTCAAAAGAAGGTTCAAGGCAAAGAGAGAAAACCAAAAGCAAATTTGCTAAGAAAATTCCAAATAGTAGGGCTAGAAAATTTAGTTTGTTGTTTAATATCAATCTTAGTTTTGTCTTTTGCATAAAAGAAAAATTTTTCAATTTAAGTTTTGATATTTTATTTTTCTTATATAAATTTTTTCTCAAAAAGTCAATAGGATTGTGATTTAAAGAAAAATATACAACAAAAAAATTAATTACTAAATATATAAAAATAGGCAAAATAGTCGTAAATGCAAAGGTAAGATAGCTTGTATTTAGCTCAAATTTTGGTAGTTCAAAGGAAAGATAATATACATCAGCATATTTTTTATAAAAATAAGTAAAGGCTATAAAATTTCCACAAATGGATGCCAAAATTGCCAAAAACAAAGGCATAGCCATATAATTTTTTAATAATTCCTTTTTTTTGTAACCAGAAGCTAAAAGACAACCAATTATTGGAGATTCATTTTCGATTAAATTTTTTATTTGCACAGCACTAATAAAGGCTAGAGAAATAAATAATAAAATACTAGCCGAAATCATAGTAGGCACATCCCCATCCATATCATCCATAATATAAGTTATGCATTTATTATCATATCTTGTAACACCATCAATCATTAGATTATTTTTATTGATAATTTTTCCAAAATTTTTAAGCCTTTTATTTGCAACTTTACTATTTTTAGAAAATTTATCATGATAAGAATAATTATAAACAATTTTTTTATCCTTTATCTTATCAAAAGTTTTAGAAGACAAAAGACAAACACCAAAATATCCTGTATCCATAACAATATCTTCCCTATTTTTAAGAAGAGTAGAATAGTCAGGCAAAGAAACAAGGCCTGTCACGAGATATTTTTTATTTTTAATTTTCAAAAAATCCCCTATATTTATTTTATTTGCCCTTGCATAATTAGCAGAAATAGCAATTTCATTGTCATTATTTGCCAATCTTCCATCAAAAATTTGACTAATATTGATATTATTTCTATTTTTAAAAACTCTTAAAGTCCTATCATCATGATAGTTTTCGTCAAAATAAAAATTTTCATAAACATTCAAAGAAAGATCTTCCAAGGCTTTGATTGTTTTATTAGATAGTTTATCAATACAAACAAATTCTCCATCCTCAACTTTTCCATCATCAATTTGCTTGTAATACAAATGTTTAATAGACTGTTGGGCAGTAAAAAATGATGATGAAAAAATAATTAAAATGGTTAAAGTTAAAAAAATAGAAAAAAATTTAAAAGGATTAGATTTTATTTGCCTATAAATTCTTTTATTAAGAGGATTTTTCATTACCAAGAAACCTCCTTAGCAGATATTTTATTTGGATTTACAAAAAGATTCTTTATTTTACCATCATGTAAATTTAAAATAATATCACACATTTTACTTATATTAGTATTGTGAGTTGCAATTAAAATCGTAGAATTATAAATTTTATTTAAATTTTCAATTAAATTCAAAACATCCTTGGCACTTTCATAATCAAGAGCACCAGTTGGCTCATCACAAATTAAAATTCTAGGGCTTTTTACCATAGCCCTTGCAATAGAAGTTCTTTGAGCTTGACCTCCAGAAATTTCATTTGGGAATTTATATTTTTGGTCAGATAAACCAAGATTATCAATCAAATCATCAATATCAAGAGGATTATCAGACAAAAATTTACCAAGCTCAATATTTTCTATAACATTTAAATCACTAATTAAATTATAAAATTGAAAAACAAATCCCAAATTATTACGCCTAAAAATTTCCAAATCTTTTTTATTTAATTCACCTAAATTTTGACCCAAAATATTAACATTTCCTATGTCAATTGTTTCAATTCCACCAATAATATTCAACAAGGTAGATTTTCCAGAGCCAGAAGGACCTAAAATACAAATTATTTTTCCTTCATCAAAAGATAAATCAATTCCCTTTAAAACTTCTATCTTGTTAGAATTTTTTCCATAAAACTTATGTAAATTTGAAATTTTAATCATAATTACCCCTTCTAAATAAAAAATTACAAATAAAGATTAACAAGTATACAATCTTTTTTTTATTATAAAACGAATGAGAATCTTTATCAACTAAAATGTGCAAAAGCTTTTATAAGTTTTTCTTATATGCACCATAACTTATATGTATTTTACAACGATTTCAATCTAATGTATTATAATAGTGAAAACGTAATCATTTTTAAAAAGGGGTGAATATTGTGAAAGAAAATGAAAAAATTTCAGGAAAGGCGTTAATTCCATTTTTGGTTTTTATCGTTATTTATCTTGCCACAGGTATCGTACTTCATTTAAGAGGAGTAGAAATGGCATTTTATCAATTGCCTGCACCTATTGCAGCTTTTGTTGGTATTATTAGTGCATTTTTATTATTTGGTGGAAGTATTGATGAAAAATTTGACAATTTAGTTGCAGGTTGTGGCGACTCAAACATTATAATTATGTGTTTGATTTACATATTGGCTGGCGCTTTCTCTGCTTTGGCTTCTGCCTCTGGTGGAGTTGATTCTGTAGTTGGTTTGGGACTTTCTTTTGTTCCTGCTAAATTTTTAACTGCAGGTGTATTTTTGATAGCTTGTTTCATTTCTATTGCTACTGGTTCTTCTGTTGGTACTATTACTGCTCTTGGACCTATAGCTGTTGGTCTTGCTAAATCTGGTGGTATCAATATGGCTTTGATGCTTGGTGCCTTGGTTGGTGGCTCAATGTTTGGTGATAACTTATCTGTTATTTCTGATACAACTATCGCTGCTACTAGAACTCAAAACTGTGAAATGAAAGATAAGTTTAGGATGAACTTGAAGATGGCTCTTCCTGCTGGAATAATTACTTTTATTTTGCTATTAATTTTGGGTGCACCTGAAAGTCAACCAGCTCAAAAAGATTTATCTTACGATATTATTAAGATTATTCCTTATATTTTCGTATTGGTAGTTGCTCTTATGGGAGTTAATGTATTTTTAGTTTTAACTGGTGGTATTGTTTTATCTGGTATTGTTCTTCTTATGAACAATGGATTTGACTTGCTTGCTCTTTCTCAAACTATGTGGGAAGGCTTTACTGGAATGTTTGAAATCTTCTTACTTTCTATGTTAATTGGTGGTCTTTCTAATATGGTTACCAAAGAGGGCGGTATTAATTGGATTATTGCAAAAATTAGAAAATTTGCTAAGGGAGAAAAATCTGGTGAGCTTGGTATAGCTGCACTTGTTTCTCTTGCTGACGTAGCAATTGCTAACAATACTGTTGCAATTATTATCTCAGGTCCAATCGCAAAGAAGATGTGTAATGAATATAAGATTGATCCTAGAAGATCTGCATCACTTCTTGATACATTCTCTTGCGTATTCCAAGGAATAGTACCTTATGCTGCTCAAGTATTGATAGCTGCAAGCTTTACAAAAGGCGCTGTAGCACCATTCCAAATCATACCATATTTCTGGTATCAATTTATTTTGGGAGTAGTTTCAATAATTTCAATTTATGTACCATTTACTCAAGCAAAAGATAAATGGAATTTTGAATATGATATGGCTGAATCAAAAGTTGCAGGTCATGTTAAAAATTTGGAAGACAATGAACAAGCTCACGCTTAGTTAGGGATAAATATTCCTTACAAAGCTTTGAAAGATTTTTGGAAGATTTGTAAACATAACCTATATCCATAGATAAATTTTCTGGATTTTCAAGCTTAACAGTTTTGATATTAGGAAATCCACTATTTGGATGAAGGCAACCTGTTCCAACATTAAAAGAATTTGTGTTGGAAATAAGACCTAAAGTCGTGCCCCTATCTTGGGTATAGATAACCTGTTTGTGATCAGGTAAGTTTACAAATTCTTCCGGCAAAATCTCAGTGTCATTTTGCTCATAAATTATCATAGGATAATTATAAAGATCATCTATCTTAATCAAATTTTCATTTGCTAATGGATGGTCTTTGTTAATGAAAACATGAGGAATGACCTTTGCAATTGTAACATAAGATAAAGATTTTTCTTTAAATAAATTAAAAATAGCTTGCCTATAAGGTTCATTTATGTAAATAAAGGCAAGATCAGAATAATCGTTTTCAACGTGGTTAATGGCATCAAGGGATGTGGTTTCTTTTAAATAAAATTTGAAAGAATTATCCTTGTACTTGTCAATTAATTTCATAAAAGCTGAAACAGCAAAATTAAAGTGCTGACTTGAGACTCTAAGCTCAGAAATATCCTTATTATCTGGAGCATATTGTCTTTGGATTTCCTTATACTTGCTGATTAAATCTTGGCATTTTATGAGATACTCAAGTCCCTTGGCGGTTGTTTGAGTTCCACTTTGATTTCTCTCAAAAATTTTAAAACCCAGTTCTTTTTCAAGATCATTTATAGCCATGGAAATGGCAGGCTGGGATGTGTAGAGGTTTTTTGCAGCCTTTGAAATAGAACCTGTTTTAGAAACTTCTATAGCGTAAATAATTTTGTTTAAATTCATAATATCTCCTTAGTCTCTTTGGATATATTATATTAAATATTTAGTAAAAATGAAACAATGGAAATGAAAGGATTAGAAAATGACAGAAAACAAAAAAAGATCATTTGCAACAGAAACAATTCACGCAGGCGCAATAAAGGATACATACGGTTCACTAGGACTACCAATATATCAAACATCAACCTTTATTTTTGAAAATGCAGAACAAGGTGGAAGAAGATTTGCCCTAGAAGAAGACGGATTTATCTATTCAAGACTAGGAAATCCAACCAACGATGCTTTGGAGAAAAAACTAGCAACACTCGAAGGAGCAGAAGCTGCAGTATCAACCTCATCAGGAATGGGCGCAATCACATCATCAATCTGGCCATTTATCAAAGCAGGAGATCATATCCTAGCATGCGGAACACTTTACGGATGTACATTTGCATTTTTAAATGAAATAACAAAATTCAACGTAGACGTAGAATTTATAGATATGACAAATCTAGAAGAAGTTAAAAAACATTTAAAAGAAAACACAAGAATAGTATATCTAGAAACACCAGCAAACCCAACCCTAGATGTAATAGATATAGAAGAAGTAGTAAAACTTGCAAAGAAAAACTCAAAAGACACATTAGTAATCGCAGACAATACATTTGCAACACCATACCTACAAAATCCATTAAAATTAGGAGTAGATATAGTAGTCCACTCAGCAACCAAATACCTAAACGGACACGGCGACGTAATAGCAGGATTCTCATGCGGATCAAAAGAATTAATGACTCAAGTAAGACTCGTAGGCCAAAAAGACTTCACAGGATCAGTTTTATCAGCACACGATGCATTTTTAATCTTTAGAGGAATGAAAACCCTCGAAGTAAGAATGAAACAACACGTAGCAAACACCAAAAAGGTTGTAGAAGCATTACAAAAACACAAAAACGTAGAAAAAGTATACTATCCAGGCCTAGAAGATTTCAAAAACCACGAAGTAGCAAAAAAACAAATGAAAGACTACGGAGCAATGGTAACATTCGAAGTAAAAGGCGGAATCGAAGCAGGAAGAACAGTCATGAATAACGTAAAATTATGTTCATTAGCAGTAAGCTTAGGCGATGCAGAAACATTAATCGAACATCCAGCAACAATGACCCACTCAACCTACTCAGAAGAAGCCCTAAAAGAAGCAGGAATAGCACCAGGCTTAATCAGATTATCAGTAGGCCTAGAAGATGCAGATGAAATAATAGAAGACTTAAATCAAGCCTTAGACCTAATCTAAAAATTATATGAAAAATCTCCCCGCGGGGAGATTTTTATTTTGCTAAATAAAAAAATATATAACAGGTAAATTACTCAAGACAAGTAGGCTTGGATTTTTTTCGATATTTATTCGAATTTACTTAAATAATGAGATCTATCCACGCATTTGCTATGCTTATTTAGTTAAGATAGGTAAGTTATTATTTAATTTCTAAACTTAAATTTTAAAATTTTTCTTACAAAAAAATCGTATTGGAAAACCCAATACGATTTTTTGCTTTTAGTTTATTTTATTTTCTAGTTTTTCTTTTTTCTTGAAAATATAGCTACAACGGCTGCTACTACTGCAACTGCAATGATTATTAATGTTTTGTTTGATTTGTTTTCTGTTTTATTTGTTTCTTGTTCATTGCTTGATGATTGTGCTGATGTTTCTTTTGATGATGCATCGTTTGATTGGCTTGGTTCTTCTTCTTTGCCTTCTGTTTTGTATTCTACTGATGATTTGTCTGTTTCGAATACGTATTTGTCATCTTCTTCTTTTACATCAATTTTGTCATCTTTTGAGCCGAATGCAACTTCTTTTTCAAAGGCTTTTTTAGGAACTGAGATTTTTACTGGATTATTTAATTTTTCTACAGGTTGTCCATAAGAGTCTACTATTTCGATTTTTCCACCTTTTTCGTCTTCGTCTGGTGTAACTTGAAGATTTAAAGCTTTATCGCTTGTATCTTTTTTAACTTCCATTGTTGTATCTGTGAAGTTTTCAGTAGCTCTTCTTCCATAGAATGTATATTCGTATTCGTTTTTCTTTAAATAATCTTTGTATTTGTCTTCTAAGTCTTTGTTGAATCCTTTTAATAAATCGAATGCTTTTTTAGCTTCTTCTTTATTTTTTTCTGTTGGATCTTTTTCTCCTGAAACTTTTGTATTTGCTATTTGTTCTTTTTCAAATTTGTCAATTTCTGGAGTGATGTCTTTCATGAAGTCATCTCTGTTTGCCTCTACCATGTGTAGGGTATCCATTGCCATCCAATAATGTGACTTGTCTTTGTCTGGATCATTTGTTTCGTTTTTAACTTCATCAATTGCATCTTCTTGGTTTGGATAGTATGCAACGTATGGTTGAACTAATGGAGAACCAAGTGTTAGCCACATTATTCCAGGATTTGTTGCCTCTGCGTCTTTTGAAACTTGGAAGATGTGTGATTCCATAGTATTTCTATTTCCTATTGGATAAGTTTCATCTCTTCCCCTGTCATTTGCTTCCAAATCAAAATTTTCTAGTCTGTTTCTTGTAAAGTCCATTACATTTTTAACAGAAATAGAACCTTTTTTAGCATCTTGTAGGAATTCATAAGTTTCAGTTTCCATATCAACTTTAGAATCAGGATTTAAGAATTTGATTCCTGAAGCAACTCTTGAACGGTTTGATGGAGAGAATTCTTTTTCTGCATAAGATTTTGCCAAATTTATAATTCTATCATCTTCATTTCCTTCAAAAGTTTTAGCTTTCTTTGCTGTTTCAAAAATTCCTTTAGAATAAAGATAATTTTCGTCTTCGCTCATTATATAATTGTCACTTTCTTCGCCTTTTGTTAGTTTTGCTTCATTTAGCCAGAAAGTATTTGGGAAAACTGAGAATTTATCTTTTGGATATTTCATTGCAACAAATTCATGGCCTGAATAAATTTCTACATACCAAGTATCTGTTTTGTCAGCAACTACAAGAGCATTTCCTTCAGCAGCTCCCTTTGTAGCAACTTCATTGGCTATTAATTTTACAGCATCTAGTGCATTGTCAGCACTTGATAATACAACTGTTGTAATTATTGCCTCACTAATTCCAATTGGCTTTCCTTCTTCTTCTCCATCAAGATATGGATCAACCTTTTGAACATCTTCGTTTGCAGATGCAGAAACAGTCATATCAGCCATAAGACCTTTTTCATTGTAACCAGCCTCATCAAACTTACCATATTCTGGAGTAGTATCGCTTATAGAAGTAAAACGGTAAGAATCGTGTGGAAGTTCAAATTCATATCCACCTTTTTCTGCGTAAGAAACATCTACAAGTTTTTCTCCTTTTTTGTATTTGCCAGCTTCATTGATTTTATAAACCTTGTTGTGATTTATTTCCAAATCCTCTGTACGACCAAAAATTGTAGTACCATCTTCAGTCAAATCGCTACCAACTATAACGCCTGTACAAGCTTTTGCAGGTAAGGCTAAGGCAGTAAATAAAAATACTGCACTCAATATTGAAACACATAATTTATTAAACATTTTCATAGTGTACCTCCAATTCATATTATAAATCAATTAAATAAAATAGACAAACGTTACCAAAAATAATTTTTATTCTTTATTTCTTTATCAGAAATGAGCAAAATCTTTTCTCTTTTGTAATAAATAATTGGAAATAAATTTATTTTTTGCTTATTATAATCAAATTATAGAAATGAAAAAAGATATTTCGGTGATTAAGAAAGAGGATTTTTAAAAATTAAAAAAAATAAAAAATTTTTCAAAAAAAATGTTTAGAATCGATTTCACTGGGTATTATTATAATAACAGAAGATAAAATCTTCTGATAGTCCACTAGCATGGATAATAAAAATGCTTAAGTTTATAGTGATATATGAGATTTAAAGCTATAAATGTATTTAGACTATAAAAATTTAAATGGATTTAAAATCTGAATTCTTATATTATAAAACTTTATAATAGTGAAGCTTTATTTAAAAAAAGAAAATAGTATAAGATTTCATAGAAAAAGTGGTGGAAATTAATTGTTAAAGTAGAGCCATCTGACATTTTTCTAAAAGATTTGTTTATAGGATAAATAGAAAAAAAGCAAGCAAACAATTGAATAGATAAAGATTTTGTTAGGAGGAAGTTTTCCCATAAAATAAAAAAATATACAAAAAATGTCAATGTGCTAAGATATTTAATATATGAATATAGAGATTAGAAAAAAGAAAGGACAATAAGAGTGATTGAACCAAAAACAGAATCCTGTGCTAGTGGACATATAAAATAAATCGACTTTAAATTGTAAAGAAAGTTTAAAGTCGATTTTTTTGTGTTTATTTTTAAAATTTTTTGTTGTATATTTTTAAATTATTTGATTTTTTTCCTATACATTAATTGGTTTACCAAGAACAAAAAGGAAATTATAAAAAGATTTGTAAAGGAATCTGGACTTGATTTTTTACTTATCAATGAAAAAATTATATCTAGTACAAGATATATTGTAAAAGCGAAAAGGGTGTGGATTGATGTGTAATTAAAAATTTCGGCATCTCTTTTGTCGCCAAATTTGTATTTTGTTAAAAGTAGGATGTTTACAACCAAGCTTGCAAGTAAAATTATTATTATTAATAGATTTGTTTTCATAATATATTCCTTTCTTTTTTGCTTTATCTTTATGATAGGTTAAAAAATATTCTGTGTCAAATAGCTTATTGAAGATATTTTCTTGAAAGTTTTAAAAAATTCTTATATAATAATAAGACATTAAGAGTCTAAAAGGAGCGGGCTATGGATACTTTAGAAAAATTGAAAATTTTGACGGATGCTGCAAAGTATGATGTGTCTTGTTCTTCATCGGGTTCTAATAGGAAAAATTCTTCAAAAGGATTGGGCAATGGGCATTTTGCTGGGATTTGTCATTCGTGGAGTGAGGATGGAAGATGTATTTCTCTTTTAAAAATTTTATTTACTAATAAGTGTATTTACGATTGTGAATATTGTATTAATAGGTTATCAAATGTCACAAAGAGAGCAGAGTTTACTCCTAGAGAAGTTGCGGATTTGACTATTAATTTTTACAAGAGAAATTATATTGAGGGTTTATTTTTATCTTCTGGAGTTATAAAAAATCCAAATTATACAATGGAGCTTTTGATAAAAACTGCGGATATTTTGAGAAATGAATATCATTATAATGGCTATATTCACATGAAATCAATACCAGGCGCTGATTCTGATTTGCTCAAAAAAATGGGACTTTTGGTGGATAGGATGAGTGTGAATGTGGAACTTCCTCTAGAAAAATCTCTAAAAATTCTAGCTCCCCAAAAATCTATAAAGGCGATTGAATCTTCTATGGATTTTGCCAATAAAAAAATTGTTCAAAGGAAAAATGAGATTAAATTATACAAGCATACTCCAAAATTTCTTCCAGCAGGACAAACAACCCAGATGATTATAGGAGCAGATGAGGAAAGTGATTTTGACATTGTAAGTAGGGCGGAAAATTTGTACGACGATTATTCATTAAAGAGGGTTTTTTATTCAGCTTTTGTTCCAGTTGTAAAAAGTGAATTTACAAAAGATATAAAAAAAGCTCCTCTTTTAAGAGAACATAGACTCTATCAAGCTGATTGGCTTTTGAGGTTTTATGGTTTTAAATCTTCTGATTTATTAAATGAGAAAAATAAAAATTTTAATTTAAGAATAGATCCCAAAACAGATTGGGCGATAAATAATATTTCGAAGTTTCCAATGGAAATCAACAAGGCGAGCTTTTATGATTTAATTAAAATTCCAGGAATTGGAATAATTTCTGCAAGAAAAATTGTAAATGCAAGAAAATACAGAAAACTTGAATATTGGCATTTGAAAGCCTTAAATATTTCTGTAAAAAAAGCCAGAAATTTTATAACTGTAAATGGCAAGTATCAAGGTTTAAAAGTCAAAGACAAAAAAGAGTTGAAAGAGAGGATGAGCCTTTCTGATCCAAAATCTTTTGAGCAATTATCATTTTTTGGGTGAAGTATGAAAATTATAGTTTATGACGGAACTTTTGAAGGTTTTTTGACGGTAATTTTTACACAATATAAAGAAATTTTCAAAATAAAAATAGAAAGGGAAAAAGATCAAATTTCTTTTCTTGACCAAAAATATATAAAAACAGATTTTGAAAAAGTAAAAAGAGTTGAAGATTCTATAAAGAAAAATATTTCCAAAGAATTTTTTTGTGATATAAAAATAGCCTTTAAATCAGATTATAAAAACAAGGACACGATAATTGCAAGATTAATAAAACTTTCTTTTTTAAAGGGAGGAAAAATTACAAAATCAACCAACAAATACGCCATAGCCTTTAATAAAATGGTTAAAAATTACAGCAGGGAGGCTCATACTTTTATGGGGCTTTTGAGATTTAAGGAAATCCAAGAAGGATTTTTGTTTGCCCAATATGAATCCCACAACGATATTTTAGAAGATTTGTCCAGACATTTTTTACAAAGAATGCCAAAGGAAAAATTTGTGATATACGACAAAAATAAAAACAAGGCTTTTGTATCAATTTATGGAAATTTTGAAGTGGTAGAAATATTAAATCTTGATATAAAAGAAAGTAAGAAGGAAGAATTTTTTCAAAATCTATGGATAGGATTTTACGATGCCATAGCCATAAAAGAAAGAAAAAATAAAAAACTAATTATAGAAAATATGCCAAAAAAATACTGGAAATATTTGCCAGAAAAAAATAGAAAAAATTGAAAAGGAGCACAAGCTCTTTTTTTATTGTAAAATAACATATTTAATTGCTTTGTGTTATCTATTTTAAAAAATATTATAATTATTTTTTAAAATTTATATTATAAAATTGGATTTAATATTTTTTATTGGGGTAAAAAATTAAAAGAGAGAGTAAGTATTTGAGTTTAAAAAATAATAAGGAGAAATATGGAAGATAGGACAAGAAATTTTCAAATTATAGGAGCAAGTCTTTCTTATATTCTTGTAATGTTAATATCATGGGTGAAAAATTTAAATACCAGCGGACCAAACGCTATATTTTCGACAATGATATTATTTGGATTGACTTATAAAACTTTTATAAAAAAAGAAAAACTTAAAAAAAGTGAATTTATTTTTAGATTTTTAACCATACTTGGTTTTGGCGCTATAATGCTTACAAGTTTTCGTGATTTAATTTAGGAGGAGATATGAAAAGACAAGTTGAAGTACCAATTTTTATTTTGGGAATAGTAATATGGGTTGTTGCAATATTTTTGCCAGTTGATAGTTTGGAATTTATTTTAGGAAACGGATTAAGGCCATTAGGACTTGCAACAATATTTATTTGCCCGATTTTGGGAATAATTGGAATGCTTTTTTCTATAAAAAATAGAAATATCATATTATCGTTTTTAAATATTTTTTTAATACTTGCTTTTCCAATTACTATGAGTATTGGATATTATTTTTAATAAATTGTAAAAAGACCTTATGTATCGGAGCGTAGACAAACTAAGGAAATTCTCATTTCGACCGAACGTAGTGAGCGGAGAAATCTCATTGGATCTCTCCGTGCGTTCGTTTCACTCACACTAAAACACGTTTGCTTTGCAAACTTCTTCGTGCTTTCACACTTAGTTTTAGGGATTATTGTGCCAAATCAAGGCACAATAATCTAGTCGATATGGGTTGTCTCATCACTTTAATTTTAAATTATTAAAAAATTATAATATGGATTTTGTATACGCTCTGAGACCTTAAGGTCTTTTTTTGTTGGATAAAATAATTTGAAGTAAAAGTCTTAGGGAAATCATTATTTTTTTGATAAATATTTTTAATTTTTATAAAAAATTTTATTTTTGTTTTTAGCCTTTGGAATTGTGGGATTTTATTTTTTGAAAATTTTCAAATTTTTTGAAAAAAAGTCTTGATTTTTATTTTGGAATATGATATAGTGAATTTACGGAAACGATACCGAAAACTGTTTGCTTTAATTTTTTTAAAATGCAAAGAAATTGAAAAATTCTAAAAAAATATTAATAGAGGGATTTTTGGGGTTTTCTTTTTATAAATGTTTTTGGTTAGTTTGAAAATAAAATGGAGGAATATTTTTTATGAAATTGAAGAAAACGTTATTGACAACTGCTTTAGTACTTGCATCTTCTCTTGCTCTTACTTCTTGTGGACAAAAAAATGATGCTGACAACAGCAATTCTAATGCAGGAAGTGCAGGAAGTGGAGAAAGTGCAAAGGGTTCTGTTTATTATTTAAACTTTAAACCTGAAGTTGAGGAAGTTTGGAACAAAATCGCAAAAACTTATACTGATGAAACTGGCGTTCCTGTAAAAGTTGTTACTGCTGCAAGTGGTACTTATGAATCTACTTTGAAAGCGGAAATTACTAAAAAGGATGCACCAACTCTTTTCCAAATCAACGGCCCTGTTGGTTACCAAAATTGGAAAGATTATACAAAAGATTTGAAAGATTCTGAACTTTACAAACATCTTATCGACAAAGAACTTGCTGTTAAGGATGGAGAAGGAGTATTTGGTATTCCTTATGTAGTTGAAGGATATGGAATTATCTACAACGATGCAATTTTACAAAAATATATAGGCCTTGACGGTGCAAAGATTAAAAGTGTTGATGAAATTAAAAATTTTGAAAAATTAAAAGAAGTTGCTGAAGATATGCAAGCTAAAAAAGAAGAGCTTGGCATCGATGGAGCTTTTGCTTCTACATCTTTAAAACCAGGTGAAGATTGGAGATGGCAAACTCACTTAGCAAACTTACCAATTTATTATGAATATAAAGATAATAAAGTAAAAGATATGGATGAAGTTAAATTCAAATATGCTGATAATTACAAAAATATTTTTGATCTTTATATTAAAAATTCTACAGTTGATCCAAATGCTTTAACTGGAAAAGCTGTTACTGATTCTATGGCTGAATTTGCTCTTGAAAAAGCTGCTTTTGTTCAAAATGGTAACTGGGCTTGGAGCCAAATTTCTGAAGTTTCTGGAAACAAAGTAAAAGAAGAAAATATTAAATTCTTGCCAATTTATACAGGTGTTAAAGGCGAAGAAAAACAAGGTATCTGTGTTGGTACAGAAAACTTCTTCTCTGTAAATTCACAAGCTAGTGAAGAAAATCAAAAAGCTACAGAAGAATTTTTAACTTGGTTATTTACTTCTGAAAAAGGAAAAGAATTTGTAACAAAAGATTTAGGATTTATTTCACCTTTCGATACATTTGAAGAAAAAGATCAACCATCAGATCCTCTTGCAAAAGAAGTTGTAAAATATATGTCTGACAAAGACTTATACAATATTGATTGGAACTTCACATCTTTCCCAAGCCAAGCATTCAAAGATTTCTTTGGACAAGCTCTAGGACAATATGCATCTGGAGAAATGAAATGGGATGAAGTTAAAGATTCTTTTGTAAAAACATGGAAAGATGAAAAAGCTGCTGCAAAATAAAAAAATAGCAGCCAAAAAAGATTATAGGTTAAATTAATCTATCTTTGTGATAGAAAAAATAGTCTGAATGTATGTTAGCTTGATTAAAAATCAATCCTGCATTCAGACTTTTTTTAAAACAAATCCATAAAGGAGGTTTTTATGGAAAAAATATTGAAAAAATATTTCCCATTTTTTGTATTACCTACTTTTTTAGTATTTTGTATAGTTTTTATTATTCCTTTTATACTTGGAATCGGACTTTCTTTTACAAAATTCACTACAATTTTTAATTCTGAGTTTGTAGGTTTTCAAAATTATGTAACAGCCTTATCAAGCGGACAAAGATTTGGCAGAGCTTTTGTTTTTACGGTTTTATTTACTATAGTTTGTGTAATTTCTATAAATGTTATAGCCTTTGCCCTAGCTGTTGTTCTTACAAGAAAAATTAGAGGCAAAAATTTATTTAGAACTGTATTTTTTATGCCAAACTTAATCGGTGGAATAGTCCTTGGTTATACTTGGCAAGTTATGATTGATTCATTTTTATTAAATTTTGGACAAACGCTTTTAGCAAATCAAAAATATGGATTTTGGGGCTTGGTAATACTTATGAATTGGCAATTGATTGGTTATATGATGGTAATTTATATAGCAGGTCTTCAAAATGTCCCACCATCACTTATAGAAGCTGCTGAAATCGACGGAGCAAGCAAGTGGCAAACTTTAAAATCTATAACAATTCCAATGGTTATGCCATCAATTACAATTTGTACATTTTTAACACTAACAAACAGTTTCAAATTATATGATCAAAACCTTGCCTTAACAGCAGGAGCACCATTGTATAAGACGGAAATGTTAGCTTTGAATATAGTAGATACTATGTTTTCAAGAAATGGATTTGAAGGAGTTGGACAAGCGAAAGCGGTTATTTTCTTTATTATAGTAGCAGCCATTGCCTATCTTCAAATCAGACTTACCAGAGAAAAAGAGGTGGAACAATAATGAAAGAAAAAACTATAAATGCAATTTTGTTTGTAATAATGTTATTTCTACTTGGAATTTTCCTATTTCCTATTGCCTTTATCCTTATGAATTCCTTTAAAGGAAAATTTTTCATAAGTGATTCTCCATTTACACTTCCAACAGGAGATACTTTTGCAGGGCTTGAAAATTATGTTTCTGGACTTGCAAGAACAGGATTTTTCCAAGCTGCAGGTTGGTCATTTTTTATAACAATAATTTCAGTTTTTGTAGTTGTACTTTTATCAGCAATGACTGCTTATTATTTAACAAGAGTAAAAAATAAATTTACACAAGTGATTTATTACTTGTTTGTTTTTTCAATGATAGTACCTTTCCAAATGGTTATGTTTCCAACAATAAAAGTTGCAGACTTTCTACATTTAAATAATCCAATCGGTATGGTTGTTTTATATTTAGGATTTGGAAGTGGGCTTTCAGTATTTATGTTCTCAGGATTTATAAAATCAATCCCAATAGAAATCGAAGAAGCATCAATGATAGATGGATGTTCGCCAATAAAACATTTCTTTTATATAATTCTTCCGATTTTAAAACCAACAGCAATTACAGTTGCAATTTTAAATACAATGTGGATTTGGAATGATTATCTTCTTCCATATCTTGTAATAGGAGTAAGTACTCCATACAAAACAATTCCAGTTGTAATCCAAATGCTTGTTGGAAGTAATGGAAACAAAGACTTGGGAGCTATGATGGCTATGCTTGTTCTTAGTATGCTACCAGTTATAGTATTTTATTTGACAATGCAAAAACACATAGTTAAAGGAGTTGCGGCAGGAGCAATTAAAGGATAAAAAATTGAAAAGAGTAACCATAAAAGACATAGCATCTATGTGTGGGGTAAGTGTGAGCACTGTTTCAAGAGCTATAAATAATGGTGGAGAAATAAGCGATGCCACCAAGCAAAAAATTCTTAAAACCATTGATGATTTAGGTTATGTGCCAAATCAAAATGCAAGAAATTTAAAAATTACAAAAACAAAAACAATAGCAGTTCTCATAAAAGGAATTACAAATCCTTTTTTTACACCAATGTTAAAAGTTCTCGAAGAAGAAATAACAAAAGCTGGTTACACTTTTGCTCTACAAAAAGTAGAAGAACATTTAAGTGAAATTGATATAGCTTATAAAGTTGTAAAAAATTTAAAGCCTGAAGGAATAATATTTTTGGGCGGATATTTTGTAGAAGATAGAAAAAAATTAAATTCTTTGGGAATTCCTTTTACAATGACGACGATAATAAATAAAGATTTAAAAATAAAAAAATCAGCTTGTCTTGGCGTAGATGATTTTGTTCAAAGCAAAAAAATAGTAAATTATTTGATAAGCATTGGGCATAAAAAAATTGCTTTTATAGCGCCAAGAATTGAAGATCAAAGTATAGGAAAGTTAAGGCTTATGGGCTACCAAAAAGCCCTAGAAGAAAATGAGATAGAATTTGATAAAAAATTAATTTTTTATCCAAAAAAGGGAACAAATCCCTATTCCATGGAACACGGATATGAAGTAGGCAAAAAAATTGTGAAAAAAAATATTCCGTGCACAGCAATTTTTGCAATTTCTGATACAGTTGCCATGGGAGCAATTAAGGCAATAGATGATTTTGGTAAAAAAATTCCGCAAGATTATTCAGTTGCAGGTTTTGATGGATTGGAAATAAATAAATATTTATTAAAACCAATCACAACCATAGTCCAACCAGCATCAGAAATTGCTTATGAGTCAGTAAAAGATTTATTTAAAATAATAAAGAAAAAACCGTATGAAAAGATAATGGAATTTGATGCTGAATTGTTTGTAGGAAAAACAACAGCACCAATTGTTAGTAAGGAGTTAGAATGAAAAAAGCAGGTATTTTATTACCCCTTCAAAGTCTAAATGGAGAAAATGGGATTGGAGATTTTGGAAAAGCTGCCTTTGATTTTATAGATATAATCAAAAAATCAGGATTCGATATGTGGCAAATTTTGCCATTAAATCCCTTAGGATATGGAAATTCTCCCTACCAGCCATATTCCTCTTTTGCTGGAGATGAAATTTATATAAGTTTAGACTTGCTATATGAAGACGGACTGCTTGAAAAAAAGGCTGAAAAAGTAGAGCAAAAAGAAAGAATTGACTATAATTTTGTAAGAAAATTTAAAGAAAAATATTTAAAAATTGCCTACGAAAATTTCAAAAAGACCAAAGAAAATCAAACAAAAGCTTACGAAGATTTTTTGAAATTTGATTTTGTGTACAATTATGGCGTTTTTATAACTTTAAAAAAAGAAAATAATTTAAGAAGCTGGAATGAATGGCCAGATGAGATGAAAAATTGGATTGTAGATAAAAAATTCGATTTGACACCTTACGAAGACAAAATCAATTATGAAATTTTTGTTCAATATATTTTTTACAAACAATGGATGAATTTAAAATCCTACGCCAACGAAAATAATATAAAAATTGTTGGAGATATTCCTTTTTATGTAGGACTTGATAGCCTTGATGTTTGGGAAAATCAACAATATTTTGAAATAACAAAAGAGGGCAATCCAAAATTAATTGCAGGCGTTCCACCAGATAATTTTTCGGCTACAGGACAAAGGTGGGGAAATCCTATTTATAATTGGGAAAAAATAAAAGAGGATGATTTTTCTTTTTGGATAAATAGACTTGCCTATAACGGAAAACTTTACGATATAGTAAGGCTTGACCATTTTAGAGCCTTTGATACTTATTGGGTAATAGATTCAAAAAATGAAACAGCTATAGAAGGCGAATGGCTTTTTGCACCTGGCTATGAATTGTTTGAAAAAATAAAAAAAGATTTGAAAGATGTAGAATTTATCGCGGAAGATTTAGGCGAAATAAGACCAGAAGTTTTTGAGCTTAGAGATTATTTTAACCTAAAAGGAATGGTAATAATTCAAACAGATATAAGAGCAACTGAAAAAAATTATATATACGCACCAGAAAATTCTATTTGTTATACAGGAACCCATGATAACAAAACGATTATGGATTGGTTTGAAGATTTAAGCGAAGAAGAAAAAGAAAATATAAATAAACTTTTCCAAAAAATCGGCATAAGAAACGAAAATATTTACGATAATTTTTTTGAATTTGCAATCAGATGCGATAGCGAATATGTAATAATTCCTCTACAAGATATTTTGGGTTTGGGCAAAGAAGCAAGAATAAATACACCAGCCACCTTGGATGAAAAAAATTGGTCTTATAAATTCAAATCAATGGAAAAATTAAAAGAAAAAGAAGAATTTTTGAAAGAAATTATAGAAAAAAATAGGAAATAAATTCATAATATTATAATTTACCCTGTAAATTTTAATATTAAAGGAGAAAAAATGGCAAATTTAAGTTTAAAAAATATAAATAAAATTTATGACAACGGCTTTCATGCTGTAAAAGATTTTAATATGGAAATAGAGGACAAGGAGTTTATAATCTTTGTAGGACCATCAGGCTGTGGAAAATCTACGACTCTTAGAATGATAGCAGGGCTTGAAGATATAAGCTCTGGAGAGCTAAAAATTGATGGGAAAGTTGTCAACGATGTCCTACCAAAAGATAGAGATATAGCTATGGTTTTCCAAAATTATGCTCTATATCCACACATGACAGTTTATGATAATATGGCATTTTCATTAAAAATAAATAAGGTGCCAAAAGATGAAATTGACAAAAAAGTAAAAGAAGCAGCAAAGATTTTGGATATAGAAAATCTATTAAAAAGAAAACCAAAACAATTATCAGGTGGACAAAGACAAAGAGTTGCTATGGGACGTGCTATAGTTAGAAATCCAAAAGTATTTTTGATGGATGAGCCATTAAGTAACCTTGATGCAAAACTTAGAGTTCAAATGAGAATAGAAATTTCAAAATTATATCAAAAATTGGGAACAACAATGATCTATGTAACTCACGATCAAACAGAAGCAATGACTCTTGGAACAAGAATAGTTGTAATGAAAGATGGAGTTGTTCAACAAATTGATACACCACAAAATCTTTACGATCATCCAAAAAATTTATTTGTTGCAAGTTTTATAGGCTCACCACAAATCAATTTGATAGATGTTAAAGCCGTAAAAGAAGGCGAAGAAGTATTCGTAGAAAATGATTATTTAAAATTAAAACTTCCAAAAGAAAAAGCAGATATATTAATCGATAAGGATTATATAGGAAAAAAAGTTGTATTTGGAATAAGACCTGAATCAATTTATGACGAAGAAGACTTTTTAGAAAAAGCTAGCGATGGCTCAATAATAAATGCAAAAATTAGAGTATTTGAGCTAATGGGAGCAGAAGTTTATTTGTATTTTGATTTAGGCGAAGATCAAATAACAGCAAGAGTAAATCCATCAACAAAAGCAAAAGTTGGACAAGAAGTAAAATTTGCTTTTGATATGGAAAAAACCTACCTCTTTGATCCAGAAACTTCTCTTATAATAGAATAAAAAATAAAAAACTGGTAAATATTTTTTTAAAACTTCTAATCAAAAGCGATTAGGAGTTTTTTGTTTTAAAAATTTTAAAAGTTAAAAGAAATATTTTTTAAAAAATTTCAAAAAATTTATTTTTGAGATTGATAAATATTGACAATTAAATTCGTTTTTTGTAAAATTTAGGAGATTATAGAGATTTAAATAATTATTTTTAATTAGTCTAATAGATTTGATAAAAAATTTTAAAAAAATATAAAGGAGATGCCTATGGAGAAAAGAAAAAATATTGATCTTACAAAGGAAAATATTGGAAAATCTTTAATAAAACTATCCATTCCTTTAACTCTTACAGCTTTTGTCCAAATCGCCTATACTTTGGTAGATATGATTTGGATAGGTAGACTTGGCTCTAATGCGGTTGCTGCTGTTGGAGTTTCTTATTTTTTGGCGTGGATTGCTGAGGCTTTGTCTTTGATTGCAAAAATTGGCGGAGGAGTTTATGCGGCTCAGGCTTATGGAAGAAAAGATAAAAAACTTACGTCTTTGATTTTACAAAATGGATATTTTCAAGGAAGTATTACTTCAATAATCTACATAATTTTAATATTTACTTTCAAAACTTATATTATAGATTTTTATAAACTAGGAGCAGAGGTTTCAAATTTTGCAAATGCTTATCTTTCTATAACAGCTTTGGGTTATATATTTGTATTTTTAAATCCGATTTTTTCCCAATCATTTTATTCGATTGGAGAAAGTATTACTCCTTTTAAAATAAATACAATTGGTTTGGTTTTAAACATAGTTCTTGATCCGATTTTTATTTTTGGTTTTGGACCAATTCCCGAATTAGGAATAAGGGGTGCGGCAATAGCTACTGTTACGGGACAAGCCACTGTATTTTTTATATTTTTATTTGTTATGAAAAGAAAAGTTGGCGTAATAAAAGATTCTCTTGAAAATTTTACACTTTCAACAAAATGGCAAGTGAGAATTTTTAAACTAGGACTTCCCGTTGCTTTTATCAGCGGAATCCACGCTCTAATAACTATGATTTTAAATAAATTAATGGCAAATTTTGGACCAAAACCAGTTGCAGTTTATTCAATAGGAAGTCAGCTCGAATCAATTTCTTGGAAAACAACAGAAGGATGCCAAGTTGTAGTTCAATCATTAATAGCACAAAATTATGGAGCAGGCCTAATGGATAGAGTGAAAAAAGGCGTCAAAGAAAGTCTAAAACTTGTCGGGGCAATTGGAATTATTGCTACAATTATTTTGTTTGCATTTAGAAATTATTTATTTGAAATTTTTGTGCCAGGCGATTTGGAAACAATAAATTTGGGTGCAAAATATTTGGCAATTCTTTCAGCAAGCCAACTTATGATGGCATTAGAAATAGGCTCTACAGGAATTTTCCAAGGCTTGTCAGATACAAGAACGCCATCAGCAATTTCTATAATATTTAACGCAGCAAGAATTCCAATATCAATTTTATTAATGCCATATTTTGGTGTTTTAGGAATCTGGCTATCAATGACAATAACATCAATTATAAAAGGACTTCTTTCACTTTTTCTTTTGAAAAAGAAAATGAAAAAGAATTTAAAAGTTATAGATTTTAGATGATTTTTTAAAATAAGAAAAATATTCAAAAAAATAACCACCTTTAGGTGGTTTTATTTTATAGATTTTTAATTTTTTCCATATCAATATCTTTGATATTATCAATTACCATATCTGCTTGTTTTTTTATTTTGTCCCATTCGTTTTTGTTGTAGGGGAAATCTTTTATGCCTACGGTTTTTATTCCAAGTTTTTTGGCGGATTTTACTGCATATAGGGCATCGTCGAATAAAACTGCGTCTTTTGCATTAATTTTATAATTATCAAGTGCCTTTTGCCAATATTCCTTGTCGCTTTTTTTGTAAGGAAATTTATCTGGAGTCAGGATAAAATCAAATAAATTTATTATGCCAAGTCTTCTTAGGGCATTTTCTAGATGAATTTTGTCAGTTGATGAACAAATACACATATCATAGCCATCGTTTTTTAATTTTTGTAAAATTTCAACAGCTCCGTCTTTTGCTAACAAATGATTTTTGTAGGCATCTGTTATTGTAGAAGAAAAATAATCTAAAACTTCTTTTTCGCTTTTGTCTTTGCAGACATTTTCTTTTAACCATTTTACTGTATCCAAAAATGATAAGGCTTCAATTTTTCCTTTCTCTTCAGTTGTAAGTTTGTAATTATATTCTTTTAAAAGTTTTGCTATTGGTTCTAGCCAAATGTGCATGGAATCAAGAATCGTTCCATCGCAATCAAAAAATAATTTCATAAAAACTCCTTAAAATTTTCTTATGCAAGTTTTATATTATCTTCAATGTAAGATTTTGGGAAAATTGAAGTTAATAAGTTCATATAATGTTCAAAATTTATAGTTTTATTTAAACTCATTAGCTCAAGATCAACTCCAAACCATGAAATGTTTATGTCAGTTTGCCTAAAGCCCAAATTTTTGTAAAAATTCTTTCTTTTTTGCCTTTGAACAAGGTTACAAGCATTTTCAACGCAAGGTTCAATTTCAATTATTATTGTTTTATTTTCTCTTTCATTCAAAAGTTCTATAGATTTTGAGCCAAGACTTAGTCCCCTATAATCGCTTTTTATGGCAAAATAATCAATCAAAAGTGTGTTATTGCTATCTGAATCCAAGGTAATAAACATTCCTACAAATTCATCGTCAAGCAAAATCGGAATAATTCTTCCCAAAGAATTTTCGCAAACTTTTATAATTTGGTCTAGAGGTTTTCTTTCAGCTTTTGGGAAAGCTTCTATATATAAATTTTTAATTTCTTCTAAGTGTTCTAAATAAGAATTTGATAAAGTTAAATTCATAAACTCCCTTTCGTTTTTCTTTACATATATTAAATAATCATACTGCAAGAAAGCTTAAAATCAAGAGATTTAGCCTGACCTTTGCCTTGTGCTATAATAAAATACAAAGGAGAAATTAAAATGAAAATATTATTTGAGCTTTACATAACTTTTTTTAAAATAGGAGCCTTTACCTTTGGAGGAGGCTACGCCATGCTTCCGCTTTTACAAAGAGAATTGGTCGATAAAAGAAAATGGATTAGCCAAGAAGAAATTTTAGATTATTACGCAATAGGGCAAACAACTCCAGGAATTATTGCTGTAAATACTTCGACTTTTTGTGGGAGAAAAAGAAAAGGAAATTTGGGAGGGATATTTGCCTCCTTGGGTTTTATCACCCCATCAATAATAATCATCACCCTTATTGCAAATTTTTTAAAAGAATTTTCCCATTTATTAATTATCCAACACGCCTTTGCTGGAATTAGAATTGCAGTTTCAGCTCTAGTTTTAAATACAGTAATAAATATGGTCAAAAAAACTGCTGATACAAAAATAAAAATTTTAATTTTTTTATTAACTTTTATTGCGATAGGAATTTTTTCTATTTCGCCAATTATTATAGTGATTTCTTGCGGAATTTTTGGAATTATTTTTGGAGGCAAATATGCTTAGGTTGATGTGGGAATTTTTTAAAACTGGACTTTTTGCAATTGGAGGAGGAATGGCAACTTTTCCATTTTTGCAAAAAATGGCAGAAAATTACGATTGGTTTACAAGCGAAGAATTATTAGATATGATTGCCGTTTCAGAATCAACGCCCGGAGCAATAGGAATAAATGTTGCAAGTTTTGCAGGATATAGAGCCTATGGTTTTTTTGGAGCAATCCTTGCAAGCATTTCTTTGATAGCGCCTGCAATAATTATAATTTTAATAATAGCTAAATCTTTGGATAAATTTAAAACATCTCTTACAGTAAAAAATGCTTTTGAATACATAAGACCATCAACAGCAGGACTTATTTTGGGAGCTATGTTAAATGTAATGATAATTTCCTTATTTAATGTAAAATTATATGAAAAAACAGGAAATTTTCTAGATTTATTTCAAATAATCCAACTTGTTTTGTTCCTAGGATTTTTATTTTTATTAAGAAAATACAAAAAAATCCATCCCCTACTAATAATAGGGATGGGGGCTTTGTTTGGGATTGTGTTTAAATTATAAAAAGCAGGAATTTATACTCCTGCTTTTTTGAAATTAAAATTTTGTAGGTAAAATCATTGCAAAATATGCCTTCCACCTGTATTTTAAAATTATTTTTAAAAAATCACCTAAAAGTTTGGAGTCCTTATTGTCATAAAGGGCATCTCTTAAATAAGGATAGAGCTTATATGAGGCATAGTTTATATTTGTCTTATTGTTTGACAAGTCTTTATATTGGTCTAAAATTTCTTTTCTACAAGATTTGCTTAATTTTAAATTTTTATCATTGTAAATTTGGTGAATTTTTTCCATAAAATACTTTTGTTTTTCTTTTTTTCTCATAAATCTACCTCCAACTTGTATGATACAATAGTTCATTTATTTGTAAATGCTTAGATGCCAATGAAAAAGGTGAAACTTAGCCAAATAAAAAAGCAAGAGTTGGCCCTCCTGCTTTTTTGTGATTCCATGAATCTATATTCCTTTACTTAAAATAATATACTTATTTAAAAACAAAATTCAATGAGTATTTTTTAAAAAAAGTAAAAACTGCGAAATAAAAATTATGATATAATATTTTTATTATCGTTAACCTATACTGGTAACAGTTAGGGGGTGATTATCATAGATTATGTCATAACTTTAATAGTATCTATTTTGGCAGGAATAATTTGTCATTTTACCTGCAAGTGGCTAGATAGATATTTTAACGATAAGTAGCCCAAAATAAAAAAGCAGGAGTTGGCCCTCCTGCTTTTTTGTGATTATCATTATGTTGTCATAACTTTTTGTCAATTACATTATACTAATTAATCAAAAAAAAGCAAGAAACAAATCTTGCTTTTTCCTTAAAAATATTTTATTTTTTTCTCACGCTAATTTTGTGAACTTCTCCTAAAATTAATGGAATAAAGGCAAGTGCTAAAATTATTATCCATTGCCAGGTTATTAATTCTAATTCAAATAAATATCTTAATGGTCCTACGTACATTACTATTAAGAGTAGGGCAAATGATAGGATATTTGCTTTTATTAATTGTTTATTTGATCCAATTCCCAATTCTTTTAGGGTATATTTTGTACTTCTTACAGAAAATGCTCTCAAAAGCTCGCTTGTAATTAAGGTTGCAAAAACCATTGTGTGAGCTCCTTCTATATTTCCTGGGAAAATCAATTTTAATCCTATTATATAAGAAATTAAAACTGCAAAGGTAATTGCTAGGGATTGAACGATTAGTGAATTTCTCAAATCTCCAGAAATTATTGATTCTTTTGGATCTCTTGGCTCTCTTTCCATTATATCTTTTTCTCCTGGTTCAACTCCAAGAGCAAGGGCTGGGAAAGCATCTGTTACTAGGTTTAACCAGAGTAATTGGATTGGTGTTAATGGAGAAGGAAGTCCAAATAAAATTGACAAAAATACAATCAAAACTTCTGCAATGTTACATGAAAGTAAGAATGAAACAAATTTTCTAATATTTGCAAAAATTATTCTTCCTTCTTCGACTGCATTTACAATTGTTGCAAAATTATCGTCAACCAAAATCATATTTGCTGTATCTTTTGCAACATCAGTTCCTGTAATTCCCATTGAAATTCCTATGTCAGCATTTTTAATTGCTGGAGCATCGTTTACTCCGTCTCCTGTCATGGCAACTATTTCGCCGTTTTCTTGAAGGGCGTTTACAAGTTGAACCTTATTTTGTGGAGATACTCTTGCGAAAACTCTTTTTTCTTTGGCAATTTTTCTAATTTCAACATCTGTCATATTATTTAATTCTTTTCCTTCAATTGCTTGATCTTTGGAATCTGCAATTCCCAAATCTCTTGCTATTGCGAAGGCTGTTTCTAAATAATCTCCAGTAATCATTAAAACATCAATTCCTGATGAGTGGCACTCTGCTACAGCTTTTTTTGCTTCTGGTCTTGGTGGATCTATCATTCCAGTAAGACCTACAAATACCATTTCTTTTTCTATATTTTCGCTTGTCAAATCTTCATTTTTTATTGAATCAAATTCCCTAAAGGCATAAGCCATTACACGAAGAGCTTGTTTGGCAAGATTTTTATTTTCATCCATTGCCTTTTGCTTTAAATCTTGTGTGAAATCTACAATTTCTCCATTTAATAAAATTTTTGAAGAATTTGAAATTATTATATCCGGAGCGCCTTTTGTCATTGCCTTATAATTTTCTTCGACGTTATGGAAGGTTGTCATCATTTTTCTGTCAGAATCAAAAGGAATTTCTTCAATTCTTGGATGTTTTTTTTCTAAATCCTCTTGAACTATTCCCCATTTTTCAGAAAATGTAAGCATAGCGCCTTCTGTTGGATCTCCAATAATTTTATATTGCTTATCTTCCAAAACCAAATCAGCATCATTGCATAAAGTCGAAATTTTCATTAGAAGTTTTATATTTTCTTCATCTTCTATTTTTTCATCATTAAGTTTTATGTGACCTTTTGGCTCGTATCCACTTCCTTCAACTTCATATTCTTTTTCATTTGTCCAAATTTTTGTAATGGTCATCTCATTTTGAGTCAAAGTTCCAGTTTTATCTGAACAAATTGCTGTGGTTGCTCCTAAAGTTTCTACAGAAACTAGAGATTTTACAATTGCTTTTCTTTCTGCCATTCTGTTCATTCCGATTGATAAAACTATTGTTACAACTGCTGTAAGTCCTTCAGGAATTGCTGCAACTGCAAGAGAAACTGCAACCATTAAATTATCTAAAAGCGAATCGCCAGTTCTAAAATATCCAACAACAAATACAATTATACAAACAACAACTACAAGAATTGCCAAAAGTTTTGATAATTTATTTAATTGTCTTTGTAATGGCGTATCCTTATCTTCAACTTGATGAAGGCTTGATGCGATTTTTCCCATTTCTGTGTCAGAACCAGTTTGAGTAACAATTCCTCTTGCGTGTCCGTAAGTTACAATTGTTGATGAGAAAGCAAAGTTTTCCCTATCGCCAATTCCTACTTCGCTGTCATAAACAGCCTCAGAATTTTTTTCTGTTGCAACAGATTCTCCAGTAAGAGAAGACTCGTCGATTTTTAAATTTGATGATTCTAATAAACGCATATCAGCTGGAACAATATCGCCAGTTTCAATTACAACTACATCTCCTACAACCAATTCTTCTGCTTTTACTTTTATTTTTTTGCCATCACGAATTACGCTTGCCTCAGGCGATGACATTTTTTGCAAGGCCTCAACAGAATCTTCAGCTTTTCCTTCTTGAATAATTGACATAATTGCATTGATAATAACGATAGCAATAATTATAAAACATTCAACTTTATCGCCTGTAAAAGCTGATACGATTGATGCAACTATCAACAAAATAACCATAGGATCAATAATTTGCTCGGCAATTTTTTTGCCAAGAGATTTTTTCTTCTTGGATTCAATTTTATTTGGGCCGTTTTCTTCAAGACGTTTTGCTGCAAGTTCGCTTGACAAGCCTCTTGCGCTATCTGAGTCAAGTTTTTTTACAATATCATTTTTTTGACCTAAATAGTCCATTCCTACCTCCTTAAATTTTTTTATTTTAATTTTTTTCTTTACAAAAAGAAAAGACTTCTGGCACATAGCCAAAAGTCTTGCTACCAAGTGGTTTATTCAACCGGGTTAAACCGTAATGACGATTGAATAATTAAGCTACTCCCTCTTGTTGATATAATTATATGTTAAATATTTTAAAAATCAATTTTAATTTGTAGATCCAGCCGCAGCCGCATCGTCTCTATTTTTCATTTCATTAATGCAAAGACAAAGAGCAATCAAAACTAAAGTGAAATTTTCGTCATAAACCGTAAGCTCATATTGGTCGCTAAAAGCAAAAAATTTCTTGTTCATATCAGCAATCAAATTATTTTTGTAATAAACTTCAAAATCATGGTCCATAAAAGAGCCTTTTAAATTTAATTCTTTTCCATCATAAAAAGCATCGACTTTCCTTTTTAAAAAAGATAATTTTTGATTTATTTCCATACGACTTCCATCACAAAAATCAACATAATAAGTTTGGAGAAAAGAAAGGATTTTTTTGGAAATATTAAATAAAATATTTCCATCCATATCTTTTAATTTCGCCTCATAACCTACAAATTTAAAATCTTGGTCAAAAAAGAAAACTTCCTTTCCATTTTCATCCAAAATCGGATACTTATCTGTAATTTTAAAAAATTTTTCCTTAAAATAATATTTTTTCATAAAAAACTCCAATCTGCTTTTTTAATTTATACCCTCAAAAATATAATAAAACAAAAAAAATAAATTATTTGTAAAGTCTTTTGTATTTGTGTTGACATTTATAATCTAGGGTATAAAATTAGATGAGATATGCCTTTGAATTAGGCTTTAAATTTTATTAGTTTTTATATAAGGAAAGAAAATGAGAAATATTAGTAAAAATAAACAAAATTTTTTGGAAAAATTATCAGATAAAATTACATCAAATCCACCCTTGTATTTGACTTTGGGTTTTGCAATTTTGATTATTATTGGAGGATGTATTTTATCTTTGCCGATTTTTACAAGAAGTGGCAAGGCTACAAATTTAGTTGATTCGATTTTTGTTGCCTCATCTGCATCTTGCGTTACGGGACTTACAACTGTAAATACGGCTGAACATTGGAATACATACGGTCATATTTTAATTTTGATTTTAATTCAAATTGGAGGACTTGGTGTAATGACTTTGGCTACACTTTTTCCACTACTTTTGAGAAAAAAAATCGGCTTAAAATCTAGGCAAATTTTGAAAGAACAATTAAATATCGACACCCTCCAAGGCATTATGAAATTATTTAGATATGTTTTGGTTTTTACTTTTTTGGTAGAAATTTTGGGAGCAATTTTATTATCCCTTAGCTTTGTGCCGATTTTTGGAATGGCAAAGGGCTTGTGGTATTCGATTTTCCATTCGGTTTCTGCTTTTTGTAATGCAGGCTTTGATCTTTTGGGAGATTCAATTTATCCATACAGAAATGATAATTTAATAAATATAACTCTTATGAGTTTGGTTGTAATCGGCGGACTTGGTTTTATGGTTACAGCAGAAATTTTTAGAAAAAAATCTTTCGAAAAATTATCAACTCACGCCAAATTAGTTTTGATAATAAGCGCAAGTCTTATTGTTATAGGAACACTTGCTTTTTATTTAATCGAAAGTCAAGTTGGTGGAGTTTTGTACAAAGAAGGATTTAAAAATTCCATAATGCAATCAGCTTTTCAATCAATTTCTGCAAGAACTGCGGGATTTTATTCTGTAAAATTAAATCAAATGCACGATACAAGTGTTTTGCTTTTGATAATTTTGATGGTAATAGGTGGATCTCCAGGATCAACTGCTGGTGGATTAAAAACAACAACTTTTGGAGTTTTGATTTTATCAACAATTTCAATTTTTAAACAAGAAGATGAAGTTACAATTTTTAAAAAACATATAGAACCAAAAATCATTAGAAAGGCACTAGCGATTATAATGGTTTATTTGGGACTTATATTTATAGTTATTTTTATTTTATCATTGAGCGAAAATTTTAAAGTAATTGATATTTC
This sequence comes from Anaerococcus vaginalis ATCC 51170, assembly GCF_000163295.1. Taxonomy (GTDB): domain Bacteria; phylum Bacillota; class Clostridia; order Tissierellales; family Peptoniphilaceae; genus Anaerococcus; species Anaerococcus vaginalis. The sequence continues at coordinate 1,745,693 of NZ_GG700527.1, forward strand.
TTACGAAGTTTCATCAGCCTTTGCAACAGTTGGAGCAAGTAGAGGAATCACAGGGGACTTGTCAACACTTGGAAAAATTTTAATAACAATAAGTATGTATCTAGGAAGAATTGGTCCAATGACTATGGCTTATTCAATTGGACTTAAATCAAAAACAAAATATATAAGATATCCAGAAGCAAATATTAGTATAGGTTAGGAGAAAAAAATGATAAAAAGTGTAATAGTTTTAGGAATCGGAAGATTTGGAGAAAGAGTTGCGACAAAACTTTTTGAAGATGGTTTGGAGGTTATGGCGGTTGATAAGAATTATGATTTAGTTCAAAATATTTCAGGAAAAGTAACAAGCGCTGTTCAATGTGATATTGCAAACGACAAGGCCCTTGAAGAATTAGGAATGGGAAATTTTGATGTGGCAGTAATAGCGACAGGAGAAAGTCTTGAGGCGTCAATGGCTGCAACACTTTTTGCAAAAGACCATAATGTAGAAAAAATTATAGCCAAAGCAACATCAACAAATCACGCAAGAATTTTGAAAAAAATTGGAGCAGATCAAATAATTTTTCCAGAAATTGATATGGGAGAAAAACTTGCAAGAAGCATAGCAGGATCAAATCTCCTACAATTTTTCCATTTTTCAGACGATTATTCTATGATAGAATTAAAAGCCTACGATGAGCTTGTAGGAAGATCTCTAAAAGAAATAGATTTTAGAAAAAAGTATAAAATGATGGTAATAGCTTATAAAAGAGATGGAGAATTAATAATAAATCCAGAAGCAAATTGGAAAATCGAAAAAGATGATACTTTGGTATTATTAGGAGATAGCGATCATGCAGATAAGCTCCAAAAAGAAGTTGACAGATACAAATAAAAATCAAGATAGGAAAACGAAAATTCATCTTATAAATGTTGAAAACAAAAGGATGTAAAAATTCGTGAAAAAAGTTTGCATTTTTTAAAAATCATGCTATAATAATATTAGCTAGTAAATAGCTAGGTTTTTCATTATTAATTCCTTATAGTTTTCCCTATAGAAAACTAGGACTAACTTATTCTTTTCTATATTATAAAAAGGCCCAAAGGGGTCTTTTTATTTTGGGAAATATTTTCAAAGATTTTATTTTATTTTTTGCATATTTAAATCAAGATCCATTTTTGTTATCTTTATATTTTAATTTTCTAATTTCCTTGCATTTTATTTTTTACAATTGAAATAAAAAATCCCTGTAGTATATTGAAAAAAATAAAAGGAGAAAATTATGTTTTATTTCGACAGAACTTATGTTTTAGTTTTGATTGGACTTCTTATTAGTAGTCTTGCTCAAGCTAACATTCAAAGAAAATTTGATAAGTATAAAAAAATTAAAACTCAAAAATCTATAACAGGTTTTGACGCTGCAAGATATATTTTATCTACAAATTCTTATAATGACATTTCTATTAAAAAAGTTGGAGGATCTTTGTCTGATTATTTTAATCCAATTAATAAAGAAATTGCTTTATCAGAAACTTCTATGACTGACACTTCAATTGCATCTCTTGCGGTTGCAGCTCATGAGTGCGGTCACGTTATCCAATATAAAAAAGGTTATATTCCTTTAAAAATAAAATCTTATATAGTTCCAGCAGTAAATCTTGGATCAAAATTATCTTTTCCTATGATTTTGTTAGGAATTTTTCTTTCTATGGGAAAATTAATTAGCATTGGAATATTTTTATTTTCTTTTGTTTTAATTTTTCAAATTATTACTCTTCCTGTAGAATTTGATGCTTCAAGGAGAGCTTTGAAAGTTTTAAATGAATCGGGCATGCTCGTTGGTGTTGAAAATGATTATGCAAAAGATATGTTAAAAGCTGCAGCTTTAACTTATGTGGCAGCGACAATTTCTACTGCTTTACAATTTTTAAGACTTTGGATTTTGTTTGGCAATAGGCGAGATGATTAAAAAAATTAACAAGGCTAAAATATTTTAAAATATTTGGCCTTGTTTTTTTATATTTTTATTGCATATCAATATTCTTGAATCTATACTATTTTAGTGTACAATAAAAATAAGATTCGAATTGAATCTTTATTTATTATTTGAAAGGTCAGAGAAAGTCAAAGAAATCGAGGTAAATCTATGGCAGGACTAACGTCTGATATAGAAAAATTCTTGAAAGCTCTTTTGGAAGATACTCAAGATGGTTTTGTAGAAATTGGAAGAAATGATTTGGCAACAAGGTTTGAGTGTTCTCCAAGTCAAATTAATTATGTGCTTTCTACAAGATTTACTCCATACAATGGATATTTAATTGAAAGCAAAAGAGGCGGCAACGGCTTTATAAGAATTATTACTATAGTTGAAGATGAAGATGATTATATAAAATATATTATTAAAAATTTAGATAAAGAATTAACTGAGGAAAGGGCAAAAAGTTTTTTTACGGAACTTTTTAACAAGGGATATATGGACGAAAATGAATTGGGAATTGCAGTTTACGCTATCCTTGATAAGTCCCTTATGAATGTAGAAAAAAATAAGAGAAATTTAGTAAGGCATGATATAGTAAAAAATATTTTACTGAGCTTTCTAATAAGGAGTTAATTATGAAGTGTGACAGATGCGACAACGAAGCAAATGTAACTGTAAAAGCAATTATAAATGGCATAGAGCATGATTTCCACTTGTGCAATGATTGTATGGAAAAATTATCCAAAGGCGAAGGAAATTTTCTTTTTGATGGAAATGAAAAAGATATTGATATAAATAATTTTGATTGGAAAAGCTTGGTAGATAAATTTGTTCCAAGCCTGGATCAAATTATAGATTCTTATTATGATTATAAAATTTCCAAAAATAATTTTTCCTATGATTATTTTTCATCATTAAAAGAAGAAACTTGTCCAAAGTGTGGAAATTCTTTGACAAATATAAAAAGTGGAGTTTTTGGATGTCCTCATTGCTATGAAATCGACAAAAAACTTACGGTAGAAATTTTGAAGGCTGTAAATAATTTGAAAAAATATGACGGAAAATTTCCAAAAAAACACAGAGATTTCAGAGAAGTGGCAATAAAAATTAAAAATTTGCAAGAACAGTTGCAAAAATCAGTTGAGATTGAAGATTTTGAGAAGGCTCAAGATCTTAAAGAAAAAATAGATGAATTAAATATGAAGGTGAGAAATTGATAGATTATTATAAGGACATAATACTTGAAAACAACTTATCTTTGAAAAGAAATATTGAAGGATATAATTTTCCCATAAGTCTTTCGGAAAAAGATTCTCTAGAAATTATTGAAAAATTTAGGGGGATTTATGGGGATGAATTGATACTTTTAGATGAGATAGATGAAAATACTTTAAATAAACTTATTAATGCAGGAATAATTACAGAAGATTCAAAAAATAAAGAAGCTGTGATTGGTTTTGTTTTTGAGGATGATTATATTCTTGTTATAAATGATAAAGACCATATTTCTATAAATATTTCAAATTTTGGAGAAGAAATTAAACTTGCTTATGAAAGGGCGATGGAAATTGAAGAAGATTTGGATAAAAAATTTGATTTTTCCTTTTCTCCTCAATATGGATATTTGACAAGTTTTGGTAGAGATTGTGGCAATGGAATTGAAATAAGGTTCAAATTATTTTTGTTTGGACTTTTGGATAATACCCAAGCATATCTAACCTTAAAATCAAGTCTTGCTCATGATGGAATTTATCTTACAAGATATGTTCCAGAATATTTTAAATCCTATGACGATGATATTTATATTTTGAAAAATTTCGGAAATTATAGGGAAAAAATTGACGAATATTTGGAAAATTTTGAAAATATTTTAGATACAATTGTTAGAAATGAGAGAAGATTTAGGAGAGATTTCCAAAGTTTAAATGGATTAAATGATGAAGATATAAAAGATTCTATAAAAATTTTGGAAGATAATTTGGAAAGCAGAAATTTAAAGACAATGACTGCTATGATAAATTGTCTTTATGATTTAAAAAAATATAATATTTTGGGTTTTAAAACAAAATTATCAAATCAAGAAATTGAGTATTTGATTTTCAATATTACAAAGGATAAGTACAAGGGCAACCGTGACAATGAAAGATATGAATTTTTAAATTCGTACATGGAGGCTAGATAATGGAAAATAACAAATTAAATAGGCTAACAGGTCAGGCTCGAAGGGAATCCTATTCTCTTAGCCACGATTATATAGGAGTTGAACATTTGCTTTTGGCTCTTATGAAAACAGGTTCTCTTGCGACAAAAGCTTTGGAAGAAGCCGGTGCAAATTATGAACTTTTAAGGTCAATTGTAATAAATAATATTGGCAAGGGATCTGCAGTAAGACCTGCAAAGGAATATTCTAATAAAGTAAGACAAATTTTTGATAGGGCAAGACTTTTTGCCCAAAAAAGAAAAAAAGTTTCTGCAAGCGAGGAAGATATTCTTCTTGCAATTTTAAATGACGATGATTCATTTACAAATTTAATGTTTATGTTGTCAGGTCTTGATAAAAAAATTATTAGAGATAATTTGATTCGTTTGCAAAATGAAGAAAAATCTTCTAATACATCTAATAATTTGAGCGAAAATTTAAAAAAATTCGCCAAAAATTTAAATGAAATGGCAGAGGCTGGAAAAATTGATCCAGTTATTGGAAGGGAAGATGAAGTTGAAAGAGTTATTCAAATTCTTTTAAGAAGAACAAAAAACAATCCGATTTTGATTGGAGATCCAGGAGTTGGAAAAACTGCCATAATCGAAGGACTTGCTCAAAGAATTGTTGATGGAAAAGTTCCTTTTGTTATGAAAGAAAAAACAATTGTCTCACTTGATCTTGCAAGTATGATTGCAGGAACAAAATATCGTGGGGATTTTGAAGATAGGCTAAAAAAATTATTTGGAGAACTGGAACAAAGAGAAGATGTAGTTTTATTTATTGACGAATTTCACATGGTTTTGGGAGCTGGAGCAAGTGAAGGCTCTATGGATGCAGCAAACATTTTAAAACCAATTCTTGCCAAAGGCGATATTCAAATAATTGGTGCGACAACAATTGATGAATATAGAAAGCATGTAGAAAAAGACCAAGCTTTAACTAGAAGAATGCAACCAGTTCATGTAGAAGAGCCAAATAAAGATGACACAATAAAAATAATTGAAGGATTAAAAGATAAATACGAAGACCACCACAAGGTGGAAATTACAGGTGAAGCCATAAAAGCTGCAGTAGATTTATCACAAAGATATATCCAAGACAGGTTTTTGCCAGATAAGGCGATTGATGTAATTGATGAGGCTTGTTCAAAAGAAAGAATCAAAAATTACAAGGAAAACAAGGACCAAGTTTCAAATAAAGAAATTTTAGATGGGCTTATTGAGGAAAAAAACCAAGCAATAAATGAGCAAAATTTCGAAAAAGCAGCAAGTCTAAGAGATCAAATAAACGAAGCACGTGAAAAACTCGAAAAAGAAAAAGAAGAAAAGAAAACTGATTTAAAAATTTCTTTTGATGAAGTTGCAAAAATTGTTTCATCTTGGTCAAAAGTTCCGATAACAAAATTAACAGAAGATGAAAAACAAAAATATATGGACCTTGATATTGATCTTAAAAAAGAAGTTATAGGTCAAGATAAGGCTATTGATAAAATTTCTCACGCTATAAAAAGAGCAAGAGTCGGCCTAAAAGATCCCAAAAAACCAATAGGTTCATTTATTTTTGTAGGGCCAACAGGAGTTGGTAAAACATATCTTGCAAAATCTTTGGCAAAAAATTTATTTGGAGATATGGATAATCTAATCAGGATGGACATGAGTGAATATATGGAAAAATTTGCCGTGTCAAGACTTGTTGGATCTCCTCCAGGATATGTTGGTTACGAAGAAGGCGGTCAACTAACAGAAGCTGTAAGAAAACACCCATATTCTGTAATTTTATTTGACGAAATTGAAAAAGCTCATCCAGATATTTTCAATTTACTTTTACAAATTCTTGATGATGGACGTTTGACAGACGGTCAAGGAAGAACTGTAGATTTTAAAAATACAATAATAATTATGACAAGTAACGTTGGAGTTTCTTCTTTAAATCAAAATCCAAAAATTGGATTTGGAACTGGAGATGTGGAAAAAGAAATTGACGATTCAAATAAGGAAATAATAAATAAGGCAATAAAAAATGCCTTTGCTCCAGAATTTTTAAATAGACTTGACGATATAATAATGTTCAACTCACTTGATAAGAACGCCATCAAAGAAATTACAAAAATTTTACTTGATGAAACGAAAGAAAGACTCAAAAATCTTGGAATAGAGATAAATTACAACAAGAGAGTTGTAGATTTACTATCAGAAGGCGGATTTTCAAAAGAATACGGAGCAAGACCACTTGAACGTCACATTACAAATAAAATCGATAACCAATTGGCAGAAGAAATATTGGAAGGAAAATTATCAAAAGATATGAAAATTAACCTTACAGTAAAAGAAGGAAAAATAAATTTTGCCAACAAAAAAGAAAAAATAAAAGAAGAAATACCTATTTCTTAAAAAATATAAATAAGCTGCTGTAAAAATTTTACAGCAGTTTTTTAATGGAACAAAAAACACATAGAAAAATTTCTATATGTGTGGTAAAATAAATTTTAGGAGGAGAGAAATGGATAATAAATATATAAATATTTCTAAAAAATTAAAAGTTCTAAGTGATCCCAAAAGACTTGAAATTGTAGATATGCTATCATGCGAGGAGCTTTGTGCTTGTGAAATACTAGAAAAATTTGATATAAGCCAACCAACCTTATCAAGTGATATGAAAAAACTTGAAGATGCGAATATAATAAAAAGTCGCAAGGAGGGTAAAAATGTATTTTATATTGTAAACAAAGAAAATCTAGATGAACTTTATAATTTATTGGGAAAAATATTTGAATCCAGCCTAGATTGTATCTGCAAAAAATAATTTTTTTGCTCAAATACATAGATAAATTTAAATGTATCTATATTTAGATTTAAATTTCCTCAAAAAAAATAAAAGGAGAAAATTATGAAAAAAATAAGAATATATGAACCAGCGATGTGTTGCTCAACAGGAGTTTGTGGGGTAAGTGTTGACCCTGAGCTTTTAAGAATGTCAAGCCTAGTAGAAAAATTAGATAAAAAAGGAATAGATATAAAAAGATTTAATCTTAACAATGCCCCTCAAGAATTTGTTGAAAATAAAAAGGTAAATGAAATTTTAAACGAAAAGGGAGAAGATATTCTTCCTCTTACAATGGTTGATGATGAAATAATAAAAAGTGGAGCATATCCTTCAAATGAAGAATTTGAAGAAATTTTATCTATAAAAATTGATAAAAAAAATGAAGAAGAAAGTTCTTGTGGATGCTCTTCTGATAGTGGATGTTGTTGTTAAGGAATAGAAGGTATTTTATGGAAAAATTTAGTCCTGAGAAAATAAAATTAGGAAAATATATATTTTTTACAGGAAAGGGAGGAGTTGGAAAAACATCCACTGCTTGTGCTACGGCTGTTAATTTATGTGAAAAGGGATCTAAGGTTTTATTGGTAAGCACAGATCCGGCCTCAAACCTCCAAGATATTTTTGTGGAAAAATTAGATAATGAAATTACAAAAATTGAAGAAGTAGAAGGTTTGTTTGTTGCAAATTTAGACCCAATTAAGGCAGCAGATGAATATAAGAAAAGTATAGTATCTCCCTATATTGGTAAACTTCCAGATAGTGTAATAAATAAAATGGAAGAAGAATTATCTGGATCATGTACTGTAGAAATTGCAGCTTTTAATGAATTTGCAAAATATATTACAGATAAAGAAACTGAAGATAAATACGATTTTATTATTTTTGATACAGCACCAACCGGCCACACTTTAAGAATGTTACAACTTCCACAAGCTTGGGATAATTTTATTGAAGATAATACCCAAGGTGTATCTTGTTTGGGACAACTATCAGGTCTTGAAAGTCAAAAAGGTATGTATAAAAAAGCTGTAGAAACTTTATCTGATAAATATAAAACAAGTTTAATCCTTGTAACAAGACCAGAAGATGGTCCTTTAAAAGAAGCTGATAGGGCTTCAAAGGAATTAAAAGATATAGGTATTAAAAATCAAATATTATTGGTAAACGGCCTATTAACTATATATGATGATAAAATATCCAAGGTCTATTATGAAAAACAAAAAGAATCCCTAGAAAAAATGCCAAAAAATTTAAAAAAATTACAAAATTATCTTATACCTTTAAGAGGATATAATATAACAGGAATTTCAAATCTTAGGGCCTTGTTTGATGAAGATACTTATACAGAAAAAACTTTTGACAAAGAAATAAAAATTGATAAAAAATTAAAAGATATAATAGATGATTTGTACAAAAATAATAAGAAAGTTATATTCACAATGGGAAAAGGTGGAGTAGGAAAGACAACTGTGGCAGCGGCTATAGCTCTTGGACTTTCAAAAAAAGGAAAGAAAGTTCATCTTACAACAACTGATCCAGCAGATCATTTAAAATATACAATAAAAGAAAATGAAAATCTATCAGTAAGTCATATTGATGAAAAGTTAGAGCTTGAAAAATATAGGAAAGAAGTTTTACAAAAGGCGAAAGAAACTATGTCAAATGATGATCTTTCTTATATAGAAGAAGATTTAAGATCACCTTGTACACAAGAAATAGCAGTTTTTAGAGCTTTTGCAGATATTGTAGAAAAAAGTGAGGAGGAAATAGTTGTAATTGATACAGCTCCAACCGGCCACACTCTTTTATTATTAGAATCAACCCAAAGTTATAACCAAGAAATAATGCGTTCAAATGGAGATATTCCAGAATCAACTAAAAAACTTTTGCCAAGACTTAAAAATGAAAAAGAAACAGAAGTTATAATAGTAACACTTGCAGAACCAACTCCAGTTTATGAAGCTTTAAGACTTGAAGAAGATTTAAAAAGAGCAGGAATTTTTAGCAAATGGTGGCTTATAAATTCCTCATTATATGCTTCAAACACAACAAATAAAATCCTAAAATCAAAAGCAAATGAAGAAGTAAAATGGATTAATTATTTAAATGACCATACAAAGGAAAATTTAGCTATAATTGGTTGGAATCCTAAAAAATTAAGTGGAGATGTCTTAGAAGATTTAATAAAGTAGTTAAAAGATTTGGACAATTATTTAATTACACAAATTTTAGTATAGAAATAGGCTTAAAAATTTATTTAAGCCTATTTTTTAAAAATTATTCTAATCCTTCTCAATTTGATAATCTGAATTAAGTTCGCTTTCTCCTGTTTTTGAAATTATGGTTGGATTTGTTAATATTAATATGTAGCAAGTTTCATCAAGATGATTTTCTACAATAAATTTTCCTTGCATGAAACAAGTAAGGGCAAAATCAAACCCATTATAATTATTTTTTTGTTCATTAAATCATAAGCTAATCTTCCTTATAAACTTTTCTTACTGCTTTTTCTAAATCATCAAAATATTTCAAAATTTCAAGTTCTTCCATGCTGAGCTTAACTTCTTTTTCAATTTTTATATTTGTCTTATCTCCATCTTTGTGAGGTAGGTCTTTTTTAAATTCATCCAGATAAGAAATTATAAGATTTTCTATAGTTTCTTTAGCCTTGTCATTATAAGTAAAACCAAAATTTTTCATTTGGTCATCAAGCAAACTTTCCCCGTTTTTTTCTATGAAATCCTTGGCATAAATTTTTAAATCATCATAAGAATTCCCCATCAAATCATTTACAACTTTTAAATCATTTATTGCATAATAAAGTTTGGAAGAAGTATCGCAAATTGCCAAAAGCTGAGTTTCGTATAAACTTTTTTCGATAGATTCTTCGCCGTTTTCATTAGTCAAATTAGCCCTAAGACTTCCCTTATTTTTTTTGATTTTTTCAAGATCAGAGCTAAAAATAAAATACAAATTATTTGCATAATCCACGCATTCTTCCATAAGAATATCACGAGTTTTGCTAAGATTTTCATTATTTTTTTCATAAATTTTGTAAGCGTAAGTATCTTCAAAAAGCTCATCAGCCATAGAAGACTTGTAAGTTTCAATGCTTTTTGCATTTTCTTTTTTAGGATTATACATAATAAAGGCGTCTTTTTTTATTTCTTCTTCAGAAAAATTTTTTCCATTTTTTATGATATTACATCCTACAAATATAGAAAATAGACTTATAAGAAGTAATAGTTTAATTTTTATTTTCATTAAAGCTCCTTGTGATTATTTAAGAGAATAATAAGTAATAATGCCGATAATAAAAAGAATAATTAGGACAAATATGATTGATAAGAGTATTTTTTTATGAAATTTTCATAAGATAAGCTCCTTTAGAAAACATTTGCACAACATATAAACAGTTTATCAAAAAAATATTTATAAATCAATTTAATCTATATTTAAAATATTAATTTTAGTAAAGTTATAAAATCACATTGAATTTAAGCGAAATTTTTAAATTTAAAATGGGCTTTACAAAATATAAGATTCTGTAAAAGCCCAATTTTTATACTTTATTTTTTCTTAACTTTTTATATAAAACAAATATTAACATTCCTATTATTGCATTTACAACAATTGCTCCACCGGGTTTTATATCGAATTGATAACTTAGAATAATACCAAGCATCATATAGATTACGCCGAGTGTAATTGTTATAAAAAATGTTTGTTTATAACTTTTAGCAATAATTAATGCTGTTGCTACTGGTAAAACTATTAAGCTTGTAACCATTAAAGCTCCAATTATTTTTACAGACAAGGCTATAGTTATGGCTGCAAGGAGAGTAAAAGATGCATCAAGTCTTTTTACTTTTACTCCAGAAAGCCTAGCTGTATTTGGATCTATCGCTATAGCTAAAAGAGATGAATATCTTGAAATTGATAATATTAAAACCAAAATAAAGGCAATACTTGTATTTACTATATCTCTATCTGTAACTGATGAAATTGATCCGAAAAGGTAAGATTCAAAAGAATTTCCACCTGGAGCAAAATCTGAAAGAATGGCTGCAATTCCTAAACCAGTACTCATAATAACTGCTGTTGCCATATCTCCATATTGTGGAAGTTTTTTTCTTATAAGTTCTATCAAAAAGGCAGCTACAATACAAACAATTGATGATCCTAAAAGTGGATCAAAACCTAATATTAATCCCATTCCAACTCCAGCAAGAGCTGTGTGAGATAGGGCATCACCTATCATGGAAGTTTTTCTATTTACCATTACAATTCCTATTATAGGAATCATAATAGAAAGTAAAAATCCCAAAATAAGTGCCTTTCTCATAAAAGCAAATTCTAGCATTTTTTCAAACTCCCTTCTATCATTTCATATTTTGTCATTTTAATATTTAAAGATTCCATTTCTTTTAATTCGTGAGTAACCATAATTATAGTTACATTAAATTTTTTTGAAAGAAAATCTATTGTTTCAAAAAAATGGTCCTTAGAATACTTATCAACTCCTGCTGTCGGTTCATCAAGAATTAAAATTTTTGGATCATTTATCATAGCTTTTGAAATCATCGCCCTTTGAGCAAGACCTCCCGACAATTCATTTACAGGAGTGTTGATATAATTTTCCATACCCATTTTTTTTAGTATATCTTTTGCTTTTTGGTAATGATTTTTCTTGGGGATTTTAATAAGACCAAATTCTTCGTAAAGATTTAATGAAACTAGTTCAAGGCAAGTTATAGGAAAGGCAATTTTATTTACTATATTTATTTGTGGGACATAGCCAATGTCTTTAAAAGAAACATAATCTTCAATATTTTTGCCAAGAATTTTAATTTCTCCACTATTATTTTTTAATTCTCCAAGCATAAGTTTTATTAAAGTTGATTTACCTGAACCATTTCCACCAAGAATTACCGTAAATTCACCGACATCAACATTCAAATTGCAATTTTTTAAAACAGGAATTTGTGAATAAGAAAAATTCAAATTATTTATTGACACTGCTTTCATTATTTTCCTCCTCAGTCATAGATTTGTAGAGATTTTCAAGATTCATTTCCATAAGATCAATATAATTAAGTTTACCTTTCTCCTGTTCCTTATTAACATATTCCATAGAAGCAAGAGGAGAGATTTTCCCACCAATTTCTTCAGCTAAAGCCTGAGCTTGTTTTGGATTTTGTCCATATTCATAAAAAACTGTGGAAATATTTTTGCTTTCAGAAAAGTCTATGGCTTTTTTTATAGTTTTAAGGCTAGGATTTTCTAAACTTGTTAGACCTTGAAGTGGATATTGAAACAAATCAAAATCTCTTGCAACATAAGCATAGGCATAATGAACTACTAAGAAATTTCTCTTATTTTTATCGATTTTTGAAAATTTTTCTTTATATTTTGCATCAATATCAGTAAGTTTATCAACATACTTTAATTTATTTTTCTTATAAATTCTTTCATTTTTCGGATATTTTTCGGTTAATTTTTCATTGATAGCATTCAAATATTTTTTTGCATTGGTAATGGATAACCATGAGTGGGGATCATAAGTTATTTTATCAAATCCAGAAGATGAACCTTCCATCAAAGGTTCTTCCTTTTTTTCATCTTTTAAAAATTTACCATCACTTCCAACCAAATTATATGGAAGAAGATCTTCACTTATCCTGTCGCTTATAAAAATATAATCTCCATCTTTTGGAATATTAAAGAAAATTTCTCCAGACTCATGTCCCATCTCAAGGCCATAAACCTTTCCTTCTTCAAGATCGAAAGTTTCTTTTTGATGAATTAGCTCTCCCTTTTGGCTCATTATATCTTTACATTTTTTTACCAAATTTTCTCCACGAGTACCATCATCTTTTATAAAGGCAACCCTCATCATATCTTCATGAGTGTGGCCGAAATCAAATTTATTTTTCCCCTTTTTTAAATTTACTTTAGACATATATTGAAAATCACCAATAGCTGCTGCTCCCTTATAAGTAATAAGATCAACAGAATCAGATAATTTTAAAATATCGAGATTTGGTAAATTTTCCTTAACCTTATCAAGCCAAGGTTCCATATTAGCACCGTTTACAACCAAAAGATCACACTTTGCTAGCTTTTTCATATCCTTAGGACTTGGCTCCCAAAGGTGAGGTTGCTTATCAAGGGGCATAAAAGATTCTACATCTATCGTGTCATCACCAATCATTTTTGTCATTTCATAAACAGGATAAAAGGAAGTATAAACCAAAGGTTTATCGGAAGAGTGTTCATTCTTGTTTGCACAAGAGCTAAAAAGAAAAAGCAAGAAAACAAAAAAACTTATATATCTTTTTTTCATTCTTCCTCCTTAGAAAGAGGGTTGAAAAATTTCAACCCACATAAATTATTCAGTAATTTCATCAATTATTTGTGCATCAGTTGTGTTTGGTTTTACAAAAGTAGGGAACCAACTTTCATCTTTTAATAATTTATCCTTGTCATCACCATATCTCATGTGGAAATGTGTTAGACTTTCTTCTCCATGAATTGGCATCATAAGAATAAATTTATAAGGTGCATCATCATTTTTAGCTTCAAAAATATCCCATTCTAATTTATGGCCACCATGTTCAACTTCTTCTTTTCCAACATATTTATATTCGCTCTCACTGATAACGTCACCTTTTTTATCTGGAAAATCTTTTAAGAATTTTATTTTATTATCTTTTATTTCAAGACCACCAAAATCACATTTTCTTTTCTTTAAATAATTTTCCTTAGCTTCTTTTTCATCAACTTTTTCTTTTTCAGCTAAGGTTTTAAAAGCACTTTGAACTTCATCTTTGTCAAGATATCCGCCCATATTATTCCATTCACCTTCCCAATCAGCAAGGCTTACTTCGCTAGATTTTTCCTTATCAGCATCAGAAGAATCATTGCTTTTATTAGAAGCATCATCTTTTTTCATTTCTTGAGAAACATTTGTACTAGAAGGCTCATCATTTTTTGGATCCTTTTGACAAGCTGTCAACATAAGTCCCAAAGATAAAAGGGCAACTAAACTAAGTGATTTTTTATTTTTCATTTCATTCTCCTTATTATTTAATTTATAAATTTGTATTTTTAGTTAATTAACTATCGACAAATAAATGATAACAATAAAAAAAACAAATGTCAAGAATGATTTGCATTATCAATTAAAATTTTCTAAAAATTTAAAATAAATGGATGAAGAAACTTCTCTACGAAAATATAAAAAACCAATGAAATCAATAAGAATATGGATAAACTTTAAAATCTAAGCTATAAAAATTTTTTCTATTATTAAATCTTTAAAACTTATATTTTAAATTTGATATTTGGAAAAATGAAACTTGTAAAATCATTATGAAAATAAATGTTGAGCTTATGTTTAAAACTAAAAATTATAAAAGTTTTTTATTAACTGATTAGTGTAAAATGTAAAAATAAATGTCTGTTGTAAAAAATTATTCATTTAAATATAAGGATTCTGATCACATAAATTTGTTTTATTTGAATTGATAATGTCGAGGCAATAATAGAAAAATTTTAAAATTTGAACTAATCTTTTTATTTTACATAGTTGAAATTTATAAATTTTATTAGATATTTATATCTTATGTAAAATAAAATTATATTTTGTATAGTGCAGATTGTTGACAAAGTAAAAAAATTGCCTATTTTGATCTAGTGGAACGAGCGAAGAAATCTCATGTGATTTCTCCATGCCTTCGTTTCACTCACGCTAAAACACCTTTGCTTTGCAAACTTTTCTGTGTTATCAAACTAGTTTTAGGAATAAATGTGCAAAATCAATGCCCATTTATCTAGTTGAGATGGTTTTTTTCCTAATTTTATTTTGAATTACTAATAAATTACTAAACTTACTTTGTCTACGCTCTGAATTATATTTTGTATAATGCTAACTTATTTTACCTAGGCTTTAAATTTAAGATTTTTAATCATATACTAGATTAAATTTTATGATCTATGTAATTTTCAAAAATATTTTTAAAAATCACTATATATGTGTAATCTTTAAAGTAAAAATCATAAAAATTTCCATAAGCCCAAATTCTACACTTTGGATGTTTTGAATTTTCTATAGTTTCTATATTTTTTATGTCTTTAAACTTTATAAATTTTGGGAAAACAGGAAATTTTTCAAAAATAATAATAGAATTTTTGCTAACTCCTTGACTTTTTAAGGATAAGAAAAAACCAAAGCTTATCAAGAAAATTATGGAAAAATCTAGAAAAGTAAAAGAAAATTTGTAAATTATCAAAAATAAAATCAAAAAAAGTCCTAGGCAAATAAAATAATATATTGGTAAAAACATGGTCTTAGTAATTATTTTATTTTGTATGGATTTGATAAAAATAATCCATACTAATAAGCCGATCAATAAAAAATATTTCATAGTACCTCCTTGTATTTATCTACCCAAATTTTGGGTAGAAATTTATCGGGAGGCTATATGTTCTTAAAAGATACATTCAAAAAATATTTTGATGAAAAATTAATATTTATTATTTTTACAATTTTAGCTATGGTATATCTATCTTTGAAATTGTTGATAAATGGAGGAGGTCTAATATTTTTATTTTATTTTTTTATTTCTATTTTGACCTCCCTTATTTTTAGAGAGGCTTGTCTTTCGGACGAAATTTATTTTGAGGATAAGAAAAAACTAAATAAAAATAATATCCTATCATATATTTTAAGTAAAAATTTATTTGCAATTTTTCTTACAAGTATGCTGGTAATTTTAGTTTTTCTGCTTAGTTTTTTGTTAAAATATAAATTAGTAGGTATCAAAGATTTTTTTGACATTATAATTTTAATTCTTGCTACATTGGCAAGTGAGAATATAGTTTTGTTATTTTATAATAAGCCTATATTTACTGAACATCCAAAATCAATGATTGGAGATAAATATATAGGCAAAGGCTATATTAAATCATTTCTTCCATCTTTTTTTATTGATTTATTAATAACTTTAGTCTTTGAAAGACTTTCTTTGATATATTTATTTATTTTTTGTTATTTTATTTCTATAATTATTTTTTATATTAGGGTAAAAAATAGGGGGTTATATGATTAATTTTGCAACAATTGGATCAAACTTTATAGTTGAAAATATTTTAAAAACTGTAGTAAAAATGGACGGATACAATTATTATGGGGCATATTCTAGGTCTATTGAAAAGGCGGATTATTTGAAAGAAAAATTTGGGGCAGAAAAATCATTTGATGATCTTGAAAGAATGCTTGAAGATCCAAAAATTGATTTTGTTTATATAGCAAGCCCAAATTCTTTGCATTATAAGCAGGCGAAAATGTGTCTTTTGGCAAATAAAAATGTGATTTGTGAAAAGCCATTTTTTACAAATACAAAAGAGCTAGATGATTTAATAAAAATTTCAAAAGAAAGAAATTTGTTTTTGTTTGAGGCAATTTCTATAAAATATTTGCCAAGCCTTGAGCTTTTAAAAAATCTTTTGGGAAAAATCGGAAAAATTTCCACTTGTATGATTAATTATTCCCAATATTCATCAAGATTTGATAAATATAAAGAAGGAATTGTTGAAAATATTTTTAAAAGCGAATTTTCGGCAGGAGCCTTGGCAGATCTTGGAATTTATAATTTGCATTTGATTTATGAACTTTTTGGAAAAGGAAAAGATTATTCATATTTTGGAAATATAAATCCATACGGCGTTGATATTTCAGGACAAGGTTTAATTTCTTATGGGGATTTTTCTGTGTCATTTACCAATGCCAAAGATACAAAAAGCGAAAATTTTATAATAATCCAAGGCGAAGAAGGCTATATAAAAGTTTTGGGAAATATTCAAGAGGCAGAAAAAATTGAATGTTTTTCAGATGGAAGGCTTGAAATTATTGATATAAAAAAAGAAAAAGATTTGTATTTTTATGAATTTGAATATTTTAAGAAAATTTTTGAAAATAAAGACTACAAGTCATTTGAAAAAAGACTTTTTGAATCAAAAGATGTTTTGGAAATGTTTGAAAAATTGAAAAAAATTGGGAAAATCAGAGATTGCTATAATATGATAGAGCCAAGTATTAAATAAATTTTTTGAAAAAATTATAAAATATTAAAAGAAAAAAATCTTAGGAAATTTTAAAAAGCCTAAGCTATTAAAATTTCCTAAGAAAAATTCCTATTACAATTCATTTATATTTTATTTTTTCAAGTTCTAACAAATATTTTTTCAAATCAAGTCCATAAAAGAATCCGCCCAAATTATTTTTTCCTACAACTCTGTGGCAGGGAATTCTTAATAAAATCGGATTTTTCCCACAAGCAGAGCCAATAGCTTGGTAGGCCTTAGAATTTAAATTTTCGCCAATTTCTTTGTATGTTATAGTATTTCCATAAGGAATTTTTTCAATTTCTCTCCAAACTTTTTTTTGAAAATCTGTCCCTTGAGGATTTATTTCAAAAGAAAATTTTTTTAAATTCCCATCAAGAAAGGAAGAAATTTCTTCAAAAGCAAAATTTGAAACAAAAGATTTTTTGCCAGACTTTTCTTCATCAACCAAAGCAATTTTTTCAATTTTTTCATTATATTCAATTTCAAAAATAAATTTATTTTTTTTATAATATGCTTTCATTATTTTATTTGTTCTCTGAAAGGAAATTGATTTATTTCGTTTACAAGTATGTAAACTCTACTTATATCTTTTTCTATAAATGGATTAATAGTTATATCTAACCAGTAGTTTACATCATCGCTCATTTCTGATCTTTTTCTTAAAGGAAGATATAAGGTGAATTTATCTTGGAAAGAATGAATTTTTTCTTCACTTGCTTCAAATCCGTAAGGAATATCAACATATCTTACTGCCATATCTTGTCCATCAATATTTTGAATTTCTTCAGTATTTATTGGACTATTTATTTCTGCTCTATCAAGTTTTAAAGTATAGGAAGTTTCATCTACTTTTGAATCAATTGAAAATTTTCCATTAAATTCACAAACAGCTACAGTATCAGCATCATAATCTTTATAGACACCTGTAAAATTGCCATTTTCTGAAAAATTTAATATAGTCCACCAACCACCAGCCCCAGATGAAAATCGAAATTCCTTTCCATTTAAATCATTTAAAACTTCAGGATAATTATTAGAATTGTCTGATAAGTCAGGATTTGTAAATGTCAAATAAGATTTTTTTTGGCTAGGCACTGGTACAGTTTGAGTTTTATTTTCTGAATTATTTTGATTATTGGTAGTATTTGTTTTTTGATTTTCGTTTTGGTCTGTCTTATCTTTTGCGATTTTTTTATCTACATTGTCTTTTTCTGTTTTTTGAGAAACTTTTTCGTTTGAATTATCTTCTTCTAATTTTTGAGTTTCTTTTGTTTGGCTTTTTGTTTCAGGTTCTTTTTGATTATTTTTTATAATTTTTTCGCTACAAGATGAAAAGATTAAAACCATAGTAAAAATTAGGGCTAATTTCTTTTTCATATCTCCTCCTTTTTTACTATTTAAATTATATTTTTATTAAATATAATCGCGTAAGTATTTTTAAATTTTCTTAATTATATTATATACATTTATAAGAAAAAGATAAAATATTTTAAATTATTTTGTTTTTGATATAAATTATTAAGTTAAATATAAGCAAATTTATTATTAAAGTAAAAAGGGTATATTAAAAGTAGGAAAATGTCTAGTAATTGGAGGATGTTGTGAATTATCAAGAAAAAAAAGATAAAATTGTTGAATATATAAAATCTGGCGAAAGTCAAAAGGAAAATTTTAAAATTGGTCTAGAAATGGAGCATTTTGTTATAGATAAAGATGAGCTTTTTTCTTATGATTATTTTGGGGAAAAGGGCGTGGGCAGTACTTTGAAAGATTTAAAGGATATGGGTTTTTCTGTGACAAATGAGGAAGATGGATATATTCTTGGACTTAGAAAAGAAGATATTGCTGTAAATCTTGAACCTGCTGGTCAATTTGAACTTGCAATTGATGCTAAAAAAAATATAAATGATTTGGATAAGTCTTATAAAAAAATTATGGGAGAAATTGTTCCGATTTTTGATGAAAAAAATCAATATCTTGAAACTTTGGGCTATCATCCAAAATCAAAAATAATGGATTTGAATATTATTCCAAAAGATAGGTATAAATATATGCAAAAATATTTTACTGAATTTGGTGGAAAATATGCTTTAAATATGATGAGAGGAACTGCAAGTGTTCAATCTGCCATAGATTTTTCCTCTGAAAAAGATTTTAAAAAGAAATTTTTTGTGGCAAATGCTCTTTCTCCTTTTATGTACAAACTTTATGATAACGCCTATATTTTCCAAGGAAAGCCTTATGAAAATAAAAATCTTCGCCAAGAAATTTGGGAATATTGTGACAAAAATAGGACGGGCGTTTATGATTTTGCCTTTGATGAGGATATGTCTTACGAAAAATATGCAGAAAAAATTTTAAACACTGATATAATTTTTGTTCATGAAGACGGACAAGATGTTTATAAGGGAGATACAAAATTTGAAAAAATAATGGATAAAGATTTTTCTGATGAGATGATTTTTCACGCTCTTTCTATAGTTTTTCCTGATGTTAGGGTTAAAAAATATATAGAAATTAGGATGCCTGATGCAGTTTCTTATCCATACAATCTTTCTTTCCCAGCCTTAATCAAGGGTTTATTTTATAATGAAGAAAATCTAAATAAATTGAGAGAAGATTTTAAAAATATGACTTATGATTCTTGTCAAAAATTAAAAATGGATGCAAAAGAGCACGGCTTTGATGCAAAATATGAGGGAAAAACTATTTGCGAATGGATAAAATATTTTATTTCTCTTGCAAAAGACGGACTTGATGAAAATGAAAAAACTTATCTTTCTTGTATTGAAAAATTAATTGATGAAAAGGAAACTTTGAAAGATAAATTTGAAAAAATTTATAAGGAAGATCCAAAAAAAGCTTGCGAGCAATTTTCTGTAAATTATGTCTTAGGAGATATTAATGGCAAAGCTTAAAAGAGCTTTTGAATGTAAAAATTGCGGTCATATTCAAAATGTTTGGGCAGGTCAATGCCCAGATTGTGGCAAATGGGGAACTTTGATTGAAAAAACTATAAAAAACGAAAGGACATCATCAAAAGAAAATTCCCTTGATTTTGAAAATGAGGCAAGGCTATTAAAAGAAGTAAAACTTGATGAGTCCGAAAGAATAAAATCTTCTTTTGACGAATTTGATAGGGCGATTGGCGGAGGACTTGTAAGAGATTCTGTTTCAATTTTGACAGCAAGACCTGGAGCTGGAAAATCTACTTTGCTTTTGCAATTGTCTTCGTCTTATGCCAAGGATGGATTTAAGGTAATGTATGTTTCGGGCGAAGAAAGTGAATCCCAAATTAAGGCGAGAGCTGATAGGATTATTGGAGAGATTTCACAAAATATTTGGATTTTATCAACAAATTCAATGGATCTTGCAGAAATTGAAATAAAGAAAAAAGATGCTGATATTGTAATTTTAGATTCAATTCAAACATTTTTTCTAAACGAATTTGATAACAAACAAGGTTCTCCTACCCAAACCATTGAATGTGCAAATAAATGCGTTGACCTTGCCAAAAATCCTGAGAAAAAAAGAGCCTTTATTATGGTTGGTCACATGAATAAATCAGGAGAAATGGCAGGGCTTAGAACCTTGGAGCATTTGGTTGATACGGTTTTAGTTTTAGATGGAGAAAGCGAAGATGACCTTAGGCTTTTGACAAGTACAAAAAATAGATTTGGACCAACGGGCGAAGTCGGATTATTTTCCATGCAAGAAGAAGGCCTAATCGAAATTACAAATCCATCAGAATATTTTATTACAGAAAGAGATTCGGGAATTGAAGGATCAGCAATTTCTGTGATGAAAGAAGGAAGCAGGCTTTTGGAAATTGAAATAGAATCCTTGGTTTCAAAATCATTTATGCCCTATCCCCAAAGAATCGGCGATAGTTTAAGAAAAGATGACTTAAATACTTTAATTTCAATTTTACAAGAAAGAGCAGGAATTAATCTATTTGACGAAAATGTAATAATAAAAGCAACAGGCGGACTAAAAATTAGGGAGCAATCAGTAAATCTTGCCATAATGATTTCAATCGCCTCATCATATTTAAAAAAACCAGTCGATAACAAAACAGTTTTTATAGCAGAAGTAGGGCTTACAGGAGAGCTTAAAAAAGTTCCGCAAATAAAATCCAGACTAAAAGAGCTAGAAAGACTAGGCTACAAAAAAGCCTATATAGGAAAATGTTCAATAGATAAAAAAGAATACAAAAATTTAGAAATAAAAGAAATGAAAAATATAAAAGAAGTAATTTCAGATGTTTTTTCCAAATAAAAATTAAAATTATTTACACAAATCGCGTTGATAAAGAAAAAACTTTATCAGTGCGATTTTTTATTTTTAAATTCGTGCAAAAGTATAATTTTGTTTTAATTAAAGCATAAAAATATTTTAAAAAGCAAAAGAAAAAATTTATAATTTGTGAGATATTTATAGAATTATTTGCTAAATATTTTCATATTTTTTATATTTTGAAAAAAATCTATTGACAAAGATATGAGAAAAGAATATATTGTAATTAATTAAAACGTTTTAACGAGGTCGATATGGCGAATATAAAAGATGTAGCAAAACTTGCTGGAGTATCTATTACTACAGTTTCTATGGTTTTGAATAATACTAACAACAAAATATCGGATGCAACTAGAAAAAAAGTAATTGAAGCGGCAAATACTCTTAGTTATAATCCAAATAATTTTGCCAAAGCTCTTGCTAGTAAAAAAAGCAATGTGATTATGGCTCTTATTCCAGATATTTCCAATCCATTTTTTTCTTTGTTAGTTAAAAATCTTACCTATTATGCAGAAAAATATTCTTATTTTTTGTACATTCACAATACTAATAATAAAAATATTAAAAAGCAAGAATTTATTAATATGATTACTAGCAATGTTATTGGAGCATCTTTGCTAGTTGATAGAAATATGAAAGATTTAGACGACGAGCTAGTAAGAAAAAATAATATTATTTTTTTGGATGAGGTTGATTTTGATGATAGAAAAACTCACATAGTTACTGGAAATAATGAAAAAGGTGGATTTTTGGGCATGCAATATTTAATTGATAGAGGATTTAAAAATATTGGGATTTTAATAGGTCCAAGGTCTACTGCAAATTCTTCAAGAAGATTATCTGGTGCCATAAAAGCTGCTATGAATAATGATATTTATATTGATTCTTCAAATATAATTCATGGGGATTATTCTTATGAAGGTGGTTACAAGGCTGGAAAAATTTTTTTAGAAAAAAAAGTTGATGCTATTTTTTCTTTTGCTGATATGTCTTCATACGGACTTTTGAAATATTTTGATGAAAACAAAATAAAAGTTCCAAGAGATATTTCTTTGATAAGTTATGATAATTTATTTTTAAATAATTTGATTAGTCCCAAATTAACATCAATTGACCAAAATTTGGAAATGATAGCAAAATCTTCTATTGAAATGGCGGATGATTTGATAAATGGAAGAAAAAATAATAAAAAAGTTATGGTAGAGCCTTTTGTGGCTTGTGGAGAAAGTGTAGGTAAAAAATAATGAAAATACTAAATTTTGGTTCTTTAAATATTGATATATTTTTTAGAGTAGAAAATATTGTAAAGCCAGGAGAAACTATAAGTGCAAAAAGCATTGAAAAAAGACCAGGTGGAAAGGGACTTAATCAATCTGTTGCTCTTAGCAAAAGTTTTGAAAATGTATATCACGCAGGAAGCGTAGGAGATGATGGTATTTTTCTTGTTGATTATTTAAAAAGTGAGAATATAAATACAAAGTATATAAAAAAATCTGACAAATTAACTGGAAATGCGATTATTCAAGTCGATGATAAGGGAGAAAATTCTATAGTTCTCTACAAGGGAGCAAATTTTGATAATGACAAAAAATTTATAGATGAAGTTTTAAATGATTTTTCTAAAGATGATATTTTGCTTTTGCAAAATGAAATAAGCTCTATGAAATATTTGATAGATAAGGCTTATGAAAAGGGAATGAAAATAGTCTTAAATCCTTCTCCAATCACAGATGAGATAAAAGAATTTGATTTTAATAAAATAGATTTGCTTTTGGTAAATGAAATAGAGGCAAAGAATATAGCAAATAAAAATAGTGTGGATGAGAGCATTGATTATTTTACAACAACTTATCCAAATATAAATTTGATTGTAACACTTGGAAGTAAAGGCTCAATTTTTGTAAATAAGAATGAGAAAATCAAACAAGAAGGCATAAAAGTTCAATCGGTTGATAGTACAGGAGCTGGTGATACTTTTACAGGATTTTTCGTATCTTATTTTTATCAAGGAAAAAATGTAAGGGATTGTTTGAAATTTGCAAGCCTAGCGTCAGCTCTTTCTGTAACAAAAAGCGGGGCTAGCATATCTATTCCAAGCCTTTGTGATGTAAAAGAATTTGAAAGGAAGAATGTATGAAAGAAAAAGGAATATTAAATAGCGAAATTTCAAAAAGACTTTCTGATTTGGGACACACAGACTTAATAGCTGTTGGAGATTGTGGTCTTCCAATTGATTCTGACAAAAAGATTGACTTAGCACTTAAACTTGGCGAACCTAAGTTTATAGATGTTTTAGAAATTCTGCTTAGTGATTTTGGTTGCGAATATTATTATTTGGCAAAAGAAATCAAAGAAAAAAATCCAAGTCAAGAAGAAAATATTAAAAAACTTTTGCCAGATATTGAATGCGAATATATATCTCATGAAGAATTTAAGAAAAAATTAAAAGACGTTAAATTTGTTATAAGGACTGGAGAAAATACACCTTATTCAAATATAATTTTAAGGTCAAAGAATATCTTTTAGGAGGATTTTATGAAAATTGAAATGAAAGATATTTACAAGTCTTTTGGTAAAAATGATGTTCTAAAAGGAGTGGATTTTACCTTAAATGATGGAGAAATTCATGCTTTGGTAGGAGAAAATGGAGCAGGAAAATCTACTTTGATGAATATTTTGTCAGGAGTTTTATCTAAAGATAAGGGAGAAATTTTAATTGATGGCAAAGAAGTTGACATAAGTGATACAAATGTAGCCAAAAAATATGGAATAAGTTTTATCCACCAAGAATTATCTGATTGGCCAGAGCTTACTGTTATGGATAATATCTTTATGAATAATGAAATAAAAAATGGAATTTTTCTTGATAAGGCAAAAATGAGAAAAAAATGTATAGAACTTCTTGAAAGATTTGATTTAGATATAAATCCAAAAACAAAAGTTTCTGAACTTTCAGTTGGGCAAAGACAGATGATGGAAATAGCAAAGGCTAACTTAAATAAAGTAAATGTTCTAATTCTTGATGAGCCAACATCTGCACTTACAAATAATGAAATTGACAAATTATTTAATCTAATAAAAAGACTAAGAGATAAAAATGTTTCTATGATATATATTTCTCATAGAATGGAAGAAATTTTTTCATTAACTAATAAGATTACAGTAATGAGAGATGGAAAATCTGTATCAGTAATGGATACTAATAAGACTGATGAAAGAGAAGTTGTTTCTTATATGGTAGGTCGTGATATTGGAGATTTTTATCCTGAAATGGATGCTGAAATTTCTGATGTAAAGATAGAGCTTAAAAATTTTAATAGAGAAGGATTTTTTAAAGATATAAATATAAAAGCAAAAAAAGGAGAAGTCCTTGGTATTTCTGGACTTATGGGAGCAGGAAGAACAGAAATTATGAGATCAGTATTTGGACTTGATCCTAAAGATAGTGGAGAAGTATTTGTAGATGGTAAAAAAATAGAAATAAAAAATCCAGCAGATGCAATAAAAAATAAAATTGGCTTTGTAACAGAAAATAGGCAAGAAGAAGGATTGATTCTTGATGAATCAATTAGAGAAAATATTTCTCTGTTAAATTTTGACAAATTTTCAAAAAATTCTTTTATAGATAAAGCAAAAGAAAAAAATCTTTCAGATAATTTGGTAGATAGTTTTAAAGTTAAGACCCAATCATCAGAAAGCAAAATTAGCGATTTATCTGGAGGTAATCAACAAAAAGTAGTTTTTGCAAAATGGTATGCGATTGGACCAGAAATATTAATCCTTGATGAGCCAACCAAGGGCGTTGATGTAGGGGCAAAAAGAGAAATTTATGATTTAATAAAAGAACTTACTAATAAGGGAGTTTCAATTATACTTATATCAAGCGATTTGCCAGAGCTTATAAGTTTATCAAATAGAATTTATGTAATTCATGAAGGAAAAATACAAGGAGAACTTTTAAAGAAAGATGCTAGCCAAGAAAAAATAATGACCCTTGCAACAGGAGGAAGGTTATGAGTAATATAAAAAATCGATTTAAAGAAAATCAAAATTTAGGGACAATAGTTGCCTTACTTATTTTGATATGTTTTGTGAGCGTACTTAATCCAGCATTTTTGCAAGTTAGCAACTTGTTAAATTTAATGCGCCAATTAATCATAAATGGTTTTGTGGCATTAGGAATGACTTTTGTAATTTTAACAGGAGGAATTGATCTTTCAGTTGGTTCAACTCTTGCCTTAAGCTCAGCAATTTTTGCAGGGCTTTTGCAAAATGGAACAAATACAATTCTTGCTATACTTGTAGCTATTTTATTAGCTATTATTTTGGGGCTAATAAATGGTTTGTTGATTACAAAAGGAAAACTTGCACCATTTATAGTAACACTTGCAACTATGACAATATTTAGAGGACTTACTTTAGTTTTTATGGACGGTAGACCAATAGCAGGACCTAGAGATGACTTTGCTTTCCAATTTTTAGGAAAGGGACAAGTTTTAGGAATTCCTTTCCAAGTTATTTTATTTATTATTGTTTATATAATACTTTGGATGATTTTAAATAAAACTTCTTATGGTAGAAAAATATTTGCCGTTGGAGGAAATGAAAAAGCAAGTTTTATTTCAGGAATTAATATAGCAAAATCAAAAACATTTGTATATGTAATAAGTGCCTTGATGGCAGTTATATCTGGCCTTGTACTTACATCAAGATTAAATTCTGCTCAACCAACAGCAGGTTCAGCCTATGAAATGGATGCTATAGCAGCAGTAGTTTTGGGTGGAACAAGTATGACAGGTGGAAGTGGATCATTAACAGGAACATTAATAGGAATTTTAATTTTAGGAGTCCTTAATAACGGACTAAATTTATTGGGAGTTTCAAGTTTCTATCAACAAATAGTAAAAGGAATTGTAATATTAATAGCAGTTCTAATAGACAGAAAGAGAAATAAATAGGAGAAAAATATGAAAAAATTTAGAAGAATATTGGCAGTTTTAGCTATAGCTATGTTTACATTCACAGCTTGTAGCGTTGAAGGACAAGATAAAAATGATAATGCATCTAGTAATGCAAAAGAAGAAACAAAAGCCAAAGATGGCGAATATAAAATTGGAGTTTCTTTATCAACTTTAAACAATCCATTTTTTGTATCAATAAGAGAAGGCGTTGAAGAGGCAGCAAAAGATGCAAATGCAAAAACAATTATAACAGATGCACAAAATGATTCTTCAACACAAAACAACCAAGTAGAAGATCTTATAACACAAAAAGTTGATTTGATTATAATTAATCCAGTAGATTCAACAGCAATTTCAACATCAGTAAAAAAAGCTAACGAAGCAAATATACCTGTAATATGCGTTGATAGAAATTCTGATGAGGGAGAAATTGTAAGTTTAATTGCAAGTAATAACGTAGAAGGTGGTAAACTTGCAGGCGAATTTATTCTTGAAAAAATTGGAGAAAATGCAGAAGTTATTCAATTAGAAGGAATTCCTGGAGCAAGCTCTACTCGTGAAAGAGGAGAAGGATTTAAAAAAGCTACAGATGGAAAAATAAATCTATTAGCAAGCCAAACTGCAAACTTTGATAGAGCAGAAGGAATGACAGTAATGGAAAATTTACTTCAAGCTCAACCAGATGTAAAAGCAGTATTTTGTCAAAATGATGAAATGGCATTGGGAGCAATAGAAGCAATAAAAGCTAGCGGAAAAGATATTGTTGTAGTTGGATTTGACGGAAATGAAGACGCAATAAATGCTGTAAAAGAGGGCTCAATGTCAGCAACAGTTGCACAAAAACCAAAAGAAATGGGAAAAATAGCTTTAGAAACAGCAATCAAATATCTAAAAGGTGAAAAAGTAGAAGAAAAAGTAGATTCACCACTAGAATTAATCAAATAAATTTAATTCCCAATAATAAGCCTAAAATTAATTATTAACTATCAGAAAATATTAAATTAAAATACCAAGGTTAAAAATATTAGCCTTGGTATTTTTAAATCTAATTTTAAAATAAAAAAATCGTGCTAGAGATATTTTCTAGCACGATTTATAAGGGAAAAAAATTTTTATCTAAAAATCATCATCTTCATCTGGGTTTTCTATTTGTATATTTTCATATTTCCATTCTAAGACTTCTTGTTTTGTGATTTTTAGGATATTTTTTACAACTTGGTCTATGTTTTCTTCTAAGACTTGTCCATTTATTGCTTGAATTAGCATTTGGAAATTTAAATTTCCTATTAATGATATTTTTTCATTATTTTCTAATTTTGATATGGCAATTTGGCTTTGGGTATAAGGGGATGCTGAAATTAAATCTGTAAAGACAATTACTCCATCGCCTTTGTCTAAATTTATTATTTTTTCTTTTATTTTTTCGTTGAAATTATTTATGTCATCTTCTGGATATAAACCTAGATAATCTATGTTTTCTGCTTGCCCAAAAATAATTTCTGCTGAACTTTTAAATCCTTGTGCAAGTTTTCCGTGACTTACAATTAGTATTCCTATCATTTTTTATCCTTTCTTAATTCAAGGGGAGCTTAAATGATTTATAAACCAAAATTTTTTAAAACTTCGTCTAAACTTGATTTTGGTGCTGATGGGGTTGCTTGAAAATAAATATTGTCTATTTTATAATCTTCTCTTAACTCTTTTAATTTTTTGGCATCTTCTTTGTTAAGATAAACTGATTTTGTAACTAACAAATCATTTTCGTCTTTTTTTGCTATTCCTCCAACGTTTAATTCGCAAACTTCAACGCCGTGTTTGATTAATTTATAAAATACATCTATGCTTTTTGCAACTAGGATACAATTATAATCTTTAAATTTATATTTGTCCCAATAGTAGAAAGCCCTTTGCTCATTTAGAACTATTGTTTTCTTTCCTGTTCTATTTCCAGCACTTTTGTATAAATCTTTCATAAAAGTTTCGTTGTAAACGACATCATCTACTACAAAAATTGAATTTACTCCGTCTTTTTGCGATAGGGTAATCATTACTTGTCCGTGAATTAATCTTTCGTCAACTCTACCTAATACTACTTTTCCCATTTTATAATATTCCTATTCCTGCTAATACTGCTAAAATTATTGTTAAACCTAATAAAGCTTGAGTAACTTTTAAACCTTTTTTCAAATAAAAAACATATACGCCAAGAACTGTTACTAATGGCAAAGCTCCTGGTAATACTTTATCTAAAAGCTCTTGGAAAACAAATTCTTTTCCTGAAATTGTAAATTTTAATGCTGAGCTTACTTTTACATAATTTGCTGCCAAAATTCCCATCATAAAAAGTCCCAAGGCTGATAAAATATTTATTGCGTTTTGAACTCCTGTGCTTTTTAATAAACTTGATGCGTTTTTACCTAAAACAAATCCTTGTTTTGCAAAAAATCTTCCGATAAAAACTTGGTATAAGGAAAATCCTACGAATGGAAACAAAGCTCCCATTGGGGATCCTGCTTGTGCCCAAGAAATTGCTATTGCTATAAAAATATATTGGATTGTTCCTGAATCAATTGCATCGCCGATTCCTGCAAGAGCTCCCATTAGTCCTGCTTTTGTATTATACATCAAATCATCGGTCATTGTTATTTCTTCGTTGTTATATTCTTGAAGGGCTCTTTCTTGTTCCATTGATGACATAAGACCTGTGATTATTCCACCGCCCCAAGTAAGTTGTGTGTTGAAGAATAACAATTGTCTTTTGTAAGCTTTTTTCAAATCTTCTTTGCTTTTATATAATTTTTTCAAAACTGGCATCATTGCATATAAGAGGGAAGGTGCCAAATATCTTTCAAAAGTGTGAGGAATTTCGTTTGCGAAATGCCATCTTAAATATGCTTTTCTAACATCTTTTAGCTCTAATTCTTCTGGAGCCATTTCGTCTTTTTTTATATCTTGCATTTTAAAACCTCCTACTAAAAGTCATCTTCTTCTTCAAATGTCAATTCACGTTCGCTTGAAGTTTCTGTTTTTACTTCTTTATCTTCTTTGGCTTGATTTTTATTTCCTACTGCCAAAATTGAAATTATTGTTCCTAAAATTGCATAAACTAACATATTTACATTCATATCTTTTAAGATTACGCTTAAAAAATATGCTAATAGGAAAAATAACAAATAATCTTTCCTGCCTATTACATAAATTGTTGTCGCAATACCGATTGCTGCAAGTCCTCCGCCGACTACATCTAGTATGTGTAAAAATACTGTTCCTTCAAGTTTTGCTACAACATCAGCGATTACTGGTGCGCCAAAATATAAAGCTACAAAGATTAATGGAACAAATAAAACAAAAGATGCTATAGTTGGATATGTTATTATTGATCTTTTGATTGCTTTTTCGTCCATTTTATCAATTGCGACGTCAGTTTTTTTGCCTATAAAGGTATTTAGGAAAAATCTAAATTGGTAAAGATATGATCCCAAAAATCCAACTGGAACGGCAATGGCAATTGATGCTTCTGGTGTTAAATTTCCTAATAGGGCAACTGGAACTGCTATTGCAGCTGCAACGGCTGGCTCTGATGGCATTGAGCCACCTGGAGAAAATACTCCCATATATATTAATTGCAAACTTGCTGTTACTATCATTGCATCAGCAACTCTTCCCATAACAATTCCTACAACAAGGCCTGTCATTAATGGCGAAAATCTTAATGTTAAAGATGCGCCACCCAATAGCCAACGTGACATAACGCCTGCAACCCACAAAGCTATTAATAAACTTTTTGCTACAGATAAGGTCTCCATTTTTTCCTCCTAAATTTTTAAAAAATTTTTATTCCACAAAGGGACTTTCTTTTTGCACACATCTTTTTGGAAGTTTTTTATTGTGCACATTATAAACATCATTTACACAACTTTCTCCCATTGCATACAAACATTCTTTTGTGTAGGCTGATGTGTGAGGTGTGATTATTACATTATCAAATTGCAAGTAGGGATGATTATATCTTGCAGGCTCAACTTCCATAACGTCTGTTGCAAGAGCTTTTACTTTTTTATTTTTTAAAGCTTCAATCATATCTTTTTCATCAATTAGAGCGCCTCTTGCGGTATTTGATATATAAACTCCATTTTTCATTTTTGATATTGTATTTTTATTTATCATGTGATAATTTTCTTTGGTTAAATTTGCGCATAAACAAATAACATCAGATTTTTTTAAAAGTGTTTCAAAATCAACTTTTTCTACGCCGAATTGTTCTAGCTCTAATTTGTCTTTGTAAGGGTCATAGCCTAATACTCTACATTGAAAACCTTCTCTAAGTGTTCTTGCAACTTGGCTTCCAGTATTCCCAACGCCGATTACGCCAACAATTTTGTGGTAGAGAGAATTTCCTACAAAATTTGCTCTCATTTCCCACTTATCATCTCTTACTTTTTTGGAAGAATTTATAGTCATTCTCATCAAAGCCAATAGATTTGTAATATTATTTTCTGAAACTGAATCTCTTTCTACTAAAGAAGGAACAATAGAAACAATTACTCCTTTTTCTTTTGCACAAGTTAAATCTACATTGTTGTAGCCAATTCCATGCCTTGAGATAAGTCTTAAATCATCTACATTTTCAAAAAATTCTTTATCAAAAAATGGTGTAACGCTCGCTATTATATATTGGTAGCCTTTTAGCATTTGACCTAGAGATTTTCCATCTATATTTTGGTCGACTTCAAAGCGATCTACTTGTCCAATTTTTTCTAGTTTTTTTATATGGTCTGGGAAAATTTTTCCAAAACTACTAGAATTTACAATAGCAATTTTCATTTTATTTATCCTTTTTTACAAGATCGTGTCCGCCAAAACCATTTCTTAGTTGAGCTACAACTTTATTAGAAAAATTATCATCAACATTTATTTTACTTGTATTTCTTACAAACAAAGAATTAGAAATAACTGGAACAGGAACGTCAAGTCTTAGTGCTTCTTCAACTGTCCATTTACATTCTCCATTTGCATTTATAACGCCAGAATGTGAATCAAGTTTTGGATCTTTGGCAAAGCCTTCTTGGGCAAGTTCAATTAGCCAAGACCTAATTACAGATCCGTGATTCCAAACTTTTGAAACATCTTCATAATCATAATCAAATTCGCTAGCTTCCAAAACGGCAAAGCCTTCGCCGATAGCTTGCATCATTCCATATTCAATTCCATTGTGAATCATTTTTAAATAATGACCAGAACCAGCAGGTCCTGTATATAAAAGTCCATCTTCACAAGAAATTGCTTCAAAAAAATCTTTTACTTGATCGTAATATTTTTTTTCTCCTCCAACCATAAGACAAGCGCCGTTTCTAGCGCCGCTCATTCCGCCAGAAGTTCCACAATCAAGAAAACCAATATTTTTTTCCTTTAAAATTTCGTAATGCTCTAAAGTTTTTTTGTAATTAGTATTTCCAGTATCAATTACAATGTCGTCTTTACTAAGTTTTTCTTTTAAAAGAAAAATCATGTCATCAGTGATTTTTCCTGCAGGCAAACTCAATAAAATAAATTTTACATCATCTAATTTTTCTATAAGTTCATCGATAGAATTTGCTATTTTAAAATCTTTGCTTGCTTTTTTTCTTACATTTTCATCTACATCATAGCCAATTACTTCAAAATTATTGTCGATGGCATTTAAGGCTATGTTGTAACCCATTTTTCCAAGTCCCAAAAAACCTATTTTCATATAAACTCCTTTCTTTTTTTTGATAACCTTTTCAAATGATTTAAAAAAATATTTTTTCAAAAAATTGTAAGGCTATCTGCAGTTCATTATTTAAATAAATTATACGAAAAAAATTTTTACTTGTCAAACAATAAAAAAATAAAAAAATTTTGCAAATAAAAATTTCTATTCATTTTTACAAATTTATGTATAATATTAGTAAGAATAGATTGGAGGATGTTTTGAACCGATATTTAGAAAGAATTATTTTGTCTAAAAAAAGTACCTTTACAAAAACGGAAAATTTTTATGCAGAATATTTTTTAAAATTAGATGATGAAATATTAAATAAAACTATATCAAATGTTGCTGAAGAAACAGAAAGCTCCACAGCATCAATCTTTAAATTTATAAAAAAACTTGGCTTTAAAGGCTATAAAGATTTTCAATTAAACTTAGCTACAAATATAAATAAAAATTCTGACGATTCGCTACTTACAGCTATAACAAGTGTAAATGAAAATGACAGCCCTGATGAAATAGCCAACAAAATTATGGCGTTTAATATCCAATCAATGTATACGCTAAAAGAAGATATTAAAAATATTCCTTTTGAATCTTGTTTGAATTTGATAAAAAAATCCAAAAAAATTCACTTTTTTGGCATGGGAGGATCAGCAACCATAGCTTACGATTCATATCATAAATTTTTGAGAACAAAATATATGGTAAATTATATTTCGGATTCCCATATGCAACTAAGTGCTTGCACAAAGATGGACCAAAACGACTGTATTTTTGTATTTTCACATTCAGGAAGAACTCTTGAGGTGATAGAAGTTTCAAAAGTTGCAAAAAAAAATAAGGCAAAAATTATTGCCCTTACAGGAAATCCAAAATCTGAAATGGTAAAAATCTCAGATGAGGCTATGATTTTGCCATCAATAGAATCCGAACACGGAACAGAATCCTTAAATGCAAGAATTCTTTACCTAACAGTTATGGATATACTTTTAATATCTTTGATGTATGATAATGTCGAAGAAAATAAAAAATATATGAAAAAAAGATTGGATGCACTAAAAGTTACAAAAAAATAGAAGGCACACTTGCCTTCTCAAAGCGTCTA
>NZ_GG700527.1:1778953-1884085 GCF_000163295.1 Anaerococcus vaginalis ATCC 51170
GGACTTCAAAAATTGTTGATTTCTAAATTCCAAAATTCTAAAAACGCAAACTCGCTAACGCTCAAACAGTGCGTTTTTTTGACGAATTTTAAAATTTGAAATCAAATCAATTTTTTCCGTATGATATTCTTAGCATGAGGTTTTGTATACTTTATCAACAGTCTGAGAAGGCACACTTGCCTTCTTTTTAATTTAAAATAAAAAATTAATACATAGAAAGTTTTTTCTCAATCCACATTATAAAAGAATGGGGGAAAATTTTTGAAATTATTAATAAAATTTTTGCACTTGGGTGGGTGGTTATTAGGTCTTTTTTGCCCATTTTTTTTACGGCTTTTTCTACCATTTTTTCTAGATTTTCATTTCCTAAATTTTTTATTCCACCCGAATTATTGTTTGATTTTTTTAAAAATTCTGTTTCGACCCTGTTTGGGCATAAAACTGAAATTTTTATATCTTTAAACTCTCTCCTTACAGCTCTTGAAAATGACAGAACATAAGACTTACTTGCAGCATAAAGGGCAAATTTTGCCTGTGGAATAAAGGCTGCTGATGAGGCAATATTTAAAATTATTCCGTCTTTTTGGAAAAAATCTAGAGAAAATTTCGTCATTGCTGTGAGAGCTTTTATATTTAAGTCCAAAGTTTTCATATCATCATCAAAACTTGTGTTTTTAAAATAATCATTTTCTCCCATGCCTGCAGAATTTATCAAAAGTCCTATTTTTTTGTTTGAAATTTCTAATTCTTTTTTTAAAGTTTCAAAAGATTTTTTCTCACACAAATCAAGGGCAAAAATCCTTGCCCTTGTTTGTAATTTTTCTGATAAATCTTGAAGTTTTTCAAATCTTCTTCCTATTAGCCAAATTTCTTCATAATTTTTTTTGTCAATTTGCCTTGCAAATTCATATCCTATGCCTGAACTTGCTCCAGTAATTATGGCTATCATTATTTGCTCATAGCCTTCATTATTAGGTTTTGTTTTAAATTCCACAAATCATGAGAAAGGTCGACGTAATAATTGTGAGGTTGGTCAAATCTTTTTACCTCATCCCACAAGGATTTCACTTCGGACTTGCAGTATTCGTTTATTTCTTCAATTTTTGGAGATTCATAAACTTTTTTGCCGTTTGCAAAAATTGGAATTTGCATTTTTCGAATTTCATAATTTTCCATTCTTTTCATCTTCCAAGTAAAGTGTGGATCAAAAATTACAAGTGGTTTAGTTTCATCGACTTTTTCTTCTTTTAAAGTTATATAATCAGCTTCTGCCTTACCAGTTTTTTTGTCGTATAATCTGTAAACTTCTTTAAGCCCTGGTGTTGTAATTTTTTCTACATTTTCTGATACTTTTATTTTTGCGAGTTTACCTTTTTCATCTTCAACTTGAACGAGTTTATAAACTCCACCAAAAACTGGATCGGATTTTGCAGTGATTAATCTTTCGCCGATTCCAAATGAATCAATTTCTGCGCCTTGTTGGAGAAGGGATTCTATTTTGTATTCGTCAAGCGAATTGCTTGCAACAATTTTTGCATCCTTGTAGCCATTTTCGTCTAAAATTTTTCTGCATTCTTTTGAAAGATAGGCAATATCTCCTGAATCAATCCTAACTCCTCCAGAAATTCCCAAAGGATCTAAAACTTCCTTGAAAACTTTCATAGCATTTGGCAAACCTTGTTTTAAAACATCGTAGGTGTCAATTAATAAAATGCAGTTATCTGGATATAATTTTGCATAAGCCAAAAATGACTCATATTCTGAATCGAAGGATTGAACCCAAGAGTGGGCCATAGTTCCTCCAGCAGGATAAGCATACATTTGACTTGAAAGAGTGTTTGATGTGATTGGAGCGCCGGCTATAAAGGCAGACCTTGCGCCTTTTACAGAAGCGTCAGGCCCTTGAGCACGTCTTGCTCCAAATTCCATCACAGTTCTTCCCTTTGCAGCTCTTACAATTCTATTTGTTTTTGTAGCAACAAGGGAGCCGTAATTTAAAGACAAAAGCAAATAAGTTTCTAAAATTTGTGCTTCAATTATTGGAGCTCTTACAGTTACAATCGGTTCAGATGGAAACATTGCTGATCCTTCTGGAAATGCCCAAATATCTCCTGTGAATTTAAAATTTTTCAAATAAGTTAAAAATTCTTCCGAAAATTTTGTATTTTTTCTAAAGTATTCAATATCTTCTTCATCAAAATGAATATTTTCTACATAATCAATAATATCATCTAAGCCAGAAAAAATTGAAAATCCTCCGCCGTCAGGATTTTTTCTGTAAAATGCATCAAAAACTGCAATCGTATCTTTCATTCCACTTTCAAAATATCCATAAGCCATAGTAAATTCATAAAAATCACTTAGCATAGATAAATTTCTTCTTGTTTGCATATTTTCCTTCCTTATTATTTTTTCGTTTCACATATTGTTTTTATTATACCACTAATGAGTGGTATAGTAATAATAGTTTGGCACAAATTGGCAAACAAAAGGAGATACATAAATGTATATTTTTGATATAGATGGAACACTTTTAAATACGATTGATTCTATTTCATATAATATAAACCAAACTTTAAAAAATTTTTCTTTAAGTCAAGTACCGAAAGAAAAAATTGAGGAGTTTGTAGGAAATGGTCCAAAAGTTTTGATTGAAAAAACTCTTGATTATATTGGCTTTGAAAAATCTGAAAAAAGAGAAAAAATTTTAAACTCTTATAACAAAAGATATGATGATAATCCAACCTATCTTACAAAGCCTTATGATGGAATCGTAGAAGAGCTTGAAAAAATAAAAAAAATGGGCGAAATTTTGGTTGCTTTTTCTAACAAGCCAGATTCCACTTGCAAAAAAGTTATAGGAGAAATTTTTGGAGAAGGCTATTTTGATTTTATTTTAGGATATAGAGAAGATATAAAAAGAAAACCGTCTCCTGAGGGTATGTATATAATAAAAGAAAGATTTGGAGTCGACTATTCGGATATTTTTTATTTTGGAGACAGCGAAGTCGACATGGAGTGTGGAAAAAATGCTGGAGTATTTACTGTAGGATGTGCTTGGGGCTTTAGAGAAAGAAAAATTTTGGAAAATTTAAAGCCAAATCTTATAATAGATAGTCCAAAAGAAATTTCAAAAATAAGGAGAGTATAATGGCAAATTTATCAGTATTTGATATTATTGGACCTGTAATGATTGGCCCATCATCATCCCATACTGCGGGAGCAAACAGAATTGCAAAAATCGCAAGAGATTTGGGCGGAGAAGGATTTACAAAAGTTGATTTTTATTTACACGGATCATTTGAAAAAACTTACCAAGGTCACGGAACAGATAGGGCTTTGGTTGGAGGAGTTTTGGGTTTCGGACCAGAAGATGAAAGATTAAGAGACTCATTTAAAATAGCAGATGACGCAGGAATTACTTATAATTTTATTCCACAAGATATGGGAGAAGTTCATCCAAACACAGTAAAAATTGTTCTTCACTACCCAGACGGCCATGAATTTAAATTGAGAGGCTCATCAATTGGTGGCGGAAATATTATGATAAATCAAATAATGGACAATGAAGTAGAATATAATGGAAAAAATCCTACAATTATTTGTACTTATCCTGAACAAAAAGGAATGATAGCTTTCATTTCAAATGTTTTGTTTGACCACAATTATAATATAAAAAATATGAAAACTATAAACAAGGGCAACACAATTATGCTAATTGTAGAATTAGATCAAGATTTGGAAGAAGAAGTTTACAAAGAAATTGAAGCTGGTAAGAATTTTGAATTTATAAAATATTTGGGGTAATTTATGAAAACAACAATGGAATATATTAAAAATAGAATAAAAGAAGAAAACAAGGAAGTTTGGGAGATTGCGCTTGAAGATGAAATGGAGCTAACAGGAAAATCAAAAGAAGAAGTTTTTGAATTATTACAAAAATCTCTTGATGTTATGAAAGAATCTTCACAAAAAGCTCTTGATAAAAAATTAATGTCAATGACAAAAATGACTGGTGGAAATGCAAAATCAATGAACAATTATTTTCTATCAGAAGATACAATAATGGGAGATTTGCCAACAAAGGCAATGGCAATGGCTTTTTCAACATCAGAAGTAAACGCATCAATGGGAAAAATTGTAGCAAGTCCAACAGCAGGATCTGCAGGAATTGTTCCAGCAAGTTTAATGGCGATGCGTGAAAAATATGGATATTCTGATGAAGAGTTGATCAAAGCAATTCTCGTTGCAACAGAATTTGGACAAATTATTGCTGACAATGCAACTTTTGCGGGAGCTGAGGGCGGATGCCAAGCTGAGTGTGGATCTGCAGCAGCTATGTGTGCAGCAGCAATTTGTTATTTAAGAGGTTGTGACATTGACGTGATGGAAGATGCAGCATCAATTGCACTTTTATCAATCATGGGGCTTGTTTGTGATCCAATAGGAGGAATGGTAGAATTTCCTTGCAATATTAGAAATGCATCAGGAGTTATAAACGCACTTTCAGCAGCTGATATGGCAATTGCTGGAGTAAAAGTTTTGGTAACATTTGACGAAACAGTAGACGCCTTAAAAGAAGTTGGAGATGCCCTTCCTGCAAGCCTAAGAGAAACAGGCGAAGGCGGAGTTGCAGCTTGCCCATCAGCTATAAGATTAAAAAGAAAATATATAGACAAAGAAGAAGACTAAAATTTTTAAATAAAAATCTCAAAGAAAAAATAAAGCTATTTTACAAAAAAAGTAAAATAGCTTTATTTTTTATCATCTTCATCATCTTTTTCATCTTTTAAATTAAATTTTTTTCTCATGTGGTGTCTTAAAATTGTAAGTAAAAGG
The DNA here is from genome assembly GCF_000163295.1 of Anaerococcus vaginalis ATCC 51170. Lineage (GTDB taxonomy): Bacteria > Bacillota > Clostridia > Tissierellales > Peptoniphilaceae > Anaerococcus > Anaerococcus vaginalis. The sequence goes on from NZ_GG700527.1 coordinate 1,783,793, forward strand.
ATAAAATATAGGATTGTAAAAACAATTAGAAGGATTACGCATATATTTCTTTTTATTTTGAAATACAAAATTATTGGATAAATTATGCCAAATAAAATTATTCCAAGAATTATAGAAAGATTTCCTGCAAAATTATTTCCGTATTCCCAACATTCTTTATTGTAACAAACTTCCCAAATGTGAAAGCCAACTCTCATTTTTGGATAGTCTGTGTGAAATTTTTTGAAAAATATTCCTACATAAATTGAAAAGAATAATAAAAGCACATCGCCAACTATTAAATTTCCCAAATTATCACCCTTTCTTTGAATTATTACTAGATAAAATATACCCCAATTGATATAAATTGAAAAATATTTACTTTTTGCATACAATATTAATAGACTTTGTAAGTTTATAATGAAGAAATGTTAAGTTAGTTAAAGAGGTGATTCGATGAAAATTTTAATTACATCTGATTGGTACCATCCCGTCGTCAATGGTGTAGTAAGATCAATTTTAAATTTAAAATCCTATCTGGAAGATAGGGGATTTGACGTAAAAGTTTTAACCCTCTCAAATTCAACTGAAAGTTATAAAAAAGGAAATGTTTATTATATAGGAAGTCTTGGTGCAGGGAAAATTTATCCAGAGGCAAGGATTTCTGCAACTTTAAGAAATAAATTTATTAAGGAAATAAAAGATTGGAAACCAGATATTGTCCATTCACAATGCGAATTTTCTACTTTTATGATGGCGACAAAAATTGCCAAAAAAACATCTTGTCCCTTAGTTCACACCTATCATACAATTTATGAAGACTACACTCATTATTTTTCTCCATCAAAAAAGGTGGGCAAAAAAATGATTTCGGTTTTTTCAAAAGCAATTGCCGATAGGGTTGAAATGATTATTGTTCCAAGTGAAAAAACTAGAGAAATTTTAAAATCTTATGATATTGAGGATGAGAAAATAAAAATAATTCCTACTGGCATAGAAATGCCAGAAAAATTGGAAGATAAAAATAAAATTAGAGATTATTATGGATTTGATGCAAGCGATAAAATAATTCTTTATTTGGGTAGGCTTGCCGAAGAAAAAAATATTGAGGAATTAATTGATTATTACGGAAGGCTTGATATAGAAAAATTAAAATTTATTCTTGTAGGAGGCGGACCTTATTTAAAAGATTTGAAATCTTATGCAAAAAATATTGAGAAAAAAATATATTTTGCGGGTATGGTTAAGCCTTTTGAAGTTAATAATTATTATAGAATGGCAGATGCTTTTGTTTCTGCAAGTAAGTCCGAAACTCAAGGACTTACTTATTATGAGGCGATGAGCAATGCTACTCCTGCGATTTGTAGAAAAGATTACTGCCTTGATAAGGTAATAATTGATGATTTTAATGGCTACCAATATGAAAATTTTTCTGATTTTAAAAAATATTTGGAAATGATTTTTCTTGATAAAGAAAAAAAGGATAAACTTTCTAGAAACGCAAGAAAATATGCTTTGGAAAATTTTTCTATAGATTCTTTTGGCGAAAATTGCGAAAGATTATATAAAGAAGCAATCAAAAAAGGTAGGACACATGAAAATTCTTATTTATAATGAAGATTATCAAACTGTAAAAGAATCTGGCGTTGGAAAAGCAATAGACCATCAAAAAAAGGCTTTGGATTTGGTTGGAGTTTCATATACCTTAAATCCAGATGACGATTATGATATTTGCCACATAAATACAGTTTTTCCAAAGTCTGCTTTTTTTGCAAATAAGGCGAGAAAATCTGGCAAAAAAGTTGTCTATCATGGACATTCCACCAAGGAAGATTTTAAAAATTCTTTTATCCTATCAAATGAACTTGCACCATTTTTCAAAAAATGGCTTATACATTGCTACAAAAAAGGAGATTTGATTTTAACACCAACAAAATACTCCAAAAATATTCTAGAATCTTATGATATTGGCAAAGAAATTAAAGTAGTATCAAACGGAGTCGACCTAGATTTTTGGAAGAAAAAAGAAAATGACAGGGAAAATTTTTATCAAAGATATAAGCTTGATAAAAATAAAAAATCAATCATTTCAGTTGGTCTATTTATAGAAAGAAAAGGGATTCTGGATTTCGTAGATCTTGCAAAAAAACTTCCCCAATACGAATTTGTGTGGTTTGGAGAATTGAAATTGAGCTTAGTTCCAGAAAAAATCAAAAAAGCTGTCAAAACAGATTTGAAAAATTTGCATTTTCCAGGCTACGTTAGCCAAGAATTATTGCGAGAAGCCTACTCAGGCTCAGACCTTTATATATTTCCAACATTTGAAGAAACCGAAGGAATAGTTTTGCTAGAGGCCCTTGCAACAAAAGCCGACACAATAATTAGAGATATAGAAATTTATAAAAATCTCAAAGACGGAAAAGAAATTTATAAAGCGAAAGACAAAAAAGAATTTTACAAAAAAATAAAATTGATTTTGGAAAGAAAATATCCTTCACTAAAAGAAGAAGGATATAAGCTCGCCCAAGAAAAATCCATAGAAAATATAGGCTTGAAACTAAAAAAATATTACCAAGACCTATTAGAAAGAGAAGAAAAATGAGAAGTGTAATAAAATTTATAGGCTATGCCCTTTTGATTATTTTACTACCAAGTTTTGTCATGCTATTTGTGACAAGCCTTGATACAAGTAATTTTATGTTAATTTTTTTAGGACAAATTTTAGTTTTTCTAATATTATTAAGTTTTTATTTTCTAATTAGAAAAAATACAAAAAAATACGAAGATAAAACGAAAAAAGAAATCGAAAACGAAAAAAATATAGAAAAATTAAAAAAATTAAGAAATGAAAAAATTTCATACAAATCAAAAGCAAATATAACAAAACAAATAATAGACATCTCCTATTCAAAAGAAGAATGCGAAAACCTTAAAAAATTCACATCAACCTATGACGATATGATTTTTTATTATTCAGCCCTTATAAAAAATGAGAGAGATGATAGAAAAAAATACAAGCAAAAAAGAGATAATTTTATAAAAAGATACAAAAATAGACATTTTATTTTCCCAGATTACAAAGAAAATTTAAAAACTTCAATAAAATGGATAGGAGTATTTTTGATTTTTTCCCTAATTTCATATTTAAATCCATTCAAATTCATAAAAAATCAAGAAATTTATGGGATAGTAGTATTATTAAATTTCACTTTCAATCTAGCACTTGTAGTAAATACAATTATTTGGATCCTAAGAAGCTTGAAAAGTTACTGGGCAAAAAATTTACTTTAAAGCATGATAAATTATAAATAAGAGAAATGGTAACTTGTTTATCAGTTATAGTTTTATATTTTTTTAATAGTTTGAGACAAAAGTTTTATCTTTTGTCTTTTTTTTTGAAAATTTTGAAAATTAATTTTCGAAGTGATTTAATTAAAACGAAATATTAAATTAATTAATATATGATATTAAAATATTAAAAAAATTAAAAACAAACTTTACAAAAATTAAAATGGTGGTATACTTATTTTATAAAGGAGGCGGGGTTTGATTAATAAATGTCCTAATTGTGGTGGTGACTTGGTTATCACTTCTTATAAATGTAATTCATGTTTTACTGAAGTTAGTGGAGAATTTGAGATGGGTAAGTTTCAAAGACTTGATATTGAGGATTTGGAATTTATTGAGCTTTTTTTGCAAAAGCGTGGCAGTATAAAAGATGTTGGAGAGAGTTTGGGAATTTCTTACCCGACTGTTAGAAATAGAATTGACAAGATTGTAAAAAAACTTGGTGGAAAAATAAATAAACAAGAATCTAGAATAGATATTTTGAATATGGTCAACAGCGGAGAGATTACTCCTGACCAAGCAAGTGAACTTTTAAAGGAGCTTAAAGATGAATGAAGAAAAGAAAATGATTTTAGATATGTTAAAAGAAGGAAAAATTACAGTTGAACAAGCTAGCGATCTTTTGGAGGCGGTTGGCAAAGACAAGTCTAAAAATAATGAGGAAAGTTTTGTTGATAAATTATCAACTTCTTTTGAAAAAATTATGAAAAAGACAAGTGAAACTATTTCAAATTTTGATTTTGATATTGATCTTGATAGTGTAAATATTCCTAATATTTACCACATAAATTCTCAAAAAACTGAAAATCAAACAAAAATCGATGATGATGTTAATGCTATTGAAATTGATCTTATAAATGGTTCTTTGGATATTGAAAGAGCTCAAGAAAATCATATTATGGTTGATGAGAAAGTTTATTTCAAAAACAAAGAAGACCAAGTAAATGATTATTTAAATATTGAAGTTGTTGAGGACAAATTAATTGTAAGTGTAAATGAAAATTATAAGTCTTTGGATGCAAGTGCGAATGTAAAATTATATTTGGGCAAAAATATTTATGATAGTCTTGATATAAATATTGTAAATGGATCAGTTTATCTTTCAAATATTTCTGGAGAAAATGCAAATGTTGATCTTGTAAATGGTTCTATAAGAATTGATGGCTTAAATATGAAAAAAGTTGATCTTTCATCAAAAGCTGGTTCAATTAAAATTTTTAAAATCGTTGATGCAAAAGAAGTTAATATAGGAACACAATTTGGATCAGTTGTAATTGATACAAATGAATTTAATAAAAATATAAAAGCTTTGATTAAATCATCATCTTATTCAATTGCGGATAAATTTAAAAATAAATTGCAAACAAAAGATGGCTACCAAGTTTCAACTAATCCAGAGGAATCAGATTTAGATTTGGATATAAAATCAGCTTTTGGTAGAGTAAGCATTAGATAAAATAGAAAATAAAACAAAAAGGTCTTAGGAGAAATCCTAGGGCCTTTTTTGTTTGGAGATTTTGAAAAATAGGTTTTAAAATCACTTATTTAGTTTAGTATATTTGTTTAAAAAATTTAGCCTTGTTAGGCTAAAAATTTTTGAGGCAATTACCAACAAATATTTGCAAAAGAAAAAATGAAATTATTAGAAAAGAGCGTAAATTTTGAGGGATTATTTTCAAATTTTCTTTCAATTTAGATATTAAATTATATTTATTAGGAAATGTAAAAATTTTTGTAAAATTTGAGTAAATATTTGAAGAATTTTCAAAAAAAAAACAAAATCAAATTTTAAAAAATAAGTGGTAAAAGCTTTTAAATTAGGCGTTTAGCGTATTTTATTTTTTAATTTTAAAAATTTAAAAAAAGACTTTACAAAAATAAAAATCGGGGATATAATATTATTGTATTAAGAGAGCGATACAATAATACAAAAATACAAAAAGGAAAGTGAATGAATATTTTAAAAATAATTTTGCCTATGGGGCTTTTGGGTTTTTTGTTTGTATTTATTATAAAAAAACTTGAAAAAAGCGAAAAAATTAAAGGCAAAAATCAAAATTACAAAAACAAGCAAAATTATTTGGCAGAAGGCATGACTATCGGAATGAGTTTTGGTATAATTTTTGGTTCTTTGTACGATAATATTGGAACTTTTCTTCCGATTGGAATGTTGATTGGTTTGGTTGTTGGGCAAGCGATAGAAAAAAAGGAGGAATAAATGGAATTTGATAATGATAGACCCATTTATCTTCAAATTTTAGAAGATTTTAAGTCGAAAATTTCAAGTGGCGTGTGGAAAGCTGGCGAAAAAATTGATTCTGTTAGAAATCTTGCCAAGGATTATGAAGTAAATCCAAATACTGTCCAAAGAGCTTTGTCTGAGCTTGAACGCGATGGGCTTTGCAAAAGCCAAAGGACAGCTGGGAGATTTGTAACGGATGATGGGGATTTGATAAAATCTTTGTCAAAAAATGCTTTTGAAATAATTTGCGAAGATTTTATTAACAATGCAAAAAATTTAAAAATTTCAAAAGAAGATGCTCTTGATGGTCTTGATAAATTTTGGGAGGTGGACTAATGTTAGAGATTAAAAATTTATCTATTGCATACAAAAATAAACTTGTTTTAGATAAGCTAAATTTATATTTTAAAAAAGGAGAAATTGTTGGGCTTTTGGGACCTAATGGATCGGGAAAAACAACTTTGCTTAGAATTCTTGCAGGTCTTGAAAAAAATTATAAGGGCGAGGTTAAAATTGGTGGAGAAAATCCAGACTATCTTACAAAATCATTTGTATCCTACCAACCAGACCATCTTCCTTTGGACAAATCATATAATTTGATTCAAATTTCAAATTTATATGACGAATTTTTTGAAGATTTTTCAAAAGAAAAATTTGAAAAAATAATTAGAGATTTTAAACTTGATATGAAAATGAAAATAAAAAATATGTCAAAGGGTATGAAAGACAAGGTGCAAATTGCTCTTTCTCTTTCAAGAAAATCGGATTTATATCTTTTGGATGAGCCAATGAGTGGAATTGATCCTGCAAGTAGGAGAAAAATTATGGATGTAATAATTGATAATTTTGATTCAGAAGGTCTTATGATTATTTCAACTCATTTGATTAGTCAAATCGAAAGACTTTTGGATAAGGTTGTATTTATTTCTGATGGAAAAATTATTTTGGAAGAAAATATTGATGATTTGAGACAAAATCACAAGATGGGAGTTGAAGAATACTTTGAGGAGGTTTTCAATGGCTAAATTATTAAAACACCAATTAAAAGAAAATATTAGGGACATAATTCCTTGGATGGTAATTCCTTTAATTTTGTCACTTGTATTAAATTATATAAATTTATATTTTGACTCAGCGTTTTTGGATTTTATCACAGTTATTTCAATGCTAGTTATGTATTCATCCTTTGCAATTTCTATGATAATTGTAATTTTAAATGATTACAAAAAATTTTATGGCGAAGAGGCTGCCTTTTATGATGTCCTCCCAGTAAAATCAAAAGATATAACAACATCAAGAATTCTAAATATAATGATTCTTGCTATACTTGCAGGTTTAATATTTTTGATAGAATTTTTTGGATTTTTAGTTATTTCGACAGGACAAGATGGAATAGGAATAAAAGAATTGTTTGACCAAATAAAAAGCTTTTTTGATCAATTTCCATCAAAAACATTAATAATGGGGATAATAACACTGATATTTTCCTTGCTTGCAACTTTTACAAGAATTTTGGCATCAATCAGCATTGGTTCAAGCAAAACTTTCAAAGATATGGGAAAATTTGGACCTGTTTTAGTTTTTATTATAATAACAATAATAGTTTCAGTTTTAGGGCTAACCTTTGGTCTTAAATTTTTTGAAACTTTTGCAATAAATGTATCAGAAAGCTCAACTCAAACACAAAGCGGATTTTATTTAAGCAAAATAGAAACTATAGAAGAATTAACAAGAGTAATGGGGTTCGGTACTATTTTAAACATAGTAGTATCATCTGTACAAATTTATCTTACAAACTTCTTTCACAAAAACAAACTAACAGTAGCATAAAGAAAGGCTCAAGGTTTATCCTTGGGCTTTATTTTTTTCTTAGTATAATAAAAAAGAGGTGACTTATGGAAAAAATATTATTTTTAGAAGGAAAATTTGTAGAAAAAATTTGGGGAGGAGATAGGCTTAAAAAAGAATTTCTTTACCAATTCGAATCAAAAAATATTGGAGAATATTGGGCGATTTCTGCTATGAAAGATTTCCCATCAAAAATTTTAAATGGAAAATATAAGGGTGAAAATTTAGATTTTTTATATCAAAACCACAAAGAAATTTTTGGAAATGAAAAAAAAGAAAAATTTCCCCTATTGATAAAACTAATAGATGCAAACGATGACTTATCAATCCAAGTCCATCCAGATGATGAAATGGCAAAAAATGAAAATTCCTACGGCAAAAGTGAGTGTTGGTATATTTTAAATGAAAATCCGGCAAAAATAATCTATGGCTTAAAAACAAAAAACAAAAAAGAAGCCATTGACCTAATAGATAAGGAAAAATGGGAAGATTTATTAAAAGAAGAAAATTCAAAAAAAGGAGATTTTTTTAAAGTGCCAGCCGGCATGGTTCATGCCATAAAAAAAGATTCCTTGATTTTGGAAATCCAACAAGCGTCAGATATAACTTACAGACTTTATGATTACAATAGGAAAGATAAAAATGGAAACAAAAGAGCTTTGCACCTAGAAAAATCAAAAAAAGCCTTAAAGTGCCTAGACACAGAAAAAATCCACGAAAATTTAGAAAAAAATATAGAAATTTTGTATGATAATGAGTATTTTACAGTAAAAAAAATAAATGTAGAAAAAGAAATTTCGTTTGAAAGAAAAGAGCCATATATTTTAGAAAGCATAATAAAGGGATGTGGGGAAATTATAATAGATGATGAAACATATCCAATAAAAAAAGGAGATTTTTTTATAATAACAAATTATGCCAAATCCTATTCTTTTAAAGGAAATCTAGAAATCGTAGAATCATCTTCAAAATAAAAGACCATCGGAAGATGGTCTTTTTGAATTCTTATTTTTAATTTTGTTTATCTAGAAATTTTTTTACCCTATCAAAAATAAGCAAAAATACAATTATTAAAATCAAAGCATCAGCTGCTAAGAAAGAATAATTATATGCAAAAGCGTATAGGGTAAAGTTATTAAAGCCGGCTGCTTTTGCTGTTGCCATATCGTTAAAGAATATAAAAGCACTAATCACATTAAAAGCTCCACTTACTAAATATGAAATTATTATTGATGGAATGTATGAATATTTGCTTTTATTTTTGCTAAATGATATACCTGCAAGGGCAATTGCTGAAAATGAAAGAATATAATCAAGAATTGCTTGGGCAGGATGAATTACATATCCTCCAAAAACCATATTCAACAATCCCAAAACTGCTGCAGCCAAAAGTCCTTTTTTAGCTCCCCATCTTATTGCAAAAATTATAATTGGAAGTCTTGATGCAAGAGTTACTGAACCTCCTAAAGGCATTTTAAACAAAACTACAAAAGAAAGTACAAAAGAAAGGGCGATTGACACTCCTCCTTCGACTATAAATCTTGTATTATTTTTCTCCATATTTTACTCCTTTTTTTCTGTTATATTTTATATAATAACAATTTTAAGTATATCATGTTAGTTGATAAATTGGAATTAAAATTAGCTAATACTTTAAAACTTAGCAAATGTAAGTAAAATATAAATATATTATTTACAAATTTGAGGGATAAAATGAAAAAGTTATTATATATATATAATCCGATGAGCGGGCAAAGAACTATAGGAAATTATTTAAGCTCAATTGTTGAATATTTTAGCAAAAATTCTTATTTTCCGACAGTTTATGCAACGCAAAGAGCGGATGATGCGAGAGAAAAAGTAAAGGAATTTGCCAAAGAATATGATGAGATTTTGGTAAGCGGTGGTGATGGAACCTTGGATGAAGTTGTTTCTGGTGTTTTAAAAGCTGATGCAAATTCTATAATTGGATACATTCCAACAGGTTCAACAAATGATTTTTCAAGGTCATTAAAAATTCCTTCTGACATAAAAAAATCTAGCAAATATGCTATAAAAGGCGAAGTTATGGATGTGGATGTTGGAAAATTTAATTCTAAATTTTTTACCTACGTTGCAGCCTTTGGTTCAATCGCCCAAGTTTCTTACGAAACTGACCAATCAATGAAAAATATTTTTGGAAGATTTGCTTATATTTTGGAGGGAGTAAAAACTGTTTCAAATTTAAAATCTTACAAGGCAAAAATAAAAATTGATGAAGAAGTTTTTGAAGGAGAATTTATTCATTTTATGGCAACAAATTCTGTTTCGGTTGGAGGCTTTAATAATTTTTACAATAAAAATATTGGACTTGATGATGGAATTTTTGAAGCTGTTTTAATTAAAAAACCAAAGGGATTAATAGAACTAAATCAAATTATCGATGGGCTTAGGAGCAAAAAAGAAAATGATAATGTGATTTTTAGGTCTGGTTCTGTTTTTAAAGTTGAAAGTGACGAAAAAATTGATTGGACTTTAGATGGCGATTTTGGAGGCTCTTATAAAAAAAGTGAAGTAAAAGTTTTAAACAGAGCTGTAAAAATGAGAACGGGCTTTTCAAAAGATAGCAAGGAGTTGATTTCGAATAGGAAAAAAAGTATTGACAAAAGAATATAGTGGTAGTATACTGTAAAATTATTTGATTTTACTATTTTGCCAAAAAAGGTTATAATAAAAGAGAGAACCTAGGAGGTCAAAATGTTTAAAATCGGTGATAAAATAGTTTATCCTATGCATGGAGCTGGGATAATTGATTCTGTAGAAACCAAAGAGTTTTTAGGCGAGGAAAAAGAATATTTTATACTCAAAATGCCTATAGGTAACATGGATATATCAATTCCAAAAGCAAATATCAACAAAATGAATATTAGAGATGTTATATCCAAAAAAGAAGGAGAAGAAATACTTGCAATTCTTGAACAAGATCCTAAAGATTTAAATTCTAATTGGAATCTAAGATATAGAGAAAATCAAGAAATTTTAAAAACTGGAGATATTTTCAAAATTGCAAATATGGTAAGAGACCTTGTTGCCTTAGACGATGATAAGGGGCTTTCAACAACTGAGAAAAAACTTTTAAATAGGGCAAGAAGAATTATGGCTAGCGAATTAGTTATGTCAGGCTCTCTAGAAAAAGATGATGCTGAAAAAATGATTGATGAATCAATCGGATTATAAAAAATTAGGAGAAGATAATGTTAAATAGAATATTTCGAATTATGTTTTCTGTAATTGGAGCTATTCTAGGCATATCTGTATTAAAATTGGTACTATCTGTTGTGGATTTTACAATAGGTAGTTCTGTTTTTTTCATTGCAGTAAATGTTTTAGTGGCTTTATTATTTGCAGGCATATTTTATTTTCTATCAGGTTTTATTTACAAAATGATGGAAGATGTATTTATGAAGTTAGAAAAATACTTAGAAGATTTACCGCCACTTAGTGTGGCAGTTGGAATAAGCGGGGTAATTGTAGGTTTAATTTTAGCCTTTCTTGCAACCAAACCATTAAGCTCTTTGTCGTTACCAGTAGTTGGTAATTCAATTTTTGTGCTATTATCTATTATTATTTATTTGGGCTTTGGACTTTTGGGTTGGAGAATTGCATCAAAATATCCTGACAAATACCCTCAAACATTCCAAAAAGTAAAAAATGTAAAAATATCAAATAGAAGAGAAAATAAAAAAGAAATTTCAAAGGATACATCCTTAAAATTAATAGACACATCAGTTTTAATTGATGGAAGAATTTTAGATATTATAAAGATTAATTTCATTGAAGGAAAATTAATAATTCCAGAATTTGTCCTAGAAGAACTTCAACACATAGCCGATAGTCCCGACGATTTAAAAAGAGAAAGAGGTAGACGTGGGCTTGACGTTGTAAAAGAAATCAAAAAAAATAAGGATATAAATCTTGAAATAAGTTCAAAAGATTATCCAGAAATAAAAGAAGTAGACTCAAAACTTTTAAAATTTGCCCAAGATACAGGAGCAAAAATTTTTACAAATGACTACAATTTAAACAAGGTTGCAGATGTGCAAGGGATTACAGTTTTAAATATAAATGATTTGGCAAATGCAATGAAAACCAAGGTTTTGCCTGGAGAGATAATGGAAATTGAAGTTATCAAAGAAGGAAAATCTAGAAACCAAGGAGTAGGTTATCTTGAAGATGGAACAATGGTTGTAGTTGAAGATGGAAAAGATTTAATTGGAAAGAAAATAAATACAACAGTAACTAGTGTTTTACAAACATCGGCTGGAAAAATGATATTTGTAAGAGCAAAGGAATAATATGATAGACGGCAAAAAAATTTCAGCGGTAATTACAGCAGCAGGAAATGGACTTAGGATGAAATCCAACAAGGCAAAACCCTACATAGAAATTATGGGCAGAAAAATTCTAGAAATTAGCCTTGATACCATTGTAAAACTTGACCAAATTGACCAAATAATTGTAGTAATTAGAAAAGATGATGAAAATTATTTGAAGGATATTTTAAAAAAATATGACAAGAAAATTTCCTATGTTTTTGGGAAAGAAACAAGAGAACTTTCAACTTATGAAGGCTTAAAAGCTGTAGATAAAAATTCAAAATTGGTCTTAACCCATGATGGGGTAAGACCTTTTGCAAGTAAAGAACTATTTGAAAAAGTGCTAGAAAATTTAAAAGACTATAAGGCTGTAATAAGTGCAGTAAAATCAAAAGATACGGTAAAAATTGTAGATGAAAATTCTTTGGTAAAAACTACACCACTTAGAAAAGAAGTTTACAATGTTCAAACTCCTCAAGCCTTTGATAAGGAAATGATTTTGGATTTTTACGAAAAATATACACAAAGTAATTTTACAATAACAGATGATAGCCAGCTTTTTGAAATTTATAGTGATGAAAAAATAAAAGTAGTTGAAGGCGAATATTCAAATATAAAAATGACTACACCAGAAGATTTGATATTTGCCAAGGCGTTTTTAGAGGATTAGTATGAGAATCGGAATAGGATATGACGTTCACAAATTAGTTTGTAATAGAAAATTAATTTTGGGTGGAGTTGAATTTAAATATGAAAAAGGACTTTTGGGACACTCAGACGCAGATGTTTTGGTTCATGCCATAATGGATGCGATTTTGGGAGCCTTAAATCTTCCAGATATTGGAAATTTATTTCCAGATACTGACGATGAGTACAAAGATATTTACTCAATAAAACTTCTTGATAGGGTTGTAAAATTAATGGAAGAAAAATCCTACAAAATCGGAAATTTAGATACAGTTATAATTTGTGAAATGCCAAAAATTTCTCCTAAAAGAGAAGAAATTCAAAAAAAATTGGCAAAACATTTAAAAACTGATATAGAAAATGTATCAATCAAGGCATCAACTTCAGAAAAATTATCTTTTACAGGACGTGGAGAAGGAATTGAGGCAAGAGCTGTAGTTTTGTTAGAAAAAATTGATTAAAATATAACAAATCGTAATAATTTAAGGTATAATTATCCTTAAAAGAAAGGACTTAATATGAAAAAATTAATTACTTCAGAATCAGTAACAGAAGGACATCCAGATAAAGTCTGCGATCAAATTTCTGATGCGATTTTAGATGAGTGTTTAAAACAAGATAAAAATTCGAGAGTGGCTTGTGAATGTGTAACAACAACTGGTCTTGTCTTGGTTGTTGGAGAAATTTCAACAAATGCTTATGCGCCAATAGAAAATATAGCAAGAGATACAATCAAAGAAATAGGATATGATGATCCAAAATTAGGATTTGATTATCAAAACGTAGCAGTTTTAACTTCTTTGATTGAACAATCTCCTGACATTGCCCAAGGCGTAAATGATTCAATGGATTTTAAATCTACAAATGATAAATACGACAAAATTGGAGCGGGCGATCAAGGAATGGTTTTTGGTTATGCAGATGATGAAACAGAAGAATATCTTCCATTGTCAGTTGTTTATGCACAAAAACTTTCTAAAAGACTTGCTCAAGTTAGAAAAGAAGGAATTCTTGATTATTTAAGACCTGATGGCAAAAGCCAAGTTACAGTAGAATATGATGATGACATATTAAAAAGAGTAGATTCTATAGTAATTTCAACTCAACATTCAGAAGAAGTAAGCCTTGAACAAATCAAAAAAGATGTAATAGAAAAAGTAATCAAAGAAGTTATTGATCCAAAATACATCGACGATGATACAAAATTTTATATAAATCCAACAGGAAAATTTGTAATTGGTGGGCCAAAAGGAGATTCTGGACTTACAGGAAGGAAAATAATCGTTGATTCTTACGGTGGATATTCAAAATCTGGTGGCGGAGCATTTTCTGGAAAAGATGCAACAAAAGTTGACAGATCAGCAGCTTATATGGCAAGATATGCAGCGAAAAATATGGTTGCAGCAGGTCTTTGCAAAAAATGCGAAATTGGTGTAGCTTATGCAATTGGAGTTGCAAAACCTCTATCAATTTATGTAGATAGTTTTGGAACTGGAAAATATGAAGATGAAAAACTTACAGAAATTGTAAAAGAAGTTTTTGATTTTAGACCTCAAGCAATCATTGATAAATTAGATTTACAAAGACCAATTTTCAAAAAAACCGCAGCTTACGGACACTTTGGAAGAAATGATGAAGATTTTACTTGGGAAAAATTAGACCAAGTTGATAAATTAAAAAATAAATAGGAGAGGCCATGTCAAGGTTAAGAAAAAGTGTGGCAATAGATTTGGGAACAGCCTCAGTCCTTGTTTACGTTGAAGATAAGGGGATTTGCTTAGAAGAACCTTCAGTTATAGCAAAAGATACACTCACAGGAAAAATTCTTTCAGTTGGAAAAGATGCAAAAAAAATTTTGGGAAGAACTCCTGGAAATGTAATTGCATTAAAGCCTTTAAAAGACGGAGTAATTGCAGATTTTAACGCAACAGAAGAAATGCTTAAATATTTTTTGAAAAAATCCTTGAATAAATCTTTATTTAAACCTGATTTATTGATTTGTGTTCCAAGCAAGGCAACTCAAATTGAAAAAAGAGCAGTTCTTCAAGCAGCAGAAAATGCAGGAGCTCATAGAGTTTATTTGATAGACGAACCTCTCGCAGCAGCGATTGGTGCAGATATAGATATAACAGATGAAAAAGGAAATATGGTTATAGATATTGGAGGAGGAACTTCAGACATTGCAGTAGTTTCTATGGGACAAATCGTAACAAGCGATTCTATAGAAATTTCTGGAGATACTTTCGACAATGATATAAAAGATCATATAAGAAACAGATATAGGATGCTTATTGGCGAATCAAGTGCAGAAATGATAAAAATAAAAGCTCAAGAGGCAGATTATACAGATTCAATTGAAGTTGTAGGACGACTTATAGAAGATGGACTTCCATCAAGAATCTATCTTCCAGTTGGAGAAATCTATTCTTGCTTACTACCATCAATTGATAAAATAATAAATGGAGTAAAAAATGTATTAGAGCAAACACCTCCAGAATTAGCTGCAGATTTGTATGAAAGAGGTATATTTTTAACAGGTGGCGGAGCATTAACCTTGGGACTTGCAAAAAGAATTAATGAAAGACTTCAAATTGATGTAAAAATTGCCCAAGATCCAAGAGAATGTGTAATAAAAGGAACAGCAAACGCCCTAACATGGATTGACAATATCGATGAAGAAAAGAATGAGTCAATGAAAGCCAAGCAAAAACAGCTTGAGAAAAAGGAAAAAATGAGGAGAAGATAATGACAAAAAAATTAGTTTTCGTAAGACATGGACAAAGTGAATGGAATCTTGCCAATAAATTTACAGGTTGGGTAGATGTAAATTTATCAGACAAGGGAGTAGAAGAAGCAAAGGAAGCTGGAAGAAAAATAAAAGATGCAGGAATAAAATTTGATATAGCTTATACATCAATTTTAAAAAGAGCAATAAAAACTTGTAATTTTGCCCTTGAATATTCTGACCAATTGTACGTGCCAGTTGTAAAATCTTGGAGATTAAACGAACGTCACTATGGAGCACTTCAAGGATTAAACAAAAAAGAAACAGCAGAAAAATACGGAGATGAACAAGTTCATATTTGGAGAAGATCATACGATACACTTCCACCAGCTTTAACAGACGAAGAAGCAAATGCACAAGCAAACGAAGATAGATTTAAAGAATATCCAAAAGATATAATACCAGTTGCAGAAAACTTAAAAGTAACACTAGAAAGATGTTTGCCATTTTATATAGACAATATAGCAAAAGACTTAATCGATGGAAAAACAGTTTTAGTAGCAGCACACGGAAATTCATTAAGAGCTATGGCAAAACATTTAGAAAAAATTTCAGACGATGACATAATGGATTTAGAAATTCCAACAGGACAACCATTAGTTTATGAATTAGACGATCAATTAAACGTAGTAAAAAAATATTACTTATAAAAAAAGACATAAGGCCTCAAAACTTTTTGTTTTGAGGCTATTTTTTTGAGAAAAAATAATTAGAAGAGGAAAAAATGGAGAAAATAAAAATAATAGTAGATTCAGGAAACTCGATTAACCTAGAAGAAGCAAAAAAATATAACATAGGCATAGTGCCGTTCAAAATACATTTTGGAGATACAAGTTACACAGACCAAATAGATTTAGAAAGCGAAGAATTTTTTGAAAAATTAAAAAATACAGAAGAAAAAGTTAGCACATCAATACCAGGAGTAGGAGAATTTGTAGAAAATCTAGAAAAATATATAGAAGAAGGATACAATAAAATCCTATGTTTTTCAATATCATCCCATCTTTCAGGTATGAACAATATGATGAATTTAGCAAAAGATCATATAGAAAATAAAAATGTTACAATCGATATAATAGATACAAAAATAGCATCACTTCCCCTATATTTTATAGCAACAAAAGCAGCAAAATCAGCTATAAAAGGAAAAAAATACGAAGAAATTTATAAAAGAGCAATTAAAGATGTAGAAAAAGCAAATATATACGTAAGAGCAGAAAGTCTTGACTACCTTGTAAAAGGAGGTAGATTGCCAAAATCAATAGGAAAAGTTGCAAATCTTATAAATTTCACGCCGATTTTTACAATGAAAGACGGAGAAATAAAAATAGCAAAAAAAGTTATAGGAAGAAAAAAATCATTCCAAGAAATAGCAAAAATCATAAAGAAAAAAATAAAAGATAAAAAAGAATACGGCCTAGCAATAGGCGGCGGAGCAAGCTTTGAAGAAATAAAAATAATAAAAGAATTACTAAAAGAAGAAATAAAAAACGCCAAAATATATAAAGAAATGACAGTGCCACCAGTATTTGGAGTCCATTTAGGACCAAAATCAATACTTTTAAGTGTTGTTGATTATGAAAATTAAAAAGTAAAACAAGCGAAGACATCGCTTCAGAGCGTCGGCAAACCTCCTAATAAAACAGGTTTATCGACACTTTTTTTATATTTATTCTCAAATATATTAATTTTTCAAATAATATAGTAAATTGAGAAAATTTACCTCCATTATCTTCTGATTTATCAAGTAATTTTGCTAGTTTTTTCATATTTAGGCACGCAAAAGTTAGTGCTGCTTTCATACTCATTTTTGCTTTTCCTATCATGTTAGTATATCTAAAGCTATGGTATTGTTTTGCACTTGCGAATAGTCTTTCTATTGTTTCTTTTCTTTGCTTGTATTCAGCTTTTCCTGCTTTAGTTAGTCTATATCTTTCACAATAGTCTATGTATTCTTGCCAGATATGTCTGATTATTACTTTTACCTTGCTTTTAATTTGTTCTTTATTTTTTCTTTCTGATTTTTATGTCTGTTGGCATGTGCTTTTACATGGGTTGAGTCTACAAATTGTATTTTTGCGTCTACGAATCCATAATTCATTGCTTGGTCTAGGATATTTTCGAATATTTGAGTGAATAGGTCTGTATTTTTAAATCTTCTTTCATAGTTTTTACCGGAAGTTGAAAAGTGTGAAACTTTATCGTAGAAGTCCAGTCCTAAGAACCGACGAGGCTAGGTTTACTTCTACTTCTCTTATTGTTTGCCTCATGCTGTTTATGTTGAAGAAGTATTGTAGGATTACAAGTTTTATTAATACTACTAGGTCGTATATGAAGTTGAAGTCTATGTGTTTATCTATTTTTCTTAATATGTGATTTTTTGGAACTAGTTGTTCTACTGATACCATTTGGACTTGTTCAGTATTATTATTTTCGTTTTTATGTAGAATAACTTCCTCCATCTTTAGTATATTTATACCCATAGATAGCTTGATTTAAGCGTTTATTATATAGACAAAGTAGATGAAATTGCGTTTTTCATCTACTTTGTCTACAGTCTGAAGCAAGATACTTCTTGCTTTTTTTATACAAATAATAGACATTATCAATTGAAGAGTATAATAATATTGGAGGATATTATGGCTAAAAAAATTGATATTAATAAGGCGATTTATGATTTGGTTAATCATGATGATAAATTAAAAAAAGATCTTATAGGTCTTGGTTTTAAAAATCTTTCCAATCCTCTTATGCTTAAAACTATGGGCAAAAAAATGTCTATTAGACGCGGGGCAAAGATGGTTGGAATTGATAATGTTGACAAAAAGTTAGAAGATTTGGGTTATGAAATTATTAACTCTTATGATGATTTTGAAGTTAAAAATAGAAGAGAACTCATTAAATCTTATGTAAAAAGATTGTCAGAAGGGGAATATCTTGAAAGTGTTAGAAAGGATTTTGTAAAAAATTTCGAAAATGTTTCATCTTCTGAAATTATGGATGCTGAGGAAGCTCTTCTTGAAGGGGGAGTTGATAGGGCTGATGTTCAAAGGCTTTGTGATGTTCATTCTTCACTTTTTCATGGAAAAACTGAAAGTGAAGATGGAAAGGATTTGAAATTAATAAATATTTCTGGTCATCCTCTTAGGTTTTTCTTTTTGGAAAATGAAAAAATTAAAGAACTTATCGATTTGGGAGAAAATAGCAAAGATTTGGAAGAAATTAAGGATATTTCCAATAATATTACTTCTCATTATAGGAAAAAGGGGGACTTGATATATCCTTTGCTAAAGGAAAATTACAATAAGCCAGGTCCATCTGAAATTATGTGGGGAGTTGATATTGAAATTTCTAAAAATTTCAAAAAAGCTTTCAAAAAATCTGATTTTGATGATGTCAAAAAAGTATTTGAAAGAGCAAGGGAGATGACTTATAAGGAAGAAAATATCTTGTATCCTTTGATGGAAGATGTGATTTCAAATGAAGATTTTTTGGGTCTTTATGAGGATTTGAAAGATTATCCTGATGATATAATCAAAAAAGAAATTTGGGATGATGGAGAAAATATAAATAATGAGAAAGATTCTATGGATGGATATATTAATTTTTCTAAGGGAAAGATGAAAGTTGATGAGCTTGAGGCCCTTCTTGATACTTTGGAAATTGAGATAACTTTTATAGATAAAAATGATATAAATTCTTATTATAATGACATAAAGGGTGAAAAGATTTTTAAAAGAGCAAAAACATCCTTAGGAAGGGAAGTTTATTCATGCCACCCACCACAAGTTGAGCCAATAGTAAGAAGACTTATCAGTGAATTTAAAAAAGGGAGCAAGGATAAATTTCAAATCATAAAAAACATAAAGGGCCACGACCACGCTGTGACCTACTATGCAGTTAGGGATAAGAACGGAAATTATTTAGGAGTTTTGGAAACTGTCCAAGATCTTTCTTTCTACAAATCCTATCTTGATGTTTGGGATAAGGCTAGGATGAAATAGAAAAAATCCTTTTTATTTTAAATCTTAATTATTTAATAAATTAATATAAAAGTGATTTATAGTTTGACAAAGAATTCAAATAATTCCAAACCACTCATGCTCAACAGCAAAGCTAACTATTATTTTTACGGTTACAGAAATGATGAGCTTGAAAAAGTAATAGAAGTTGACATAAGAGGAAACTCTCAAAAATAAGAAATATAAAATAAAGATGAGGACTTCAAAAATCCTCATCTTTTTTGATTAAATATTTAAAATTTACCTTTCCCTAGCAAAGGCAATTTCTTTTACATCTTTTCTTCTGATTGATGCGAAAATTGAACCTGAAATATTGTGCCAGATTGAAAAAATTGCTCCTGGGAGGGTTGCTAGTGGATTTAGGGCAAAATTTGCTGTAGCAAGTTGGATGGCAAGACCAGAATTTTGCATTCCCACTTCGATTGATAGCGCTGTTTGCTTGTCATAATCCATTTTGAATAATTTGGAAACGCCAAGTCCTAATAAAAGTCCTAGGGCATTGTGAATCATTACTATTAATAAAACGATTAGTCCAGATTTTGCAATTTTTTCTGCATTTGCTCCGATTATTCCTGAAATTATTAAAATAATTGCAAGGGATGATATTAATGGGAAAATTGATTTTGATTTTTCCATTTTTTCGGGGCTTAATTTTTTTGCAAAAATTCCCATCAAAACTGGTATTAAAACTACTGTAACAACTGATTTAAACATGGCCAAAATTGAAACTTCAACCCATCTTCCTGCCAAAAGATAAACCAAAAATGGTGTAACAATTGGGGCAAGAAGTGTTGATAAAATTGTCATAGAAACTGACATTGAAACATTTCCTCCAGCTATGTGGGTTATTACATTTGAGGCGGTTCCTCCAGGGCAACAGCCTACAAGAATTATTCCCAAGGCAATATCTTTATTTACATTGAAACCTACTGCCAAAATCCAAGCAAGCAAGGGCATTATTGTAAATTGTGCCAAGGCGCCTATAAAAATATCCCTAGGATTTTTTAATATTTTCTTAAAAGAATCTGAATCTATAGATGTTCCCATTCCAAACATTGCAAGGGCAAGAAAAATGGTGGTGTAATTTGTCATCCAAGAAAAATAATCTGGGACAAAATAGGCTATGACAGAAAAAATTACAATAATTAAACCGATATTTTGAGTTATTTTATCTGAAATTCTTGAAAATTTTTCCACGTCTACACCTCATAAATAAAATTGTCAATTAATCTGGTTTTTCCAATATATACGGCAATGGCAACCAAGGTGTCTTTGTTGAAATTATCTACATCTTTTATTGTTTCAAGGTCAACGGCACTGATGTAGTCGATTTTTGCAAGTTTTTCTGATGAAATTAATTCTTTCATTTTTTCCAAAACTTCACCTACACTTGCTCCATTCTTTGCCATTTTTTCTCCTTCAAAAATTGCCTTTGAAAGACAAAGAGCAGCCTTTCTTTCGTCAGCTGAAAGATAGGTATTTCTTGAAGACATAGCAAGTCCGTCGTCCTCTCTTACAATTGGGCAAGCAACAATTTCAACTGGAATATTTAAATCAAAAACTAATTTTTTAATAATTGAAAGCTGTTGGGCATCTTTTTGTCCAAAATACGCCCTATTAGGTCCAACAATATTAAATAATTTTGTACAAACAGTACAAACTCCCCTGAAATGTCCAGCTCTTCTTGCTCCACATAAATTATCAGAAAGTCCCTCAATATCTACAAAGGCTTTTTTGTCGTGATACATTTCGCTTGGTTCTGGATTAAAAATAAAATCAGCTCCCAAGTCTTCGCACAATTTGCTGTCAGCATTTATATCTCTAGGATAAGCCTCCAAATCCTCATTTGGTCCAAATTGGATTGGATTTACAAAATCAGAAACAACTACGATGTCATTTTCTGAAACTGCTTTTTTAATTAGGCTTGCATGACCCTTGTGCAAAAATCCCATGGTAGGAACAAGGCCGATTGATTTGCCCTCTTTTTTAAAATCTTTCAAAACATCTTTCAATTCATCAATTTTTTTGATAACTTTCATTTTCTTCTCCTCTAAAAATATTTAGAGATAGCCTAATACACCACTAAAATTTATTTATGATAATCTCCCGTGTTTTTCGTAAGATGAAATTTTTTGAATTTTATTTTCATCATCAACAAAAACAACTTTCGGACTATAATTTTCTAAATCTTTTTCACTATAAGAGGCATAAGCCATTATAATAACCAAATCATTAGGCGAAAAATGTCTTGCAGCAGCACCATTTAAACAAATAACACCACTGTCTTTCTCGCCAGCAATTGTATAAGTTTCAATTCGATTTCCATTGTTAATATTAACTACTTGCACTTTCTGATACTCTCTAATTCCAGCTGCACCAAGCAAAGCCTCATCAACAGTAATAGAACCAACATAGTCAAGTTCAGCCTGAGTCACAGTAGCCCTATGAATTTTTCCTTTTAACATTTCAATTTCCATAAAATCTCCTTAAAAAAAGCAAGGTAAAAGCAGTTTATATTTAATAAACAGACAAAAACCTTGCACAAGTAACAAAATATTTTGAGTCTCACTAAATATATAAGCTCATTTTTTAAAATTTAAATATAATGGTGTAAAAGAGTATAGTTTTAAAAACTTAAATACTATCTCTAGGGGTATTATAAATCATTAATATAAAATTAACAATGTGTGGGGAGAAATTTTTTTGAAAATAATATAAACTTTTTAAAACAATAATGAACTTGTGGTTAAAATTTTCATAAGAGGTAGAGTATTTATATATTTAATTAGTAACTTGATAAGTATTGAAATACTAAAAATTAAAATATTGGACTGATTATTAACATAAGATGTGAAATAAATTTGACAAAATTTTCAAAGATGATATTATAAAAATATAATCAACTAATAATTAAAATATTATAATTATAGAAAGGAGATGAGAAAATGAACGTGTACGAATTGAAAATTAGAACATTTTTATTAGAAGATATTGATTCATCAGATTCTTTGGGATTTATTTCTAAGGCAATAATTTCTTATTTGTCAGAAAATGAAAAATTTTTAGATATTCACGAATCTAAAAATTATAAATCCTATTGCCATGATAATCTATATCCAATAAAAAAGTTCTACAAAAAAAATATGGTTTATCAGTACAGAATTAGGTCGGTTGATGAAGAATTTGTAAATTATATGTTAAATGGTTTTTCTGATTACAAGGACAAGGTTTTCAAAAACTTAACTGTTGATGTTAGGATAATTCCAAAATCACCGATTTCAAAATTATTTACCTTAAATCCTATAATAATAAAAAATGATTTTGGATATTGGAAGGAAAAGTTGACCTTAGAAGAATTTGAAAAGAGATTCACAGATAATTTAATTAAAAAATATAAATTTTTTATTGATGAAAATGTAGAAGAGGGAAAATTTTATACAAGCCTTAAATTTTTAAATGAAGGACCAATCGCTTTTAAATTTAAAAATATAAGACTTTTGGGCGATAAGCTTGAGCTGGAAATCAATATGGATAAAAGAAGCCAAGACTTAGCCTATTTTGCACTTGCTGTGACATTTAGCGAAAATGCAGCTTATGGAGCAGGATTTTTGGGATATAAATATTTAATTTAGGAGGTGATTATGTGCTAGAAGAATGTTTGGAAATCTTTAAGAAAAATTTGGACGAGGATCCTGATATGGTTTTGAGAGGATATATTCCCAAAGATGGTAAATATTATCTTGTTACTATGAAAGAAAAAAGTCCTTGGGAAGTAAGTCCAAGTTTTAAAATTAAATATGACAAAAAAGAAAAGAAAATCGAAAATCAACCATTAAATTATTCTTTTATTAGAGATTTGGATTTTAATTCCAATCTCTTAAACATGAACAAAAGCATAGACAATAAAAAAGCGATCCATAGTTCTAATTATTATAGTTTTTTCTTCAAAGAAAATTCTTGTGAAGATAAGATTAATAAAGATGCGATAGAAAGATATTTTTCGGTTTTAAAAAATCCTATTAAAAAATATAAGGATAAAAGAGCAAAAAATCTTTATTTGGAAAATGAAGAAAAATTAGGATCTGTAAATTTAGAAGAAGTAGAAAAAATCGAGAAGTGGCTTATTGAAAATATTGATAAGAAAGAATTATTTGATATTGATACAAGCTCAAAAGATTATTTCAAAATATTTTTTGTCTATGAAGATGAAGAAAAAACAAAAAAATCCTATCAAAGAGAGCAAGATAGGTATTTACTTACCAATTTATTTAATAAGAATAAATATAATATAGAAGTTAATGGAAAAACTTTTGGTGTTTCTGATGATAATTTAGGAATAAATGATAAAAAGCCTTATTTAGAAAATTTATCTAGAAAGGTAAAACAACCTTATTTAATAAGTGCAGATATGGCAAAGTTACAAAATTTATTTTTTTCCTATCTTTCATCATCTGTAAAAAGAGGAAATAATAAAATATATTTTAATACAGGAAATAAAGAAATAAGTTTTGAAAAAAATAAAAATTTTATAGGTTTTGAATTGTTTTTGTATCCTGAAAAAAATGAGGCGGCTATCTTAGATTATAATATTTATTCAAAAGATTTTGATGATATAGAAATTAAAATTAACCAATATATTGAAGAATATTTACCTGAAAATGTTAAAGCTGAGGATATTTCTAAAAGAGAAGAAAAATACGGTCTTGTTACTGAAAAAAATACACTTTTAAATAAAATAGATTCGGTTTTTTTCTATAATTATTACCAAAGAAATAAGTATAATTTGGAGAATTTAAATATAAAAGAGTTAAATTTCAAAATGATAATTTTAAACTATGGGAAAAGTCTGGAATTTGCAATAATAAATAATAAGAATAAAGAAGTTTTAAAGATTTTAGATAGACTCTTGAAAGATTCTATCAAATATTCTCTTACAAATGATTATAATACAAAGGCTATAACCCAATTTAATTATTATTTATCTTTGAAAGAATATTTTGAAAAAAAGGAGGAAAATTATATGGATTTTCAAGAAAAAATGAAAAGAAAATTAGAATCGGCAGGCGATATTTCTCTTGAAGGTGATGAAGAAATTTTGTTTGCCTTAGGACAAGTTTTGAGAAAATTGCTTAATCATTCAAAGATTGGCGATAAAAATTTAACCTTTATTAGAAATTTCTTGGATGAACAAAAAACTTCTAAGATAATCGAAAATTTAAAACATTTGCTTGTAACTTATGCCCACAATATTAGCACTAAAGATGTAAGATTTAACAGGGCAGTAAGCCAAATTCTTGTTTATGAATTTGAAAAGGAAAAGGCTGATGATAAGTGGATAATGGCAGGATTTTTAGAAGAATCATATCTTTATGGAAAAAAACTAAGTGAAGGAGAAGAAAATGACAGAGCTTAACAAAAGAGTTTATGGGATTATTGGTATAGGATCAAAAATGGCAAATTGGAATGCGGATTTCTCAGGATTTCCAAAATCTTTATCATCTGGTGAAATTTTTGGATCAGATAAAGCCTTGAAATATACTATGAAGAAAAAATGGCTAGAAGAAGGCGAAAAAGTAATTTATATAAAAAGTTATACTATAGGTGATAAAGGAAACTTGATGCCTAGAACTTTAAAGGAAAGATATGAACAAGTTTTTGATACAGAAATAAAATCTGGTGAATCAGAAAAAATTTTGACTAACTTATTTTCTGCAACAGATGTAAAAAATTTTGGAGCTACCTTTGCAGAAAAAGGAAATAATATTTCTATAACTGGAGCTGTGCAAATTTCCCAAGGAATGAACAAATATGAAGACAGTAAAGCTCAAGTTCAACAAATTTTATCTCCTTTTAGAGATCCTAATGCTAAAGAAAAAAGTAAATCAGGAGAGGATGCTCAAAATTCTACTTTGGGAAATAAAATTGTATCAGATGAAGCTCATTATTTTTATTCTTTTGTAATAAATCCAAAGGCTTATGATGATTATAAACAATTAGGAGTAACAGAGGGCTATAGCGAAAAAGATTATGAAAAATTCAAATTAGCAGCAATTGATTCTGCATCTTCCTATGCTACAAACTCAAAAGAAGGAGCAAATAATGAATTTTCTATGTTTGTTGAAACAAAATTAGATACTTATCTTCCAAGCCTTGCAAATTACATTGAATTTGAAAAAAATTCTGAAGAAAACTCAAAAGATAAGATAATTTTTACAGGAAAAACTATTCTAGAAGAAAGAGATGATATAGAAAAAATTCAAATTTATTATGACAATGAAAAAATAGACTTGGTTGATTTTCCAGATAATATAGAAATTTATAATATTTACACAAGAGAAAAAATCGAGGCTTAATATGAAAGCTTTGAGATTTAGATTAAGTGGTAAAACAGGTTTTTTCAAACAGCCAGATGTAAATACTTATCTATATTATACTTACGGTCAAATTCATAGAGTCGCCCTTCTTGGACTTTTGGGAGCAATTCTTGGATATAAGGGCTACAATGAGAAAGATAGGGAAAAACATCCTGAATTTTATAAAAAATTAAAAGATCTTAAAATTTCTATAGTTTCAGAGGGAAATGATGGGATTTTTGATAAGAAGTTGCAAATATTTAATAATTCTACAGCCTTTGCTTCAAACGAAGAAGGTGGAAATTTAATAGTAAAACAAGTTTGGCTAGAAAATCCTTCATGGTTAATTTATATTTTATTAGATAATGATCAAAGTAAATCGATAGAAGAATATATTTTAAATAAAAAAACAATTTTTACTCCTTATCTTGGAACAAATGATCACATGGCAAATATTAGTGATTGTGAAATTGTTGATATAGAAAAAAGTAATGCAAAGATTATAAATTCCCTTTTTTGGGATGAAGATTTTAAACTAAGGCTAAAAAGTAAGATTTATAAATATGAAGAAAATCTTCCGTTTTTCTTAGAAGAAGACACTGAAAGATATATAAGAAAAAAAACATTAGCAAGTAATGGAGAAGTTAGAAAAAAATCAGATAAAGATGTAATTTTTGAAGATTTAGATAATAAGTTAAAACTTGTCTTTTACAGCGAAGAAGGAATTTATGAAACTTGATTTTATAGTTAAAAATCCAGATAAATACCTAGGTCACATAGAAGGAGTAGGAAATAATAAAGAAAAATTAGAAGATCATATTAATAAAACTTTTGCATATTACCAAAAGATTCTAGATGAAAAAAACTTGGGAAAAGTCTTTGAAAGATTTTTCCTAAGTATTTTTGATGAAAAAGATGAATATACTTATTTTAAAGATTTGATAGATTCAGTAATTTTGTTTCATGATTTAGGAAAGATAAATTCTAGGTTTCAAAGAAATAAATTAAAAAATTTTGAAATAGACCTTATAGATTTGGGAATAGAAAGCCAACATTCTATACTTTCTTCATTTATTTATGTTTATATTTTTGTTGGAAAAATTAAAAACTTAAAAATTGATGATGAACTAAAAGAAAAATTTTATTATCTTATTTTTTTAAATGCCTTTGTAATTTCTAGACATCATAGTGATTTATCAGACTTCTCATATTCAATTCATAATTTTTTTGATTTATTTATTGATGAAAGAAGTAAATTTTATAAAACTTTAAATTATTTAAGTAAAGATAAGAATATAAAGGAAGAATTTTTTGATGATTTTGAAGAAATTTCAAATGATATTATGGATCTTGTTTATGATTTTGATATGGATTCTTCTTATACGGATTTCAAAAAATCAAAGTCCAAAGAGATTTACATATATACAAGACTTATTTATTCTATTTTAGTTGCATCTGACTTTTATGCTACAACTGATTATATGAATGGATATAAGACAAAGCTTCCAAAAATTGACCAAAATGACCTTATAAAGATATACAATAATTCAAAACTTATAAAAAGTATTAGAAAAAGCGAAAAAGACAAGTCTTATGAGAAAAAAGAAAATATAAACGATCTTAGGACAAAAATTTTTCTAAATGCAGAAAAAAATTTAGAAGAAGAAAGGGATAAGAATATATTTTTCCTAGAAGCTCCTACAGGTTCTGGCAAATCTAATACTGCTATGAATTTATCTTTCAAATTATTAAATAATCAGATTAATAAAATAATATACGCCTATCCCTTTAACACCTTGGTAGAACAGAATAAAAATACTCTTTTAAAATACTATAAAAAAACCAGCATAGAAGAAAAAATTTCAATTATAAATTCCATAACACCTATTGGAAAAAGTGACAATGAAGATTTTATGAAAGATTGGGATTATTATATAAAATCTTTATTGGATAGGCAATTTCTCCACTCTCCGTTTATAATCACATCTAATGTAGGGCTTTTTAATACGCTTTTTTCAAATAAAAGAAAAAATATCTTCGGCCTTTATCAACTTACAAATTCTGTCATTGTTTTGGATGAAATTCAAGCCTACAGGGAGGATTTGTGGAATGAAATTATAGAAATGTTGGAGATTTATTCCAAGATTTTTAATTTAAAAATAATTATAATGTCGGCAACTCTTCCAGATTTATCAGCCTTATTAGATGAGGATAAAAAGAAAAATATAGGAAAATTAATTAAAAATCCAAGAGAGATGTTTAATGAGCCTTTATTTAAAAATAGGGTTAAAATAAATTATGATTTGTTAGATTTGGGAAAGATTGACTATGATCATCTTTTAAATCATATGAAAGAAAATATAGGAAATCACAAAAAAATATTGGTAGAATTTATTAGAAAAAAAGATGCGGAAAATTTCTTTAAAATTTTAAATGAGGAGGAATTTTTCGCTCAATACAATATTTTGATTTTAACGGGAGATGATAATTTGAGAAGGAAGGCTCAAGTTATCGGACAAATAAGTGGAGAAGTTATTAAAAAAACCATATTAATTGCAAGTCAGGTTGTAGAAGCTGGAGTTGATATTGACATGGATATTGGTTACAAAGATATATCTATGCTTGAAAATGAAGAACAATTTTTGGGAAGAATTGGAAGATCGGCTTTAAAAAATGATGCTGTAGCATATTTTTTTGATATGGCAGATGAAAAGAAAATTTATAAAAATGCCCAAGATATTTTGACTCTAAGAAATAAAGATAGGAGAAAAAATCTTGAAACAAAAGATTTTTCTAGATATTTTGCCTTAAAATTACAAAAAGCAAAAAATGATAGGGATGAATATGCCTATATAAATTTTGAAAAAGACCTTATTAAATTAAATTTCGAAAAAATATCAAAACACATGGAATTAATTGATGATAATAGGCAAATGATAGAATTATTTTTAAATAGAAATTTAAGGATAAATGGAAAAGAAATAAATGGATCTGAAATTTGGACTCAATACGCAAATCTTATTGAGAATAAAGATATGGATTATAGTGAAAAGATGGTAAAACTTTCAGAAAATAAAGCACAAATGTCAGATTTTCTTTATAGAATTACAAAAAGAGATTTTATAAAATATATTGGAAAAGCAAATGATATAATAGGAAATCTTGTTTATATAGAAGATGGAGAAAAATATATTTACAATGAAAGATTAAACTATAAAAATGAAAATGATGAATTTGAGGACATACTATGAATGGAACAATAATAAATTATTATTTTCATTGCAAAAGACAGTGTTATTTGTTTGCCAACAAATTAAATTTCGAAGATAACAGTGAACTTGTAAAAATAGGAAAAGAAATTCACTTAAATAAAAGCGAAAATAGGAAGAATTCTGAAATAAAAATAGACAATATAGTGGTTGATAAAATTACAGATAAATATTTGGTAGAAATAAAAAAATCAGATGCAGACAAAGAAGCTGCTAGATGGCAGCTTTATTATTATCTTTATATTTTAAAGAAAAAAGGAATAGTCAAAAAATGAAAATTAGAATTTGTTGAAAACAATAAAGGTAAAAAAATAGAATATTTGGACTTAGATGATAAAAAAGAAAAAGAACTAGAAAAAGTACTTAAAGAAATAGAAGAATTTATTTCAAAAGAAAAAATCCCAAAATTCAAAAAAATTAAGGGATGTACCAAATGCGCCTATTATGAATATTGCAAGATCTAGGTGGGAATATGGGAAAAACAAAATATCTTTTAACAGATGGACAAATAAAAAGAAAAGACAATTCCTTGTGCTATAGAGTAAATGGTAAAAATGTTTATATACCAATAGAAAGCATAAGAGAGCTTTATATACTAAGCGAGACAAGTATAAATACAAAATTATTAGATTTTCTTGCAAGTAAGCATATAGTCTTACATTTTTTTAATTATTATGGAAACTATTCAGGAACATTTTACCCAAGGGAAAAATATATAAGCGGAAAACTTTTGGTTAAACAAGTGGAAGCCTATAATGAAAAAAGAATAGAAATAGCTAAAAAAATTGTAGGAGCAATAGGTAAAAATATCTACCAAGTTCTATATCATTACTATAAACATGACAAAAAAGAAGTTAAAGCTTTCCTTGATTATCTAAAAAATAAGATTCCAAAAGAGCTTGATAAGGCAAACGATATTAAACAAATTTTATATATAGAAGGAAAAATTTGGCAAGGATTTTACGATTCTTTCAAATATTTTCTAAATGAAGATTTTATTTTGAATAAAAGAGTAAGAAGACCCCCTGATAATCCAATAAATGCTTTGATATCATTTGGAAATTCACTTTTATACACAAAAACAATAACAGCTATCTATAGAACTCACTTAAATCAAGCCATAAGTTATTTACACGAACCAAGTGAATCAAGATTTTCTCTTTCCCTGGATATGTGTGAAGCATTCAAGCCGATTTTGGTATTTAAAACAATTTTTGATTTGGTAAATAATAGAAAAATTAGGGTAGAAGATCACTTTATAAAAGAGCAAAATTACTGCATACTAAATGATGAAGGTAAGAAAATATTTATAGCAGCATTTGAAAAAAGAATAGAAACAAAATTTAAAAATGAAAAATTAAAAAGAAATGTAAGCTATCAAACACAAATAAAGCTAGATTGCTATAAATTAATAAAATATATACTAGAAGACAAAGAATTCGAACCCTATTTATTAGAAAGGAAATATTGATGGGGAAAAATTATAATTATGCATTTCTATTCTACGATGTTGGAGAAAAAAGAGTAAACAAAGTCTTTAAAGTCTGCAAAAAATATTTAACTCACCACCAAAATTCAGTATTTAGAGGAGAAATAAGCCCGTCAAAAATTATTGCTCTAAAAAGAGAAATTAAAAAAATAATAAAAAAAGAAGAAGACTTTGTAACAATAATAAAAATGTATAACAAAGAATCCTTTGAAGAAGAAACTATAGGAAAATACAAATCAATAGAAGAAGACCTAATCATATAAATACCAGCAAAAACAAAAGAATTTGAAAAAATAAAGAAAAGAAAAAAATAGAAATAGCTGGTAAAAAATCAAAGAATCTCATAAAATGGGTAATATATTGATAGGATGTATATTTAAAATGTGCATTTTATATTGGTTGATTATTAACATTTGATGTATTGAAATGATAGAGAATATAAAAATTTTAAGTTGTCTGGTGCTAGTTGATTATTAACATTTGATGTATTGAAATCTTGATAGACAGATAAGAAATATAGTTGAATATCAGTTGATTATTAACATTTGATGTATTGAAATATAATAATTCTTAAAATTAGATCTAAACTTTCTGAGTTGATTATTAACATTTGATGTATTGAAATAGGGTTGCTTTGCAACCCCTTAGGGGCTTGCCCTTGTTGATTATTAACATTTGATGTATTGAAATGCCGTTTTAAGAAAGATTGAGGCGATAGAATGATATGTTGATTATTAACATTTGATGTATTGAAATTGTTTCTGCTCTTGATATTTCTGTTGGTAATATTAAGTTGATTATTAACATTTGATGTATTGAAATTCAAGAGCTGAAACCCTATTATCAATATTAACAAGGTTGATTATTAACATTTGATGTATTGAAATATAAGTCCAGAAAAGACGCTTTAGAGTTTGATATTTGTTGATTATTAACATTTGATGTATTGAAATAGTATTATGAATGATTTGATTAAAAAGAGGAAAGAAGTTGATTATTAACATTTGATGTATTGAAATATTAGTTTATTTAAGACGAAAGCTGATACGATCCAAGTTGATTATTAACATTTGATGTATTGAAATTAGTGGAAGAAGAACACATCCTATAACCAAGATAGCGTTGATTATTAACATTTGATGTATTGAAATAACTGAAATGGGTAAAAGATTAGGTATTCCTACTTCGTTGATTATTAACATTTGATGTATTGAAATAGTTCAAATTCGTCATTTTTATAAACTGCATATCCGTGTTGATTATTAACATTTGATGTATTGAAATTTTTACAACATTTAGCCACGCATAAGTAATAGCAACGTTGATTATTAACATTTGATGTATTGAAATTCAATATTGGTTATATTGTTATAAGCCTTAGACTTAGTTGATTATTAACATTTGATGTATTGAAATTTCTAGGATAAATACCAGAGCCAACCCCATTGAAATAGTTGATTATTAACATTTGATGTATTGAAATTCAATTATATTACCATTTTCATCATAATATAACTCAGTTGATTATTAACATTTGATGTATTGAAATTGGAGCAGCGTTACTAAAATTTATTCCTCTTAGATCGTTGATTATTAACATTTGATGTATTGAAATAGGGATTATTTATCTCATTCAGAACGGTTGAAATTGTTGATTATTAACATTTGATGTATTGAAATAAATCAAATAAATCACAATAATCATCATTATAAGACAGTTGATTATTAACATTTGATGTATTGAAATCATAAACTTTATAATAATAAAAAATTAGATTATTTAGTTGATTATTAACATTTGATGTATTGAAATATTCCTGCAAGTATAACTAATGCTATTGCTCCAGTGTTGATTATTAACATTTGATGTATTGAAATTATTTAAGACAGCGTCAGATTTGGGAAGATAAAAGTTGATTATTAACATTTGATGTATTGAAATTATTGCTGTTAATAAGTCTTATTTTACGGATACTAAGTTGATTATTAACATTTGATGTATTGAAATCAGGACAGTTTCTTTTCTTCCTGCTCATATTCTTGTTGATTATTAACATTAGATGTATTGAAATATGAAACATTTTAATTTTTAACATTTCAATACGTCTGTTGATTATTAACATTAGATGTATTGAAATTCTAATAATTCAACTTTATTTATAAGTCTTTTTTCAATTCTTGTTGATTATTAACATTAGATGTATTGAAATAATATATAGACCACCCAGTAAAATCATTATAAGTAGTTGATTATTAACATTAGATGTATTGAAATTTAACATTTACAGTTTTTGTTACTGTTTTAGTTGTTTGTTGATTATTAACATTAGATGTATTGAAATATGCAAATTTAATTGCATATCCAGAAAAAAAAACTCAGTTGATTATTAACATTAGATGTATTGAAATATAATCGGACAAAAACCAAAGTAATGATGATATTCCGTTGATTATTAACATTAGATGTATTAAAATCTAAATAACTTAAAAGTAAATGATGGAGCTTTTCCGTTGATTATTAACATTAGATGTATTGAAATACTTTAAAATTTCAATAATTTCACTGTATGAAAGTTGATTATTAACATTAGATGTATTGAAATATCTTTCTTCCATCTAACATTTCAAAAACTTGACTTGTTGATTATTAACATTAGATGTATTGAAATGAAGAATATAAATTAAATATTTTAAAAGCATTTAAGTTGAATAGTAACATTAGATGTATTGAAATAAAGGCAAAGAAAATGGAAATTTACGAGGAAGAGATGTTGAATAGTAACATTAGATGTATTGAAATTAGTCCATATGATAAACTCCAATTTTATGAATCATAGTTGATTAATAACATATGATATATTGAAGTGAACTTTTCACTATATAGTTTAATTAAATATATGACATTGTATATTACTTGAAATTTTATTAAAGGAGATATTATGAATTTTATTGAACTTGTGAAGAATCGTTATTCTTGTAAAAATTTTAGTGACAAAAAAGTTGAAAAGGAGAAGCTTGATATTATTCTAGAAGCGGGCAGGCTTGCGCCTACTGCTAAGAACAATCAGATTCAAAGAATTTACGTTGTAAAATCAAATGATGCTCTTATAAAAATTGAGGAGCTTACTCCTTGTAGGTACAAGGCTCCTCTTGTTTTGCTTGTAGCTTTTGATGAGAGTGAGGCTTTTGTTTATCCGGGAGGGAAATATAATACTGGTGTTGAAGATGCTACGATTGTTGCAAGTCATATGATTTTGGCAGCTTCAAGCCTTGGTGTTGATTCTTGCTGGGTAAATCTTTTTGATCCTGATAAGGCAAGAGAAAAATTTTCTTTGCCTAAAAATGAAAAAATTGTTGCAATGATTGATTTGGGCTATGCAAATGATGGAGTTAAGCCTTTAGAAAATCATTTTAAGCGCAAAAATATTGATGAAACTGTAAAAGTTATTTAGGACAATGGGGGTTAGCAAAGATATGGAATACTTGATATTCTGTATCTTTATTTTATTTTTGCTATTGATTTTGAGATATTAGCTAAATTATTTTTGAATTTTAGTGTTATTTATTATATTTAATGGAAAAGTGCTTTTGCAATATATGAAATAATTTTCATTTTACAAAAGCACTTTTTTATATTTTATTTGATATTAACTTTTAAATTTTATTTCAAAACAAATTCCATCACAACTGGATTGTGGTCGGAGTATTGGAAATTTTCTTTTTCTTGGGTTTTTATGGTTTTTATTTTTATATTATCTGTTGCCATAAATCCGTCTATGGTTGAAAGATAGGCGTCTTTTCCTGTATAAGGTTTGTCGTTTACTACTGATGTTTCTCCGTTTTTGTCGTAGTAGAGTTTTATATTTTCTGTTAGCAATTCTTTTGGCAAAATTTTTGGATTCCAAATTCCTTCTGGCAATTCTTTGTAATTTCCTGTTAGCTCTTGGTTAAAATCTCCGCCTACTATCACGTAATTGCCTTTTTTATATTCTTTGTTTACGAAATTTATTATTTCTTTTGTTTGTGCAATTCTTCCGTTGTTTCCTTTTTCGTAGGCGTCTAGGTGGACGTTTACTATTACTAATTTCTTGTCGGAATTTTTTATGTCGATGTATGAAGGGTTGAAGGCTCTTTTTAGGTTTACTAGTCTTGATGGAAATTTGTGAGGGATTTCTTGTTGGTATCTTTTTGATTTTTGTATTTTAAAATTTGTTTGAGTCATTATTCCTGATTCTACTTTTCCCATTGGTGGGATTGGATATGGAATAAAGGCAGCCTTAAAATTTAGGGCGAAGGTTGTGTTGCCCAAAAGTTTTTTTCTTATTTTTTCGTACTCGTTAATGTGGTAGGTTCTTTTTGAATTTATATCTACTTCTTGGAAAAATTTTATGTCGGAATTTATTTTTTTACTTGAATTAATGATGTGGTTAATTGATTTTTCTACATGGCTTTTGTTTATTGGAAAGACCATTTTTCCACCGTCCATAAAGAAATCCGTGTCTTTATCAAGTCCGCCGTATCCAATATTCCAAGTCATTATCGTATAACTTTTTCCGATTTCTGGATTTTTATCGCCATTTCCTTGGATTTCTACATTTTCAATTTTTTCTGGTCGGTACTCTTTTATCCAAAGATATGATAGGAGAATTAAAATTCCTATTAGAATTATTCCTATTATGGAAAAGATAATTTTTAATGTTTTTTTCATTTTTCACCTCTATAATTTTTGGGAAATTTCCCTAATTTGTTATTTGTATAATATAAATACCCTTTTTTTTCTTATATATAAGAAAGAAAATTAAAATAGGGAAATAAATAAAATCTCTATAATTACTTTGTAAAATAAAGTTAATAAGATTGTTTTAAATTTCTAGAAAAGTATAGTTACTTTACGAAAGATTATGTATCAAAAAATATTTACAATATAAATAAAGAGGCTTTAATTGATGGAGTTATTATGGAAAAAGTAAAAATTATAGCTGATTCGGGGTGTAATATAGACCTTGACATGGCGAAGGAATATGATATTTCAATACTTCCTTTTAATATAAATTTTAAAGACAAATCTTACACCGACCTTTACGAATTAAGTAGGGAAGATTTTTTTATAAAATATAAGGAAAGCAAGGAGAGAGTTACAACTTCTATGCCATCTCCAGGCAAATTTTTGAAATTATTGGAAGAAGAATACCAAAAAGGATATAGAAACTTTATAGTATTTTCAATTACAAAGAAATTTTCTGGAATTTATCAAATGATGGATATGATGAAAGAGGAGTTTGTAGAAGAAAATCCAGATGCAAGAATTAAAGTAATAGATACAAATACAGCCACAATAGCTGCAATTTATCCTGTAATAAAAGCTGCGATTTATGCGAAAGACGGAATGGGACTTGATGAAATTTACAAAAAAAGTCTGGATAATTTAAAATATTGCAATGTAGCAGGAGTTGTAAAAAATTTGGATGCCTTAGTTAGGGGCGGAAGACTTCCAAAAACTATAGCCAAGCTTGCAAATTTAATTTCATTTTCTCCGGTTTTGTGCATAGAAGATGGAGAAATAAAATTAATAAAAAAAGTCACAGGAAAGAAAAAATCATACAAAGAATTGATAAAATATTTGAAAAAGCTTTGCAAAAAATACAAGGATTATCAAATAATAATTGGCGGAGCAGATAGTTCAGATGAAATTGAAATTTTAAAAGAAGGACTAAGTAGCGAAATAGAAAATGCCCTAGATTTTAAGATAATAGATGTAACAGCAGTAATAGGCTCCCACTTAGGAGATGGAGTAATTTTCTGTTCGATTTTTCCAATAAATTAGATTTAATAATTTGAAATAAAATATTTTCGTATTAAATTTTGCTATGTGATTTTTAATACTTTGTAAATAATCTAAGCCCAATCATCTGGGCTCAGAGCGTAGACAAACCCTCAAGCACGAATATCTGACTCCAAAAATTGTTGATTTCTAAATTTCAAAATTCTAAAATCGCAAACTCGCTTATGCGAGAACAGATAAATAGCTTAAAATTGTGCCAGTGGCACGATTTTAATATTTATCCCTCGGAATAAAACGAAGAATTAAAATTTAATTGAATTTAATTTATTTTAAAAATAATCACAGCTTTAAATTTTAGAGTGCGTTCTTATGACGAATTTTAAAATTTGAAATCAAATCAATTTTTTCCGTATGATATTCTTAGCATGAGGATTTGTATACTTTGTCAACAGTCTAAGCCCAATCATCTGGGCTTTTTATTTTTGGAAAATTTTAAAAAATTTTTGATTATTTTTTTGTTTCATTTTCACATAAAATTTTACAAAAAAATTTAGATTTTTATTATTTTTTTACTCTGAGAAAATAAAATTTTTTAATAACAAAATTTTTTTATTTATATTTAGGTTCTCAAAAAATAAAACCAATATAATGATATTCAATATCATACTATTCGGTGTATAATTGTTTATGAAGATAGTGATAATATATATCATTATTTTACATACTATTATTATGACTAAGTAAACTTCACTGGTTCGGTTAGATGGATTTATTTTTTTAGAGATTGTTGATATTGACTATTATTACGAAAAATCATATAATTATAAGCCATAAATAAATTTATTTAAAATAATAGATTAATAAATAGAAAGAAGGAATATATGCCAATAACCTTATTAAATAATGGACAAGAAGCAGAAGTTATTAGAGTAACTGGAAATGATGAAATGAAAACCCATCTTTCAAATTTAGGTTTTGTTAAAGGGAAAAAAGTTAAATTATTTTTCTTTGATGGAGTAAATTACATTATTATGGTTGACAATAGCAAGTATGCTCTTAACAAAGACTTAGCAAAAAGAATATACGTGAGGGAGATATAATAATGAAAACTTTAAAAGATGTAGCAGTAGGAGAAACTGCTACAATAAAAAAAATTAAGGGAGATGGAGCTACCATAAGAAGAATTATGGATATGGGTCTTACAAAAAAAACTGAAGTTTATGTAAGAAAAATTGCTCCATTGGGAGATCCTATCCAAGTTAATTTGCGTGGTTATGAATTAACTCTTAGAAAAGAAGATGCAAAAAATATAGTAGTGGAGGAATAGATGACCTATACAGTTGCTTTAGCTGGAAATCCTAATTCAGGAAAAACTACTCTTTTTAATGAGCTTACAGGTTCAAGCCAAAGAGTGGGTAACTGGCCAGGGGTTACGGTTGATAAAAAAGAAGGAAAATTAAAAGGGCACAAGGATATTATCATCCAAGATTTGCCAGGAATTTATTCACTTTCTCCTTATACAATGGAAGAAGTGGTTTCAAGAGAATATTTGGTTGAACAAAAACCAGATTTGATTGTAAATTTAGTTGATGGTTCAAATTTGATTAGAAATCTTTATCTTACAAGTCAGCTTATTGAACTTGGTATTCCAACAATAATAGCTTTGAATATGATGGATATTGTTAAATCAAACGGCGATGTTATTGATAAAGATAATCTTTCTGAAATTCTTGGCTGCCCAGTTGTAGAAATTGTTGCTAGTAAGAAAAAAGGAACAAAAGATTTAATAGAAAAAATTGTAAAATCACAAAATAAATTATCTTTACCTAAGCCATTGATATATTCTGGAGAGCTAGAAGAAGTTTTAGAAAAAATTTCTAGTGAAATTTCAGATTCTGTTGATTCTAAATTAGAAAGATATTTATCAATAAAGGCTTTTGAAAATGATGAAGATATGTTTGAAAATATTTCTTTATCAACTAGCCAAAAAGAAAATATAAAGACTTTAAGAGAAGATTTTGAGAAAAAAGAAGATGATGTTGCTGAGGGAATTATAACTACAGAAAGATATGAAGCTCTTGGAGAAGTTGGAGAAAAAGTTTTAAAGAAAGCTCCTCCAAAACTTTCAACAACTGATAAAATTGATAAAATTGTTACAAATAGAATTTTGGGACTTCCAATTTTCGCTCTTGTAATGTTTGTAATTTATTATATAGCAATTTCAACTTTGGGAACTGGTGCAACTGATGCTGTAAATGGATTTTTTGAAGATACAATGACACCAGCAGTAGCAGATTTTCTAACAAATATGGGAATTAACGATGTTTTAGTAGGACTTGTAACTGATGGAATTATTGCTGGAGTTGGAGCAGTTCTTGGATTTTTACCACAAATGTTAGTATTGTTTGCCCTACTTTCAATTCTTGAAGATATAGGATACATGGCAAGAGTTGCCTTTGTAATGGATAGGGTATTTAGAAAATTTGGACTTTCTGGAAAATCATTTATACCAGTAATGATTGGAACAGGTTGTTCAGTTCCAGGAATCCAATCATCAAGAACAATAGAAAATGAAAGAGATAGAAGAATTACAATTATAACTACATCTTTTATGCCATGTTCTGCAAAACTTCCTGTAATAGCTTTAATCGCTGGAGCATTTTTCAAAGAAAACCAAGCCCTAGTTACATTTTCATTTTATATAATTGGAATACTTTCTGTAATAATTTCTGGAATTATTTTAAAGAAATTTAAAGAATTTGCATCAGAGCCAGCTCCATTTGTTATGGAACTTCCACCATACCACGCACCAAGGGTTACTTCAGTTTTAAGAGATGTATTTAATAAAGGAATGAGCTTTGTAAAAAGAGCAGGAACAATAATTTTAGTATCATCAATAATTATTTGGTTCTTATCAAACTTTGACTTCTCATTTAAATTGGTAGAAGCTGAATCAGAAAACTCAATGCTTGCAGTTTTAGGTGGATATTTGGCGGTTTTATTTAAACCATTAGGATTTGGACAATGGCAATCAGCAGTAGCAACAATTACAGGATTTGTTGCAAAAGAAAATGTAGTTTCAACAATGGGAGTTGTTCTTGGAATTGGAGCAGATCTTGATGAAACAAATAGACAATTAATTACAGCTTTCAACCAAGCAATAGGAACTCCAGTTGCTGGATATTCATTCCTACTTTTCAATATGCTTTGTATGCCATGTTTCGCAGCAGTTGGAGCTATAAAAACAGAAATGAATAATAATAGATGGACACTTATTGCTATAGGATACCAAATGGCATTTGCCTATGCGATTGCATTTATTTTCTATCATTTAGCAAATTTCTTTGTATATAAAGAATTTTCATTTATGACAATACTTGCAATATTAGTATTGATAGGTGTTTTGTATTTGATTTTTAGACCTGTAAAATACAAAGAAGAAAAAAGATCTTACAAATTAAATTTTGCAAGAAAATAAAAAAATCATTATGAAGGGATGGTTTTATGAATATACAATCTTGGATACTTTTGATAATAATTTTGGGAACTTGCTCTTATATTATCTATACTAGATTTATAAAAGAAGGCTCAAATTTTGGTTGCAAAGACTGTGCTCAAAAAACTTCTTGCAATAGTGGAAAGTGTCAAAGTAAAAAAGAAAAAAATAAAGAAAAATCTAAATCATGTCCATATTGTGACTGATTTAATTTTAAAATAATTCTTAATTAAGAAAGGCTTTTGTAAATTGATTATTTCCATAAGGGATGTATTTGCAAAAGCTCTTTTTTAAAAATATAAAATAATTTGCGATAAATTTTGCTGATATAAAAAATCATTACAAATGATAAAGATTTTTATTAGCAAAATTTAAAATAAAGCTAAAAAAATTTGCAAAAAATAATTAAAGCGGTTATAATTATTTCAATAAAAAAAATAGGAGGAAGAGATGATTAAAGTAAACAAAAAAATTATAAGTACAGGTATTGGAGTAATAGCGGGAGCTATTGGAGGAAAGGTTCTCACATCAAAATTAGCAAAAAAGGCTGCTGTAGCTACAGTCCAACAAGGATTGAAAGCAAAAAGTGCTGTTGATAAGACTGTAGAAAATATAAAAGTTACAACTGATGATATAGTGGCTGAAGCAAAAATTAAAAATGAAATTGAAGAAAGACTTGAAGCTGAAGCAAAAGATAAGCTTGATATAGAAAATGTTGCTTCAGAAGCTAAAGAAGAAGTTAAGGAAGAAATAAAAAAAGAAATTAAAGAGGACTAGGATGAGAGCGGCCATAAAGGCGAGAACTTTTGGAAGAAGTAGGTTTATTTACGAGGATTATCTAAAAAAATCTAACGTCAATAAATTAAAGTACAAAATTGAACAAGTAAAGGGCGTGAAATCTTGTGAAATTTCTTATATATCAAAATCTATTATTGTAAATTATGATGAAGATTTTATAGGAAATATTGCAAGATTTATCCTAGATTTTGATTTGAAATCTTTGGATAATTTTGATATTGAAGATGCGGATTTTATTCCTCAAGTTGATAAATCAATTTTTCATATATTAAGAAATTCAGCATACAAGAGAATTGTGTTTGGCTATCTTATGCCTATCAGTATTAGACCATTTTTTACACTTTTGAGAGCTTATCCTTTTATAAAGGAAGGCTTAAAATCCATAAAAAATAGAAAGATAGATGTGGCAGTTTTGGATGCAAGTGCAATTACAATTTCTATAATTACAGGAAAATTTGGGGATGCGGCTAGCATAATGGCCCTTTTATCATTGGGAGAAGAACTTGAAGATTATACCTTAAAAAAATCAAGACTTAATTTAAAATCTTCGCTTGCTTTAAATGTTGATAAAGTTTTTGTAAAAGATGGAAATCAAAAAATAATCAAAAATCTAAAAGATGTAGAAATTGGAGATTTAATTTATATTTCTATGGGAAGTAAAATTCCTGTGGATGGAGAAGTTGTTGAGGGCTTTGCCATGGTAAATGAGGCTTCATTTACTGGAGAGGCAAAAGCTGTTGAAAAAAATGAAAATTCTACTGTTTTTGCAGGGACTGTTCTTGAAGAAGGAGAGCTTTTAGTAAAAACTAATAAAAAATATGGAGATTCTAGATTAAATCACATAATAAAACTTATTGAAGATAGTGAAAAAAATAAATCTCTTGCTCAATTAAAAGCAGAATCTATGGCTGATTCTTTGGTAAAATATTCTTTTATTGGGGCAGGATTAACATATTTATTTACAAGAAATTTCATAAAAGCAAAATCATTTTTGATGGTGGATTATTCTTGTGCCTTAAAACTTACAATTCCGATTGCATATATGAAGGCTATAAGTCAGGCTGGAGAAGAAAATATTTTGGTAAAAGGTGGAAAATATTTTGAGAGCATAGCTAAAGCTGACACAATTATTTTTGATAAAACTGGAACATTAACCAAGTCCCAGCCAGAAGTCAAAAAAGTAATTTCCTTTGATATTGATGAGGATGAGGCTTTAAGAATAGCTGCTTGCCTTGAGGAACATTTTCCTCATTCAATAGCAAGAGCTGTTGTGAAAAAAGCTGTGGAAAAAAATCTTTGCCACGAAGAAATGCATTCAAAGCCAGAATATATAATGGCTCATGGTATAAAATCAAAAATAAATGGGAAAACAGCTCTCATAGGAA
Organism: Anaerococcus vaginalis ATCC 51170; assembly: GCF_000163295.1. Lineage (GTDB taxonomy): Bacteria > Bacillota > Clostridia > Tissierellales > Peptoniphilaceae > Anaerococcus > Anaerococcus vaginalis. The sequence continues at coordinate 1,825,631 of NZ_GG700527.1, forward strand.
GCGAACATTTTATTCTTGAAGACGAAGGAATAAAAATAAATTCCCAACAAGGAGATTTGATAAATTCATTAAAAGAAGAATATTCTCTTTTGTTTATGGCTTATGACAATAAATTGATGGCGGTTTTATGCATTGATGATCCAATTAGAGAAGATGCAAAAAAGACAGTAATGGCTTTGAGAGATTTAGGTTTTACTCATATTGCTATGCTTACAGGAGATAATGAAAATTCTGCTAGAGCTGTAAGCAAAAAACTTGATTTAGATTTTTATAAATCCCAAGTTCTTCCAGAGGACAAAGAAAATTATGTAAGAAAAATGAAACAAATGGGAAGAAAAATTATAATGATAGGAGATGGAGTAAACGATTCAATTGCCCTATCAAGGGCAGATGTGGGAATTTCTATGTCAAAAGGCGCAGATCTTGCCAAAGAAATCTCTGACGTTTCAATAAAAACAGATTCGCTCAAAGAATTAGTTGATCTTGTAAAACTTTCAAGAAGTGTAGATAAGAGAGTAAAAAATGATTATGAAAAAATAATTGCCTTTAATAGTTTATTGATAGCGTTAGGTTTAACATCGTTTATAACAAATACTCAATCAGCACTTTTACACAATATTTCCACTGTAGCTATAGCAAGTGAAAATATGAAAAAATATAAAATTTGAGAAAAAACCAAAGTTTAAGGCTTTGGTTTTTTATTTTGGAACTTTTAAATTAATAATTTCTATAAATAAATTCAACAAAATCATTAATTTTCACATATATTAAAAATTTTCAAAATGGAAAAAAACTATGAAAAATGTATGATAGATATGAGAAAATCGTTTTTTTATAAGGAGAATTTATGTTTAATTTTAGAAATGACTATTCAGATATTTGTTATCCAGAAATTTTAGATGCTATAAAAGAAAACCTTGACCAAATAAATCCAGGATATGGGGTTGACGATCACAGCAAAAATGCTGAAAAATTGATAAAAGAAAAATTAGAAGATGAAAATGTTGATATTTATTTTATCCACGGAGGTACAGGAGCAAATATTCTTGGGGCAAGTGTAGGAATGGTGGCACAAGAATCAATAATTGCTGCTACAACAGGTCACATAGAAGACCAAGAAGCAGGAGCAATCGAGGCTTGTGGAATAAAAATAGAAACAATTCCAACAGATGACGGCAAAATTACCCAAAAATTATTGGAAGAAAAATATAAATCTTTTACCAATGAACACCACACAGTACCAAGAAAAGTTTATATATCAAACACAACAGAAGTAGGGACTCTTTATAGTAAAAAAGATTTGGAAGAAATTTACGATTTTTGTAAAAAACACGACTTATATTTATTTATGGACGGGGCAAGGCTAGCACACGCCATGGCAAATGAAAAATCTAATCTAAAATTTAAAGATTTGACCAAACTTTGCGATATATTTTATTTTGGAGGAACAAAAAACGGACTTATGTTCGGCGAAGCCCTTGTAATTGTAAATGATGATTTAAAGAAAAATTTCAGAAATTTGCAAAAACAAAAAGGAGCCATGCTTGCCAAAGGATTTGTAACAGGAATGATGTTTGAAAGGCTCTTCCAAGATGATTTGTACATTAAAGGTGCAAAAAAAGCCTACCAAATGGCAAAAAAATTGGCTCAAGGATTTGAAGAAAAAGGCTACAAACTTGCTTATGAATTTAATTCAAACCAAGTTTTTGTAGAAATTTCAGATAAAGATATAAAAAAATGGGAAAAATTAGCTTATTTTGAAGTTGGAGAAAAAAGAGAAGATAAATTTGTTGCAAGATTTGTAACAACTTACAAAAGCCAAGAAAAAGAAATAGAAGAATTTTTAGAAAGGATTTAGTATTATGCATTACACAGGACAAGTTTACAGACCTCCTCTTGAAGCCTACACACCACTTTTGGAAGTAACTTACGGTTGTTCCCACAATAAATGTGCCTTTTGCACCATGTATAATATGACAAATTTTGGAATTTCTCCTATAAAAGACATAGAAAGTGATATTTTAGAAATTTCCATGACCTATCCGAGGCCAATTGAAAGAATTTATCTATTAAATGGAGATCCTTTTGTGCTTTCAACAGAAAAATTGGTAGAAATTGCCGATTTAATCCACAAATATATCCCAGAAGTAAAAACAATAACTTCCTATGCAAGTTTTTATAATTTAAAAAATAAAACGAAAGAAGATTTAAAAATCCTCAGAGAAAAAGGCTACAATGAACTTTGGTTTGGAGTAGAAACAGGAAATCAAAAAGTCCTAGACTGGCTTGATAAGGGAGCTGACCTTGATGATTATAACAAAGGTATAGAGAAAATGAAATATGCAGGCATGACTTACAACGCCATAGTAATGCAAGGAGTTGCAGGAAATGGAAATTCAAAAGAAAACGCAAGAGAAACGGCAAAATTTTTAAACCTCTATCCACCAATAGGAATTTTTATAATGAGCACAGACGTCCAAAGAGGATCAAAATTATATAAAATGAGAGAAGAAGGAAATTTTAAAGAAACAAGTAACAGAGAAAACCTAGAAGAACAAATAGAATTATTAAAAAACCTAGAAGTTCCGGGAAATGTCCTTTACTCATCAGGCCACATAGTGAATCTCGTAAAAGTAACATCTCACATGAGAAACAAAGAAAAAATGATAAAAAAATTAGAAGACGCACTAGAAAATCTAGACGAAAAAATCCTAGATTCAAAAAATATGGGTAGGGCAATTTAAAAAATAGGCTGTTGCAAGGTTTTTTGCAACAACCTATTTTTTAGTTGATATTATCAACTGCCTCGTTGTATTTTCTTATTGTTTTTTTGTGAAAAAACAAAGTTATAAATGCCAAAGGAAGTGTTATAAAATATTTAATTAACTCTGAAAATATTAGTATAGCTAAAAATGATAACAAGGAAGATCCTACGTCTCTTTTGTAGATTGTTTTTGTTTCGCCAAGCCAATTTGTGCTAGTGGATGATTTGTGATAGTTCATAAATTTGCTTGAAGCTTTTGCCATATTTACAGCTCCATAAGGATTGAAAAATGATGAAAATCTTCCACCAACATATCTTTTATAATCTGCATACCACGAATAAGTGTAATTTGTTAATAAAAAATACGCTAAATAAATCATTCCTTTTAGAAAACTATAATCAAAGCTAATAAGAATAAAAATTGAAGAAATTATTATATATGAATTTATATAAAATGTTATTCCCATTTTTGGTGTGGAAAAATAAGATGGATTTTTGTAGGGGTCAATAAATTTATCTTTAGACTTATTATCATAAGTAACATTTTGATTGGTAGTTTCTTCAATTGTTGGAGGTTTTACATATTCTGCTTCTCTTTTGGAAGGTGGTTTAATATATTCGTCATCATTATTAATAACTTTATTATTATCTTTTGATGGTGGTTTAATATATTGATTTTGATTAGCCATTTTTACTCCTTAATTTGTTCCAAATCCTCTATTGTAATTGTGTTTACATCATCTTCATTTGTATTTGAAATTCTTTGGCTCATTATTCTGATTAATTTTTCATTAAAATTTCTAATCCATCGTCCATTACTATGATCGTTTGATTTGTTATAATTATTTTCTACAACTTGATAGTAAAGTCCTTCATCAACCTTATATGCGAATTTATCCAAGCTTGATAAGCCAATTTTTACAAGCTCATCTACAGTGTAGTCTTCAAAATAAAATTTGTTTGGAACTCTTGACTGAAGACCTGAATTTAAAGATAGAAATTCTTTCATTTCCTTGCTATATCCAGCAAATATTATTACTATGCTTTCTCTATAATCTTCCATAAATTTCAAGATTTCATCTATTGCTTCATTTCCAAAATCATTATCAGATCCTTGTGAAAGGCTGTATGCTTCATCTATAAATAAAATTCCACCAAGTGCTGATTTTAAAACTGCTCTTGTCTTAATTGCAGTTTGACCTATATAACCTGCGACAAGATCTGATCTTGAAACTTCTATAAATTTATTTTCTTTTATAATAGATTTTTGATAGAGAAGATTACCTAAAATTCTAGCAACGGTGGTTTTTCCTGTACCAGGATTTCCAAGAAATAAGGAATGCAAGGTGAAGTTTTGGATTTTTTGTCCTGAATCTCTTCTTTTTTTATTTAGCTCTGCCATAGAAATAAATTCATCAACTTGCCTTTTTACTTGATCTATTCCTATAAGATTTTGTAATTTATTATAAGCGTCCTCATCTTTTCCATCATAGTTTTTGTATTTGCCAATATTAAATACCTGATCAATATCCTCATTTGTTAAAGTCGAAAGATCTGTTGATTCACTTTCGATAACTCTTGTCGCAAATACTTTTAGTAGTTTTTCGTTAAAGTTTCTAATCCATCTAGCGTTAGATTTATCTATAGATTGCTCATAAGCAAATTTCACATTTTTTTCATAATAATTTCTATCTTCTATTACATATTGCTTTTCAATTAAAATACTTTCTCCGATTTGAACAATCTCATCACTTGAGTAATCTTCAAAAACAAATTTATTGGCAACTCTAGAGTTTAGACCAGGATTTGTATCTAAAAATTCCTCCATTTCCTTAGTGTATCCAGCGAAAATTATCATAATTTCACTTCTGTGATCTTCCATATATTTAAGAATAGTATTTATAGCTTCTTGACCGAAATTCACAGAGGAATCTCCCTTATTTAAGGTGTAAGCCTCATCTATAAATAAAATTCCACCTTTTGCTTTTTCTAATAATTTATAAGTTTGTTCGGCAGTTTGACCGACATTAGATGAAATTAAATCAGATTCACTAGCTTCAATGAAAATAAACTCTTCCTTATTATATAAGGCTTTATATTCAAATAATATTTCGCCAATAAGCCTTGCTACAGTTGTTTTTCCAGTTCCAGGATTTCCAAGAAATACAGAATGGAGCGAATTTTCTTCAGGAAGAAAACCCATTTGGATTCTTTTATTATTAAATTCGACCATCCTAATCATTTTGTTTATTTCATTTTTTACAGAATTTAATCCAACTAACTTATTAAGCTTATCGTATGGCGAAAGCTCGTTTTCATTTGATGAAATATTTTCATCATCATCTATTTCGTCATATAAAAATTCTTCATCCAAATTATCATTTTCAATTAAGCCGACCTTGTAATAGGAATCATCAGACCTTTCTATTTTTATTGGAGAATTTTCATCATCATAATAATATTCGCCATTAATAGATAAATATTCAGTTAATAAGGTAGAGCTACCATTAATTCTAATATTAGGGACAAAATATCTATTAAGAGAAATTTCGTAAGTTTTAAGTATGGAGTTATCTTGAACAAGCAAGTCAATTTTTTCATTATTCTCTCCTTTTAAATTAAAGGAGTCTTCTACAATTGCAAGAGATTTTTGATTTATACAAAATATTTCATTAACAGTTAATTTTGAAATAAAAGCTCTACTAGAATTAATATCCACAGATGAAACTATGTCATCATTAGAGATCAAATATGAGTTTTCATTTAAAAATAAGCAGCTAGGGTAATTTTTTTGTATAAATAAATTGTTATTTGAATTTATATTGGTGTTATAGATGTATAAACAAGGATATCTTTTTTGAGTATCTCCTCCGTTGACAGTGGAGTTATTAATTTTTAAATCTGAATGTTTAGCATTTATTGCATTTGTGTAATATTTTTTTATACAGGACTTGTTAATACTTACATTAGAATAATCAAATGATAAAGAAAGACATAAGTCTGAATTGTTGATTTCTATATTAGAATTTTTTGCATATAATTTAGAATAAAAATCGCCCTTATCAAATGTACTTACATTTTCAAAATTTAAGCTTGAATTTTCAGAAACATAAACTTCTGGATATTTTTCTTGATTAGAATCTAATTTTATAAGATCAGTTCTATCTATTATTACTTTATTTAAAAAAACAGTGGAAGAATCTTTAATATTTAAAATATTATCAAATTTATTATTTGATTCTAACCACAAACTATTTATATTTACATTTGCTTTATTTTTTATGTTAAGTCTTCCAACAATTTTATTTGTATAATAATTTGTATTATCTTCAAAATTAACGTGACCTTCTAAGGTCAAATCTTTATCTATTTCAAAAAATCCATCTTCTAAAATTAGATGAAAATTTTCTTTTAATTCTAAAATATCGCCAGGACTACAAGCATAATAAGCTTGATAAAAATTCCAAGTATCGTTAGAATTGCCTATTAAATATCTTGCCATTTGTTCCTCCTTAATTTTATTTAATTATATCATATTTAAAATATAAAAATATCAATTAGTAACAGGAAGTTATTCTTTAAAAAATAATTTATTTTCATTTAAAAGTAAATCCTTATAATTGATAATAAATCTTGAAAAAATTTATTTTTTATGCTAATATATAAGAAGTATTTGGGAGGGAGTGAGTTTTGCACTCCCTTTCGTTTTCGCTATTTTTAAAAAATGTGAAAAATTTCAAAAAAATATAAGTTTATAAATTAGTCGAGATATTATATAATAAAAGTGATATTTTTAAGGAGGACTTATGACAGAAACAAGAGTTAGATTTGCACCATCACCAACAGGTTACCTCCACATCGGTGGACTTAGAACAGCACTTTTTAATTACCTTTATGCAAGACATACTGGTGGAAAAATGCTTTTAAGAATTGAAGATACAGACAGAACCAGATTTGTTGAAGGAGCCTTGGAAAATTTATTGAAGACTTTAAAATGGTCAGGAATTGAAATTGACGAAGGTGTTATGCTTGACGAAAATGGAGAAATTACCGAAAAAGGAAATTGCGGTCCTTATATCCAATCTGATAGGGTTAAGGCTGGAATTTATGATAAATATATTGAAAAATTAATCGAAGAAGGCAAGGCTTATTATTGCTTCTGCTCAAAGGAAAGACTTGATAATTTAAGAGCAAGACAAAAAGCTGATGGTCTTACACCAAAATATGATGGACTTTGTCGTTCATTAACATTAGATGAAGCAAAAGAAAAAATTGCTAACGGAGAAAAATATACTGTAAGATTAAAACTTCCAAAAGATACAGATATTTCTTTTGAAGATAGGATTAAGGGAAAAATTACTTTTAATACAAATGATATGGACGACCAAGTTTTGATAAAAGAAGACGGATATCCAACTTATCATTTTGCAGTTATTGTTGACGACCATGAAATGGGAATCACCCACGTTGTAAGAGGGGATGAATGGATTTCTTCAACTCCAAAACACGTGTTTTTATACCAAGCTTTTGGATGGGAAGCACCAGAATATATCCACCTTCCTACAGTTTTAAATAAAGATCACAAAAAATATTCTAAGAGAAATGGAGATGGAATGGTTGAAGATTTCATCGAAAGAGGATATTTACCAGAAGGATTAATAAATTATTTGGCTCTTTTGGGATGGTCTCCTGATAGTGAAGAAGAAATTTTTACAATGAAAGAGCTTGCTGACCAATTTACTTTTGATAGGGTAAATAAAACCGGAGCAGTTTTTGATGTAAGAAAACTTGATTGGGTTAACGGTCATTATGTAAGAGAAATGAGCGTTGAAGATTTGGCAAAAGCTATAAAACCATATTGTATTGAAGCAGGATTTTTTGGAGAAGATTATCCAGAAGAAAAATTAAATCTTCTTGCAGCTACTTGGCAATCAGCAATTGATAAATTCACAGATATAAAAGATGAAGCCTATGTTTATTATGTAGATGATAAAGATATGAAATGGACTGATGAAGCAGTTGAAGCCATAAAAACTGACGAAGCTAAAACTTTGTTTGATGCCTTTATTGGAAAGCTTGAAGAAGTTGATGAAGTTAGTCTAGATTTTGCAAAAACCATAATGAAATCAATCCAAAAAGAAACAGGAATAAAAGGAAAGAATTTATGGTTCCCTGTTAGGGCAGGACTTACAGGAAATGTTCACGGACCAGAACTTGTAAATGCCTTTGTTATTATGGGCAAGGAAAAAATGATCGACAGATTAAACTACGTTAAGGAAAATTTTTAATATGAAAATATATAATACATTCACAAGACAAAAAGAAGAGTTCAAGACAATTGATGAAAATAAGGTAAGAATGTATGTATGCGGCCCAACAGTTTATGATTATATGCACATAGGAAACGCCCGTCCTTTGGTAATTTTTGATACAATGAGAAGATATTTAAAATATCTAGGAAATGATGTAAAATATGTTGTAAATTTTACAGACGTAGATGATAAAATTATAAATAAGGCCATTAAAGATAAGATATCAACTAAGGAAGTTACAGATAAGTATATAAAAGCTTATATGGAAGATGCAAAAGATTTAAATCTTGACGAAGAGCATACAATCCATCCAAAAGCTACAGAAACTATGGATGATATTATAGAATTTGTAAAAGAATTGGTGGATAAGGATTGTGCTTATGAATCAAATGGAGATGTTTATTTTGATATTTCAAAAGCAAAAGACTATGGACATCTTTCAGGAAAAAACATTGAAGATTTAAGAGAAGGCGCATCAAACAGATTAGATGATAAGGACAAGGGCAAAAAAAGAAATCCTATGGACTTTACCCTATGGAAAGCTACAAAAAAAGAAGGAGAAGTCTCTTGGGATTCTCCTTGGGGCAAGGGTAGACCGGGCTGGCATATAGAATGTTCAACCATGAGCAAAAAATTATTGGGAGAAACAATTGACCTTCACGCTGGTGGAGAAGATTTACAATTTCCTCATCACGAAAATGAAATTGCCCAATCAGAAACAAGATCAGGCAAAAAATTTGCAAATTATTGGATGCACAACGGCATGATCCAAGTTGATGGAACAAAAATGAGCAAGTCTTTGGGAAATTTCTTTACCCTCCACGATATCAAAAAAGAATACGACCTTATGGTTGTAAGATTTTGGCTTTTGTCTGCAAGCTATAGACTTCCAATAAATTTCACAAGAGAAATAATAGAACAAGCAAAAAATTCCCTAGAAAGATTAAACAATGCCAAATTTAGGATGGATGATCTTTTGGAAAAAACTAGTGGAAATTTAAAAGACGAAGAAAAAGACCTAGTTAAAGAGCTTGATAATTTTGAAAATAATTTTAGAAAAGTTATGGATGATGACCTAAACACTGCGGATGCACTAACAGTTTTATTTGAAATTTCAAAATTTGCTAACACCAAACTTGATGAAAATTCTTCAAAAGAATTCGTAGAAAAAACAAGAGATTTATTTATAAAACTTGAAGATGTTCTTGGTATAGAAAACAGAAAAAAAACAGACGATTCTATTGATGAAGATTTAATAAATAAACTAATAGAAGAAAGAAAAGAAGCGAAAAAGGCAAAAGATTTTAAAAAGGCTGATGAAATTCGTGACAAACTTTCTGAAATGGGAATTTTAATCAAGGACACAAGAGAAGGAACCAAGTGGGAGCTTAAATAATGGCAAGTATATATGGAAGAAAATCTGTACTTGAAACCATTGATGCAGGAGAAAATATAAAAAAAGCTCATATTTTAAATAATAAAGGCAAAAATCACAAGCTAATTGATAAGATTATAAATAAATTAGAAGATGAAAATGTGCCAATATTTTATGAGGATAAGGATTATTTTTCAAAAATTTCTGGCAACCACCAAGGTGTTGAAATTGAAGTAGAAGATTACAAATACAAGGACCTTGATGATTTGAAAGATAAAAAAAGACTAATGATTCTAGACCAAATAGAAGATCCCCACAATCTTGGTGCAATAATTAGAAGTGCAGAAGCCTTTGGTTTTGATGGAATAATTATTTCAGAAAGAAGATCTGCAAAAGTAAATTCAACAGTTTACAAAACAAGTGCCGGAGCAATCAACAATATTGATATAGCCATGGTTAAAAATATAAATAGGGCCATAAAAGAAATAAAAAAAGAAAATTTTTGGGTTTATGGACTAGCTGGAGAAGCAGAAGGGGACATTACCCAAACAGATCTTACAGGAAAAATTGCCCTAGTTGTTGGCAATGAAGGAAAGGGACTTTCAAGACTTGTAAGAGAAAATTGCGATGGACTAATAAAAATACCTATGCTTGGCAAAATAAATTCATTAAACGCATCGGTAGCAAGTGCAATCGCAATCTATGAAAGTCTAAGACAAAATGGCTTTAACTAAAAAAAATATAACCTATGTTGATGGCTATAACATAATAAATTCTTGGCCTGAATTAATTCGTATAAAAGAAAATTCCCTAGAGCTTGCTCGTGAAAAATTAATAGACGAGATGGCAGAATACGCATCCCTTTCAAACGAAAAACTTGTCGTAGTTTTTGATGCCTACAATTCAGATGGAGAAAAAGAAAATATATTTGAAAAACTTGGCATAAAAATAGTCTATACCAAAAAATTTCAAACGGCAGACACCTACATTGAAAAAATGACAAACAAATATGCACGTCGTCACAATGTAAAAGTTGTAACCGACGATGGGCAAATTCAATCACTTGCTTTCGAAAGAGGAGCAAGCAGGATTACTGCCCTTGAGCTTAGGAATGATCTTTTAAATAAAAGGGTAAAAATAAAAAGAAATCAAAAAAAAGATTTTTCAAATAATTTCAAGCAATTTCCCTTATCAGAAGATGTAATAAAAAAACTTGATGATATAAAAAAAGACTTGGAAAAATAAATGGTAAAGGTAGATAAATTCAATTTATAAAAATTCAAATCATTTTTATAAGAACTTGACTGCTTAGGCAGATCAATTATGGTGGTTATATGGATAAAATAGATTTTAATGACGAAGAAGTCTTTGAAAAATTTAAAGATTTTTTCGATGAAGATGATATTGATGAAAAACAAGCCCAAAAAATTTATAAGGGCTTAACAGAAGATGAAAAAGAAGAATTTGAACAGTTTTTGGAAGATGAAGAACTGGAAATAGAAGAGGAAGAAGATAGAAAAAAAATAAAAAATTCTATCGTTGCAAGGCAAAGATCCGACATAATTAGGCTTTCTGATTTAACAAATGAACAAATTGTAGAGCAATTCCAAGAAGGAAATCAAAATGCCCTAGGAGCCTTAGTAGATAAAAACCAAGGTTTAGTCAGAAGCAGAGCATCATATTTTTATCGCTCACATGGAAACGACCTTGAGCTTGAAGATTTAGTCCAATCAGGCATGCTTGGAATGATAAGAGCTGCAGAAAAATTTGACCTTACTTTGGGATACAAATTTACAACCTACGCCTACAAATGGATAGATAAGGCAATAAGAAAAGCAATCAACAAAGAAGGTCACACAATAAGAATACCAGCTGGAAAATATTTAAAATTAAACAAATTAAAACAAATATTAAAAGCAAATCCAGAAGCAAGCGAAGAGGAATTATACAAAATTTTAAAACAAGAAGGAATCGACAAAAAACAAGCCGACGATTTATTTTTGATAAATAGAAATCAAGTAAATTCAACAAGCTTAAATATAAATTTAGATTCAGAAGATTCAACAGGCGATGAGCTGATGGATATGGTAGGAGACGATTCAATCCCAGTAGACGATCAAATCCTAAAAAAAGATATGGAAGATTTTCTAATGAAAGCTTTGGATCAATTATCAGATAGAGAAAAACAAATAATAATTTATAGATACGGTTTGGATAACGAAAAACCAAAAACCCTAGAAGAAATAGGAACGATATATAATCTATCCAGAGAAAGAATAAGACAAATAGAAAACCAAGCCCTAGGAAAACTAAAACAATACAGCGACCAGGATTGATAATCAGCTTAAAAATGTGCCAGTGGCACATTTTTAATGATTATCCCGCGGACTATAACTAAGGATTAAATTTCGAAAAATAAAATATAATGCTAATTTATTAAAAAATGAATGATAAATTAGCGTGTAAATTAGCTTAAAAACGTGCCAGTGTGCACGTTTTTAATATTTATCCCACAAAGCTGGAAAAAATTCCAAAAAATAAAATTAACTTATAATTAGAAATAAAAAATTTTAATATTAAAAAATTAGAAAGTGCTTGCACTTTCTTTTTTTTGAAAATTTTTAAAAAAATTCACAAAAAATTCTATTAATATTTTAAAATTTTCTAATAAATAATTTTTATTTATTTTTATCTTTAAAATTTCAAATATTTTTTTCTCCCCAGAGTAAATTTTAGATATATTTATTTAAAAATCAAATTTTGCTTTTGCTATTTAAAAAATCCCTCACATTTCTTACATTTTTATTTCACAAAAAGCTCATATTTACTAACATACACCAATTAAGTTTGCTAAATTAAATCAATAAACTTTCTTGAAAATTTTTTGTTGACACTTTAGAAATATTTTGGTAAGATATGAAAATAATGTATAAAACAAAACTAATACAATATAAAAGATGAGGTATAAATTATGAAAAAACAAAAATTAGCAAAATACGCTATGGCGCTTGCTTTGTCTTCTAGCATTATTTTTTCAAATGGAAAAATGGTAAGGGCTGAAGAAAATCTTAATGTAAATTCTATAAATATGAAAAGTAAGGAAGAAATTGAAAATAAAATTGCTCTTATTAAAAAAGAAATTGCTCAATTAGAAAAGCAATTGGATGAAAAATTAAAAGAAAAAGAAGACTTGCTTAAAGAAAAATCTGAACTTTCTAATAAATTATCCAAGAAAAATGACAAGTTAGCTAAGGAAATTGATGATTTAAAAAATAAAATCAAGGAACTTGAGGATAAAGAAGCTGAAAACCAAAAAAATCTTAAATCTTTTGATGAAAAATTAGCAAAAGCTAATGAGGAAAAAGAAAATTTAAGAAAAGCCCTTGAGAAAAAGGAAAAAGAAATTGAGGATGTAAAAAACTTTGATCCAGCAAAGGATAAGAAGGCCCTTGAAGAAAGTATAGAAGAAGATAAGAAAAAAGAAAAAGTTAGTGAAGATAAAAAGAAAAAACTTGAGGAAAGCCTAGAAAAATCTAGTGAAGAATTAGATAAAAAGAAAAAAGCTTATGAGAAAGAAAATGCTCTTTTAGAAAGATATACAGCTGATTTGGCTAAGTATGAACAAGAACTTCCAAAAGCTAAAGAAGAAAGAGAAAAAATTCAAGAAAGTTTAAACAATATAATTGCTAATAAGACAAGCCTTATACAAGAACTTATTGATTTGAAAGCAAAAGAAAAGAAAAACGAAGAAGACAAAAAAAATTTTGAGGATCAATTAAAGGTTATTAATGCTAGTTGTGAATTGAAAAAGGCTGAATTGCAAAAATGGATAGATAAATATCCGGATTATGATTCTGATTTGGATAAAAATATTGAAAATAAAGAAAAAGAAATTAAAAAAATTGAAGATGAAATGTCTACTCTTGAAAAAAAAGTTAAAGAATTAGAGGAAGAAAAGACAAGAAATTCTGCAACTATCGCTGAAAAAGGCAAGGAAGTAGCAGACTTTGATAATAAAATTTCAGGCGAACAAGCTAAAATTGAAGAAAATAAAAGAGATATTCAAAATTTGAATACACATATTGAAAGGACAAAAGAAGCTAAACAAAACTATGGAGAAGCTAAAAAAGCTGGTAATCCTCCTCAAGGTGTTGTTCCTAATTTTGATGAAATAATTGAAAATTCAAAAAAACAAATTCAAGAAAAAGAACTAGAAAACACAAATATACAAAATAAGATTACTGAACTTTCAAATAAGAAAGAACAAGCTAAAAAAGATGCGATAGACTTAGCTAATAAAAATCAAGAACTTGATAAACAAATACAAGAAATAAAAACAAATATTAAGGCTAAAAAAGCTCAAATAGCACCAATTCAAAAAGAAAAAGAAGAATTAGAAAAAAAATTAAATAATAAAACACCAAAAGATGTAATCGACAAAATTGAGCAATTAAAAAAAGATATAGAAGACCTTGAAAAAAGAAAAAATAATGGACCAATTGTATTAAATATTATAAAAGGAGCAAAAGAAGGCCTTGAAAAACAAATTTCAGAAAAACAAAAAAAGCTTAAAGATTATGAAAATTTAGAGGCTAAAAAAGATGAGCTTGACAAGAAAATTAAGTTTTTAGAAAAAGAGATTGAAGATATAAAGAAAATCAAGCCAGAAACTGAAAAAAAGGTCAATGAGCTTAAAGCAGCAAAAGAAGAACAAGAAAATCTTTTGGAAAAAGCTAAAAAAGATTTGCAAGTAGAAGAAGAAAATCTTAAAAATATTCAAAATAGCATTGAAGAAAAACAAAATAGATTAAAGGCTGTAGACAATAAAGACCAAGCAATTAAAGATCTTGAAGAAGAAAAAGCAAAAATTCAAGAAAAAATTGACGCAAATAAGAAAGAAATAGAAGAATTAGAAAAAGAAAAAAATGCTAGCCAGGCTTTAAGTGAAAAGACAGCAAATGAGATAAAAACTCTTAAAGAAAAACTTTTGAAATTAGAAGAAGAACAAAAGGCTGAAGATGAAAAAGAAAAAGAGTTAAGAGAAAAAATAAAAGAAATAGATGAAAAAATCAATGGTTTAGATTTGGAAATAAAAAATCTAAAAGCTGAAATTATTAAGAAAAGACAAATGTTAGCTGCTTTAGAACAAAAACCAATTGCTGATACAATTGATCCAATTCTTCCAAAGGAAAGAGTAAAAGTTAAAAATTTAGAAAAATTAACAGAAAAAGAAAAAGAGGAAATAAAAAATAAAATAAAAGACTTAAACAAAAATAATTTCCCAGAAAATACACAAGTAGAAGTAGATGAAAAAGGAAATGTAAGTGTAACATATCCAGATAATTCTAAAGATACAATTAATGCTAGCGATTTGGTTGAGAAAATGGCACAAGCACAAAATAATAAAACAGATGCTCAAAATAATCCAGCAGTTATTCCAGCTAAGACTTTGGTTAAAGATAAAAATAATTTGACTGATAAGGAAAAAGCAGAAATTGCTAGTAAGGTTAAAAAATCAAATCCAAAGGCTATCAACATTGAAGTGACAAAAAATGGTAGTGTAACAATAACATATCCAGATGGTTCTAAAAATATGATTGATGGATCTAAGCTTGTAAGTGAAAAAGCAAAAGAAATCACATCAAATTCTAAAAAAGCAAAACTTACACCAGCTAATAATAAATCAAAAAATGTTAAAACTGGAGTAGGTTCATCAGCAAGTATTTTGACAATCTTGGCAGGTTCTGTAGGCGGCTTATTTGTTTCTAAAAAAAGAAAAAATAAATAAATTTAATAGATGAAAAATTGGATAAGAATTTAAAAAATTACAAATAATAATGGACTGTGCATTGCATAGTCCATTTTTAAATTTAAAATATTTTTATTAAATAAATTTTATTTAGAAAAATCCAACTTCATATCTCCATCTTTTATCCAGCCGATTTTTTTTATGAAATAATAAATTATTAAGGAAACTATGGCTGGAAGGATTATATGCATTATTATTATAGTAAATAATAATTTTAAAAATGGGACATGGCTCATTGCTGTGAAAGTTGAAATTTGTCCTACCAAACCGCATGTTCCCATGCCGGCTCCTATTGGAGAATTTTCTAGTTTAAAAATTATTGTTGAAAATGGTCCTAGTATTGCTGAGGCAAGTGTTGGCGGAATTAAAATTTTTGGATTTCTCATTATATTTGGCATTTGTAACATACTTGTTCCAAGTCCTTGAGCGATTAGGCCTTGGGTTTTATTTTCTTTAAATGAAATTACTGCAAAGCCTATCATTTGACAACAGCAACCAATTGTCGCAGCCCCTGCCGCAAGCCCCGAAAGACTTATGGTCATACAAAGAGCAGCCGATGAAATTGGAAGAGTCAAAACAATTCCTACAATTACTGAAACAATAATCCCCATTATAAAAGGCTTTTGTCTTGTTGCATCCATTATAATTATTCCGATTTTTGTCATAAGCGTTTGAATAAAAGGTCCTACTAAATTTGCAATCATTACTCCGACTAAAACCGTCACAACTGGAGTTAAAACTATGTCGATTTTTGTTTCTTTTGAAATTATTTTTGCAATTTCTACTGAAATTAATGTAGCGATAAAAACTCCCATTGGACCTCCCAATTTATTTGCGGCAAGTCCTACAATTGTTGATGAAAATAAAATCAACCTGTCAGCGTTTAAAGCGTAGGCGATTGATACGGCGATTGCAGGTCCTGTGGCTTCTTGGGCAAGAGGCCAAATTGTTTCTGACAAAAATTTTATGTCAAAAGATTTGCCGATTGTGTTTAAAATTGTCCCAACCAAAAGAGTTGCAAAAAGTCCGAAAGCCATTGAGCCTAGAGCATCAATAAAATAAACTTTTGCCGATAAACTTATTCCTTTTCTTTTTAAAAATTCTTTCATTTTTTCCTCCTAATCATTAAAAACTATTTTATTATATAAATTATTATTTGTAAATATTCACAAAAATCGGTCATCTTCTTATATTTATTTAATTAATTTGTATTTTGTCAAACAACTATATATTTTGAAAATAAAATTAAAAACCAAGAAGTTTTAATTGACTATAAAAATTAAAAATATATTATTTATATTTTTGCTTATAAAATTTGATAGAAAATTCAATTAATATTGGTATAATTTTTAAAAAAAGGAAGTGAATTATGGAAAAAGAAAAACCATTTATTTATATAGATACAAATTTTACTTTATCAGAAATTTTGATGCTTAAAATGGCATTTAATTCTAATGAATTTGAAATTGTTGGAATTTCTTCTGTAAGCTCTTTTATGGATTCAAAATTTGCCGCAAAAAATATTCTTTCTATGGCAAATATGGAAGATTTAATTTTGCCAATTTGTGAGGGCTCATCTTCTAATTTGAAAAATCAAGAAATTTTGATTAGGGGAGAAAATTCTCTAATTTTTGACAAGACAAAAGATTATTTATCTGATGCAAGTCCTGAAGATTTTTTATATGATTTGGCAAAAGATTGTGGAAGGCTTGATATTATTGCGACAGGTCCTCTTACAAATATAGCAAAAGCAATAATAAAATATGATGATTTTGTATCATACATTGACCATATTTTTATTTTGGGTTCAAATTTTTCTTCTGGAGATATTACAAAAAATTCAGAATTTAATTTTTTTACCGACCCAAAGGCTACAAATATTGTTTTGAAAGAAGATATTGAAACTTTTATTTTGCCAATTGATATTTCAAATTCTTTGACCTTGCCAGATGAAATTTTGGAAAAATCAACTTCTGATCCAGTTTTTGAGAAAATAAAAGATTTGTATAAATCTTTGCCAAAAAATGAAAGAGAAATTAAAGCGGGTTTACTTTTATATATGCTTTTAAAACCTCAAGCCTTTATTTTTGAAGAAAAAGCTATCAAGGTGAATGAAGATTTTGATAGGGGAAGTGTTGTTGAAATATCTTCAAAAAACAAAAAATATTTGGCAAATAGGGTAAATGATCAAACATTTTTTGACTTTTTAAGTGACAGGCTTGGTCTATGAAACTAAAGAAACCAGGACAAAGAATTTTTAAAACGGCCTTGGCTGTGTTTTTGTCTTTTACTTTTTCCCACTTTAGATCTGCCGATGCCCTTCCCTTTTATTCTGCGATTGCTGCAATAATTTGTACGAAAAATGATGTAAATGAATCAATAGAGATTGGTTTAAATAGGATTTTGGGAACTTTTATTGGTGGTTTTGTTGGATTTTTATACCTTTTATTTGTAAAGAAAAATCTTACTAATGAAATAGAAAATTATTTTTTATTATCGGTAATTATGGCTTTTTTGATTTGGATAGTTTCTTCTATGGAAAAACCAAACGCCATTTCAATAATGTGCATAGTCCTAGCTTCGGTTTCTATAAATCATGCTGGAGAAAATTTTGGAGCAATAGATTTTGCGGTAAATAGGGTTCTTGATACCTTGGTTGGAGTTGTAATTGCAATTTTGGTAAATTCTCTTGATTTTGAAATTTTAAAATTTATTAAGTATGAAAAGGAAAAAGATGAGAAGTGATTTCTCATCTTTTTTTAATTTGATTTTCTATGGTAAAATAAGAGTGAATAGATATTTATGATAAAGGAGTATCCATGCTAAAAGTAGAAAATTTAAGTAAAAGTTTTGGCGATCTTCTTGCTTTAAATCGTGCTGATTTTGAGGTGAAAGATGGCGAACTTTTTGGAGTTATAGGTCAAAATGGTGCGGGAAAATCCACACTTTTTAGGTGTATAATGAACTTTTATTCAAAATATGACGGAAATATTACTTATAATGGCAAAAAATTTTCAAAAGTTCCTTTGGAAAAAATCGGTTTTTTGCCAGAAGAAAGATCTCTTGATCCTAAAAGAAAAGTAGAAGACCAAATAAGATATTTTGCAAAATTAAATAAAATGAAAAATATTTCTGATGAGAAATTAAAAGAATGGTTTGATTATTTTGAAATTGATGGGAAATTATCATCAAAAATTAAAGAGCTTTCTAAAGGAAACCAACAAAAGGTCCAACTTCTTTGTGCTTTAATTTATAAACCGGAATTTGTAATTTTGGATGAGCCTTTTTCAGGACTTGATCCATATAACATCAGACTTCTTGAAAAAATAATCAAAGATGTAAACAAAGAGGGAACTACAATTATGTTTTCATCTCATAATATGGAAAATGTTGAAAGTCTTTGCCAAAAATTAATCATGCTTAAAAAAGGAAATATAGTTTTGAATGGTTCTCCTCAAGAAATTAGAAATTCTTACGAGAGAAAAAAACTTGTGGTTGAATCAAGCGAAGATTTATTTTTCTTAAACGATGAAAATATAGAAATGATTAGCCAAGACGGTAATAAGTGGACTTTTATTTTAAAAAATGAAGATTACGCAAAAGTTATTTTCAAAAAAATTGTAGATAATATTGGCTTTGTTCCATATTTTGACCAATCGCCTCCTACATTAAATGAAATTTTTGCAAGAAAGGTGGAAGAAAATGAATAGATTTATGACTGTATCAGTTGATACTTTAAAAAAACACCTTAAATCGCCTACTTTTTGGATTATGGTTTTGATGCCTTTTATTATGGCAGTAGTTATTGGAATAATTTCCTACATTTCTTACTCAACCAAAACTCCAGACACAATTGCAGTTGTAACGGAAGAAAAATATAAGAAAAATTTCCATAATAATCCTATGGTAGATTTTGAATTTAAAGAAAAAAATGAGGCGAAAAAAGCTCTTGATAACAAAGATATTTCAGCTTATCTTGAAGTTAAAAACAAAGATGGACTTTTAAATTTTGATTATTATGGAGATACAACAGCAAGAACACCAATGCTTGTAATAAATTCTTTGGCAGAGGATATGCAAAGAAAAGAAAATTTGAAAAATTCTAATATTGACGCCAAGCAAAATGCAATAATTAGCCAAAAACCAGAAGTTAATCTTCACGAAATAAAAGATAATTTAAAAAATCCAGGAAATATGCTAGCCCTATTTGCTACAATCTTTGTAATGTATTTTGTTTTAATTTTTTATTCACAAATAATAATGCAAGATATTGCAGTTGAAAAAGGCACAAAAATGCTAGAGTTTATTTTCTCATCAGTAAAAGCTGGCACTTATATGGCTGGAAAAATTTTTGGAACAATTCTTGCAATGCTAGTTCATTTTGGAATTTATTTAGCCTTGGGACTTGTTGGATTTGCCGTAATTAAATTTACAGGATTTTATGAAAAAATAAAAACGATGCTAGGATTTAATATTTCTGAAATTTTTGAAGGGATAAATTATAAATTAGTTGGAGAAATAGTTTTATTTATGGTTTTGGGATTGATTTTATATATAATCCTTTCAGCAATGCTTGGATCTTTGGTACAAAAGCAAGAAGATGCAGGGAAAATGGCAACACCAATTATGCTAATAATTATGTTTTGCTATTTTATTTCCACATCATTTGTAGGAAGTGAACCAAATAATTTTATAAAAATTCTTTCCTATATACCATTTTTATCAACATTTTTTATGCCAATGAGATTGATCTACGAAAACGCAAGCCTATTACAAGGAATGATTTCCCTAATAATTTTGTTAGTAGGAATTGTTTTAATGTATATAATCGCAGCAAGAGTTTACAAGAAAAATATCCTAAATTATTCAACAGATAAGTTGTTTGGAAGAGGAAAAAAATTAAAAATTAAAAAGAAAAATAAATAAAAAAGCGGATGTTGCAAATTGTAAATTACTATCGTCCTATTATCATAGATTTTTTAAAGCTTCGTACTGAGCTTATCGCTTTATTTATGCGAAACTTTATTAGAATTTCCTATGATTATTTTGAAACGATTTAATCATTTTGCAACATCCTTTTTTATTTAAAAATTTTATTAAATTTTTGCCTTTATAACCATCAAATCACTATCGTCTATTGCCTTTAGGGCATGCAATTCATTAGCTTCCATAGTTATTATATCGCCAGGAACTATAATCTCATTTCCATTTTCTCCAACGAAATCAACCTTGCCCTTATAAATTACAACCACTACATTTTTATCTGACTTATGGCTTGGAATTTCTTCACCTTTTTTGATTTGGAGATGGGTGATTTGTAGTTTGTCTTCGTCTAGCAAGTGTTCAAATTTACCATCTAAAATATTTGCACTTAATTTTTTCATAAAGCCTCCTTATTGCTAATATTTATTATTTCATTCAACTATAAAATTTTCTAAAGTATTCTTTGGATAATTTTTTTTAGTTCTGGCAGGGTTTCTTCCTTAAAAAATTTATTTTTAGCCATCCACCTATTATTTAAAGGACTTGGGTGGACTAGGGGAAAGTACTCTGGCAAGTAATCTTTAAAATTCCTTACTGTCTCCGTTAGATTTTTCTTAAAATCATCTTTTAGGTAAAATTTCTGTGCATAGGCACCTATCAATATAGTTAAATTTATATTTTTAATCTCTTCAAGTAGGAGAGGATGATATTCTTTTGCTATAAATTTTCTTGGAGCCTTGTCACCACTTTTTCCCTTACCTGGATAATAAAAATCCATGGGAAGTATTGAAAAGTTTTTGCCATGGAGGGTATCCATACTTATTCCCAGCCAATCAACTAGATTTTCTCCGCTTTTATCATTAAATAAAATTCCGCTTTCCTCAACTTTTTTGCCGGGAGCCTGACCAATTATTAAAATCTTAGAATCTTTATTTAACTGAAAAATTGGACCAATCCCCCTGTTCGTATAGTCTTTATTTCGAGGATCATCCTTTAATTTTTTAACTACATCTTCTATTTTCATAAAAATCCTTACTATTTTTCCAAGATATACTTATCCATTTTGTATAATATTTTTTATTTTTTGTAAATTCTATAATTAATTCCACCAACAAGGTCAACTGCGTAGGGAGAATTTTCAAAATATCCTTTCAAAAATTCGTACCTATATTCATGGTAAGGAGATTTTTCTTCTTTTAATTCAAAACCATTTTTATTAATTTCAAAAGCTTCGTGGTGGTCGTGGCTGTGGCCTCCTTCGCAAGTGTTTGAAAGAGAATCTTCTGGATTTATAAAATCTTTGAAATATTTTTCGTGAGTATTTACATTTGTGATTAAAAATAAATCTCCATTTTCATCAATTGTTGCAGAAAGTCCATTATCACAAGGCATTCCATCAAGAATCATGGTATTTAAATCCTTAAAAATTTCATTATAATCAGAAAAATTTTTTCCAACTGCTTGTTTTTTTCCAAAATCAAATAATTTTTCTTTGGTATTTTCGCTATTTTTTATTGCATAGGCAAGTCTATTTTCTACAACATCAATTTTTGAATCAAGCCAGCCGTGAATATTTTCTTGGTCGATTAAATTTTCCAAATTATCAGTTGAAACTGGTTTAATTTTTTCGTCAATTTCTTTTGTATTGCCATCTAAAAGAAAATTTGTAATTTTATCTTGAAATTTTATTTTTTCATACATCATATAATGTATTGGTCCTAAAAATTCGCTCATCTATAACTCCTTTTTGTTTTTAATTTATTATATAAAAAATTCAAATTAATTTCTGTAACTCATGTTACATTTTTAATTTTATAGAAAAAAATTGAATTTTAAATTTGAAAATGGATATTTATAAAATATTTTATAGAAAAATGATATATTTACACATTTTCCTTTGTATTATATAATTAGTTTGTGATAGAAAAACGTAGAAATAAAAATAGGAGGACTCATGATTAAATTATCTACAAAAAAACTTACATATACAGGTCTTTTTATAGCCTTGGTATTTATTTTTTCAGCATTTTTTCAAATACCACTCAAAACGCCAATGGGAGATACAAGATTTCATTTAGGAAATGCCTTTTGTCTTTTGGGAGGAATAATTTTAGGACCAGGACTTGGAGGACTTGCAGCAGGAGTTGGTTCTGCAATTTTTGATTTAACAAATCCACTTTATTTTGCATCAGCACCATTTACATTTATAAATAAATTTATGATGGGCTTTGTGGCTGGTTTGATTTTTCACAAAACAAAAATGAAAAACGAAAAAGCAAAAGCAACTCTTGCAGGATTTTTTGGACAAATAACTTATATTATTCTTTATTTGTTATACACTTTTATAAAAAATAAAGTTGCTATGGGATTGTCATTTGAAGCAAATATGGTAGAAGTTGTACAAAAACTTGGAGTTTCTTCAATAAATGGAGTTATTTCTGTAATAATAACAGCTATTTTTGCAATGGCACTTTTAAAAAGAGTAAAAATGGACTAGAAATAGTCCTTTTTTAAATGCAGATTTTTTTATTTTTTAAGCTTAATGTTTTTCTATGATTTACTAAATTACAATTAATTTTTAATACTTCGTTACTAAGGGGACAAATTAGGGGACTTTCGATTGTCCCCTTTTACCACGCTAACTTACTTTTTAAATTTAAAAAAATCTTAAATCAAAATTCAATTTCAAATTAAAACTACGAATAAAGTCCGCGGTATAATTATTGAAATTGTACCACTGGCACAATTTCAAGCTAATTATATCCCCAAAACCCCCACTTTTTTGCCCTCTGCAACCGACCATTGCATGGAGATAATTTTGTAAGAAGCTGACGCTTCTTTCAGATTTTTAAAAATAATTATAAATTCAAGTGAATTATTAGAGAAAAAATTGTTTGAACGTTAGTGAGTTATTTTTTTCTCTTTTAATGAACTTAGAATTTATTTATTTTGGACTTATATACTTATTAAATTTGGATAATCGATTAAAAAACGAAAGAAACTTTAGTTTCTTTCTAATTTTGCTCCCTGCAAGGGCCGGTTAAGGGGTTATAAAGATGGGGGTTCTTAGGGGGAAGGAAAAAGGGGACAATCGGAAGTCCCCTGTTCCTTCCGCCCTAAGTCTACGAAGTTTTAATTTAATAAAATAATTTATTTTAAAATTAAAGATTAAAAATAAAAAAATCAAAATCCAATATCCATCCCCTTGTTTGGGTATAATTATTAAAGAAAAGATAAGAAGAAAAATGAAAGGACTTTATATGATTTATAAAAGATTTGATGATAAATTAGTTATTAGATTAAAAAAGGGTGACAAGCTTGTTGAATCTGTTAGGAAAATTTTGGAAAAAGAAAATGTAAAGGCTGGTTTTTTAACTGGAATTGGTGCTACTGATAATCTTGACATTGGTCTTTTTGATCCTGAAACTAAGGATTATAATATAAAAAAATATGAAGAAGATTTAGAAATTGCAAATCTTTGTGGAAATATTTCTAATAAAGATGGTAAGCTTTATACTCATTTTCACATCACTTGTGGCAAGGCAAAAACAAATGCTCTTACTGGAGATATTGCAGGGGAAGCAATTGCAGGTCATTTGAATGAGGCTATTATTTCTTTAACTGCGGAAATTTTTGTTACAATTATTGATGGCGATATTAATAGAAAATTTGATGAAGAATTGGGATTAAATTTAATTGAGTTTTAGTATGGATTATTTTATATTTGATATGGATGGAACTATGTTTGATACGGAAAATTTTTATTATCAAACATGGCGTGAGATTGCAAAAAAGAATAATTTTTCTTTTGATTTAGAAGATAAGATTCTTTTATCTGGAAGGAAAATGGATGAATCTATTTCTTATATGGTTGAAAAATTTTCTATGGATAGGCAAAAAGCTTTAGAAATTAGAAAAGATTTAAATGATTTGAGGGAAGAAAAATTTGAAAAAATTGATTATTCTTTAAAAAAATCTGGTTTGGTGGAATTGTTGGATTATTTGAAAAAAAATAATAAGAAACTTGCTCTTGCATCTTCTTCTGAAAAAGACAGGGTAGATTTTTTGGTTGATAGGGAAGGGGTAAGAAATTATTTTGATTTGATAATTTCTTCGGATAATATTGTTGAAGGCAAACCAAATCCCGAAATTTTTAATTTTGCTATTGAAAAATTAAATGCTGACAAAAATAAAACTTATATTTTGGAAGATTCTCTTTCTGGGATAAAAGCTGCAAAGGCAAGTGGTGCTGTGGCGGTTTTGATAGTTGATTTGGACGATAGTGAGCTTATAAAAAATGAAGCAGATTTGGTGTTTTCGTCTTTGGAAGAATTTTTGGATTTTTTAAAAAATAAAAATAATATTGATACAAGAAATAAAGATTTTAATTTATCTTGCCCATCTTGTAAGGAAAAATTTACAAAATCTTTGCCTACTGCAATATTTTCTCTTAATGACAAAGATTTTATAGAAAATGTAGGTCTTGTTGAATGTCCATCTTGCAAAAAATTATTTAAATTAAATTATAGATATGTTTATACAGATAATGACAAGAAGTTGATGTTTGTAAATGATCCTAAATTTATCCAAAAAAGAAATCAACTAGCCTTCAAATCTTCCCTAAAAATTTTGGATAGGTTAAATAAAAATAAGGCAGAAGATTTTATAATAAGAATGTGCAAAAATGACCTTGATTTGAAGGAAAAAATTTCTATTTTCGATGATGGGAAAATTGATAATATAATTGAAATAATGAAGTTTGTCCTAATTCAAAGTCCAGATTTTAAATTTAAAAAAGAAGATATTTTGGCTATGCACTATAAAAATAATGAATTTATAATTGTAACAAAAAATGGCAAATTCAAAATGCCATTTGTGGATGATCTTTATCAAACTTTGTATGACAAATACATAGCCTTTGTTGATGTCAAAGAAACATCAATGATCGACCAAGTTTGGGCGAGAGAAATTGTAAAAGAAATATGAAAGTATATTTAGAAAATGAAAATCAAAGAAAAATTGTATATGATATTTTAAATATTTTTTATGACAAAGAAGATTTTTCTTTTGTTGAAAAAAATCCTGATATATTGATAAAAAATGGACTTATTGAAAGTAAAAATAAGTCCTACTTTTTTGATTCAAATTTAGAATTGAAACAAATTCTTTTTGAAATTTTGGAAAAAGAAAATAAAAAAACTTCTGATTGGGGGATTTTAACAGGGTCAAAACCTTCAAAACTTTTAAAAAATCATAGTTTTGATGATTTGAAAAATATTTATAAGTTAAAAGATAATAAAATCAATTTATTAAAAGCTATAAAAGAAAGTCAGGACAAATTAAAATTTGATGCAAAAGATTTTAATCTTTATATAAATATTCCATTTTGCCCTCAAAGGTGCAGGTATTGTTCCTATCCTACTATTGTGTCAAACACAGTAGAGAAAAATCTTTATGTAGATTTTTTATTAAAGGAAATTTCTCAAATAAATTTGCCGAAAAAATTGGATACAATTTATCTTGGCGGAGGAACACCATCAAATTTATCTGTAAAAGATTTGGATAGGATTTTGTCTTTAATCAACGAAAAATTTATTTTCAATGAATTTACACTTGAAGCAGGCAGGGAAGATACCCTTGACTTTGAAAAATTAGATTTGTTTAAAGAAAAAAATGTAGGAAGAATTTCCTTAAATCCCCAAACTTTTAGCGTGAATGTTTTGGAAAATATTAATAGAGCGATTGATTTGGAAAATTTTATAAGAATTTATGATTATGCCAAAAAGCTTGGTATTATTGTAAATATGGATTTTATAGTTGGACTTTATGGAGAAAATAGGGAAAGTTTTTCTAAAAATTTTGAAATTTTAAAAAAATTAGAACCAGATAATATAACCTTCCATGCACTGGCTCAGAAAGTTGGCTCAAAATATTTTGAAGAAAATATAAATGGAAATGAAAGCGAAAGTATAAAAATTGCAAAGGATATAGAAATTTTTACAAAAGAAAATTCCTACAAGCCCTATTATCTTTATAGGCAAAAAAACATAATAGGAAATTTGGAAAATATTGGCTATGAAAAAGAAAATACTTCTCAACGATATAATATTTTAATAAATGAAGAGCTTGAAAATATTATAGGCCTTGGAATGAATGCAAATTCAAAATTGATGAATGGAAAAAAATATAGAAATGAGAGAAATCTTAGAGATTATTATAAAAATATAGAAAAAGAAATTTATGACAAAAATAAATTAATAGAAAATTTTATTAATAAGCCTATACATTAAGGCTTATTTTTATTTTTTAAAATATATAATTTTATGTGATAGAATAAAAAGAGAAGAAAGTTAGGAGTGAATATGGAAAAAAATATAAAACTTGTAGCTATTGACCTTGATGGAACTCTTTTAAATTCGGATAAAAAAGTTTCTAGAAAAAATTTTGAAATTATTAAAAAGTTGAGAGTAAAGGGGATTTTTGTAGTTATTGCTACTGGAAGGCCTCTTGGTGGATTTTCTTGGATACTTGATGATTTGGAATTAAATTCTGATGATGATTATTCTATAACAAATACTGGCTCTCTTATAATTAAAAATAAAGACAAGTCAGATGTTTCAAAAAAAATTTTAAGCATGGAGGATTATTTAAATCTTAAAAAGATAATAAACGATAAGCTTCAAATAGGAATTTACAATAAATATAATCTGTATAGCAATAGCGAAAGGGTAAATAAACATTTTTTATTTGAATCTGAAATTTTGAAAATGCCTATTGAAAAAATTGATGAAAAAGATATGAGTAAAAGGGTTGATAGGATTACCATAACTGGAAACAAAGATGCTGTTGATGAGTTTGAAAAAAATTATAATGAAATGCTTTTAAAAACTTATCAAACAGTAAGAAATGTTCCAGAAGTTTTTGAAGTTTTACACAAGGAGGCTGACAAAGGTCAGGCTTTAAAAAGATTGTGCAAAATTTTAAATGTGGATTTAAAATCAACGCTTGCTATTGGCGATTCAAATAATGACAAAACTATGCTAAATATGGCAGGAGTTTCTGCAACTTGCGGAAATGGGAGAGAAAGTGTAAAAGAAATGGTTGATATTGTTTCAAATTATTCAAACGATGAAGATGGAGTTTGTAATATTTTAGAAAAAATATTTTTTGCAAATTAAAATTGAAAAAGAAGAAAAAACCAGTATTATATGAATAGTTATTTATGTAAGATTTTTCTAAAATCTTACATATTTTTATGTTAAAATAAATTTTATAAAATAAAAAAGATAGGAAGTATTATGAGTAAATTTTGCTCTCTAGCTTCAGGATCTTCGGGAAATTCTGTTTTTGTTGAACACAAAGGATCAAAAATTTTGATTGATTGTGGTTTTTCGGGACGAAAAATTGAAAATCTTTTATCTCAAATTGGCGAAAATCCAAAAAATTTGGATGCGATTTTTTTAACTCATGAACACATCGACCACGTAAAGGGAGCATCTGTCATGAGCAGAAGATATGATATTCCAATTTATGCCAATAAGGGAACTTGGCTTTCTTTTATAAAAAATGCTGGGAAATTAAAAGATGAAAATATAAAAATTTTCAAGTCGAATTCTTTTTTTAATTTTAATTCTTTTGATATTTTTCCAATATCAATTCATCACGATGCAAGTGAACCGGTTGGTTTTATTTTGTATTTGGATAATAAAAAAATTACGGTTTTGACTGATACGGGAATAATTGATGAGAGAATTTTAAATGAGATAAAGGGATCAGATGTTTATTATTTTGAGGCAAACCATGACCTTGATGCTTTAAAAAGAGGTCCCTATACTTATTCGATGAAAGTTAGGATTATGGGAAAGATGGGACATTTATCAAATGAACAATCGGCAAAATCTTTGGCTGATGCCCTTCAAGGCAAAAATGAAAAAATTTTTCTTGCTCACTTGTCTGAAACAAATAATTCAGAACAGCTTTGCAAAATAACTGTAGATAATTACCTAAAATCCTGTGGACTAGATACAAATAAAGATATACAATTGGAAGTTGCAAAAAGAAACGAACCTTCAAGTTTAGTGGAGTTATGATGGAATTAGTAGAAATTGAAAGATCGATTATAAAAAAATATAGAAAAGAGCTTTGGTCAAAATTTATAAAAGCTGTAAAAAAATATGAATTAATAAATGAGGGCGACAAGGTCGCTTGCGCGATTTCTGGTGGAAAAGATTCACTTTTGACAGCAAAACTTGTTGAAGAATTGCACAAACATTCAAATGTAAATTTTGAAGTTGAATATATTTGCATGGATCCAGGCTACGATAAAGAAAACAGAGATTTGTTAGAGAAAAATCTAAAATATTTAAATATTCCAGCAAAAATTTTCGATTCGGATGTTTTTGAAATTAGCGAAAAAATTTCTGGAGAATATCCTTGTTATATGTGCGCGAGAATGAGAAGGGGATTCTTATATGCCAAGGCAAAAGAGCTTGGTTGTAATAAAGTTGCCTTGGGCCATCACATGAACGATGCAATCGAAACGACTTTGATGAATGTTTTGTATGCTGGAAATTATAAAACTATGAAGCCAAAACTTATGGCGCAAAATTTTGATGATATGGAACTTATAAGACCCATGTATTTTATAGAAGAAAAAGATGTAATAGCTTGGCGTGATTATGTAGGATTAAGTGCCTTAAATTGTGCTTGCACTGTTACAAAAAAAAGTGAGTCTTATACAAGAAAAAAAATAAAAAATCTTATTGAAGATTTAAAAGAAGACATACCAAATGTAGAAAAATCAATCCTAAGATCAGCTGAAAATGTAAATTGTGATATGGTTTTGGGATATAAAATAAATGGTAAAGAACATTCATTCATGGAGGAATTTAAAAAATGATTTTAGATTTATTAAAAGTAATAATTCTTTCTATTGTAGAAGGAGTTACAGAATTTTTGCCTGTTTCATCAACGGGCCATCTTATTTTGGTAAATGAGTTTGTAAAACTTGAACCAGAAAAATTTGCCAACGCCTTTAATGTAATAATTCAACTTGGAGCAATACTTTCAGTAGTTGTTTTGTACTTTTCTAAATTAAATCCTTGGGATTTTGAAAAAACAAAAAGATATTTTCCAAAAAATTATGCGAAATTAAATGGCCAATCAAAATTTTATTATAGATTAACTCATCCTTACAAAGAAACAATTGAGCTTTGGAAAAGAGTTATAGTTGGAGTAATACCAGCAGGAATTTTGGGATTTTTATTTGACGATATAATTGATGAGTATTTATTTAATCCAATGGTTGTTGCCCTTATGCTTTTTGTTTGGGGTATTGGAATAATTTTAATTGAAAATAGAAACAAAAAAGAAAATAGACAAAGAGTCGATAATATTTCATTAATTTCTTATAAAACTGCATTTTTTATAGGATGTTTTCAAGTTCTTGCCATGATTCCAGGAACATCAAGATCAGCTGCGACAATAATTGGCGCAATGATTTTGGGACTTTCAAGATCAGCTAGTGCAGAATTTTCATTCTTTTTGGCAATACCAACTATGCTTGGAGCAACGCTTTTAAAAGTTGTAAAAAACGTATCAGGATTTTCAGGATATGAATGGATTTTAATTCTTATAGGAATGATTTTAAGTTTTATAGTTGCTTATATAGTAATCAAGAAATTTATTTCTTACGTACAAAAAAATGACTTCATTATTTTTGGAAAATATAGAATTGTCCTTGCAGTAATTGTATTTTTATATTTTCTAATAATTAAATAAAATTTTAAAAAATAAAAGGTGGGAAGATTCACTTCAGGAGATAACAAATCCTCAAGCACGAATATCTAACTTCAAAAATTGTTGATTTCTAAATTTCAAAATCCTAAAATCGCAAACTCACTTACGCTCAAACAGTGCGATTTTTGACGGATTTTTTCAATTTGAAATCAAGTCAATTTTTTCCGTATGATATTCTTTGCATGAGGATTTGATATGTTGTTAGAAATCTGAGGTGGGGAAACCCGCCTTTTTGCTTTGGCAAAACTTTAAAAAATTGTCCTTATAGTGTAAAATTAGAATAAGAGTTTTGAAAAATAAAAATAATTTAAATAAAAATAAATCACAGAAATTTCGGAGGAGATAATGAAAAAGAAAGAATCAGTATTTAGCGTAATACCAAAGGCTTTGGTTTTTGGACTTATAATAGGAATAGGATTTTATTTTTTGTTTGATAAGTTTGGAATAAAAACTTACAAGGCTCAATCAAAAATCCTTACAACCTCTAATGAAAAAATAAAAGATGATGATAAAACTGCTTACACTTATGCAGAAACTGTAAATTCAAATGCTATCAAAAAAAGAGTAATTGAAAATTTAAAACTTGATATGGATCCTGGTGAACTTGACAAAAAAATTCAAATACAAGCAATTGCCAATACCCACATTTTAAATATAAATGTAAAAGATTCTATAAAACTTAGGGCAGAAGATATAGCAGATGAATATGCAGAAATTACAGTTTCAGTAATTAATCAACTTTATAAAGCTGATGCAGTAGTAATTGACAAGGCTTATCCAAATGCAAGTTTAGCAAAAACGAGCGAAAAAGATTCACTAAAAGTTGGACTTGCAGCTTTTATAACATATTTTATTTTCGGTTCACTTGTAGTGACAATTAGAAATTCAAAAAATAATGATGAAGAAGAATATGTTGAAGAAAAAGAAATTAGAAAAGTCGTATTTACAAAAGATGATGATAAAGAAGAATACGATTATGAAAATGATTATGATAATGTAAAAGAATCTTATATAAATGAAGATGGAAATTTAGTACAAGAATACTACGACGACGAAGACAATGAATTATCCCAAGATATAAATTCTAACGAAGATTTATCAGATGATGAAGATGAAGATTTTAGATTATATCAAAACAAAGAAAACAACAAGGACTATACAATAATTGCAGATATGCCAAAATATGATGATGGTGATTTAGATGTTTAATAAAAATAAGGCAAAGGAGATAGAAAAATCTTTTGAATCCTTAAAGAATAATTTTTTGAAAATTGCAGATAAAAATTCTTTGGTACAATTTGTATCATCAAATGAGAAGATAAACAAGTCATCTTTGATTTTAAATTTAGCTAGAGCATTGGCAAAAGATAATTACAAGGTAATTATTATAGAAGCTGATTTTAGAAATCCAATGATGGGAGATTTGTGCGATATTGAATTTGATAGAGGATTTTTTGATATTTTGGAAAAGGAAAAACCTTATGAAAATTTCATAGTAAAAGATCATTTCCAAAAAAATCTTGACCTAATTCTTGCACCAGAACAAAGAGAAATAAATCCAAGCATTTTAAACTATGATAGGATAGAAAATATTTTTGATTCTCTAAAAGAAAAATATAATTTTATATTTTTAGATACAGCAGATAACGAAAAATACGACGATGCAAATTTTTATCCAAGACTCGCAGATTCAGTTATAGTTTTTGCCAGAAAAAAAGATTTCAGAAGAAAAAAATTAAATGCATCAATAAGAAAACTTGAAAATGTAAATGCCCAAATTTCGGGAATAATAACAACGGATAATTAAGGAGAAAAAATGAAAAAGAAAATTTTATTAATATTAGCCTTAAGCTTAACACTTTCAGCATGTTCAAAAGAAGAATATGTATCCCAAAGACATCCAGAAGAAAGTGAACCATCAAATAAAGTTTCAACAGAAGTAACCTTCAAAAAGAAAAACGAAACAAACGAAAATTCTTCTTCAAATAATCTTGCAAGTCTAAAAAATCTTGATGAAAAAAATAAATCAAACGAAACAGAAGACAAAAAAGAAACAAAAGAAGAAAAGAAAGATAAGAAAAATAAAAAAGAAAAAGATAAAGATAAAGAGCCAAAACAAGCTTATGGAATATTCACAGTAAAAGATATTTCAAATATAAGAAGACAAACAAACACAGATTCAGAAATTGTAGCAACAATCCAACCCGGAACACAAATAGAAAGATCAGAAATAGTAGGCGAATGGTCAAAAGTAAGCTATGGAGAATACCAAGGCTATATTTTGACAGAGCTTTTAGATGATATTCAATAAAAATTAGCTTGGTTTTAACCAAGCTTTTTTTATTTGTATATCTTGACACTTTTCAACTGTTAAGGTACACTATGAACAGTAGGAGGAATAAATGGATATTAAGATCAAATACTCGAGTAAAGATCCCATATATTTACAAATCAAAAATCAAATAAGAGACGCAATTTTAAATGATAAGATAGAAAAGGATAAGCCTCTTCCTTCTATTAGACTTTTGGCAAAAGAGCTTAGAGTTAGTGTAGCTACAACGAAAAGGGCTTATGATGAACTTGAAAAAGATGGACTTATTAATTCTGTTCCAGGAAAGGGAAATTTTGTAAAAGATCAAAATCCAGAATTAATCAGGGAAAAATTTTCTATAAAAATTGAAGATCATCTAAAAGAAATTATCAAATTGTCTAAACTTGCAGGAATTTCAAAAAAAGAAATTATTTCTCTTATGGATATATTGGAGGAAGAAGATGGATGATATATTAAAAATAAAAGGTCTAAAAAAATCTTTGAATGATTTTTATCTTGGACCTTTGGATTTAAATATCAAAAGAGGATCTATTGTAGGATATATTGGAGAAAATGGAGCTGGAAAATCTACTACAATCAAATTGATTTTGGGCGATATGAAAAAAGATTCTGGTGAAATTTATATTTTCGGCAAAAAAATTGAAGATTTGACTGAGGATGAGAAGAAAAAAATCGCCTTTGTTTTTGAAGATTTTTTCTTTCCCCAAGAGTTAAATATTAAAGAAGTTGAAAAATTTCACTCCATGTATTATGGAAATTTTTGGGAAAAAGAAACTTTTAATAAGCTTTTAAAAAGATTTGAGCTTCCAGAAAAAAAGAAAATTTCTACTTTTTCTAGAGGAATGAAGATGAAATTGTCTTTGATTTTGGCATTAAGCCACAAGGCAGAGCTTTTGATTTTGGATGAGGCGACAAGTGGGCTTGATCCTGTGGCAAGGGATGATATTTTGGATATACTTTTAGAATTTATCCAAGATGAAAACAAAAGCATTATGATTTCATCCCATATTTTGTCAGATTTAGAAAAAATTGCAGATGAAATTGCCTTTTTACATAGGGGAAAGCTAATTTTTGTTGAAAATAAGGATAAATTAAAGGAAGATTATGGCCTAGTTTCCCTTTCAAAAGAAGAATTTGAAAGTATTGATAAAAATTCCATAATTGCAGTAAGAGATTATAAATTTGGAAAAGAATGTTTGGTCAAAAAAAAATTAATTCCTCAAAATCTTGAAATAGAAAATGTTAGTATAGAGGAAATTATGGTTTATATGATAAAGGAGAAATACAATGAAAGCCTTGATATATAAAGATTTGATTTCGATAAAAAATGCTTTGCTTTTACAATTTATAATTATAGTAGGATTGGGAGTTTATTTTTACAAGGAAGATCAATTGGTTTTGATTCCATTGTTTTTCATCCTAGTCCCAGTAATAATTTTGGGCATGGTTTTTGGAATCGACAACCAATATTCAACAAATAAATATTTGATTTCAAGTGGAATTTCGAGGGAAAAAATTGTATTTTCAAGATATACTATAATTTGGTTTATGTCAATTTTTGCAATGGCCTTGTCATTTGTTGTAGGATTTAACAAAAACCCACTTACAAAAGAAATTCCCTTAATTTTGCTTATATCATCCCTATTTTTTGTAACAAGTATAGTTGGAGTTGTTGAACTTCCATTGATGTATAAATTTGGAGCGGAAAAGGCAAGACTGTTTTTTGTAATTTTATATTTTGTAGTATTTGCATTTTTCTCAACAATTTCATCAAATAAAGAATGGCTTTTGGAATATGTAAATAAAGGTTTAACAATGGATAAAACACTTTTATCCTTAATAATTTTTGTCATAACAATAATACTCCACTCAATTTCAGTTTTTATTTCCATAAAAATTTTTGAAAATAAAGAACTTTAATTTGTTTATAAGAATAAATATAAAATAAGAATCTTTTTTAGACGCTTGTAAAAAATTGTTGAATAAAGGATTCTTATTTTTTATTTTTAAATATATTATCTATAAATTAAGCTTTAAATCGTTGAAATTTTATCGATAATTCATATAGTCATAATGTAAAAGGAATGTTTCCTAATTTTAAGGAGAAAAAATGGATTATATTTATAAATTTGACACGGATAACGGTTTTGAACAAACCGATATTTCTAGTTTTTATGATGTTATAGAAGATGATGATTTTTATTTGATGTATTTGGGTAAGGCGAGTTTTATTGATTTTGCCAAAACTTATAATTTGGACGATGCCATAATTGATTTGCTCTTGTCAGACACTGCCAAAAAATCTTATATGGCAGTGGAAGATAATTATACCTTTGCAATTTTAGAACTTTTAGATATAATGGGAAATCTTGAAACTTCAGATCTTATAGGATTTTATATAGAAAACAACAGACTTATAATTGTCGACTTGTATGATAGAGATCAATCGACAACAGAGGCTTTTAGGAAGATGCTAACAAAGAAATTTTCAGCAAGATCTCCTGGAAGGCTTTTGAAATATTTTATTACAGCCCTAGTAAATAACCACACAAGAATTTTTGATCAAATAAAAAATTCAACAGCAGCTGTGGAAGACGCGATAATAAAAAATAAAAAAACCAGAGATAGTATAGAAATAATCTCTGACAATAGACACAAGGCCCTAAATCTGTACGCATCATACGAAAGACTCCTTGATACCTTAGAAGTTTTAATGGAAAATGAGAATGAAATTTTCGATGATGACGATATAAAACACCTAAAATCAGTTTTGTTTAGAGTTGAAAGATATTCTTCAAATATTTCTTATTTGAGTGGATATATTACAAACGTAAAAGATTCCTACACGTCAAAAATGGACCTTTCCATGAATAATACAATGAAAGTTTTGACAGTTGTAACGACAATTTTTACACCAATCACGATAATAACTGGTTGGTATGGGATGAATTTTGAAAATATGCCAGAATTAAAATGGAATTTTGGTTATATGTATGTTATTGGAATTTCTTTGATTAGTGTAATTTTAGTGTATTTATTATTTAGGAGATTTGATAGGTGAAAATAAAATATAAAACCCATCTAAATCGAATGAAAGGATCGAAATCTCAATGGAATAGGTTAAATTTAAATATAAAGTAAAACAAAAGAGATCTCTCGACAAGCTCAAGATGGGTTTCTCTTTATTTTCCTTAATTTCTAAAGGATTAATTTTTTTATTCAACAAAAAAAGTCAGAAAAATAATGATGTGTACCCTCTTTACTGGATAACCCAGTAGGGAGGGTACACATCATTTTTCAACAGCCCTTTTTTATTTTATTAATTTCAGATGAGAATAGGAAAGATTTCTAAATAAATTATAATTATAAATTATTATAATTTTAAAGAAGAGAAAAACTCGTATTCTAGTTGTTGAGATTGTAGCAGTTGATTTTTATTATGTTTTGTTGAAGCAACAAAGGCTATAATTATATCATTAATTATAAATTCTCCTATATGAGATTCTAAACCATTATAAGAGTCATTTATATCATTATAAAGTTTACCTGAAAATATTGTAATATCTGAATTTTCAGATAAACTGGAATTTATTTCTGAAGTGATACAAGCTTGTTTTATATTTTTGTTATTAGCTATATCGCTAACTTTTAATATATTTTTTGATAAACCAGATTTTGAAATCGTAATTAAAAAATCATTTTCATTTAAGTTACTTGTATAATTTAATAATCTTTCATTAGTAGAAGTTGTAAAAGTTTTTATGCCTAGTCTATTTAGTCTAAATTCTAAATCTAGGGCAACGGGCAGAGTATTTCCTGTGGCGGCTATTAAGGTTATGTTGCTGTCTAATAATTTACTTACTAATTTTTTTATATTATTTATATTATCTTCTTTGTTAATAGTGTTTATTAAACTTTTTTTTCTATTTAAAAAAAATTCTATTGGCTTATCCTGAAAATCGGCAATATCATTTTGATTTCCTTCACCAATATCTCTTAAAAGTAAAATTTTCATTTGGTAAAAACCGTCAAAACCAGAATGTTGACACATTCTAACAACAGTTGCATCGCTTACTTTTGTTTCGTTTGCTATTTCTTTTACACTCATAAGAGTTACTTTGTTTGGATTGTTGATTATATAATCCGCAACTATTTTTTCTGCTTTAAAAAGATTTTTGTAATTATTTTTAAAAATATCAATAACTTTTTCATTTTTATCCAATTTAGTCATAATACACCTCTATGTAATTATATTACATTATATAAAAATAGCAAAATAAAAAAATATAGTTTCATATTGACATTTTTATAATTAGTGTTATTATATAAATATGAAATGGTATTACATAAAAAAATATAAAGTACAATTTATGTAATAATATATTTTGTATTTGCTAAAACGAAAGGAGGAAATATGGAAATTGACAAAATATTAGATGACAATTTGATTTTAAATGACTTAAAGGCAGAATCTAAAATTCAAGTATTAGAAAAATTATCTAAAGTTTTGAAAGAAAACGAATATATTTCAGAAGTGGATGGTTTTGTAAAAGATGTTTTAGAAAGGGAAAAACTCGGAGTAACAGGCATTGGAAATTTTGTTGCAATACCTCATGGGCAAAGTGATTATGTAAACGAAACAACAATAGCGATTGGGAAATTAAATAAGGAAATTGAATGGGAAAGTTTAGATAATAATGGAGTAAGGATAGTTATATTATTTGTTGTAAAGAATGATAAGAACTTTGCAGATGAACATTTGAAATTACTATCAAAAGTAGCTTCTAATTTAGCAAATGAAGATATATTAAAAAAATTGTTAAGTGCGGATTCTAAAGAAGAAATAAAAAATTGTTTTAGGAGTTAGGGATGAAAATAGTTGGTGTTTGTGCGTGTGTTGCTGGTATAGCTCATACATATTTAGCGAAAGAAAAGTTAATAAATGCAGCTTGCAAAAGAGGACATGAAATAAAAGTTGAAACGCAAGGAGTTATTGGAATTGAAAATGAGCTTACCGAAGAAGAAATAAAAGAAGCAGATGTAGTAATTTTAGCAGTAGATGTTTCTGTATCAAAGAGAAATCGTTTTGATGGCAAAAAAATAATAGAAATTTCAACTAGCACAGTTGTTCAATCATCTGATAAATTGATTGAAAAAATAGAAAAATTAATGGAGAAATAAAATGAAACAATTAAATATTAGAAAACATGTCATGACAGCCATATCCTATCTAATACCTTTTGTATCTGCGGCAGGAATGCTTATGGTAATTGGAAATATTTTAGGTGGAAAAGTTGTTGAGATAGATGGTGGATTTATTAATTTAAATGATGCTTTGAGCACATTGGGAGCTAATGGATTAGGCTTTATACCTATAGTCATATCAACTGGAATTGCGTATTCTATAGCGGACAAAGCTGGAATAGCACCAGGAATTATTTTGGGTGTTTTATGTAAGACAAATGGTTATGGATTTTTAGGTGGTATAGTAGTAGGATTTTTAGCTGGATATTTAACAAAAATAGTTTTAAGTAATTTAAAACTTCCAAAGTGGATGCAAGGACTTATGCCTCAATTAATTCAACCTTTAATAGTAAGTTTGATTATAGCTATTTTGATGCAATATATAATTGGAGTTCCTATAATTTGGTTGACAGAAAGTGTAAATTCACTTCTTAAAAGTTTAAGCTCTAAGCCAGAATATTCTATGATTTTTGGAGTTGTAGTGGGAGTTTTATCTGCGGTAGATTATGGTGGACCAATAAATAAGGTTGTATTTACATTTTCAGCAGCTGCTTTGTCCGAAGGATTTGGTGGTCCTATATGTAATTTGATTCAAGCGAGTATGATTGCACCATTTGGATTAACAATTGGATATTTCTTATCAAAAATCATCGGCAAAAAAGATTTATTTTCACAACAAGAGGTTGATTCTTTAAAAACAGCATTCATTATGGGATGTTTTCAAATAACAGAAGGTTCATTTCCAATAATATTGAATAATTTATTAAGAATAACTATATGCACAGCTGTTGGTGCTGGTGTAAGTGGTGGATTAGTTGGACTTTGGAATATTGAATCAAAAGTTCCATCAGGTGGATTGGTAGCGTTACCTGGAATTAACAAACCTTTATTGTGGTTAGTTTCTTTATTAGTAGGATCTTTAGTATTTGCTATTTTGTTACAATTTTTAAAAAATAAAAAAGTAACAAATTTTGAGAATAAAAAAGATAATAATGATGAGCTAGAAAATTTAAGTTTTTCATAAATTAGAGAGGTTATATGAAAAGATCACAAATTAATAAAGCAATAAAAGATATGGAAAAATTTTTGAAGAAAATGAATGTATATCTACCTGATTTTGCATATTGGTCAACTGAAGACTGGAAAGATAAAAATAATGAATATGACATAATCAGAGATAATAAACTTGGATGGGATATAACCGATGCTGGTTTAGATGATTTTGAAAATATAGGTTTTTCATTATTTACTTGTAGAAATGGAAATATAAATA
This sequence comes from Anaerococcus vaginalis ATCC 51170, assembly GCF_000163295.1. GTDB lineage: Bacteria > Bacillota > Clostridia > Tissierellales > Peptoniphilaceae > Anaerococcus > Anaerococcus vaginalis. The sequence goes on from NZ_GG700527.1 coordinate 1,864,521, forward strand.
AATCTTCTTCAAAAAAATATGCAGAAAAATATATTATGATAAAGCAAAATCAAGAATTTCCGTTTCATTTTCACTGGCAAAAAACAGAAGATATTATAAACAGAGGCGGAGGAACTTTGCTTATAACTGTTTATAATGATGACGATGGAAATTTTTCTAAAGATGATGTCTTAGTAGAATCTGATGGAAGAGAATATTATGTAAAGGCAGGAGAAAGTGTTGAATTAAATCCTGGACAAAGTATTACCTTAAAGCCATATCAATATCATAAATTTTCTGTAAAAGAAAATACTGGAGATGTATTAGTGGGAGAAGTTTCTGAAGTTAATGATGATGATAATGACAATAGGTTTTATGAACAAGTAGGAAGATTTCCTGAAATAATAGAGGATGAAAAACCTTACAAATTATTATGCAACGAATATCCTAAATACAATGGATAAGAGAATAAATAGAAAATGGAATTAATAATATAGGAGTTTAAAATGTTAATTAATATGAAAGAAATGTTGAAAGTTGCTAACGAGAATAATTTTGCTGTACCAGCATTTAATATCTCATCATTACCTATGCTTAATGGAGTTTTCAAAAAATGTGAAGAACTAAAATCTCCAGTAATTATAGCTATACATCCCGATGAACTTTCATACGTGGAAGATAGTTTTGTAAAAACAATAATTGATAAAGCAAATAAATCTGAATTACCAGTAGTGTTACATTTAGATCATGGTTCTTCTATAAAACAAGTTATTAATGCAATAAAAGATGGATTTACATCAGTTATGATTGATGCTAGTACATTTAAATTTGAAGAAAATATTGAAATGACAAAAAAAGTTGTAGAGCTTGCTCATAGCGTAGATGTATCTGTAGAAGGAGAACTCGGAACAATTGGTGTAGATGCTGGAGATGAATATGGTGGTTCAAAAGATATTCAATACACAAAACCTGAAGATGCTAAAAAATTTATAGATCAAACAAATTGTGACTCTTTGGCAATAGCAATTGGAACAGCTCACGGAATATATCCTGAAAATTATGTTCCTAAATTAAAACTAGATTTATTAACACAAATAAAAGATCTAGTAAAAATTCCTCTAGTATTACATGGTGGCTCATCAAATCCTAATGCCGAAATTGCAGAAGCTGTAAAAAGAGGAATCAATAAAATCAATATATCATCTGATATAAAAGTGGCATTTTTCAAAAAATGTAGAGAAGTTTTGAAAGACAATTCTTTAAGAGAACCTAACGCTATATATCCTGCTTGCATAGAAGCTATGTGTGAAGTTGTAGAAGAAAAAGTTAAATTGTTTGAATCAGATAATAAAGCTGAATTATTTTTTCAATAAAAATATTAAGAATTGATAGCAAGAATGTGCAAAGTTATACCTTTGCACATTTTTAAATAATATAAATAAAAATATAAAATTAAAATCATTAATGAAAGGAAATAAAATGAATTATATTTTAGGAATTGACCTAGGAACATCTTCATTAAAAGGAGTAGTTTTTGATCAGGATGGAAATTTCATTGGTGCAAAAAGTAGTTCTTATGATGTTTGCAATCCCAAAAAAGGATATTGTGAACAAAACCCTAAATTTTGGATTGATGCTTTCGAAAATGTTATTGAGAAATTAAATCGTGATTTTGATTTAAATGAAAATCTTATAGCATTAAGTTTTTCTGGGCAAATGCATAGTTTGGTTTTACTTGATGAACAAGGAAGAGTTTTAAGAGATGCTATATTATGGAATGATGTAAGAACTATTGATGAGTGTAAATATATAAGAAATAAGTTTTCTGATAAACTATTAGAAATTACAAATAATATCGCATTAGAAGGTTTTACACTTCCTAAAATTTTATGGGTAAAAAAATACGAAGCAGAAATATTTGAAAAAACACACCACATTTTATTACCTAAAGATTATTTGAGATACTATCTAACAGGAAAATATAACATGGATTATTCTGATGCAGCAGGAACTTTACTTTTAGATATTGAAGACCATATATGGTCGGAAGAAATTATAAGAAAATTTGGAATAAATAGAAAATTACTACCACCTTTACTAAATTCGACAGATTTTGTTGGATATGTTAAAAAAGATTTGATATTAAAATACGGGTTTAAGAAAAAAGTAAGAGTATTTGCAGGATGTGCTGATAATTGTGCTAGTGAAATAGGAAGTGGGGTTATAGGAAAAGACGATACCATGCTTTTAAGTATAGGTACATCTGGAGTAATCCTTAATCCGGAAAAGAAAATAAATAGATCTTACAATGGAAAATTACATTTTTTTAATTCGATTTATAAAGATACGTATTATTCTATGGGAGTTACCTTATCAGCAGGACAGAGTCTAAATTGGTTTAGAAAAAGTTTCTCAAAAAAAGAAAAATTTGAAGATTTGACTAAAGATATAGATAAAATCAAAGCAGGAGCTGATGGTCTAATTTTTGCTCCATATTTAAATGGCGAAAGAAGTCCATATTTTGATGGAAATATTAGAGGAAGTTTCATAGGATTAGATATTTCTCATACAAAAAAACATTTAGTAAAATCAACTTTAGAAGGAATAACTTTTTCACTTAGAGATAATTTTGAAATGATGGAAAAATCAATAGATTCTCAAATAAAAAATATTATATCAGTTGGCGGGGGTTCAAAAAATAAAGATTGGCTACAAATCCAAGCAGATATATTTAATAAAAATATTATGACTATAAATATAGAAGAAGGACCAGGACTTGGTGCAGCTATGATTGCGGCTTTAGGCATGAAATATTTTGATAATGTAAAAGAGTGTTCAGATGCCTTTATAAAATATACACAAATTATAAAACCAAATAAAGAAAATTCAAGAATATATGATAAGTTGTTTGAACAATACAAAAAAATATACCCAAATACAAAATCAATTTGTTACAATTTAATTGGTATATGTGAAAATCAAAATAAAAGTAATTGAAAATATCTTAAAATATTAACTGATAACGATTAAATATATAAACTTTAGCAAAAAACAAAATCAAACAATCGCCCATCTCGAGCGAATGGAATGAGTCGAAATCTAAATTGAATAGGTTAAATTTAAATGTAAAGTAAAACAAAATAGATCTATCGACAAGCTTGAGATTGGTTTTCTCTTTATTTTCCTTAATTTCTAAAGGATAAAATGTTTTTGTATATGGTTTTTATTTTTAAAATAGAAAAGTTTGCATTTTGTTATATAAAATTATTTTTAACCGATTTTATTGTACAAAGCTAGAGGAGAGCCTTCAAGCTACAAATTTATTTCTATTCCAAGACAAACAAAAAGACAGGAAAATTCCTGCCTTTTTTTAGTCCGGTTGTTTTTTATCCTTTTAAACCATCTGCTTGTCTTTGCATATTTTCTACTACTACGTCAAAAATATCTCCGATTGATTGAGCGTATTCTAATATTTCCCATGGTTTATTTGTGTGGAAGTGGATTTTTATTAAATCTTCATCTCCTACTGCAAGTAGGCTATCTCCTTCGAAATTTTCTGTTATGTGATCGAAAATTTCGTCTTCGTCTAAATCTTCTCCTGCTATTAAAAGCTGGGTATCAAATTTAAATTCTATTTTTTCTGCCATTTTTTTCTCCTAACTATTTTTTAATAAATTTCTTTTTAATTCTTCTTCAAGACGACCAAGCTCATTTTTGGCGTCTTGTCTATTCTTATTTCCTTCGATTTGAATTGCTCTTACTTCGTCAATCGCCTCAATTAGTCTATCGTTTGTATATTTTATTGTATCAAGGTCTATTATACCGCGTTCGGTTGCTCTTGCTGTATCGATTGTATTTTGTTTTAATTTGTCAGCGTTTGATTTTAATAAATCATTGGTTAAATTTGTAACGGCTTCTTGGGCACGAATTGCTTGTTCTGTGTGGCTCATGCCAAGGGCTAGGACCATTTGGTTTTTCCAAAGTGGAATTGTATTTACAATTGTTGTTTGGATTTTTTCTGCCATAATTGAGTTTGATGATTGTACCATCCTAATTTGTGGTGCCATTTGCATTGAAACCATTCGGGTTAAATCTAAATCGTGTAATTTTTTTTCAAACCTGTTGGCTTGGGCTTTTATGTCATTTGCTTTTTGGGCATCCATTGGGAGGTTTGAAATTCTTGCTGTATTTTCAAGGGCTGGTATGTCTTTTTCAAAAGTTCTTTTGAGCTTTCTGTTTCCAGCTTCTATATACATAGAAAGTTCTTTGTAATAGTCTTCGTTTAATTCATACATCTGATCAAGCAGGGAAATATCTTTTAAAAGTCTTATTTGATGGTTATCCAAGGCTTTGGCGATTTCATCTATATTTTTTTCTGTTGATTGGTATTTTAATTTTATATTTTCAAATTTTGATTTTTGTTTTTTTAAAAATCCAAAAACTCCGCCATTGTCTTCGTCCATTGATTTGATTTCTGAAACAACCTTATCCAAAAGTCCACCAATTTCTCCAAGCTCTTTGTTTTTTACTGTATTTAAAGTTTTTTCTGAGAAATTTGAAATCTTTTTTTGAGCTCCAACTCCGTATTGGAGAATTATATTTGAATCTTCTAGGTCAATTTTTTGGGAAAAATCATCAATTTGTTTTTCTTCTTCTGGAGAAAATTTTATTGACTGATCTATTTGGATTTTTTCCTTATATTCGACTGGTTTTAATTCGACCTCTTCATTTTCTCCGTCTAGTCTTAATTTAATATCACTCATTTTTGCTCCAATCTTTTTCTAAATATCCTTCTTGGTTTAATAAAATTTTCATTGTATCAATGTCTGTTTTTATATCCATTGTCCTATCTTCCATTAGCTCTAATTGGATTTTTTCAAAGGCTTCATTGATTATTTCTATGGAAGATTCTATTTCTGCAAGTGAATTTTTAATTTTTGAATCGTTTGATTCCATAATTTCGTATTCTGTGTAAGCATCAATTAATTTTACAGTTGTTGGCAAATAATATTCTATAAATTTGTCCAAAACATAAGCTTTTTCTGGGTATCTTTTAATAATGTTTGTAATATTTTCAATTGTTTTTTTGATTTCTATTACTTTTTCAAGAAAATTTCTATTTTTAATTCTTGAAATATCAAGATTTATGGAAGTAATTTCTTTGCTTGAAATTCTTATTATTTCTTCAGCTTTATCCTTGTTTGTTTTTGTGCTTGCATCTTGGGCTATTTTTTTATTTTCTTCGTGTGATAAATTTGGCATTTGATTTTTTTGGTTTTTGTATAATTTAAAAGTTGGAATATCTAACAAAAATAATGAATCATTTTCTACAATTCTTGCTTGTTTGAAATATCCCTTATTCATCATATACAAAAGCTCTTTTATGGTATCTTCCTCTGATTTTTGAACTGATGATGCCAAATCTCTTATTGGAATTACGGTGTTATGTCCAAGCTCTCTTAAAAATCTTGTGTAATCTTTTGAAATCATATCCAATTGTTGGGATTTTCTAAAAGTAAAAAATCCAAATATTGAAAACAAAGCTGTTAAAAATAGATTTTTAAAAAAATCATAGGAAAATCCGTCAAAAAATAAAATCATTAGCATAGAAAGTGCAATTAAAAAAGAAATTATCATAGCTGTTTTCAATAATCCTGCCTTGGTTTTTTCAGGAAGTTTTTGGGCACAAACTTGAGGATTTTTAGTTTGGATTGCGGGTTTTCTAACTTGATTTCCGTTTATAAAATTCATTGTTTTATCAATAAATATATCAAGACTTGTCTTGACCTTTTCACTTATATCAGAAAAATCCATATCAGAAATAGCTTTGTTTAGACTATTTTCCAAAGATTTTTCGTTTTCTTTATCATAATTTGTCATATTCACTCCTTAGTAAAATTATACCAGAAAGATTCAATATATAAAAACTATCTTAATATTTATTTAATATACAATAGTAAAAATTAAATAAATTAATAATAAAATCAGGATATTTAAGAATCTAAATCTATTATTTTATCAAAATAATTTTCATTTTCCCTTAATTTTTCTCTATTTCCAAAAACTGTAAGATTGTTTTTGTCCAAAATATTTTTGTAATCATCTTTCAAATCAATTATATCATCTAAGCTAGCATTTTTTATATCAAGAAGCTTTTCTTCAAGCTCCTTATAAGAAAATCCTTGCAAATATCTTAGAAAATCCAAAGAAGTCTTGGCTTGAAGAGATTGGGGTTTTAAATATGAGCCCATTTTTGAAATTTTTTGGTTTTTCAAATCATTTGGATCAAGTTTTAAATTTTCTAAAATCTCAGGGATTTTTTTATAATTTTCCACTGTTTTTCTTATGTGAGGGTCCCTGTAAGAATAGGTCCCAATATTTCCGTACTTATCAACCATAAGACCTGCTCCATAAGCTCCGCCTTTTGCACGAATTAAATCGTGAAGGTAAGGATTTGAAATAATTGATGAACAAAGGGCCAAAAGATTTAATTTTTTATCAGAAAATTCTTCTAAATCTCCTCCCACAGACACATAATTTACATTTGCATCAGACAAAATTGCTTCTTTATAATAGGACTTATGAAAATCAATATTTCCTTTTTCTTTTTTGGTTTTTTCAAGGTCTGAAAATTCTTTCTTTATATAAGCCTTTACTTTTTCATAATCATTTTTTGATGATGTTATATTAACTAATAGATTTTTTGAGAAAATTTCCTTGTATAAATCTTCTAATTTTTCCTTGAAAGTAATAAAATCTTCTTCTACATCTATGAAAATTTTCTTTATAAATTCATAATATCCAAAACCATTTAGCTCATCTTTGATGTATGAAAGTTTATCAAAATGTGAAAAAGAACGAGTTAGGGCAAGGCTGTGTCCTGAATCATACATATTCATTTCAAACAAGGCCTTGATTTGTTTTAAAATATCCTCAATTCTTTTTTCATCATCAAAAACAGATTCATTCATTATTTCTTTTACAATATTCAAAGAATTTTCATACCTATCTATAGTAGTCTTAAAAGAAATTTTTATAAAATTATTAATTTCCCCGTCCTTATTTTTTATATTTTGGATTGTAAAATTAAGACCTGCCATATTTATTGGAATTAAATCATCCAATTTTTGGTAGGAATGATCTTTTGTATCAATTGATCCCAAAAAATCTGAAATTAGACAAAGATATTTGAGATTTTCAAGGCCCATGTGATTTACGTCAAAGAAAAATTCATTGTAAATCATCCCAGCACTGTCAAGGTCGTGGTAGATAAATTTAAAATCATCATCCTCGATTTTTCTTGGAACTTTTTCGATATCAAGGTCTACATCACTAATTTCAAGAGTTGGAATTGTAGCCTTATCTTCTTTTGAATCTTCTTTTTCTTGGAAGGTTTTTAATTTTTCTTCCTTTTTCTTTAATGTATCAACTTCTTCATCTGATAGGGATTTTTTCAAATTTTCCAAATCCTGGTCGATTTTTTCTTCAATATTTTTAAAATAATCCTTATCAGGCTTTGCCACAAGAACTAATTTAGTCTTGTTATTAATAAAATATTTCCTAACTTGTTTTTCAAAATAATCAGCATCAATCAAATCTCCCAATTCGTTTATATAGTCAATTAAATTTAGGCTATCAAAAATTTCATTATCCAAATTGTGCATGAGTATATATTCAATTCCCTTTGATGCTGAATTCATTTGCTCTCTTTGAGAAAAATCGAAAAGAGCGTGGGCTGCTTTTAGGGAATCTTTTGGAATATGTTGGGCATATTTTTTAAGCTCTTCTTCAATAATTTCTACGAACCTATCCAAATTTTCATCTGATGTGCCTTGGGCTGTAATTTGAATTGAGGATCTTTGACCATAGCCAGTCCTTGCATAAAAACTTTCAGGTCCAATTTCCTTGTAAATTCTTTGAGAAATTTCAGAAGAATCTGAGTTGAAAAGAGCGATTGATAAAATTGCGTTTGCAAGTTGGTCTTTTATATTAGCTCTTTCGTTAGTTAAAAATGAATATGTCAGATATGATTTATTTTTATCTTCATTGTTTGATTGATAAGAAGTAAAAATTGGTTTTTGGTAATAATTTTCAACTACCTTGCAATCTGCAATAATTTCTTTTTTCTCATAGTGGGACAAATATTCCTCATCAAGATTTTTTAAATATTTCCCAATATCCATATTTCCATAATAAAAAATTTCAGCGTTTGATGGGTGGTAAAATCTTTTATAAAAGTCTAAAAATTCATCATAACTTAATTTGGAAATATCATAAGGATTTCCGCCAGAAACATATTGGTAGCAGGAGTTTTTATAAAGATATTTATTTATTTCATTTAAAATAATAGTATCTGGATTTGTAGTGGCACCTTTCATTTCATTGTAAACAACGCCCGATACAGAAAATTTTCCATTTTCATCAATTTTTATAGATTTTCCTTCTTGCAAGAAAATTTCTTCCTTATCTAAAACTTTTGGATTAAAAACTGCATCCAAATAAACATCTTGGAGGTTAAAAAAATCCTTATCATTTTCGCTTGCAACAGGATAAACAGTTTTATCAGGATAGGTCATTGCATTTAAAAAAGTTTGAAGACTTGATGCAATCATATCCATAAAAGGCTCTTTAGTCCTATATTTTTTTGAACCATTTAAAACAGAATGTTCCAAAATGTGAGAAATCCCCTTTGAAGATTCTGGTGGAGTTTTAAAAGCAATTGCAAAAGTTTTGTTTTTGTCATCGGTTTTTATATAATTAATCCTTGCTCCAGATTTTTTATGTTCATACAAAAAAACATCCAGACCAAGTTTTTCAAATTTTTTATTTTTTCTTAAAATATATTTTTCCATTAATAAATCCTTTCTTTATATTTATTACTAAAACTATACTCTTAAATAAATTTCATCTCATTAATAGGAAAAAATTAATTTTTAAAAAAATATTTAAAAAATTTCTTGATATAGTGTAAAATAAAACTAGGTTTATTTAATAAATCAATTTAATTTAAGGAGGGAAGTAAATGATAGGTATTATACTGGCAAGTCACGGAGAATTTGCTCAAGGTATAAGACAATCAGGTGAAATGATTTTTGGAGAACAAGAAAAACTCGAAACAGCAGTTCTCTTACCTTCAATGGGTCCTGATGATTTGAGAAAAGATCTTGAAGAAAAAATCAAAAAACTTGATTGTGAACAAATACTTTTCTTAGTTGACCTTTGGGGTGGAACACCTTTTAACCAAGTTTCAGCTCTAATGGATGGAAATGAAGAAAAGTGGGCAGTTCTTACCGGACTTAATTTACCCATGCTAATTGAGGCGCTTGGCTCAAGACTTATGGAAGAAAAATCACATGATCTTGCAAAAGTTTTATTAGAGCCTGCCAAAGAAGGAGTAAAAACTAAACCAGAATCCTTGATGGACGATTACAATAAATCTAATGCAAAAGATGATTCAAAAGAAAATCTTCCAAAACATACTGGAACAATTCCAGAAGGAACTGTAATTGGAGATGGAAAAATTGATGTTGTTCTTGCAAGGATTGATACAAGATTACTTCATGGACAAGTTGCTACAAGTTGGACAAAATCTACAAATCCAACAAGAATTATTGTCGTAAGTGACAATGTAAGTGAAGATGCTTTGCGTAAGTCAATGATAATGGAGGCTGCTCCTCCAGGAGTTAAGGCTCACGTTGTGCCAATTTGGAAAATGGCAGAAATTTTTGAAGATCCACGTTTTGGAGATACAAGAGCAATGCTATTATTCGAAACACCACAAGATGCTTTAGCTCTTATCGAAAAAGGCGCAGATTTAAAAGAAATAAATCTTGGCTCTATGGCTCACTCACAAGGAAAGGCTTATGTAACTTCTACCGTTTCTATGGGAAAAGAAGATGTTGAAACTTTTGAAAAATTACTTGATAAGGGAATAAAAATCGATGTAAGAAAAGTTCCAGCAAATCAGCCTGAAAACTTTACAAATATTATGAAAAAAGCAAAATCAGAACTTGGTTTGGCTTAAGGAGGAATTATGTCAGCAATTAGTATTATTTTAATTGTTATAGTTGCTCTACTTGCGGGTATGGAAGGAATCCTAGATCAATTCCAATTCCATCAACCAATCGTTGCTTGTACTTTGATTGGACTTGTAAGTGGACATTTAAAAGAAGGAATTATGCTTGGCGGTGCTCTTCAAATGATTGCTCTTGGTTGGGCAAATGTTGGAGCAGCAGTAGCTCCGGATGCGGCTTTGGCATCAGTTGCAAGTGCTATTATCATGGTTTTAGCTCTACAAGATGGCTCAGGAAATGTAGATAATGCAATAAACACATCAATAGCTGTTGCTATACCACTTTCAGTAGCAGGTCTATTTTTGACAATGATAGCAAGAACTTTATCAATTCCAATAGTTCACGGAATGGATGCAGCAGCAGAAGAAGGAAATTTCAGAAAAATTGAAGTTCTTCATATACTTGCAGTTTTGATGCAAGGACTTAGAATTGCTGTTCCTGCAGCAGCACTTTGTTTTGTTTCACCAAAAGTTGTAACAGGCGTTTTAAATTCTATGCCAGGTTGGTTAACTCATGGTATGGAAGTAGGCGGAGGAATGGTTGCAGCAGTAGGTTATGCGATGGTAATTAATATGATGAGTACAAAAGAAACTTGGCCATTTTTTGCAATTGGTTTTGCAGTTGCAGCAATCCCACAACTAACTCTAATCGGACTTGGTGTAGTAGGATTTTCACTTGCACTTATCTATTTAAAACTTAAAGAATCATCTTCATCAAATGGATCAGCTAATACTGGAGATCCACTTGGCGATATTATAAATGATTATTAGGAGGAAATATGACTGAAGTAAATGAAAAAAGAATAGAATTATCAAGATCTGATAGGATAAAAGTATTTAATCGTCATCAACTCCTACAAGGTTCTTGGAATTATGAACGTATGCAAAACGGTGGCTGGTGTTATTCAATAATTCCTGCTATCAAAAAATTATATAAAACAGATGAAGAAAGAAAATCTGCTTTAAAAAGACACTTAGAGTTTTATAATACTCACCCATATCTTTCAAGCCCAGTAATGGGAGTTACTCTTGCTATGGAAGAAGAAAAAGCAAATGGAGCTCCTATTGAAGATAAAACAATAAACTCTGTTAAAGTAGGAATGATGGGACCTTTGGCAGGTGTTGGTGATCCAGTTTTCTGGTTTACAGCAAGACCAATACTTGGAGCTCTTGGTGCATCAATAGCTTTAACAGGAAATATTATTGGACCAATAATATTTTTTGTATTTTGGAATATTATAAGAATGGCATTTGAGTGGAAAACTCAAGAATTTGGTTACAAAGTAGGAAATGAAATTACAAAAGATTTATCTGGTGGACTTTTAGGAAAAGTAAACTTGGTTGCATCAATTGTTGGTATGTTTATAGTTGGCGCTTTGGTACAAAGATGGGTAAATGTAACATTTACTGTAAACGTATCAGAAGTAACTCAACAAGCAGGATCATTTATTGATTGGAATTCTTTATCAACAGGTAGCAAGGGGCTTCAAGAAGCCTTTAAACTTTACGATCAATTAGGATCAGCAGGCCTTGATCAAGTTAAAGTTACAACTTTACAAGATAACTTAAACCAATTAATACCAGGACTTGTTCCAATGTTATTAACACTTGGAATTTGTAAATTATTAAAGAAAAATGTATCTCCAATTGTTATAATAGTTGCTTTATTTATAATAGGAATAATAGCATCTGTACTTGGAATCATGTAATGGTTCAAAGTCAAAATAAAAATGTAGACTTATCCATTAAGGGAAGATGCCTTAATGGATTTACCTCTGATGGAAATATAATGGTAGGCGATAAGGCCTTTGAATTTTATAATGAAAAAAATGTAGAAGATTATATACAAATTCCTTACAAGGAAATTTCTTTTGTGAGTGCGTCAGTTATATTTGGCAAAAAAATAAATAGATTTGCGATTCACACAAAAGAAAGTGGCAATTTTGTTTTTACAACAAAGGATAATAAAAAAACTTTGAGAGCTTTAAATAATTATATTGAGTCAAATAAGTTGAGAAGGTCTCTATCATTTTTTGAGGTAATAAAAAGAGGTATTAAAAATTTAATTAAAAAATAGACTTGGATTTTTTCTAAGTCAGATCGTAAACAAACCCTCAAGCACGAATATCTGACTCCAAAAATTGTTGATTTCTAAATTTCAAAATTCTAAAATCGCAAACTCAAGCTACGCTCTCAAACAGTGCGATTTCTTGACGAATTTTGAAATTTGAAATCAAATCAAATTTTTACGTATTCTATTCTTAGCATGAGGATTTGTATACTTTTTAAACTATCTGGCTTGGATATTTCCAAGTCTTTTTTTATTGTAATTTGATATTTTAATAATAAGTTTACCTTTATTTTTAACAATGAAAATATTTGCAAAGATAAATTATTTAATTTTGATAAAAAATTTTAGTTAATTTAATAAAATGGGTATATAAATATACATAGAATGAAAAAATGTTTTCATCGACAAAACGGAGGTTATTTTATTATGAAAGATTATAAAACAAACAAATTAAGGAATTTAGCTTTAGTAGGGCATTCAGGAGCAGGGAAAACTTCCTTGACTGAATCTTTGCTATATTTTACAAAGGCTATTAACAGGGTTGGAAAAGTAGCGGACGGTAATACTGTATCTGACTATGAAAAACAAGAAATTAAAAGAAAAATTTCAATCCAAACCTCAATAATTCCTGTTGAATATAAGGATTACAAGGTAAACTTTATCGATGCTCCTGGATTTTTTGATTTTGAAGGAGAAGTATTAAATGCTCTTAGAGCAAGTGAGTCAGCTTTGTTTGTAATTGATGGAGAAAATGGAATCGAAGTAGGAACTGAAAAATATTGGAAATATACAGAAAATATTTCTTTGCCAAGAATTATTTTTGTAAATAAATTGGATAAAGAAAATGCCAAATTCAATCAAGTAGTTAGTGACCTACACATAGATTTCTCCAAAAAAATAATCCCACTAACCTTAACCCTTGGTGAAGGCGAAAATTTTGAAGGTTTGATCGATGTTATAGATAAAAAAGCTTTTAAATATGTTGATGGTAAGGTAGAAGAGGTTGAAATACCTGAAATCAGAGTTGAAGAAGTAAATGCTGTTTATGAAGAAATCCAAGAAGTTGTTGCTGAAAGTGATGATGAATTGATGGATAAATATTTTTCAGGCGAAAGTTTTACTGAAGAAGAATTTAAAGAAGGTTTTAGAAAGGCAATTATAAATGGTAATGCTGTTCCTTTAGTTGCTGGTAGCTTGGAGAAAAATATTGGTCTTGATTTGTTGATGGATGTTATTACAAAATATATGCCATCTCCTGACCACAAGGCTGCAAATATTGGATTTAGAGTTACTGATGATTATGAAGAATTTGAAGTTAGCGAAGATAGTCCTTTTTCTGCTGTTGTATTTAAAACAATTGCTGATCCATTTTTGGGTAAGATTTCAATATTTAAGGTTTTATCTGGAGCTATTAAAAAAGATCAAAATTTCTATGATATAAGTAAGGACAAGGAATTAAAGGCTTCAAATATTTTCTATTTAAGAGGAAAAGAACAATTTAAAGCGGAAAAAATTGTTGCTGGAGATATTGGAGCATTTTCTAAACAGGATATTCTTCAAACTGGAGATTCTTTATGCACAAAAGAAAGTCCTATAGAATATAAGAAAATTAAATATCCAAGACCAGTTTTATATTATGCAATTGAAGCTGAAAGTAAAAATGATGAGGATAAAATTTCAGCTGCTTTGAAAAAATTATCAGAAGAAGATCCTACTTTTGAAGATAGAAGAGATGCTGAAACTCACCAAGAAGTTTTGGCAGGACTTGGTAATGTTCAACTTGAAGTTTTGATGGATAAATTAAAAGAAAACTATTCTGTTAATACAAAAATTGTTGATTTAAAAATCCCTTACAGAGAAACTATCAAGGGAAAATCTGATGTTCAAGGTAAACACAAAAAACAATCTGGTGGTGCAGGTCAATATGGAGATGTATTTATTAGATTTGAACCATGCGATGAGGAATTTGTTTTTGATGAGGAAGTATTTGGTGGAGCAGTTCCTAAAAATTATTTCCCTGCTGTAGAAAAGGGACTTCGCGATTCTATGGACGAAGGTCCTCTTGCTGGATATAAGGTTGTTGGAATAAAAGCTACTTTGTATGATGGCTCTTACCACCCAGTAGATTCAAACGAACAAGCCTTCAAATCAGCAGCAAGACTTGCTTTCAAAAAAGGAATCGTTGAAGCAAAACCAATTTTGCTTGAGCCTATAATGAAACTTGAAATTAAAGTTGATGAGAAGTACATGGGCGATGTAATGGGAGATATGAACAAAAGACGTGGAAAGATTTTGGGCATGGAACCACAAGAAGATGGCTCACAAATCATTTCAGCTCTTGCACCAGAAAGTGAAGTTTTAAAATATTCAATAGATTTAAGATCAATGACACAGGCTCGTGGATCATTCTCAATGGAATTTGACAAATATGAAGAAGTTCCAAAAGAAATAACAGAAAAAATTATTGAGGAAAATAAAAAAGAATAAAAAATAGTATAGAAAAGGGGCAAATAATGAAAGATTGGAAGATTTTGGAAATTGATCCTTGGATCAAGGATTACAAAAATGATATAAATCTGAGAATGGATGAATATGAAAAACAAAAGGCTAGACTTTTGAAAAAAGGCGAAAAATTAAAAGATTTTGCCAATGCCCACAATTATTATGGCTTTCACAAGGTAAAAACTGGATGGATTTATAGGGAATGGGCTCCAAACGCCAAGGGACTTTATCTAATTGGAGATTTTAACAATTGGGATAGACATTCCCATCCTCTAAAGAAAATTAATGGCGAAGATTGGGAGATTTTTGTTAAAGGAATTAGGACTATTCCACACAAATCCAGAGTGAAAGTTATGGTTGACTATGGAGAAAGCATCCAAGATAGGATTCCTCTTTTTGCAAGAAGGGTTGAAAGAGATGAAAATTTAGATTTTTCTGCAATTGTAGAAAATCCTAGGAAAAAATTTAAATGGACAGATGATAAATTTAAAATTAAAAACCACGATCTTCTAATCTATGAAGCCCACATTGGTATGGCTTGTGAAAGAGAGGGTGTTGGAACTTACAAAGAATTTGAAAAAAATATTTTGCCAAGAATTAAAAAAGAAGGCTACAATACAGTCCAACTTATGGCTATAGCTGAACATCCATATTATGGATCTTTTGGCTACCAAGTTTCAAATTTCTTTGCTCCTTCTTCTTGGTATGGAGAAAATGATGATTTAAAATCTTTAATAAATACTGCCCACGAAATGGGTTTAAATGTAATAATGGATTTGGTTCATTCCCATGCTGTAAAAAATACTATTGAGGGAATAAATCTTTTCGATGGAACAGACTACCAATTTTTCCATGAAGGCGATGAGGGAAATCATCCTGATTGGGATTCTAAATTATTTGATTATCACAAACCTGGAGTATGCCATTTTCTTCTTTCAAATATAAAATATTGGCTTGAGGAATTTCATTTTGATGGTTTTAGATTTGATGGAGTTACATCAATGATTTATAAAAATCACGGTAGGGGAGAAAATTTTGATAATTATTCAAAATATTTTTCTATGAATACCGATATTGAAGCTATAAATTATCTTCAACTTGCCAATGAACTTATAAGAGAAGTTAAGAAAAATGCCATAACAATTGCTGAAGATATGTCAGCTATGCCTGGAATGTGTCTACCAATTAAAGATGGAGGAATTGGTTTTGACTATAGACTTTCTATGGGTATGCCAGATTTTTGGGAAAAGGCCCTAGAAAAACGAGATGAAGATTGGGACATGGGAAAAATGTGGTACGAGCTTTCAACTTCTAGACCATCCGAAGCTAGAATTTCTTATGTAGAAAGCCACGACCAAGCTCTTGTTGGTTCAAAAACTACGATTTTTAGACTTGCAGATTCTTCCATGTATTGGGATATGGAAAAAACAACCCACAATATCATAATTGATAGGGCGATTGCTCTTCACAAAATGATAAGATGGATTACAATATCCATGGGCGCAGAATCTTATTTGAATTTTATGGGGAATGAATTTGGTCATCCTGAATGGATAGATTTTCCAAGAGAAGGCAATAATTATTCTTTCCATTACGCAAGACGTCTTTGGTCTTTGGCTGACAATGACCTATTAAAATACGATTGGCTTTTGAAATGGGATGAAAAAATGATTGACCAAATCAAAAAAAATAAGCAATTAGGAAATGATATTTTTAGGCTATGGCTTGATAATGATAGGAAAGTTATTGCCTACAGAAATGGGGATATAGTTTATATTTTCAATTTCCACCCACAAAATTCCTACGATTCTTTCCAAGTACCAATCCACGATAAGGGAAAATTTAAAGTGATTTTGGATACTGACGATGAAAAATTTGGTGGACTTGGAAGAATTTCAAAAGATTTTATTTATGAATCCAAAAATTTAGAAAATACTGACTACGATGGAATTGAAATTTATATTCCATCAAGAACGGCCCTTGCCCTAAAGAAGGTAAAATAATGAGAATACTTGCTCTTGGAGATTCCTTTACCCAAGGTTATCTTGTAGAATGCAATAATTACACCCGCTTTTTAACTAAGGCGGGTTTTGAAATTATAAATTTTGGAATAAGCGGTTCTACAAGTTCTGATATGGTTAAAAGGTATGAAAAAATCAAAAATAAATACAAAGATGTAGATTATCTGATAATTTTTGGTGGGTCAAATGACTTTTTGAATGGCAAAAGTGTGAATCTTGCATATTCAAATGTCAAAAGTATATTAAATTTATCTACTGCCAGAAAAAATATTATAATTATACCGCCTTTAATAGAGGAGGAAGATTCTTATCCGATTTATGGATATGTAAATGAAAAAATAAATGAATTTGCAAAAAAACTTTTGAACTTTGATTGTTTGAAAGTTGATTCTAGAAAAATCAAGCCCTATTATCTTGATGGTTTGCACATGGGTAAAATTTTTCACGAAAAGCTTGCTTGTGAAATTTTAAAAATTATAGAGGATGA
Source organism: Anaerococcus vaginalis ATCC 51170 (assembly GCF_000163295.1). Taxonomy (GTDB): domain Bacteria; phylum Bacillota; class Clostridia; order Tissierellales; family Peptoniphilaceae; genus Anaerococcus; species Anaerococcus vaginalis. The sequence goes on from NZ_GG700527.1 coordinate 1,881,653, forward strand.
TATAAATGAATGAATTAGAAGATATTGAAAATATTGACAAGATGGTTGCAAAGAGCTCTCTTTTACCAGATTTTATGCGAAATAAAATTACTATAGATATTATTTCTGTCCTAATTGTTTTGTTATTGTGTTTTATTACATTAAAATTAGTTCATAAAATAATAAGAAAGTTTTTTGAGAGAAACAAAAGCAAAGCAAAAAGAAATACAGCAAAACTTGAAACCCTATCAAGGATTTTTTATTCTATAATTAGGATACTTATAATTTTTATTGCCATAACTATGATTTTGGATATTTTTGGAGTCAACACATCAAGTCTTATAGCTACAGCAGGAATTGGTGGTATAGCCATAGCTCTTGGAGCTCAAACTCTTATTGCAGATTTTGTAAAGGGAGTTTTGATAATATTTGATGACAAGATAAGAGTTGGCGAATGGGTTTCATGCTCTGGAGTTGAAGGGACTGTCGAAGAGGTTAATCTTAGAATTACAAAAATCAGAGATTACAACGGCTCACTTCACATTATTCCAAATTCAAACATAACAAATGTCCAAAATTTTGATAGGGGAGCTCAAAAAAGTGAGGCATATTTTTGCGTATCAAATGATACAAAGCTTGATGAAGTAAAAGCGATGATAAAAAGCGTATCTCAACAAATAAAAACAATGCCAAAATATAAAAATGTTTTTATAGAAGATTTGAGTTTTTTTGAAATACACGAATTTAAGGATTTCTCCTACACAGTAAGGGTGACATCCCTGGTAAAAGCAGGAATGCAATGGGAGATTTCAAGGAAAGTAAGAGAGCTTATAAAAGAAGAAATGGAAAAAAGAAAAATAAAAAGTAGTTTATTAGAAGAGGAAATTTATGAAAAAATATAAATTAAACGATATAGTTAGCCTAAAAAAATCTCATCCGTGCGGAGAAAATAAATGGAAAATCGAAAGAATGGGTGCAGATATGAAGTTAAGATGTTTGGGTTGTGATAAATTAGTTTGGCTAAAAAGAACAGATTTCGACAAAAGAATTAGAAAAATTCAAGATAAAAACGGGAAATTTGTATCGATAGTAAATTACAATCCAGAAGATTAGAGGAGAAAAAAAGGAATTAATGATAAACGACAAGATAAAAGATGATTATATAAAAATAATAAACGAAGATTATAAAGACTATAGAAAAGATTACCAAAATTTATTAGACAAAAGAAAAGAATACGGGGCAACCTACAAAGAAGAAGTTCTACCTACCTTGTATGATGCGTATTTTTACGACACAAAAGATTTCAAACTCTATGATGAAATGATAAATATTTTTATGTCTATAGTAGAAAAAGTCACAAAAGAATACCTAGAAAACGAAAATTACAGAAAATTATTCGACCTAGATCCTTTGACAGAAAAATTGATCCTAAAAGATCCAGGCTATGACATTTCAACACCAATAGCAAGATTTGACGTAATGTATGATGGCAAAGAAGACTATAAATTTTGCGAGCTAAACACAGACGGCTCATCAGCCATGCTAGAAGATAAGTCTTTGGCAGATTTGATGAAAGATTCCAAAGCCATAAAAAAACTAGAAGAAAAATATCAAATAAATCATATAAACCTACTAGAAAGTTTGGTAGATTCAATAGAAGATTTATATTTTTCAATAAAAGGCAAAAAAGAAAAAATAAACATAGCCATAGTCGACATAATAGAATTTGACAACATAGAATTTGAAACTATAAAAAATCTATTTAATAAAAGAGGTCACAATTGCAAAATTGCAAACCTAAAAGATTTAGAAAGAAAAAATAATGGCCTATATATAGAAGATATGAAAATTAATCTAGTCTATAGAAGACTTGTAACAAGCGATTTAATAGAAAACAAAGATATAGGGAAAAATCTGATAGACGCATATCTCAACGATGAAATAATAAGCATAGGCTCATTTAGGTCAACACTTTTTTACACAAAAGATATATTTAGAATACTAAGGCTAGAAGAAAGCCAAAAAATCCTATCAGAAAAAGAAAATGAATTTATAAAAAAACACATACCATACACAGAAAAATTAAATTACGAAAAAGACAAAGAGAAATTGGTAGCAAACAAGGACAAATATATATTAAAACCAATCCAAGGCTACGCATCACACGGAATCTACGTAGGAAAAGAACACACAAAAAAAGAATTTGAAAAAATCTTAGAAGAAATAAAAAATAAAAATTACATTTACCAAGAATATTACACAGTAAGCCCAATGAAATTTATAAAAATGGAAAAAGAAAAAGCAAGTTTAGAAAACTTTTCATACGTAACAGGACTATTTGCCTACAATAAAAAATTTATAGCCCCATATATGAGAATAGGAAACGCAGCAATGATAAGCTCAGCAAGAGAATATTACGTAGTAAGTTCGCTAGGCATAAAAGAAAAATAAAC